>JALOOM010000025.1 GCA_025454395.1 Elainella sp. Prado103
AAGTGATGTCTGTCCATGCGCCAGCGCACCGCCATAGATCCACACCATCACAGGAAGCGGTTGGTTTGAAGCAGCAGGCTTCCAGACATTGAGGAACAGGCAATCCTCTGATTTCAGTACAGAGTCGGTCTGCATACATTCTGCACCGAATTTGTCTGCTATTCTCACATCCGACCAGGGCTGAACAGGTTGGGGCACGCGCCAACGCAGATTTCCGACAGGCGGGGCAGCGTAGGGAATGCCTTTGAAGCTAATCACATCACCAGTTGCCACACCGCGAACCTGACCACTGTCAATCTGCACTAGAGTTGGATCGTTTATCGTGGGTTGAGTAACCTGAGCAGATGTCAGCAGGTTGAATCCGCTGAAGAATAAACCAACAAGGAAGACAATTGCTGTATAGCGTAGTAGTTTTTGATTTATTATCATCCGTTAAGTTGCACACTGCGTTAGTTGTAACCTTCTAAAGAGAAGAATCTCTAAGGAATTTAGGACAAAGTAAATTTTTAGGAAATGGCTAAGAAATAAATATTAATCTTCAAAGGGCAAAGGCGTTAGTCAAATACAAATACTGTCAAGCCAGGATGTTACAGATGTGATTGCAGCACTGCCCCCAAAAGTAACCTAAGCCAGCTAACGATCAGTTAAATTACCGATCGCCTACCGTAACAAAAACTATATCCTCTACACAGCAACATCAGAGGCTAATCGTCCTCACGCTTCGATTTCTGTGGCTGCTTGCTCCGCGTCTTGGGCTGCTTGAATCGCTAGCAGTAACTCCTCTTCCTGAAGTTCAAACTCGGCTTCTGGAATCTCGCCCATATCAAAAGCCATTTGTAAGGCTAGCAGTCGCTTCGCTAAGTTCTCTTTCTGGTTGAGTTCAGCACTGGCTTGTTCCAACACTTTTTCAGCAATCCAACTCAACCCAGTGACTGGTGCGGTAAGGGGAGCAAGAAGTAGATCTAAAAACATCTGTAATGCGCCTCCCTAATCCGCTAACTGCGCGAAGTTAAAAGGTGCTGTGAAATTGTTGTAGCGAATCCGGAGCCGATCACCAAATTCAGTATCCAGTGATTCAACCACTTGACTAAATTGTGGCTCTGCTTCCCATTCAATCAAGTAGGCTGCATTATAGATCATTGCTTCGCTCAGTCCTTCATTTTCAACCATTTCAACGGTGAGTGAATTTAAAACCGTTCTGAACCGTTCAATGATTTCCTGTTTACGAGCATTCATCGCTTGCTCAATCGACTGACCGATCGCGATAATCTGATCCATGCTGAGGGATTTTCCTTCTAGGCGATCCCGCTCAAGTCGCAGCCGTTCATTCTCCCGCATTAAAGTTGCTAATTCTTGCTCCGCATCCCAAAAAATTTTAATGCCAACTTCTCGCCGACCATTCAATTTATGAAATAATTGCTTGAGCTGCTCTCCTCTTGGTTGAATTAACTGCTGCTGCACCGTTGTCCAATCCTCAATGGTCATGCCAAATTGCAGAGGTAACAGGGCGCGACAGCCTTCCTCCATCGCTTTCTCCAAAACACGCTCATGTCCTAGCAAATTGCGCCGACTTGCCAGATAACGCTCCTGTCGCGCCATAGAGTAAAGGAAAACAAAGCTATCAATTTGATGCATTTGAACTGCCTGCTGATCTAATCCTTCCACTTCAAGGTGGGGTAAATTAGCCGCAGGGAGAATACCGTAGAGATAAAGAGTTGATGCCATAGGGGGAATGAGATCAAGAAATGATGATGATGAAATTTTGATGAGATAGTTTCACTAATCATCAGATGGATGATTAGATCATGAAATTACTCGATTATTCGATCGGTCGAGAAGTCAAAACCAGTTGGAGCTTGGCATGAATCAGGTTCAGTTGCGCCACTCCTAAATCCACATTGCCTTGCAGTACCACGCCTGTATTCAGAAGCCGATCCAGCAATTCTAAAATTGAAGGACTGGTAGAAATTTCACCCGGATAATAGCCACCTTGCTTGGGGAAGAGACTACCCACTTCACCCAAATCAATATTCAGATCAGCCGGATCAATCTCAAAAATGTTACAGAGGTGGATCACCTGCTCTTCTAATTTTTGGAAACTCTCAGCCGCTCGATCAAGATCCGCTTCACTGAGATACCCGGCATCCATCCGCCGAATCACTTGAGCTTCCATTAACTGACGAATCAACTCCACTACCGTCAATAACAACGAAGCAAGGCCATTCTTAGGAGACGGTGAAGTGTCTAGGGTTTCTAACCCAGAAGCAGGGGCAATTTCTAGATTGGCAATGGGAGACATAGTCAGACTCAGGGGGAAAGATTACCTTTAAGAGAGCAAAGCTCAGTTTCCAACGAATCCAAGCGGGTTTGCAGTTGCTGATTGGCTGCCAATAGTTGTTGATTGGCTTCTAAGAGTTGGTGATTTTGGTGATTGAGATAGGGATCGTTCTCCCACCAATTGATGCCCATCTCTTTCGCTTTATCCACAGAAGCCACAAGTAGTCGAATCCGAATGCTCAGCAGCTCAGTTGCACCTACGGAAACAGCAATATCTCCAGCAATGACGATACCTTTATCTAACACGCGCTCTAGCACATCGGCTAACGATGAGCCTTGGGTGGCAGTGGCAATGGTGCGATCGGCAGGTCGGGTTGGCATGGTGATGGTCATGCTCCAACCTCCTGCGTATCTGATGACAACGCGGATTCAAGCGCCGGTGCAACGGCCAAATTGTCAGTCATCAAGGCAGAAAGCTGGTCAAGCTCGGCCATGAGTGAGTCTGCCACTCGCTGTTCCTCGGATTGAGGCAATGCCACCGTTGAAGCGCTTTCAACCTGAGCAGGCACTTCAGCTAGCACAGATGGCACCGTAGGTAATGACTCTCCAGGGAGAAGATCCGTAGGCTCTTCAGCGAGCCATTGCCGCAAAACCGCTTCATCTTCAATTAAAGATGCTTCGCCGCGCTGAGTAGCACCTGCGCCGACTGGATGCTCCGCCTTGAGAATTCTCATTTGAGGCGCAAAATGCTGGGCATCCTGCTGCATCGCGTGCTCCGCAATCATTTCATTGAATACTTCCCAAAGTAACTGAGTGGAAGTGTCATAGGCTAAATTGGAGCGGGACAGCAAAATATCCTGGCAAATATCACGAAAATCCGGATTTTCTGGCATGGCTAAAATTTCATGCTCATGGCAAACTTTAGCCAGAATCAAACAAGCCCGTAGTCCAGAAGATTTCTCTGCCTCAATCCGCTTCCGAAAAGCACGCACGACCTGCACAATAATGACTGCACTTTCCCGATCAATCCCAGTTTTTTGGATAATAATTTCTTGTTGCGTTAACTCATCTGGTTCAGGAATATTGATCGTGACGAGACGATCGAGCAGTGCATCTTGAGTAGCATGGACACCACAATATTCTTCTGGATTCGAAGTTAAGATCGCTCGAAACTGCGGATTGACCCGAATGTACTCATTCCGGCTACTGTTGGGAGGTAAAACCAACAATTTCTCTTCTAAGGCAGATAACAAGACGTTATTAACTTCCGGGCGAGAGCGGTTAAACTCATCATAAATCAGGGTGAATCCTTCTCGACAAGCCAGCGTCAGACGTGAATCCACCCAATTGTGACGTAGCTCATCCTCAACTTTCACGACACTATGGATGAAATTATCCACCACTTTCTTGCGCGTGTAGCCGGTTTGGTTACCAATCAGATCGGATGTTTTGAAGTCATCATCTCCATACAGCAACATCATAGGACGAGCTAATAAATCCGCTAGATGAAGGGCTAACGTAGTTTTACCCGTTCCAGCAGGGCCACGTAAATGAACCGAAAAGCCAGATTGGAGGTAGCGGTAAGCCCGCATTACAACCCGTTCAATGGAAGGGGTACTGACAAAGCGCCGGGGGCTAGCTCTAAGAACAGTTGTCACAGTTTTACATCCTCTTGAATCAGATAAATACTATTGCGCTGGGTCACCAGACCTTTACGAATCAAAGTTCTCAGGGTATCTACCGTTTGAAAGCGGTTTAAGCCCAACGCCGATTCAATCTCAGCAAGGCGAGCACCCTGAGACTCATAGATATGGGTATAGATCGCTTCTTCTAAAGGATTAGAAGAGTTAGGGGTATCAAAATTGAACTCTTCTGAATATTCATCATCTAATGTCGTCGCAGGCTGCATTACACGGGCCGTGGGTAAAGCGTTTTCAGCCCCAGATTTAGAAGCATTTACAGGCTTCGACTGTTGAGGTGAGGCTGGTGCTACCGTTAACTGAGTAGCAACCGGAGCAGAAACCGGTGCCACGGAAGATTTATGAGGAGCAGTGGAGGCGGTAGAAGCTGGACTGGGCAATACAGGTTTGGCAGTTATCTGCTCAGGTACTGTAGCGATCGTCGGCTCCACTGCCTGCCGTTCACGCTCTATTTTCTCAAGGGTGAGGTTTTCACCCCAAACATATCGATGTAGATCTGCGCAATAATCCACTAACTCTCTGCGAAATGTGGCAAACTCGGCAAACAATTCAGCGACTTCCGCTTTACGACGATCGTTACTTGCTTGCAGCATCTGTCTAACTTGTACAGCTTGCAGTTGTCGGGTCACCCCAAATTCCTCAAGTTGCTGCTGTGTTTCCACTCGCAAAGATTCTAGATAAGCAGCTAGCTCCTGCATCAGTTGTAAATGGTTTTGCAGGCGCTCTTGTTGATAATTCTGTAGTTGCTCTGCGACATTCAATTTTCTCTGTTGCGTTCCGATTTGCAATTCATGACGCAACTCCCCAACGGTATCACTAAGTTGGGTGCGAAATTCATGTAGCTCTTGCCGCACCTGTTGCGACATTAAAGCTCGATCAGCGGCACACAAGGAAAGTAAGGCTTGCGTTTGCTGGCTTAACCGTTGTTGAAAAGCCTGTAAGTCTTGCCGCAGCGACACTGCCTGCGATTGTCGGCATTGGCTCCACTGCCGCAATTGCTCCTGAACAATCTGTTGCCGCTGTAGTAATTCTTGCTGTCGTTGCTGTCGTTGCTGCTGCCAGGATTCTTTGAGGGAAATCACTACCATTCTCCTTAAAACAAAAGCGGGAAAGTGCTGAGCAAGGCAGCAAACCATCGTGCTTGATGCCCAGCACCAGAATGACTTGATTTACGCAGCAGGAACCGCAGCTTGAGAGGTCAAACCAACGGCTTCGGCATACTTCAAGTAGGTTTCTACGGAAGCAATCACGATCCGAGCTTCAACCGACAACAGTTCGATCCCAACCAGGGAAACACGAACCCAAGCATCAACCACAATTCCTTTGTCCAGGATGCGATCAACCACTTCAGCCAAGCTAGAGGAGGAGTTTACTTTTTCAACAGCCATGTTAGTTCACCTAAATTTCATTAAGGGGGACAAAAAGAGTCAAACCTGAAATCAACCGACTGAGGCTTCAAGTTAAGGATTCTCTAGTAGAGTAGGCGCTGGTGAGAATTGATCAGACAGCGAAAATGCCGAAATCTTTACCTCAGTCAATCAGACCCTACGGGAAAGTACGGAATCCATTTCAAAAAGTCATGAGGTTCGGTTGACCTTTACCCAAACAACGCTCTCCAAACCCAGTACTTCAACTCAGTACTGAATGTTTGTAACGCAACATCAAATCAACTACTGATGCTAACTACACGGATTCGAATTCGTAGCCAAACCACAAATTTAAATCTCGATAGCAAACTTCAAGTAAAGTGTTAGATCTTCATCTTTTGTTTGAGTAAACTCAGTCTGCCCAACCTGAATCAATTGCTAACAGCTACCGCAATTCAAAACATCTTTTAGGCCGATCGACGCGCTTTTTTGAAACCCATTGGCTCTTTCAGGCAGCAGTCAACGGATCAATTCCAGAAGCAGATCAATTCCAGAAGCAATAGAGAGCAGTAGAGAGCGACCGTGCATTGCCGTGAAAAATTACTCCTAGATTGATCCAGTCATCTTGCCAAAGATTTTGCACTGCTCAGAGTACACAAGAAGATGGATGCATCGACATGCACGATCAAGGCAGCAATTATTCGATCGATTTGTCACTCCATCACAGGAGTTGATCAAACTTCCATTAATTGTGGTTCTTCTAATTGTGGGTTTTCAGTCCCACTTGTTTGCCCATCTGTTTGCCACTCCGTTGTCCAATCGGTCTGTTGTAACCGTTCAATCGCCCGATTAATCAATGACACACCTTGGGTTAAATTCTCAATCACTGCCAGTTTTCCTCGCAGATCGGCAGCATCAGGGAAGCCTTTGGCATACCAGGTCATATGCTTACGCGCTTGTCGAATTCCCCGATCACCTTTATATTCCCACAGCATTTCTAAGTGATCGCGAGCACATTCCAATCGCTCGATCGGGCTGGGAGGAGTTCGCAGTTCTCCTGTTTTGAGAAAGTAATCCACTTCACCTACCAAAAATGGATAGCCCAATGTTCCGCGAGAGCACATCACCCCATCTGCCCGAGTGATTTCCAAACACCGCACTGCTGCCTCCACAGAGAAAATGTCACCATTGGCAATCACTGGGATCGACAACACCTCTTTCACCTTGGCGATCCACTCCCAACGGGCTGCTCCGTTATAGCCTTGGGCCCGTGTTCTTCCATGCAGGGTGAGCATTTTTGCCCCAGCGTCCTCCATCCGCTGTGCAAATTCAACTGCGTTAATCTCCTTGTCACTCCAGCCAATTCGCGTTTTTACAGTGACTGGCACATCAACAGCCTGCACTACCGATCGGACAATGGCCTCTGCCACTTCCGGCTGACGCAAGAGAGAAGAACCACCCCCATTCTTGGTAATTTTATTGACAGGACAACCCATATTGATGTCAACCGTATCTGCTCCTTCAGCCACCGCCATTTGTGCCGCTTCTGCCAGAAAATCTGGGCGACAATCAAACAACTGAATACTGATCGGTCGCTCGTTTGGATCGATCTCCATAATTTTGGGCAGTTGTTTAACATAATGTAGCCCGGTGGCGTTGACCATCTCGGTATACATCATCGAGGTTGGTGCATAGCGACGAACCAAGCGCCGAAATACCAGATCCGTAACACCGGAAAGGGGCGACTGCAAAACAC
The DNA here is from genome assembly GCA_025454395.1 of Elainella sp. Prado103. GTDB lineage: Bacteria > Cyanobacteriota > Cyanobacteriia > Elainellales > Elainellaceae > Elainella. The sequence continues at coordinate 7,101 of JALOOM010000025.1, forward strand.
GGCTATTGACTTCAAAATTGCCGATCCGCAGGGGTGTAGCCAAACGAGCTTGGAGGTCTGGAGAGAGCGTAACCATGGGTCAATCTGAGGCAGATGGAGGACTGTTATCTCTATCTTAAGCCGTTCAGTTCTCATTCTGAGAAGAACCGCTAGAGGAGAACTGCTGACCATAGACGACTTAGACAAGTTACTCAGGCAAGTTACTTAGACAAGTTACTTAGACAAGTTACTTAGACAAGTTACTTAGACAAGTTACTTAGACAAGCGACTCTTGCTCACGGCTCAGTGAATCTAAATCAATTTGGAGCGAGACACCCCGCAATTGTGGGGCAGGATGGGTTTGTAAATAGGAGCGCAGAAGCTGCTGGCAAGCGTCTAGGTAGCCAAACGCCACCTCTAGTTGCTCCCAACTCGGGTTTTTACGAAAGATAATTCCCTGCCGTTTAGCCGCTTGCCGACAAGCTTGGTGAGATCCATACCGTCGTCTTAGCTCAGCTTGCTCAACAGGCATGGGAGCAGCAGGGAGTTGCGGCTGAGGCTGATGATTCCCTGATAACTCAGGTAGGCTGGTATGAGTTGATCGCGATCCAGCCTGACCTAACTGATTGACTGCAACCTGGGCCACGGCGAAAATTGCAGCGGCATTTTGCAACTCTTGTTGTTGATTGACCTGAAGTTGTTCTAATAGTTGCGTAATGCGTTTCTTACCCATGGGTTCAGTCATCCAGTAGCGATCGATTAATCGAAGCTTGATCTTGATGCATTCGAGGATTCTCGCGCCGATCGGCATCCCGTTCCTGCAGGTTGAGCGGTCGAGCAGCTCGTTGGGGAGGCAGTGGTAGGTTATCTGTCCCGCTTTCATCTTTCCAGAATAAAACGATCGCTTTCAAAGCCTTAATAAATTTGAAGAATCGGCTGGGTTGGGCCATGAAACCCGTCGGGCTTTCCACATCTGCAATTCCATCGAACGCTTCAACCAGTTGATCGAGCTGTCCAGACATGGTGACAATCTGCTGCGTCAGTTCAGAAACAACCTGCTGGTTATGGGTCGTTAATTGCTGCTTCTCTAGATCTAATTGTTGAATCAGTTGTTGTAGCTGGGCAACTTCCGTACGAACTTGTAGAGTGGCTTGTTTATGTTCTTCGTTGCGGCGAATCAACTGGGCACGACTGCGATTGGTGAAAATGAGACAATCACGCATTTCAGCATAGAGATGTTCCGCTTCAGAACGACTCAGTTGATCGATCGTTTTAGGAAATTCGGCAGCAGAGCGAAATCGAGCAGAGGATGATGACGATGTCATAGCAAAACATATCAATCTAACTTCAACGATCCTGCCACAGGAATATCAAGGTGGTGTCAGTAGAAGTATTTTTTTACTTAAACTTTGTATTCATCCATCATCTTTTCATCAAGCATACGCATGACACCGTCCAAGCTAGCGTCCAAACAAGTCAGATCTTGAACGTGAAAATAGCAACCCATTAGAGAAATAGTCGCTGTATTTTCATTTTCACAGACTTTAGTCTACAGAATTTCATTGCTTGAAGGGGCCTGTCACAGACCCGAATTCTATCGGGGGAGCGATGAAGATCTCAAACACCCATATCTCAAATCCCAACGCCAGCCTGACTATCAATGCAGCCTGAAGTGCCTCAACCTGCCCCAACCTTTAAATAGAACCTGCTTCAATTAAGTTTAGAATGAAGACTTCAATGCATTCCTTCCTGATAGATATGCCAGCCGCTGTTTGTCTGCAAAGCGTTCATAAGGTTTATAACAACATTTCTGTCGTCGATGATCTATCCCTGACGATCGAACCCGGTGAGATTTTTGGGCTATTGGGGCCCAATGGTGCTGGCAAATCGACCACCATTCGGATGGTGACCACCCTGACCCGCCCCACCCAAGGCGACATTGTGGTGGCAGGCTATGATGTGGTGCGGCAACCCTTTGGGGCTAAGAAACAGATCGGCGTTGTGTTGCAACAAACCAGCGTTGATCTGGATTTAACTGTCTGGGAAAACATGGAGTTCCATGGACGGATGCATCACATCCCCAACCCTCGACGGCAACGAGAAATCGATCGCTGGTTAGCCTATGTTGAGCTGAGCGATCGACGCAATGAGTTAGTGAGAACCCTATCGGGAGGGATGAAGCGCCGCCTACAAATCGCCAGGGCTTTACTGCACCAACCCCAAATTTTGCTGCTAGATGAGCCAACCGTCGGGCTGGATCCCCAAACCCGTCGTCGCCTCTGGGAAATCATCAAGGGTCTAAATCAGCAAGGCATGACCATTTTGCTCACCACCCACTACATGGAAGAGGTAGAGTATCTTTGTGATCGGATCGGCATTATGGACAGCGGCCGGTTAATTGAGCTAGGCACCCTAGAGGAGTTACGCCAACGACATGGGCAAGGTTTAATCATGAAGCAGGAGGGCGAGCGGTGGCAATACCAGTTTTTCCCCACAATGCAAGATGCTAAAGCCTTTTTGGAGGAGCAACCTGATAAAACCGGCATGATGCTGCGGAGTTCCAATTTAGAAGACATCTTTGTAGAGCTGACTGGTAGAAACCTGGATTAAGACCGATGGACATTAATATCCGCGAATTAAGATCTGGAATCTGTTTATTTACTGGAGTCTGTCTATTTAAAGGTTCACCCCTTAAGGATCACCACAGCTTTCCTCATCTCCACTGATTCGGTCAGATTGCAGACGTGTTACAAATGTATGCCATCTGTTTTACAGAGCGCTTCAGTTACTCTCTAGCATAATCCCAACTATCTACGCGGTTCGAACATGCCAACTTCAGTACAGATTGCTTGGAGCGGCCGATCCCATGGATCAACTGGTAATCGCGGCAAGCGAGCAAATTCAAACACGATCCCGACCGTCGGAATTCTAGCCCAAGCTGGTGAACTCAGTAATCGATCGTAAAAACCGCCTCCATATCCCAAACGATAGCCTTTCACGTCGCAGGCGACTGCCGGAATCAGCATCAGGTCAACCTCATTGGGGTGCAGCATTGGACTATCAGGATGAGGTTCAGGAATACCATAAGTCCCTGTTTGGAGGAGCCACTGCTGGGAAGTGGGTTGCCATAAATGCCAGATCAAAGTTTTGCCTTCACAACGCGGAAATCCCCAACGATGGGGCAGCGTGAAAAGAGGGCTCAAGTCTGGCTCCTGACGAAAGCTAAAATAAGCCAGGATCGTTCGCGGCTGAGCCAACCAGTCCGAATGGGCAAGATGATGACAGAGCCGATCGCTCTTCTGCTGCCAAATTTCTTGGGGCATCGATTGACGCGCCTTCAGCAACGATCGACGCAATTCAATTTTCTGAGTTGCTCGATCGGCTTTAGCACTCGCTACACTCACACTCGGCCGATCGGTTCCATGCTCCATGCCAGCATTGACTCCACTACTCATGCACGCAAATTCGAGTTATCCATATTGTTTCTGCCGATAAAGTGTAGCGTGTCCCCACCGAAGTAGCACACCCGATCGACAAATACCCGCCTCTTCTAGCTCACCTTTGCACAAGTTAGGCAATCTGGACAATCCAACCTACAATCAAAAAACCGACACCTTACGAAAAAGAGCAGAGGATCATGCCCTTACAAATCGGAGATCTGGCTCCCGACTTCTGCCTGCCCGATGCCGACGGCACACCAGTAAAGTTACAGGATCTACGCGGTCAGTGGGTTGTGCTTTACTTCTATCCACGAGATAACACGCCGGGATGCACCAAAGAAGCCTGCGGCTTTCGAGACATACATGCCGAGTATCAAGCTGAAAATGGGGTCGTGATCGGTGTTAGCACCGATGATGCCAAATCCCACACTAAATTCCTTCAGAAATTTAATTTGCCTTTTACTCTACTTTCCGATCCGGATGGGCAAGTTGCGGCAGCCTATGATAGCTATGGTCTGAAGAAGTTTATGGGCAAAGAATATATGGGCATCAGTCGTAACACATTTTTGATCGATCCAGAAGGTATAATCCAGCGAATTTACCGCAAAGTTAAACCCGAAAATCATGCGACAGAAGTTTTGAGCGATTTAGCTCAACTCGCTTCATAATCTTCACGTTACTGTAGTAACTGGACAGTGGCAATGTTATGAACTTGGTTATGAATTTGTTGTAATTACAAACTTACTGTGACGATGTTGTGACTGTGTTGTGACTGTTAGCGACCATTCTATGCCAGGACTGCAACCCTCAACTGTCACACTGTTATACTGTCGTCCAGCCAGTCATACTGTCACTGGGATAATTGTTGATTCAAGATTGTTCACTCAAGTTGATTTTGCTCCCGATCCGAGTCCAGACAGAACACGATCGAACTCTAACCTGATCTTGGCAATCACTCTCGATCGATTCTGTTGTCTTAGTGCTTAAGGATGATCGCAGTCGATGCTCCAATTGTGGCGATTTTTACAAACAGCTCTTGGCGTTATTTTTCGCCATCCCATTACTGGCACCAGCATTATTCCAGTCTTACCCGATGGCAGAATTGTCTTAGTCCAACGGCGAGATAACGGTCGCTGGAGTTTACCCGGTGGAATTATTGATTGGGGGGAAGATATCATCACCTCGGTCAAGCGGGAATTAACCGAAGAGACTGGGCTGAAGCTGATCAAAATTAACCGATTAGTGGGAGTTTACTCCGATCCCCAGCGGGATCCGCGGTTTCATTCCATTTGTGTCGTCATTGAAGCCAATGTCGAAGGTGAAATGCAAGTCGAAGACACTCTCGAAATCATGAATATTCAGGCATTTTCACCGCTAGAGATTCCCAAAGGTGAACTCTCCCACGACCACGATCGCCAGTTACAAGACTATTTCAGTGGCTCTACAGTGCTCGCATGATAGCGCTCGCATGACAGCACTCGCATGACAGCACTCGCATGAGATTTAGGACGAGATTGGCATCACTGGCTCGGTGTCATCGCCTTCGATCGCAATAATCACAATGTCCACAGCCTGACTGTAACTCCGCTGGAAACCCGAAGGACTCCAGCAGAAACTGCCAACGACAAGTCCGATGGTAGAGATAGCATTGCATCTGGCGAGCGGCGGTGATTTGCGATCCAGAAACTTGCGATCCAGAAACTTGCGATCCAGAAACTTGCGATCCAGATATTTGCGATTCAGGCAATCGATTTTTCTGTCGCGACGATTGATGGAATCGATGAGGCTGAAGATGAGGCTGAATTTGATAATGAAACGGATCTTGCCATACTAACCGGCCAGTGCTATGCAGTAGCCCTAATGCTGCGCTCGCTTCTGGAAACTGCCGTGAGACCTCTATCACATTGCCAGTGTTTGGGAGCTGCCGACTGAGCCGATCGGCTAGTTGCTGCTGCTTAAAAAACTGCTGCTTAAAAAATTTCTGCCGTTGGCGATCCTCTGGATCCAACCAACCCGTCGGTTCACTCGCCAAGGTCAAGGCTTCAGCAGGTTGACCATCTCGCCCGGCCCGACCCACCTCCTGCACATACTCAGACAGCAGCAGCGGCGCATGATAATGAATCACCCAGCGGACATTGGGTTTATTAATTCCCATGCCAAACGCCGAAGTACAGATGACGAAAGCCAAATTATCTTGCAACCAGGCTGTTTCGACCGATCGACGCTCCGAGGCACCCAGTCCAGCATGATAGGCCGCCGTGCGGTATCCCTGTTCGGTCAGCCAGTCCGCCAGTTGGATGCTATCACGCCGTGTTCGCACATAAACCAACCCAGACGAACCAGCTCGATCGCCGATGAACCGGAGTAACTGTTGTCGCCGCCCTCGCGGAGTCCAAATCGTTTGCACACCCAGATGCAAGTTCGATCGATAGGGGCTTTGTAAAAATTGGTGCGGTGTCTGTAAACCCAAGACCTGTTGAATCACCTGCTGTGCTGCTGGATCCGCCGTCGCCGTAAAGGCTGCGATCGGAATCCGCGTTCCGGCAGGCTTGCATTGTAGTAAGGCCGTTCTGGCCGCACCCAAGCGCCGATAGGCAGGGCGAAAGGAGTCACCCCACTGCACCAGACAATGCGCCTCATCCAGAATCAATCCATTAATCTTCAAGGCAGGCTGAGTAAGACGTTGCCAGACAGGGGGGCTGAGTAGGGTTTCAGGCGAAAGATACAAAAGTCGAAGCTGCTGTTTTTCTAATCGCCACAGCACCTGATGCCGACTTTGAGCCGACAACTCACTATGCAAAGAAGCCGCAGGCAATCGACGATCGACCAATTCCTTGACCTGATTTTCCATCAACGCCACCAATGGCGAAACCACCAGAGTCAGTCCTGTTGTCATCAAGGCTGGCAGTTGAAAGCAAATCGATTTGCCACCGCCTGTCGGCATCACAATCAGGGCATCCTGCTGAGTGAGGAGGGTATGGACAATTTCACCTTGGGGTGGACGAAAATCTGGATAGCCCCAAATCTGCTGAAGCTTGGATCGAATTTGCTGTAGGTGATGCATCCTGATTCATACCCCGTTGATGGGATTCGAGATGGAGTCAGCATTCCCTTAAAAGCCCCCGATCGATCCATCCCTTCAACTGTTGATTTGATCAGACTCTAAAATCTGCCGGAACCAGGCCTCTACTCGATCGCCCATGGCTACCATGGAAAACCGCGCCTCAGCCCGCTGCCGACAGATCTGCCGATCGATTTGATCTAACTGCCGAATTGCTGCCACTAGCCCGATCACATCATCAGGTTCAACCAACCAACCCGTTTTGCCGGGCTCCACAATTTCCGCCGGGCCACCACGGCGATAGGCGATCACAGGCACACCACAGGCCAGCGCCTCGATCGCCACATTCCCAAATGCTTCCACCCATTTAGGAGTCATTAACAATCCCTGACATTGACCCAGCCCTTGTTGCAGTTCAGCCGTTCCGCAAAACCCCTGGTAATTAAATCCCCCGTCTGGATAGGTCTGACAGATCCTTTGCCAATATTCTGCATCCGGCATCGCCCCCCAAATGTAAAGGGGTAGACCTGCCTGCGTAGCCGCAACGATCCCATCTTCAAGTCCTTTTTCAGGCGCAATCCGTCCAACCCAAGCCAACCGATCCTTGGCAGTCGCTTGAAATTGATAGCAGGACAAATCCAACCCGTTCTCTAGGCAACAACAGCGATCACCAAAACTGAAGGTCGCCGCTTGGGCACGGCTATGGACTCCAATCGTACCAGGAAAGCGATCGAGGGTTTGACCCATCACTTGATCCATGGCATCGGTCAGCGATCCCATACTGACGAGGTGGGCGATCGGGCAGTCAAAAAATGGCGTGAGATAGAAGGGCAGCCAATCATAAGCAAAATTACAGATCAGATCATAACTCGCTTGGATCTGAAAAGCTGCCTGCCAAAGATTGGCCAACACAGCGTTTTCTGGCAAACAGATGGGCGATTGCCGAGTTGCAGTTTGAGCCGTGGACTGGAGTTGTCCGGCAATCTCAATCACCGGGATATTTTCCAAATAGGAACTCTGGGGAGCCAAGACCGTCACTTGATGCCCACGCTGCTGCATCGCTTGGGCAATATTGCGCAAGGTTAACTCTACTCCCCCACCGAGCCCCGATCCGATCGCTCCCACCGGAGTCGAGACAAACAGCAGCTTGAGGGAAGAGGTTCGGTTTACTGTACTTGGCATGATTCAAGGAATATCTGACGATGCAAATAGAGGAGGTTACAATCAAAGGTGATTGTTTTAGCCATCTTCATTCTCGCCTGTTCGCCCATTGTCCACACAATTGTTGTTGCAGCCAGCAATAATTGGTCGGGATGGTCTGAACTGGGGCAGAATAGTGAGTTATGGATGAAGGGAGAGTGCTCAGTGTTGATGAGACATCAGCTAACCTCTCCGTAGTTGTTGCACAAGTGGAAAGTGAACCCATGTCTGCTGAAACCAATCTACCGACTGATCCGGAGGCAACGTTAGAGAACACGGCGGTCAAGGACGCTGAAGAGTCTGAAGTATTTACCCTTGACCCAGACACCGAACCGTTTGACCTGAGCCCAGAGCAGCGTGAGGCATCAGGAAGCGACAGCATTGCGCTGACCGATTTACAGGCTACCGTCAGCGCCCTTACTCAAGATATTGAGAAACTGAAGGCAGAGTTAGAAGATCGTACCGGACAATATATGCGGATTGCCGCAGATTTTGAAAACTTCCGTAAGCGCACTCAAAAAGAGAAAGAAGAACAAGAACAGCAGATCAAATGTGTCACTCTTAAGGAACTGTTGCCAGTTGTGGATAATTTTGAGCGAGCCCGATCGCAAATCAAACCTCAAACTGATGCTGAAATGACCATCCATAAGAGCTATCAAGGGGTTTACAAGCAATTAGTGGATACGCTCAAGAAAATTGGGGTATCTCCCATGCGGGCTGAAGGCAAAGAATTCGATCCCAACCTGCACGAGGCTGTAATGCGTGAGTCTACAGCAGAGCAACCCGAAGGGACTATCCTGGAGGAATTGGTGCGCGGATATATGCTCGGTGAACGAGTCTTGCGGCACGCCATGGTGAAAGTTGCCTCAGCTCCTGAGGAGACCTCTTTGCCAGAAGAAGTGTCCAGTTAAAACGAAGTTCTTTGAGCATGGGGGAGAAACCATCGAGTCAAGGCAAATCAGTTACCCAGGATGCATCGACTACGTGGATTACCATTTCCCTGATGAACATTTTGTGTGCGGCTGATCATATTCCCGGAAAATTGCGGAATACTGAGCTAGAAGCGAAACATTGAGCTGAACTCACTCACGACAGCCGCACCGTCATTCACTGAATACATGTATGTAACCGCTAGATATGGGAAAAGTCATTGGCATCGACCTGGGCACAACAAATAGCTGTGTTGCCGTTCTGGAAGGCGGCAAACCGGTTGTAATTTCCAATTCAGAAGGAGGACGCACCACTCCGAGTATTGTCGGTTTTGGGAAAACCGGTGAGCGCCTCATTGGTCAACTTGCGAAACGGCAAGCTGTTACCAATGCAGAAAACACGGTATTTAGCATCAAGCGCTTTATTGGTCGGCGCTGGAATGATACTGAAACTGAGCGGACTCGTGTTCCTTACACCTGTGTTCGGGGCAAAGATGATACCGTCGATGTCCAAATCCGGGGCAAAGCCTACACTTCTCAAGAAGTTTCAGCCATGATTCTGCAGAAGCTGAAGCAGGATGCCGAAAGTTACTTAGGAGAAGCCGTTACACAAGCAGTAATTACGGTTCCGGCTTATTTCACAGATGCTCAGCGCCAAGCCACGAAAGATGCAGGCACGATCGCTGGACTAGAAGTATTACGGATCATCAACGAGCCCACGGCCGCTGCCCTTTCCTATGGGCTTGATAAGCAAGATCAAGATCAGAGTATCCTGGTTTTTGACTTGGGGGGCGGCACCTTTGATGTCTCGGTTCTGCAATTGGGCGATGGAGTGTTCGAGGTTAAAGCCACCTCTGGCAACAACCACCTCGGAGGAGATGACTTTGACAACGTTTTAGTGCGCTGGATGATCGACAACTTCCGCGAACAGGAAGGCGTGGATCTCTCTGCTGATAAGATGGCGCTGCAACGGTTGCGCGAAGCGGCTGAAAAGGCCAAGATCGAGCTGTCTACCATGCTGACGACCACGATCAACCTACCCTTTATCACAGCAGATGAAACTGGACCAAAGCATCTGGAAACTGAGCTGACCCGTGCCAAATTTGAAGAACTGGTTGGACATCTGATTCAAGCCACGATCGATCCCGTTGCCCAAGCCTTGAAAGATTGCGATCTGACAGCCGAGCAGATCGATCGGATTATTCTAGTCGGGGGATCTACCCGTATTCCAGCCGTCCAAGAAGCAATTTCCGCCCATTTTGGAGGTAAAACTCCCGATCGATCAGTCAATCCTGATGAGGCAGTTGCGCTTGGTGCAGCCATTCAAGCCGGAGTTTTGGGTGGAGAAGTCAAAGACCTGCTGCTACTGGATGTCACCCCCCTATCGTTAGGGATTGAAACCTTAGGCGAGGTTTTCACAAAAATCATCGAGCGGAACACGACCATTCCAACCAGCAAATCGCAGGTGTTCTCGACTGCAACCGATGGTCAGACCTCCGTAGAGATCCATGTCTTGCAGGGCGAGCGCGCCATGGTACGGGATAACAAAAGCTTGGGCAAATTTCAACTAACCGGGATTCCACCCGCTCCCCGGGGCGTACCGCAGATTGAGGTGTCCTTTGAAATTGATGCCAATGGCATTCTCTGTGTGTCAGCCCGCGATAAAGGAACTGGTCGCGAACAGAGCATTCAAATCTCCAACACAGGCGGATTGAGCGATGCCGAAGTCGAGCGGATGCGTCAAGAAGCTGAGCTTTACGCCGAAGAAGATCAACGGCGGAAAGAGTTGGTGGTCTTACGCAACCAAGCTGATACCCTGCTTTATAGCTACGAAACCACCCTGCGAGATAACGGTGAATTTATCTCTGACCAGCTTCGCAGTCTAGCAACACAGCGGGTTGCCGAGTTACGGGCCGCCATTGCCGATCGGGGAATCAGCGTTGAAGAGATGCGTCACTGCTTAGATGCGTTGCAGCAAACCCTGCTGACGATCGGCGAAGAGGTTTATCGGCAAGTGCAGCAGCCCAGCAGCACGGATGACTACAATTACGACAATGCACCAACCCAAGCGGCTCCTTGGGCCAATGGTCATATGCCTGCGGATGCGGCACCGTTTGGAGAGGAGTATACCGAAGAGTTTATCGACGACGAAACCATTACGGCAGACTATGAAGCAGTCGATTAAGCAGCGTAGATTCAACAGGTAGTTTAGGATGGAGTAGTGAGATAGAGCTCTGCAATCGGCTATGATAGCGAGTGACTTCTGTCCTGCTCCTTTTGCTTTCCCTCTCATTCCCCCATTTCTGAAACATAGCGCTTTATGGCAGGTGACTACTACGACATCCTTGGCGTTTCTCGGAGTGCTGACAAAGAGGAAATTAAGCGGGCTTACCGGCGTTTAGCTCGGAAGTTCCATCCCGATGTAAATAAAGACCCCGGAGCGGAAGAGCGGTTTAAGGAAATTAACCGAGCCTATGAAGTGCTTTCTGACCCAGAAGTCAAAGCTCGCTACGATCGATTCGGCGAAGCAGGTGTTGGTTCAGCAGCCGGGGCAGGATATCAAGACTTCAGTGATTTGGGCGGCTTTGCCGACATTTTCGAAAGCTTTTTCAGTGGTTTTTCAACCGGCATGGGGCAACAATCCCGTCGTCGAGCCGGCCCCACACGCGGGGATGATCTACGGCTTGATCTGAAGCTGGATTTTCGGGAGGCCGTGTTTGGGGGCGAGAAAGAAATTCGGATTAGCCACCTGGAAACTTGCACAGTCTGTAAGGGGAGTGGTGCAAAACCAGGTACTCAGCCCCGAGGTTGCCCCACCTGTAATGGAGCAGGACAAGTGCGGCGAGCCACCCGTACCCCCTTTGGTAGTTTTACCCAGGTTTCAGTTTGTCCTACCTGCAATGGCAATGGTCAGGTGATTGAAGACAAATGCGAATCCTGCGGGGGCAGTGGTCAGAAACAAGAGGCGAAGAAGCTAAAGATTACAATTCCAGCCGGTGTGGATAATGGCACGCGCTTACGAGTTTCTGGCGAAGGAGATGCTGGACAGCGAGGTGGGCCAGCAGGCGATCTCTATGTTTACTTGTTTGTCAACGAAGATGCCAAGTTCCAGCGGGATGGCATTAATATTCTCTCTGAAGTAAAAATTAGCTACTTACAAGCAATTCTGGGCGATCGAATTGAGATTGAAACCGTAGATGGTGCGGTTGAAGTCACGATCAACCCCGGTACCCAACCCAATACTGTCCTGACCTTAGAACATCGAGGCGTTCCTCGGTTAGGTAATTCTGCCAGTCGGGGAGATCATCTCCTGACCATACAGGTGGACATTCCGACCAAGGTCAGCACTGAAGAGCGGGAATTGCTCGACAAGTTAGTGAAAATTCGCGGCGATCGATTGAGTAAGGGCGGAGGGATTGAAGGCTTTTTAGGAGGGCTCTTTCGCGGATGAGTCACCCTGAAGTCGATGACCAGATGGATTTGCGGGGCACTCCTTGCCCACTCAATTTTGTGCGTACGAAGTTACGCCTGCAAAAGATGCCACCCGGAGCGTTGTTAGAAGTTTGGCTTGACCCAGGTGAACCGATCGAACAGGTACCGGATAGTCTGCGCATGGCGGGCTACGAGATCGAACAAATTATTGACCAGGGGGACTTCTTTGCCTTAAAAATCCGCCGTCCGGCCTCTGAATGGGCAGAGTGTTAACAGGTCAACTCTTTGGAACTCACATTTGAGCGCTGAGTCTTGTATGGGTGATGGCTGCTTTGATCCACCCGATCAGGGGCACTCTGATGCTGCCCTACTGGGCACGGTATTGGCCGTACAAGCCAATTACTACTGGGTCAGGCTGGCTCAGACAGTCAGGGTTGATGTCAGCAGCGAGCCGATCGAGTTTCTGCTCTGCACCCGTCGTACCCGGCTGAAGAAAATTGGTCAGCAGGTGATGGTTGGCGATCGAGTGCAAGTTGAAGAACCGGATTGGTCAGGTCATAGAGGAGCCATTACCCAAGTGTTGCCTCGTCAGACCCAACTCGATCGTCCGCCAATTGCCAACGTTGATCAGATTTTACTGGTGTTTGCTCTAGCAGAACCCGCTCTGGATCCAGTCCAGCTCAGTCGTTTTCTGATCAAAGCTGAATCGACTGGACTTCAGATCAGTCTGACACTCAACAAAGCCGACCTACTTGCCGTTGATACCCAGGTATCTTGGCAGCAGCGCTTACAGCAATGGGGCTATAATCCAATGTTGCTGAGCTTGCAACACCGTCAAGGATTAGCAGCCATTCAAACCCAGCTCGATCGAAGAATTACTGTGGTTTCAGGGCCTTCTGGAGTTGGCAAATCCAGTTTAATTAATGCCCTGATTCCCAAAATTGAACTACGCACCAGCACCGTATCGGGTAAATTGGGCCGAGGCCGCCACACTACGCGGCATGTCGAATTATTCGAACTACCCACGGGCGGACTCCTTGCAGACACACCTGGCTTTAATCAACCTGACCTGACCTGTGGCCCCGCCGAACTCGCCCGTTATTTTCCAGAAGCTCGTCAACGTCTTGAGCAAGCCGCCTGCCAATTTAGCAACTGCCTACATCGGGATGAGCCCAACTGCGTGGTTCGAGGCGACTGGGAACGATATACCCATTATTTAACCTTTTTGGAAGAGGCGATCCTTTACCAGCAGGCAATCGATCGGCGGGGCGAAGAAGAATCAACTCTGAAGGTGAAATCAAAGGGGAATGGCTTACGACAATCTGAACCCAAACTGGCTGCCAAGAAGTATCGTCGTCCCTCCCGCCGCACTGAAAAACAGACTCTGCGCGAACTCTATCAAGATAGCGATGACCAGGATGCCGATTGAAGCGATGTGCAACGAGGCGGAGCAGGGTGAAGGCTGGCTGAACGATGCAGATGAATTATCCAAGGGCGAAAAATGCAGGAATTGCCGCATCTTGCGAGCATTCCAGTCTTTTTATTGATAATCCGTGATTATTGATAATCCGTGATTATTGATAATCCGTGACAATGCGACTCACCCCTGTACTGGGATAGTAATTCGCCAGAATTTGGAGATATGTATATCCTTGTTCAGCCAGGTTTAACGCACCCAGTTGGCTCATTCCCTGTCCCCGAAACGCTTCGGCGACAATATCGTCAGAAGCCGCATACAGGGATTCCACAATTCCCCCTCGATAGCTGACAAATTCTCCGGCGGTTTGATCAACCGCTTGGCTGGTTTCAGGAGCTTCTCGGTAAATGCCGCTATAAACCTGATAGTATTCTGTCGCACCCAAGTGAAACAGCGAACTCATGGGTTTGAAGTAATAAGTGAGGGCATAGGATCGAGCCGCTACCGCCTGAGCCTTTAATGCTTCAGAATGCCAACTCGGTGAAACCTCACTCGCTACGACACTATGCAGATAGTTGCGCAGATTGACCAGATTGACCACCCAAAGCTCACCGGCATCATTGACCAGCAAGAGTCGGCCACGATAGGTACGATCGCCCAAGGTCAGCAGTCCTCCCTCCACAGGTTCGATCAAAGTCACAGTCGGCACGGCTGAATCATTCATCTGAAGACCATCACTACTCGGCTGCACGGTATATCCCCCTGCCGCCAAAGTGGTCAATGGATTGCGACTCTGATCCATCACCACTAACCCTTTTGTACTACCTACGATCGCCTTAGGCACGCCCTCTGCAATGGCCACCCGCATTTCAATCAGAGCATCGACCGAAGCCGCCGAGCTAGTAAAATTGGCTTTGTACTGCTGGTTGAGGGCTTGCTGCTCAGGAGTCAACGCCGGTTTTGCTGAGTTGGCCGTCTGGGCTGGCGGTGGGGTGGCTTTGGTGGCAGTTTTGGTCGCTGCTTTGCCTGAAGGCTGAGTCGCTGGGTCAGAAGCAGACAAGCCTGGAGCAGGGGTGCCTGAGAGATGGGTTGCGCGATCTGATCCAGTCACCATCGGATCACCAATGGATTGGATTGTTTTCTGCAATGAACGATCCGCAGAGACTCCCTCGGTCAAGCGATTGCCGGAGGCTACGATCGGCGTGGATTGAGACGAAACAGATTGACGATGGAGAAATGCCAATACCAGCCCCAGTTGCAGGGTTGCCAATAGCAAAATCAGAAGCAAGGGATAGCGCTGAAACTGACGTTGAATCCATTGAACAGGTTGTGACTTTCCCATAGGATGATTTCAGATGACTCCTGCTGATCCGAGAGCGTACTCCATCATCACCAAACCTACAAGTGTTAAGTGATTTGTCTGTATTGAGTGTATCGACTCCAGACATTTTTAGTGATTTTTATATTTCCTACAGATTTACCAGTTCAACTGCTCGAAATGTAACAGTTTGCAACATATAATATGAAGGTCAATAAGCCATCAATTGTTGAAGGTAGAAGCGTTACATGCGAGTTGCGATCGCTGGAGCAGGATTAGCGGGATTAGCCTGTGCCAAGTATCTGAGTGATGCTGGGCATACGCCAATTGTTTTGGAAAGTCGTGATGTGCTGGGCGGTTTGGTCGCAGCCTGGAAAGATGCGGACGGAGATTGGTATGAAACGGGATTACATGCTTTTTTTGGAGCCTATCCCAACATGCTGCAACTCCTGAAGGAGCTAGGTATTGAGGATCGGTTGCAGTGGAAACAACACACCCTAATTTTTAATCAGCCCGAAAAGCCAGGGGTGTTATCTCGATTTGATGTGCCTGATATTCCGGCTCCTTTCAATGTGATTATGTCGATTATTCGCAACAACGACATGCTGACTTGGGAGCAAAAAATCCGGTTTGCGATTGGGCTCCTGCCTGCGATCGTGCGAGGGCAAAAGTATGTAGAAGACATGGATCAGTACAGTCTTCTGGAATGGCTACAACGGCAGGGAATCGATGAACGGGTCAATAGCGATATTTTCATCGCGGCATCTAAGGCATTGACCTTTATTAATCCAGAGGATGTCTCTGCTACCATTCCCTTGACCGCCTTAAACCGATTTCTGCAAGAACGGTATGGATCCAAGATTGCCTTTCTAGATGGATCACCCACAGAGAGGCTCTGCCAGCCTATTGTCGATTATGTGGAAGCTAGAGGCGGCGAGGTTCATCTCCGTAAGCCGCTCAAGCAAATTTTGTTGACCCCTGAGGGCATGGTCAAAGGCTTCCTGATTCGGGGTTTGGAGGGAGCAGAAGACCAGGTGATCACGGCTGATGCCTATGTCTCTGCCATGTCGGTAGATGTGATGAAAGTGCTGATGCCCCCTGCTTGGCAGTCCATTGAGTTTTTCCAAAAGCTAGAGGGGTTAGAAGGGGTTCCGGTGATCAATCTCCATCTCTGGTTTGATCGCAAACTCACCGATATTGACCAACTGTTGTTTTCGCGCTCGGAGCTACTCAGTGTGTACGCTGACATGAGTGTGACTTGTAAAGAGTATGCCGATCCCGATCGTTCAATGTTGGAATTGGTGCTGGCTCCTGCTAAAAATTGGATCGACAAATCAGACGAGGAGATCATTGCGGCCACGATGGAGGAACTCAAACGGCTCTTCCCAAATCACCTGACCGGCGATAACCCAGCCCGGCTCCGGAAGTATAAAGTTGTCAAAACACCCCGATCGGTCTACACCGCTTCTCCAGGTCGCCAAGCCTATCGTCCTGACCAAGTCACCCCGATCGGGAATTTTTTCCTGGCAGGCAGTTATACGATGCAGCGCTATCTCGGTAGCATGGAAGGCGCAGTTCTATCTGGAAAACTGGCGGCTCAAGCCATTGCCGATCGCGCCAATCATCTTGGTTCTTCTCCTCCGCGCCCGCTAGAAGTTGCAACTTCCTAAAGGAGGGTGCTTCAAATGTCCGGCGCTAGTTTACTGGGATCGAGGAATCACGATATCGAGGAATCACGATACGGATCGAGAAACCGATCACCCTTTGTAGACACTGATTGTAAAGAGCCACTGTTGATTTGCTGCGTTGATTCCACCTTCGTAGGAGAATAGCTTGATAGCTTGCTCGAATCTCCACTTTTCGTCAACCTTCAGCTTGCGATGTAATGCTGCAACTGCCTGAATCTCCCCGTATCACCACTCTGGCTCCTCTGGAGGATGCCTACGAACTTTGTCGGCAAATTACGGCAGAGTACTCCAAAACGTTCTATTTGGGCACTTTGCTCATGCCTGAGGAGAAACGTCGAGCAATCTGGGCCATTTACGTCTGGTGTCGTCGCACCGATGAGCTGGTCGATGGCCCGAAAGCAGAACAGACGACTGATTCTACCCTCGATCAGTGGGAGCAACATCTAGAATCTCTGTTTGCTGGACACCCGATCGAAGCAGTTGACGTGGCCTTAGTGGATACGCTGGAACGGTTCCCGATCGGCATCCAACCCTTCCGAGATATGATTGCTGGACAACGGATGGATCTCTATCGCAGCCGTTATGAAACCTTCGACGAGTTAAAGCTTTACTGCTATCGGGTAGCAGGCACCGTAGGGCTGATGACCACTCCAGTGATGGGGGTCGATCACAGTTGCCTCAGTGCCCCTTGGATCCAAGCAGTGCATAGTCCTGAGCCAGAAGCCGTTGCGCTAGGGATTGCCAACCAGCTCACCAACATTCTGCGCGATGTCGGGGAAGATGCGCGGCGGGGACGTATCTACTTACCCTTGGAGGATTTAGAGCGCTTTCAGTACAGCGAGAAAGATCTCCTCAACGGGGTAGTAGACGAGCGCTGGTGCCGTCTCATGCAGTTTCAAATTACACGGGCCCGACGATTCTTTACAGAAGCAGAACAGGGCATTAGCTTGTTGAGTCCAGATGCGCGTTTTCCAGTCTGGGCAGCGTTAATGCTGTACCGTGGCATCTTAGACATCATCGAAAAAAATCAATACGATGTCTTCCACAAACGCGCCTATGTGCCAGGGTGGCAAAAATTGTTCTACCTGCCTTTAGCCAAAGTGCGATCGGAAGTCCTCTAGCGCTCACTCCCTATTGCGGACTTCCAGCAACGATATGCAAGCAACGGTATGCAAGCAACGGTATGCAAATTTGCCAATTGCCCCCGCCCCTCAAACCTGGAGATACGTTTGCAGTCATCGCGCCCAGCGGCACCTTACGGGAACGGGAAGCCCTGGAAAAGGGATTGCAGATTTTCCAGTCACGGGGCTACCAGGTTAAGCTTTGTTCAGGGTATGACCGGCGCTGGGGCTATTTGGCAGGCACGGATACCGAACGACGCAGTCAGCTAGCAACCCTTCTCCAAGATCCCGCTTATCCAGCCCTATTGTGTTTGCGCGGGGGCTATGGGGGAGCCAGACTCTTGGAAGATTGGCACTGGCCGATCGCTGCACCAAAATGGTTGATTGGGTTCTCTGATATCACCAGCCTACTCTGGAGTTATGGCAAGCAAGGAGTTTCAGGAGTTCATGCTCCTCTGCTAACGACTATTCATGCAGAACCCGACTGGTCGATTCAACGGTTGTTTAACTGGCTGGAAGGCCGATCGATCGAGCCCCTCCAGGGGACGAGTTGGCGGGGTGGTCATAGCCTGGGTCTCCTGCTGCCTGCTAATTTAACCGTTGCTACGCACCTCTTGGGCACCGCCGCCCAACCCTGTCTCGAACAAGTGATCTTGGCCTTTGAAGATGTGGCAGAAGCGCCTTATCGGATCGATCGAATGTTGACTCAATGGCGGATGCTAGGACTTTTCAAGCAAATCAGCGGGATCGCCCTGGGACGTTTTAGCCAATGTGAACCCACTCCACATTTACCCAGTTTCACGGTAACGGAAGTCTTACAGGATCGTTTAGCGGACTTGAACATTCCGATCGTCGCCGATTTGCCTTTTGGGCATGATGGAGTCAATGCGGCTTTGCCGGTGGGGAGATGGGTTGAACTGGATGGGGATCGGGGCACACTAGCCGTCCTCAACTCCTCAAGCCCTGACAATTAGCAACCTGGTTCATCCCCATCCGCTAAGCCATCGTTAGGCAACCTTCCAGAGCTTGCAGCAAATCTTTATCCAGATAGGGCTTCGTTAAGTAGGCTTTAGCCCCCAACTGGGTTGCCAACTGACGATATTTTTCGCTACTGCGATAGGTCAACATCAAAACAGGGACGGTGATTCCTTGTTGACGACAGCGGCTTAACACCTCTAACCCATTCATGCGGGGCATTTCAATATCACAGATCAGCGCTGCCACATCGGTATGCAATCTGAGTTGGGCGATCGCTTCCCAACCATCCTTGGCTTGCAGCACTTGATAGCCCGCCTTGGCTAATGTTTTGGAGAGGGCGTGACGAATCGTCAGCGAATCATCCGCAATCAAAATTTTGGGAACGGCAGGGGTTCGACGAGCTTGAATTGGCATAGATTCCCGTGGTAGTTGAGACACCTGCCGCCATTTCTCAACCAATGCTGAGCCATCTAACACCGGCACCAACCGACCATCCACCAGAATCGTACAGCCCGACAAACAGGCAGGGGGCGCAATCGCATCGTTAAAAGGTTTCACCATCATGTCTTGCTCTAAAACAATGTGATCGACCTTCAAGGCCAGGATCATGCCACCATGGGACAACAACAGTAAGGGAAAGTTCTTTGTCCGTTGCCAGGCCGGATCAGACCGCTTTAAGGGTTTTTCACCCTCTAGCACACGGGGGTAATGATAGGTCAATAGCAAAGATTCGGGATAGATCGGCACAAACTGGCCTTGCCAATGGTAGTACTGATACCCAGCTTCGGTTTGGAACACTTGTTCCGAGGCGACAGTAATCGCCTCTAACATCTCAACGGGGATCGCCAGCAAATTCTCCTGAATACTGAACACCAGCAGCTTCGTGATGGTCAGGGTCAGCGGTAAGCGTAGGGTGAAGCTCGTGCCTTTACCAGGCTGAGAATCAACCGTGACCGCCCCTTTCATGGCTTGAATTTGAGCTTGCACGGCATATAAGCCCATGCCCCGACCGGAGAGATCATTGACTTCTTCGGTTGTAGAAAAACCTGGAGCAAACAAATAATCCATCAGTTGTTGATGGGTCAGAGCTGCTGCCGTTTCTGCTGCAATCAAATTGAGGGCGATCACAGTTGTCCGCACCTGATCAAAATCAATGCCTTGACCATCATCCCGTACCTCTAGATAGGTCTGATTACCCCGATGCCAGGCCCGAATCGTAATGTGACCTTGGGCGGGTTTGCCAAGCATTTGCCGGACTTCCGCTGGCTCGATACCATGATCAAACGCATTCCGTACCAGGTGAACGAGTGGATCATAAAGCTTTTGCAGGATGGCTTTATCAACCAGAGTCTGCGTGCCTTTGAGTTCTAAAACCACGGGTTTTTGTTCCGCTTCGGCCAGGTCACGCACCATGCGGGGAAATTGGTTGAGTAATTCGCTGACTGGCAGCATCTGCGCCTGAAACAGGTTGCGCTGTACTTGCTTCAGTGTTTTTTGTTTTTGTTTATCAATCTGCTGTAACCGCTGATCCAGCAGCATCAGATCTTGGATTGCCTCACCGAACTGCGCCAGTTCTTCCACGATCGACTGGGTGGTGGACTGTAAGTAAGCCTGTCCTCGGGCTTGCAGGCGACGAGAGCGCTGCTGATCTGCTGTCACCGCTAGCCGAGAAGCCGGTTGCTGTTGTGCCCAGCGGCTTAAACTGACCGCCAGTTGCCGGACGCGACCGAAAGATTGGGTCAGAAATTCTAAGGTTTCGATTTGCTGATCTCGCTGCGATCGAAATCGATTATCTTGCGTGACCAACTCACTCACTAAATTGGTCAGTGGCTCTAGCTGTCCGCCTTCCGGCCGCAAACCCAACCGTGGGGTCGGCGGGGGAGACAGCCGGGTCGAAAACATCGGTTGGGCCGGCACCAGCGCAGTGGTGGTAGGAGGGGGAGTATGCGGAGAGTCTTCCCACCCAGCAGTCCGCCGTTCTGGTGCTGCCAATTCCGCCAGGCTCGATCGAGCATAGGAGCTATGGCTTTCAAGACTCAGAGACAGCAGATCAGCATCTGGGAGGGCCTGGAGGGCTTGCCAAATTGCCTGACTGATCGATCGCACCTGATCCGGTCGATTTTGGAGGTCAGATAACCCTTGCTCTGCCACCTGAATGAGGCGATCGTTCTGAGCCAATTCACCCAAACCTCTAAAAATTTCGAGCTGGGCAGCCAGCACACTGGCATTCGTAAATGCTTCGGCAGCCACCTGGGTATCACCACCAGACTCACTCCCAGCTTGCCAATCCAGTTGGGAGCGCAGGACATCTAGCCGGTGGATGCCAGACCTTAATTCTTGCAGGAACAAATCCTGGCTGAAGAATTCAACCGATGCCTGCTCGCCTGAATGGGCTACTTCTGGAGCTTCTATTCTCACTGGCAGAGTCGAATCAACCGTTGGCAGCGAGTAGCTGAGCGGGATGACGGGCGGCTGCCAGTCCTCCTCCTGCCCGGTAAACGACACAGGAGCGGCCAGGGTTTTGAGTTGAGTCGCTAGCGTTTGCCAAACTGGGCTACTGAGAGCAGCCAAGGCGATATCATCACTACAGCCGGTTTCCAGTTCTTCTAGCAGGGGCATTTTCAAACAGTCAAACGCCTGCAAAATCAGATTTTCCAGGGCAAGGTCGATCGGAACAGCGCGATCGGAACAGGCCTTCAGCACCGTTTCTAATTGATGTGCCAAAGTTTGAATCTGCCCTAAACCTACACAGGCAGCCCCCCCTTTGAGCGAGTGAGCCGCTCGCATGAGCCGATAAATTTTCGCCACACTGTGGTCAGACTTTAAGTCTAGTAGCCCTTCCTCCAGGGTTTGTAAGAGTTCCGGTACTTCTTGGAGGAAGAACTGATAAGACTCAGAGGGACGGAAGTCAGAAACCATATTTGAACGCCATTGAACACAGTTAAAATGACGAGGTCTAAAATGACGGGGTCTGGAGGAGCGAGTATCTCAGCATTACTGCACTTTGAATTGGGCCGCACTTTCTTGCAGCTCATGGGCCACGCCCAACAACTGCTGGAAAGAAGCCGCAACTTGTACCGATTGCTCGGAAGTGGTGTGAGCAATTACCTCAACCTCTTGCATGGTGCAAGACACCGAAGTAGAAGCCTTGGTTTGAGCCACCGCAGCTTGAGCCATTTGTTCGACCAACTCCCGAATTTCGCCGCTGACGATCGCAATCGAGTTAAGCTTTTGGCGAGTGGTTTCGACCAGTTCCGTTCCTGAGATCACCTGATCTAGCCCAGACTCCATCGCCATCACGACCTGGTTGGTTTCCGCCTGAATCTCTTCCACAATTTGTTCAATTTCACGGGTGGCTGCACTCGATCGCTCCGCCAAAGAACGCACCTCTTCTGCTACCACCACAAAGCCCTGTCCTTCTGAAGAACTGTTGGCTTCAATGGAAGCATTCAAGGCCAGCACATGAGTTTGATTCGCCAAATCCCGAATTAGGCTAACCACCCGCGAGATCTTCTGGGAAGCTTCACCCAATCGCTTCACTTTTTGGGCTGTTTCACCCACCGTTTCTTGGATCGTCAAGATCCCATCCACGGTTCGATTCATCGCCTCATCCCCATCCCGGAGAGTTTGGTTCGCCTGCTGCACCTTCAGTTTTGCCGCCTGAGCATTAGCCGCAACCCCTTGCAGGGACTCTGCCATCATTTGAATCTGCCCGAGAGCAGTGGTAATCGCCTCCGCCTGACGTAACGCCTCCGTTGATAGCGTGTTGACCTCCTCTTCGCTACTGCGGGCCGTTTGACCCACCGCATGAGCCGCCGACTGCACTTGCAGCACAATCTGCTGAAGGTTACCGATCGTGGCATTGAGGAACTCCGCCACCGTCCCAATTTCACCCTCCAACTGGCGACCCCGCACTGTGAGATCCCCCTGCAACACATCCCTGACATCCGTCAATAAGTTTTCCAGTTGATTTTGGATGGCTTCTTTTTGTTGGCGCTGCTCTTGGGAGGCGAGTTCCGCCTGCTGTCGGGATTGCTCTAAGGTTTCAATAAACCGAATGTGATCGAGTGCATATTCTAATTGGGTCGCGAGTTCAGAGAAAAAGTCAATATCGGTTCGATGCCATGCCCTTGCGCCAGAACAGTGGTGGGCAATCAGCAGCCCTGCCAAGCCACCGGACTGGCGAATCGGGGCCACCAAGTTCGCTTTGACATCATATTGCTCTAGCGTTCGGATATGACAATCGGACAGTCCCGGTTCTTCGTAAATATTGTTGATCGCCCGAACCCGCCCATTCCGATACAGCTCCACATAGCGCCCCCGAAAACAAGGGTCGTCGATTTTAGCATCCAGCACCTTGGGAAATCCGGGCATCACGGCTTCTGCCACCATCGTGCCACTCCAATCGGCATTGAACCAATACACCATCACCCGATCGGTTTTCAGCATACGCAATGCCCCTTGCACCGTCGTTTTATAAACATCTTCCCGGCTGAGGGATTGGCGGGCTCGAAAGGCAATATCACCGAACAGGCGCGATCGACCGAGCACCGCTTGACTGCGCTCCAGGAAGCTCAAATGTTCGATAGCATAGTCCAGTTGGGTGGCGAGTTGAGCAAAGAAGTCAATCTCGGTCTGGCTCCAAACACGGGTCGAGGCACATTGATGGGCGATCAAGAGCCCAGTCAGTTCATTGTTTTGCCGCAGCGGTGCGACCAGATTGGCCTTCACGCCATATTTTTCCAGGGTACGAATATGGCAATCGGTCAGCCCAGGTTCCTGGCGAATATTGTTGATCGCCCGAACCCGCCCATTGCGATACAGTTCAACATAGCGCCCTCGAAAACAGGGGTCATCAATTTTTTCATGCAGCACCTGCGGAAATCCCGCCGTTACGGATTCTGCAATCATGGTGCCGCTCCAGTCTGGATTGAACTGATACACCAGCACCCGATCGGTGTTGAGCATCTGTCGGGCTCCCTGCACCGCTACCTGAATTACATCCTGGAGATCGGCAGATTGGCGAGCCCGAAAGGCGATTTCACCGAAGAACCAAGCCCGTTGTGCCGCTGCCTCCTGCTGGTTAAAGGAGGTGACATAGTCGAGGGCATATTCCACTTCTGTGGCCAGTTGGGACAAAAAATCAATATCAGCTTGCGTCCATTGGCGAGCACTCAAGCACTGATGGGCAATCAGCAGTCCGTAGAGGGCTTCATCTTGGCGAATCGGCACCACAAGATTGGCCCGCACCCGGTATTGCTCCAACAGACGGATATGGCAGTCTGTGAGTCCCGGCTCTTTATAAATATCTGTGATCGCTCTTGTCCGTCCATTTTGATATTGCAGTGCATGACGCTGCCGAAAACAAGGATCACCGATGGTTTCATTCAGCACCTTGGGTAATCCCGGTGCGATCGACTCCGCCACCATTGTGCCGCTCCAATCAGGGTTAAATCGATAAATGACGACGCGATCGGCGGCCAAAAACTGTCGGGCTCCTTCTACCGTCGCCTCATACAACACAGACAGCTTAGGAGACTGGCGCGTCCGAAAAGAGAGATTACTCAAAAGCTGCCGCTGCTGGGTCTGGCGAGCCTGTTGCTTAGACATCATTTGCAACTGGGCAGAGAGCTGTTTCAGCTTTTCCTCTAACCGCACCAGCTCATTGCCTTCCACATGGCTCAACCGACCTTGTCCCAGTTGATTCACCACCGCATTGGCACTCTCTAGCGGTCGCAGCACCCGCTGAGTCAACAAATTGGCAGCAATCGCAGCAACCATCGCAGTGAATAGACTGCCAAACACCACTGTATTGAGGGGACTCGGAAAAAAGTAGCTGATCCAGCCAATCAATAAGACCGGCATCGTACTAAAAATCACTGCGCCGATCGCAATTTGCTGCTTCAGCCCCAACCCCATCCAACCACTCGACGGCAGCACGGGAGCAGGCAACCCAGATTTCACCACATCAGAGGGTGCTCCGACCTCTTCTTCTAAGTCAGGAGAGAACTCCAACTCATCTAGAATGCTAGCGGAGAACGGGTTTTCGCCTAGAGAAGGACTCTCCGGAGAATTGATATCTGAGAATTGATGGAAATTTTCGGGCATCCGGGCTCACCTCTAATCTGCTTTTAATAAATCCAAAATTTTTTCGCCATCTAGAATCAGCATCGTTTTTTGCTCACTGATTTGATAAGAACCTTTCAGGCAAAAGGCCAATCGTGGAGTCATTTCGATCACCAGGGCAGGCTGCAAGGGTTGAATTTTGTGGCTGGGCAGTAGAATCAGTTGCCCAACTTGCCGCACAGCGACCCCCACATGCGATTGAAACCGCTTAATCACCATGACACTATAAAGCTGGCGATAATTTTGCGTAAATAAGGATTCAAACCCCAGCAAACAGGCTAAGTCAACAATCCATAACACCTCACCTCGGTGATTCGAAATGCCCATAATGGCATCCGAGAGATCAAAAATAGGCACAATCTGCCCAGATTCAAGGCTGAGAATTTCCTCGAGTTGATCCGTCGGCAGCAGTGCTTGTATCTCGGTTGTGACATCAAAACTCAAAAATTGTTGGGATCGAGCGGGTCTTACGGCGGCTGGCTCAGTTAGGCCGGAAGTATCACTCATCTGGCATTCTCCTTGCGGGCTGAACTCGCCTACACATCAGGCACACCAGACCGAGGGCAACTGTAAGCTCGATCGACCGAGGGGATCTCGTGGGCTCGCGATCGAGCAATCATCAAGTGTTCTGATGTTGCGCTGCTTTTTCAGAGCCAATTCAGGCACTGCATTTTCAATCGTAACTCCGAATCCTACCCTTCCTGTCCCCCGGTTCCAGTAATTATTATGAGATCCAAGTATCGAGTTTATCCACTGATCACGGAGAACACCCCGGTTTGAATCGATGAATCCACCAGAATTCAGTTTTGCAGGTTTTCTTTTAAAGACTAAGATTTGAATTAAGCGCTATTGGGTCGATCGGCTGGATCGGGGGATGGACATAGATGACTCATCAAGTGCTACTTGGGGAGTGCCGATCGCTCTTTTTGGCTATTTGCTGCCGAGTCACTTTGCTGCCGAGTCACTTTGCTGCCAGGTCACTTTGCTGCCAGGTCACTTTGCCGCCAAGTCACTGGCTCAGGTGCCTTAAGACTGCCACGCTCCCATCACGCAGGTAATGTCCGGACAAGACAACCCGAGCGGAACTGATTGATCGATATTATTGCCGTAGTGCGTTATCTGCCATGATCTGCTGTCTCAACCCTCGTTGCCAAAAACCACTGAACCCTGATGATGCCAAGGTTTGTCAAAGTTGCGGGACTCCTCTCGTCTTGCTGCGGGGACGCTATCAAGCGGTGCAGTTGCTGGGACAAGGCGGGTTTGGGAGAACCTATCTGGCATTGGATGAGGATCGGCTGAAATCGGCTTGTGTGATTAAGCAATTCTCGCCTCAAGTTCAAGGCACCAAATCCCTGGAAAAAGCCGTGCGTCTATTTAACCAGGAAGCCGTCCGCCTCCATGAACTGGGAGAACATGCCCAAATTCCAGCCCTGTTAGCCTATTTTGAACAAGAAGGCTATCTCTATTTGGTGCAGCAATTTATTGAAGGGCAAAGTCTGCTGCAAGAAATGAAACAGCAGGGTGCGTTTAGCGAGCGTCAGATCCGGGATGTTTTGGCCGATGTTTTACCCATTCTGCGATTTGTCCATCGCCATCAGGTGATTCATCGTGATATTACCCCTATGAATATTCTGCGGCGACAGGCAGACGATCGCTTGATGCTGATTGATTTTGGAGTCGCAAAACAGCTCAGCGAAGAGATTCCCGGCGAAGTTGGAACCCGGATTGGTACAGAAGGCTATGCCCCGATGGAGCAGTTTCGGGGTGGTAAAGCATTTCCTTCCAGCGATCTGTATAGCTTAGGAGCAACCTGCCTGCATTTAATGACCGAAACCCGCCCCGATAGCCTTTACGATCCTCTGAATGGGCGTTGGCTCTGGCGGGAATACCTTCAGCGTGAAAAAGGTGTCTTGGTCAGCGATCAACTGGCTCACATCCTGGATCATCTCCTGAAAGATCTGGTGAATGACCGCTATCAGTCGGCTGATGAAGTCATGCGTGACCTGAATGCGGATTCTTTCTTACCGGATCCTCCGCGATCGACCTCGACCGCTCTACCTTCCACTTCTGCTGCCGCCTATCCTCAAACTCCGCGATCGATTCCCTCCCCCCCAGCCCGTCCACCCGTCTCTAAAGTCCCAAGTTTTCCCCCTGCACTGACCTCTAAACCCCCCCTGTCTAAACAACCCATTTCAAAGCCACCGATCTCCAAACCCCCGATCTCCAAACCACCGACCTCTAAGCCACCGACCCCGATTCCGACGCGCCCAACAGGATCGCCCTCTCGCGGCTCGCGCTGTATTTACACCTTGACCGCCCACTCTTCCTGGGTAACCTGTATTGCGGTCAGTCCTAATGCATCCACCTTTGCCAGCAGCAGTTTAGATGACACAATCAAGGTCTGGAACCTTAATACTGGCGAACTCTTACTGAATCTAACCGGGCATAACCGAGGCGTTAACACGATTACGATCAGCCCAGATGGCCGAACGCTCGTCAGTGGCAGCGATGATTACACCGTGCGGGTTTGGAGTTTCCTCAATGGGGCTTTACTGGGTGCATTGACGGGGCACAACCGAGATGTCAATGCGGTGGCCATTAGCCCTGATGGCAAATTGCTGATCAGTGGCGGAGAGGATCGCACCATTCGACTCTGGAGCATGAGCACCGGGGCATTACTGAAAACCTTGGCAGAAGTCGCAGGCATGATCAAGACGATCGCCATTAGCCCCGATGGAAAACGCTTGGCCAGCGGGGGCTTAGACAACAAGGTGAAACTCTGGAATCTGCGGACGGGTGAGTATTTGCAAACTTGCGTAGGCCATCTCAACCCGGTTCATGCCATCACGTTTACGCCAGATGGCAATACCGTAATCACGGGTAGCAAAGACAAAACCATTCGCCTTTGGGATGTGCAAACTGGGCAACTAATTCGCACCTTGACCGATCACATTCGGGATGTGAATGCCCTGACAATCACGCAGAATGGCAAAGTTTTAATTAGTGGCAGCAGTGATAGCACGATTAAGGTTTGGGATTTAGCCGCAGGTAAGGTGATCGCCACTTGGTCCGATCACACTGACACGGTTAACTCGATCGCCCTCAGCCCTGACGAGCGCTATCTGATTAGCGGTAGCTCAGATAAAACGGTCAAGGTCTGGCAACTCCTATTTTGAGCCCTGAGATCAGATCCTGAGTTTCGCTACCCATCACCACTGGGGCTGTTAAACCAGGCTGGGAAAAATGCAGAGGCTGGGCCGCAACCAATGGCAACACTTGACGCACTTGGGCTGCTACTTCCACCGTTTTCACATCGTAGGTTTGGGTTGCCAGCTTCGGATAGACTCCAATCCCGACGATAGGCATTAGCAGGCAGAGCGTGATAAACACCTCGCGCGGCTTCGCATCCCTGAACGAGAGCGCTGCCCCTGAAGCGGGTATTTGTCCGTAAAAGACGGTGCGCAACATGGAAAGCAAATAGATCGGGGAAAGGATAACTCCCACGGCTGCCAGTAACACAATCACCACTTTGAATGAGGTACTGTAGGCATCGCTCGTTGCAAACCCCAGAAACACAGCGATCTCTCCCACAAAGCCACTCATTCCAGGCAAGGCCAGCGAGGCCATTGAACCTGCCGTAAACAGCGCAAACAAGGCTGGCATGGGTTTAGCCATCCCCCCCATCTGATCCATCATCAGCGTGTGAGTTTGCTCATACACCACCCCAGACAAGAAGAACAGGCTCGCAGCAATCAATCCATGGGATACCATCTGCATCACTGCCCCACTCAGCCCCAACTCGGTGAACGAGGCAACGCCAATTAACACAAACCCCATGTGGGCGATCGAAGAATAGGCTAAACGACGCTTCAGATTAACCTGAGCAAAGGCAGTCAAAGAGGCATACACAATCCCTACCGCTCCCAACACGGCCAGCACGGGGGCAAAGTAGAAGTTGGCTTGAGGTAGCATTTCCAGATTGATCCGGATCAAGGCATAGCCTGCCATCTTCAGCAGCACCCCCGCTAAAATCATGGAGACCGGCGCAGGAGCCTCGCTGTGGGCATCGGGAAGCCAGGTATGGAAGGGGAAAATCGGCAACTTCACACCAAAGGCCAGCAGGAATGCAGCGTAAAGGGCAATCTCTAATCCGAGGGGATAATGCTTCAGCGCTAACGCCTGCATGTCGAAGGTGACCTGATCGCCATAAAACGCCATCGCCAAGGCTGGAATCAAGATAAAAACTGAGCCGATCGCCGTATAGAGAATAAATTTAGTCGCGGCATAGAGCCGTTTCTGTCCTCCCCAGATGGCAATCAGCAAATAAACCGGCACCAGTTCCAGTTCCCACATCAGGAAAAATAAGAGCAGATCCTGCGCCAGAAAAACGCCCACCTGCGCGCTATACATCACCAGCATGAGGAAGTAGAACAGTCGAGCCTTATGCTGAATCTTCCAGGCAGCAAGCATGGCTAAGGTGGTGACGAGCCCCGCTAACAAGACCAAGGGCATGGAGAGTCCATCCACAGCCAATGACCAACTCAAGCCGATCTGCGGCAACCAAGCATAGGATTCAACCAATTGGAAAGCCGGATCGGTCGCATCATACTGAGTCCAAAAGGCATAAACCATCAAACTAAATTCGATCAGACCTACACTCAGAGCATAGGAACGAATGGTTTTCCCATACTTATCCGGCAGAAGCGGGATGGGAATTGCCGCAACGAATGGTAGCAAAGTCAGTAAGGTGAGCCAAGGGAATTGCGTACTGATCATGAGAGCCTACCCAAGTGGTTGTAGAGAGAACGGGTATGCAGATTGCCGAGAAACAACAACCTGCGCCTAGTCTGCGACAATCACACCGCAGGAATTGCCAAAGCTGAGGCAGTCAGCACTCTCAAACTTGCAAACCAATAGACCTGAAGACAAGTCGATCGAAAGCGAGTACTGGAGCATTGGAATTGCACCCATCTCATCCATCTCCTAAACCAGTGATGGCTTGATTGCACTCCTTACCCCAAGCTTTTCCTGGCAGACCAAGCAAATCGCCAGCATCAGACACTGAAACAAGCAAGTAGCGATCGAACTTCAAGCGGGAACAGCAATTCCAACTGGGCAATTCCCACTGGGCGATTCCAACTGAATGAACAATCGAATGAGACTCGATCGCATTCTTGCCGATTCACATGCCTGATATATTAACTTATGTTAATTTTGTTGACAAAAAATCCATTTGATCTTGATAGAGTCTTCACCTCACTTCTTTGAAAACAGAGTTTCAACGGGAAAAATTGCCTTTTCCTGCCTTATAGAGTTCCCTGAAGAGGATAGGAGTAACGAAACCAGACTTTGCATTGATTCTTTACATGACTCGAAATTCACTGAGTCAAGTCATGCCAGGGTTAACCCCCCTAACCCAGATTATTGATCTGCTCATTGACCTGCTCACTGTCCTACTCAATGACCCGCTCATTGACCTGCTCATTGACCCGCTCACCGCCTTACTCATTAACCTGCCAGACGTGAACCCATTCCCCAGTCGATTGGGTGATTATCCTGACCTGTCGCTATAATTGCTTCATCAGAGAATTTTGGGATGGATCGCGATGCATCAAGCTAATCTTGCTCTCCGCCGAATTGCTTCCCTGGCGGTCTACCTATCAGGTTTGTCCATGCTTGGTTTGGGGATCGACGCTCCCACCCAGGCCCAGGAAACTCCTGTGATCGCGGCTCCCACCCTGCCCTCCGTCAATCCACAGCAGTTGCGACCTGCGGCTGCGACTACTCCTGTAGATGTCAATATCACACCTGATTTGCCAGCAGTTCCCCTCGTTCAGCCTCCCAATGTCCCCACCCCTGCAGTCCCCACTGTGGAACCGGGTGAAAGCCAACTAGCTGAACCGAGTTTCCAGGCTTCTCCCTTCAATGCCCCCCAATTTAATGCTCCCCAGTTCGTGAATCCAATTCTGACCGCACCCACCTTAGCAGCACCCGCTTTTACCGCTCCAACGCTTACAGGCTTACAAACGGGTGGAGCCCAATTTGCCGCTCCCGCTTTTACCGCCCCGACCTTTGCTTCTCCCACGCTCAACGCTCCCACATTGACCGCTCCAACCCTCACTTTCATTCAGGCACCGCCGGAAGCTGCCGTACAACCCGTCACAGTTCCAGCCGCTCAAATTCCAGTCCCAACAGTGGACTTGGGCAATTGATCTAAATCATGTCACTCTACTCCTAGCCCCTATGAAGTTAGATAGAAGTTAGGGCAGAGAGTGATCTTTAGAATCATGATCAGCATTGAATGAAATGAATAAACTGGATTTGATGGATTTCAGTTCATTCCTGGTGATTAACAATCCAGGACTGATCAACAATCCAGGACTAGCCAACAATCCAGCCCAGAATGCCAGGAAGCGTATTATGTCTAAAACTGCGGTGAAGCAAGGCAAAGCAGCCAGCAGTCCGGCTCCATCAGGATCAGGTTGTGCAACCGTCACGTTGGGAAGCTATGCCCAAACTGTTTTAACGAAACATTACGAACGTTTGGTCAAACAGGAAACTGGGGTGTTAGAAGACAGCGATCCAGAATATTTGCATCAAATGCGGGTGGCCACTCGGCGCTTGCGCACTGCGCTACAAGTGTTTGGTGGCGCTGTACATCTGCCTAAAGCCGGACGTGAGAAACAAGTGCAAACCCTGACGCGCGTGCTAGGACAATTGCGCGATTTAGATGTGCAGATTGCCGCCTTACTCACTGAGTATCGACCCGGCTTACCTGAAACAGAACAAAAGTGGCTCGATCGAGCGATTACCAAGCTTCAGAAACAGCGTGATAAGACCTTTGTAGCAGTAGAGCAATTTCTCAATAGCTCCACTTACCACGATCTGAAGGCGGCTTACGCGACTTGGTGTGCTCAACCGAGCTTTACCCCGATCGCCGAATTACCCCTCCATACAGTCTTACCTGACTTGCTCAGTCCCCTGTTATCTAAGCTCCTCCTGCATCCGGGTTGGCTGATTGCTGCGGCACAATCGAATCAAGAAGGGATTGGGCTGCATGAGTTGCGTAAGACTTGCAAGCAAGCTCGCTACCAGGCTGAGTTTTTTGTCGATTGGTATCCGCCCGCATTTCGCACCTGGGTTGATGAACTGAAGCAGATTCAGTCCGATTTGGGTACTGTTCAAGATAGCCATGTGCTGCTGGAGATTTTGGCAGAGAAGGGATCCAAGCCGTCAAATCTACCCTCGCTACATCAAGCGATCCATCAGCAACAAACTGATGCGCTCAAACAGTGGGACGAGGTGCGATCGAAATATGTAGATCAATCATTCCGTTACGAGCTTTACCAAATGATTCTGACACCGCAGTAATTTCCTGACCATTATCATCCCAAATCGGGTAGCAATCATAAGTAGAGGCTATGAAGTTGAGAGATTTGATTATGATCTCTCAAATTATAATGTCAGCTAATTTATTGACAAGTTTATTGTTAGTAATTACTATGCTTAATTCCTCAAAATTGGTGCGCTAGATGATATGAAATTTGGCAAATAGGCAATTGTAAAGGCAATTGTAAAGCTGGGCAGCCAGTCCACTGCTATCGGCAATTTGTCTATGATCCAGGCGTTTTTTCTGTCAAGCACTTGCTCAAACTTATGAAAGCCTAAAATAATTCTAAAGTATAAGTAATTCACCCTAAATTTCGTCATTCTGATTACGAATCCCATTCATCCCGAAGCTTGAATTCAGGTTACAGACTTTAGGTTTTCCCGTAGTATCAGAAATAGAGTTTGTTCACCTACATGCCTGAATGATCTTAGCGATCGTTCAACATGCGTTCAGCATGAGGATTGTTGAGCCAAGCAATGAGCAAATTTGACTGCCGTTTCGAACACTGAGAGGACTTGATATGCCTACGTTTAAAGTCACATTGATCAACGAAGCTGAAGGCTTGAATACCACGATCGAAGTTCCTGATGACGAGTACATCCTAGATGCTGCCGAAGAACAAGGTCTGGATCTGCCTTACTCTTGCCGTGCAGGTGCTTGCTCGACCTGTGCAGGTAAGATCGTGTCGGGTACGGTTGATCAGTCTGACCAGTCTTTCTTGGATGATGATCAAATTGAAGCAGGTTATGTGTTGACTTGCGTGGCTTACCCCGCCTCTGACTGCACCATCATGACTCACCAAGAAGAAGAGTTGTACTAAATCAAAGCGCCAATAGTTTCCCCAAAAACTCAGGAGTCTGTCATGATCGATCGCCTCCTGAGTTTTTCTATTGTTCTTTCTATTGAAAGGGAGCTTCGCTGACCAGGAGTTGGTTCATACTCAGCCCCTACTTCGTAGAAATAGACGGTTCTCGCCAGAATGCGATCGAGGGGTTAAGCGGCTGAAGCTGGGTACCAGGATAATAGAAGCGAACAATACGTTCACTCGACCAGCCGAGATCACCCAGATGGTACGCCCCCGTTTGGCTCATCCCCACACCGTGACCTAAACCACCCCCCACAAACCGATACCCTTTTAGGATCTTGGGTTCAGGGCTAGCCGCTGGGCTAGCGGTTGGACTCGATGCTGCGGTAGGGGGGGTGGCAACCTCTGTTTCTGACCCTGCCTGAATTGTCGCTGAACCTGCGATCGGGGTTATCAGCGGCGAGCCTGCCGTTGAGGTAGTCGTTGAAGTTGTGGAAGTTGCTGAAGTTGTGGAAGTTGCAGAGGGGCTAGGTTGAGGTCGGGGCGCTTCGTAGATTGGATCGAGGTAGAACAGCGTACTATTTGGTGCGTATAGGGCCCGTAAAATCTCATCTTTTTCCAGCTCAATGCGACCTCGATCGGTTTCCACTGCCATCTTTTGCACCCGACCCGCTGCCGATCGTTCTAAAATTTGCAGTCCTTTAATTTGGGTGAAATTGGCTAAGGGGTGTTGTTTACTCTGTAAATAAGTCCGCAGATCCTTAGCAATGTCGGTTAAGGGGCTTTCTACCTGCCAACGGAACATATCCCAGCCCACTTCATTAAAGCCTTGCTTACGACTAATGAAGGCACGGAAATTATTTTCCTCAGCGAGGCTCTGACGCGAAAGATCCCAGGCTCCATTCACTGAATCCACGACCGCTTGCAAGTAGGGTCGATCGGGCCCATTCCAAACATTACTGAAAGGAGCGGTCACTCCACCCGTCGTGGAGGAGTAAAGCGCATCCACTAACTCATTCTGGAAGGTTAGCACCAGCCCCCGCGTCGCTGCGATCGCTCGATCGGACTCTGGAGCGGCACCATTTAAGCCCCAATACACCTGGCATTGCGTGTCTGCACAAATCTGATAATTATCGACGGCAAAGCGCCGCAGGTTACGCAGCACATAGGTTCGCGCCAAAATTGCCTGAGCTTCGATCGTAGTTGGGGGCGCACCCAGCCCAATCTCATGGGGCACCACCCCTCGCAAATAGGTCTCCAACGGCACCTGATTCACTAAGGTGTAAGTCCCATAGGCATTCGGTTGCAGTTTCAAGCTGCCAGCATAGAGGCGCGTACCATGGTCATTGCGATTAAAACTCACATCAATGCGATTTGTGGTTGCCGTAAAAGCAATTTCATCTTGCTGATAACGAGTACCGTTAATCGTGATAGCGGCTTTCGGCTCCTGATTTTGCACCTGCGTATCAATAAAAGCCGTTTTCGCACCATGGGATTGCAAATTCTGCATCAGCAAGCGCCGCAGTAGGGGTGTTTTGTAAGTGTCTCGCTTGGCCCAAACCTGCCACTGTCGCGGCTGAGCAACTTCAACCTCGATCCCTTGAGTTTTCCACTGTAATGCACTATCCTCAGCACTCTCAAAACTACGGTGTGTACTCAATACAACTCGCTCGGTAACCTTCGGCTGAGGGAGCGACTGCATCTCCACTTGAATCTTGACATCACCTGTAGTCGTCACCGTCTGAGGCTGGTCTGCCACATTAAACTTGAGGGTGAGTTGATCGCCTGGTGTTGGCTTGAGGGTCATCGCATCCTGCGGCTCAGTCCCAAACCGTTGTACCACACCGACATCTAGGGTGGGATTGAGTGGGGCTTCTTGCGCAGCAACAGGCTGAGCAACCCCATTGCTACCCACTGCAATCATGACGATCCCTAGCCAGGTGAGCCAGGAAGGACAAGCTTGATCAGAGGGTTGATGATCAGAGGGTTGATCAAACAACATCGGGGTAAAAGTCGCATGATCAGTAGGCACTGGAATCAGTCTCCTCAACAAGACAGAATGGACACGAACCACAGCAAGCATCTTTCGATCGGCAATAGTCTCTGATTATGCACGCTAAATCCTAGTTCAACAATTTGATCGCCATACAATTCATCAAATCGATCGGATTATGACTGATTGACTATGACTGATTAACCATGACTGATTGACTATGACTGCTGATTGACTGACAAATCTTTTCCCCTCATCCCTCAATCCCTTCTCCCACTAGGGGCGAAGGGACTTGCAATCAAATCCTGGTTCAAAAGCCCCTCGCCCGCTCTGGGAGAGGGGTTGGGGTGTAGCTCGCTTCTGCGTAGCAGTGGGTAGTTTGAGTTTTGTCAGTCAATCAGCTATGACTGATTGCTGGATTCGGTTCAAGATTGGCTCTGTCCAAGGTTAACACCTCGAATTTAACCAACTCTGCTGCTCCCCCTTGTTATAACCTGCTGCTTCGTCATCTGGGCACGCCTAATACATTCAGACGAGCTGATGAGCTGGGTAAGCCTATCAATGCATCTAACCAAGCTTCTTGTTGATCTAGACGAACCTATTATCTAATAGATCCCGCTGCGATCAGGACAGATCGGGGGGTTGCATCAAGAAAATTCTTAGGAAAATCGATCAACCATCATTTTAATCAATTGCTTAGCTCGAACAGTCTGCTGGAGAAATCTAAAAATAAAGTGAAGCTTGGGAAGGGCAGATTGCAGGAGTCTTCATGATGAAAGAGGAAAACTGCATCGTTTAATTCGATCTCTCACGTTCAAGCAGCAAACTGTTTCAGTAGTCCCAGTTTCAGTAGTCCCAGTTTTAGTAGTCCCAGTCACAACGCCCTCTTTCCAGCAAGTATTATCCCAGCGACCTTCAATTTCAACGGTACTTCAAGCGGCACCTAAATCGGCAGTTAAAGCGGTAGTTAAAGCGGTACTTCAAAAAGCATTCAAGAGGCACTTATGGAAAAGCTGACTCACTATCCCATGGTTATTGGCGAAGAATTGATTGAAACAGGCAGCGAAGATTTAATCGAACCGGCCACAGGCAAACCTTTCGCAACCGTAGCACTGGGCACAGCAGCCGATGTCGATCGAGCCGTAGCCGCTGCCAGAACAGCACAGGTAGGCTGGGCTGCCCTTTCCTATGGTGAACGTAGCATCGCCCTGATGAAATTTGCAGATGCCCTTGAAGCGAAGAGTGAGACCCTGGCCCATCTGGAAAGCCGCAACGCAGGCAAACCACTCAAGTTGACCATGGGGGGAGATATTCCCTTCGCGATCGATAACCTGCGCTATTTTGCCGCCGTTGTGCGCCGCCAGGAAGGATCGGCTGCTGGAGAATATGTCGGTGGCTACACCAGCCTGACCCGACGTGAACCGATCGGCGTGGTAGGAGCGATTACTCCCTGGAACTACCCCTTTATGATGGCGATCTGGAAACTGGGGCCCGCCCTGGCAGCAGGCAACGCTGTGGTGATCAAGCCTGCTCCCAACACACCTGCGACAACGATCGAACTGGCCAAAATCGCCCTGGAGTCGGGTTTGCCCGCTGGGTTAATCAATGTAGTCACCGGTGGGGCTGAGGTCGGAGAAGCAATCTGTACCCATCCGGATATTCGCATGATTAGCTTTACGGGTAGCACCCGAACAGGCAAGCGGATCGCGACTCTGGCTGGCCCAATGGTGAAGCGGGTCACCCTAGAGTTGGGCGGAAAAGCTCCCTTTATTGTCTTTGCCGATGCAGATATTGAGGCAGCAGCCCGGGGCGCAATCCCAGCGGCATTTATGAATAGCGGACAAGACTGTACAGCCGCCACTCGTATTTATGTTCAAAGCCCAGTCTTCGATCGGTTCTTAGCCCGATTTACAGAACTGACTGAATCAATTCGCGTGGGAGACCCATTCGCCGAAACCACCGATATCGGGCCACTGGCTAGTGCAACTCAACGGCTAAAAGTGCATGGTTTTGTGGAAGAAGCGCAACAACAAGGCGTGAAGGTGGCAACGGGAGGCGTAATACCCACGGGGGAAGGCTTCTATTATCCACCCACCATTCTGGCGGAGGCAGCCCAGTCTGCTAGCTGCGTGCAGGAAGAAATCTTCGGCCCGGTCGTTGTCGTGAACCGTTTTGAGGATGAGTCTGAAGCAATTCAACTGGCCAATGATATCCCTTACGGTTTAGCAGGCAGTGTCTGGACTCTCAACGTGCAACGAGCCATGCGGATGGCCGCAGTCATGGAATGTGGCACGGTTTGGGTGAACGATCATTTACCGATTGCTAGTGAGCAACCTCACGGGGGATTCAAACAGAGTGGCATTGGCAAAGATATGTCTTACTACGCTTTGGAAGAATATACCGTTGTCAAGCATGTCATGTTTGATATCACCGGAGACCAGAAGAAGGCTTGGCATTCTGTGGTGTTTGACGGATAGCAATGGGTTGTCCTGAGTTGCAGTTCTCTTCAAGTAGCCAAAAGTCAGGTTATGCAGACATTTAGGTAAAGGGGAGTCGGCAAAGGGGAGCCCAGTTTGTTGAATATCTAAAGGAATTCAATGGATTGTTCTCCCGATTGTTCTTGCAGCGATTGCCAACCAGCTTGCCAAAGCGATCGATCCTTGAGTTGCTTGGCATTCAGCCAAAATCGCACTGAGGGATCGCAGGCAGCCACCATCTCAGCAAAAACCCAGGCTCCTTCATTTTTGCGATTCACCACCTGAAAGTGTCGCCAACCCCAGGTGGTTTGTTGAGAAGTCCACTTCGAACCAACCAGGTAGGGAAATTTTTGTTTCTTTGCCATACGGTTGAACCGTTTTCAATCGAAATGATCAGAAATCACTAGCAATATTGAGTCAATCACCGATCAATTGAGGAAAGACATTAGGGCTATTCAGTTTACTATTCCCTATTTTGTAACAAAAAATAACGCGAAGAAAAAAATGGAATTCTTGGCAATTTAGCCTTGTTTTTTCTCCCAGTTCTCAAATGTTCGGTTATGCTGAATTCATAACAAATCTCCCATCAACCCTTGCATCTCGTTCCAGTCGGGAGCACTTCCTGAAAATTTTGCTTTGTGGAGCCATCCGGTTTGAAAGATTTTGTTGCTTGCAAAGAAATTGGTGTAACTTTCAGCAGATCGAGCCTGCTTTTCAGGTTTTTCAACTTTTCAAGACGAGAATTGTGAAAAAGCGTGCAACTTTTGTGAGAAAAGTTACAATCGGAGAGGTTTCGGCAAAATCCGCAGGCAATGATTCCCGTTTTGGTGCGGTTCCCAGCATGTGCTGAGGAAGAGCATGGTGCCTTCTGGAGTAGCTACCGGCTAGCATGATGAATTGGTCTTATTCATTTGTGGCAAGAGATCTATGGTTAGAGATCATGATGTTGTTCAAGCTCGTGACTCCTGTCCACCGATGATTCAAACCCACCGGTACTCAAGCCGACTTTTGAACAAAGACTCACCCAATGACCAGGTCGTGATAATCCTTGGTTTTTGATTAACCTTTTTACTTGAAATAAGGAGCATGAGGAGCGCGGCATGACCCAGGCTAATGACGTACTCGAAACCCTTGATCAGACCGAGAGTAACCTTGATGAACTCTTGATTGACGGAGGAGATGATCGAGACGATATGTTTGATGCCCAGCCTGACGACGAGGAGGATGGCGATGGCAAAGCGGCGAAGGGAGGAGCTCGCCGCCGGACACAAGCCAAAAAGAAGCACTATACGGAAGATTCAATTCGTCTTTACCTGCAAGAAATTGGTCGAATTCGCCTCTTGAGAGCAGATGAAGAGATTGAATTGGCTCGCAAAATTGCTGATTTGCTGGAGTTAGAGCGAATTCGCGATAAGTTGTGTGAACGCCTCGATCGGACACCTCAAGATTTTGAAAGAAATTTGGAGATCTGGGCCAATGAGGTCAATCAGCCTCTTCCGAAGTTCCGCCGTCGTTTGCATGAAGGACGACGTGCTAAGGAGAAAATGGTGCAGTCGAACCTGCGGTTGGTTGTTTCAATCGCTAAGAAATACATGAACCGTGGTTTATCGTTCCAGGATTTGATCCAGGAAGGTAGCTTAGGTCTGATTCGAGCGGCTGAAAAGTTCGACCACGAAAAAGGCTACAAGTTCTCGACCTACGCAACTTGGTGGATTCGTCAGGCGATTACACGCGCCATTGCCGATCAATCTCGGACGATTCGGTTGCCGGTTCACCTCTATGAAACCATTTCGCGCATCAAGAAAACGACCAAGTTGCTCTCGCAGGAGATGGGGCGGAAGCCAACTGAGGAAGAGATTGCAACGCGGATGGAGATGACGATTGAAAAGCTCCGGTTTATTGCCAAATCTGCTCAATTGCCCATTTCGTTGGAAACACCGATCGGTAAAGAGGAAGATTCTCGCTTGGGAGACTTCATTGAATCCGATGGTGAAACTCCTGAGGATCAGGTTTCCAAGAATTTGCTCCGCGAAGATCTGGAGAATGTTTTGGGTACCCTGAGCCCCCGTGAACGAGATGTGTTGCGCCTACGCTATGGTTTGGATGATGGGCGGATGAAAACCCTAGAGGAGATCGGGCAGATCTTCAACGTAACGCGGGAACGCATCCGGCAGATTGAAGCCAAAGCCCTCCGCAAACTACGTCATCCCAATCGCAATAGTGTGCTGAAGGAATATATCCGCTAAATCAAGCTCCAATTTCATGCATTGCAACCTGTCTCTAACAAAGGCAGGTTTTTTGTTGCCTCTAAAAACTGGCAGGCATGAGAACAGGCATTAGAATTCGTAGGGGTTTGCAGGCGTGGGAATAGGGGTTAAGGTTTTAGCATTGATCACAAGTTGTCGTTTATCCGCTAACGTTTCGGTGATCATTTCACCTTCTATCCGAAACCATTGATCCGGTTTATAGGCAGAACGATCGCCTGCCGGTAACTTCACAGGGAGCCCCACTGGATAAGCATCAGCCGCACAGCAGGTAATCACAAATCGGGCAATGCCCACATAGGTTTC
This sequence comes from Elainella sp. Prado103, assembly GCA_025454395.1. GTDB lineage: Bacteria > Cyanobacteriota > Cyanobacteriia > Elainellales > Elainellaceae > Elainella. Next base: position 47,025 of record JALOOM010000025.1, read on the forward strand.
AGGGATATCCGGCAAATGGATCGCGAACCCTTCAACATTTACTTTTTGCCCTGTATAAGCATCCGGTTCGGGATAAACATTGAGCAGCCGAATCCATTCAATCAAGGTGCGATTTTCCGGCTTGGTAGCACCGCGAAAAGCTTGGGGCTGCGATCGAGTCATGGTCAGCGTTTCCGTTACCCCACGATCGAGCGCCATCTGACTACTAAACGGTTGAGGCACAAACTGAAGCCCGAACAGCGCAATGACCACTAGCAACAGGCTACTCCAAGTGGGAGGAAACAAGGAAAGATGGGGCGCGGTGATCGGGAAAGGTTGATTGGTTTGACGCAAACGAGCTTTGAGCACAAGACTCAGTTGCACCAATTTAACGATTGTCAAACCAATCAAGAAAAAGCCAGCACTGTACGCGAGCCAGATGTAATTCGGATGCAGCAGCAGTTTGATCTTGCCCGTCAACCAATATTGCAACAGGAGAACACCCCAAGCCAGGATAGCAGCCATATCCAGGAATGCTTGCCGCCAAAACGCACTTTTAGAGGGACGTAGCGGCGAAGCTGTTTCTAAGTCAGATTGAATCGTCATGCTGCCTCGATCGAGCTTTTAGCTTACGTAGAGATTGATCAGCAGGGTGACCAGAAAGGTGAGCTGCCCCGCTAACACAAAAATATAGACAATAGCCCGGGGGCGGAAAACGGTGACCAACAGGGCAAAATTCTTCAGGTCGATCATTGGGCCAAAAATCAAAAAGGCCAGCAATGAACCCGTCGTGAACGTAGAGGCAAAGGATAGAGCAAAGAAGGCATCAACCGTGGAGCAGATCGATACCACTGCCGCCAGAGTCATCATTGCCACAATCGAGCTAACCGTGCCTTGCCCCAAACTCAAAATCATTTCTCGAGGCACAGCCACTTGCACGATCGCCGCGATCGCCGATCCAATAATCAAAATCCCGCCCAACTCACGCAATTCCTGAATGACATTATCCATCATCAATCGCAAGCGTTCTGGCACCGGACGAGACAGATTAGCGTCAACCATCATGGCTGCAGCTTGACCACTCCCATCAAACTGTAAGGGTTGGTTCGACTGCCCCAGGAAAAAAGTACCCGATTGTAGAAGGGGAGAATCTAAGCCCGCAGCAGATGAGGTGGAAGTTGCCCTAGATGGTCTGTGTGCTCGACGAGCAGCTTGCGGCACCAACATGGCACGTGCCACCGCCGGTTGCATTAACGGACGCAAATCCGTCTGACTACTAAACACCCAACCGATCAAGGTGGCAATCAGCAGCGAGAACCCGATGCGCAGAAACACCATTTCCGGTTGATCGCGAAAGGCCACCCAAGTCGCCCAAAACACAACGGGATTGACCACCGGAGCCGCCAACAAAAACCCGATCGCCATGGCAGCCGGTGCGCCCTGAATGATCAACCGTCGAGCCACGGGCACATTGCCACATTCACAAACTGGAAACAAGAAACCGATCAAACTACCGGCCAATGCCGCCAAGAGAGGATGTTTGGGAATTGCGGCAACGAGCTTTCGTTCATCTACAAAAAAGAGCAAAGCGCTCGAAAATAACACCCCAATTAACAAAAAGGGGATCGCTTCAACGAGCAAACTAAAAAACAGGGTCAGCGTTGCATTCAGATGGGTCATGCCTGGTGTGGGAGTCGAGGAAATCAAACAGTTAGAGCAGGCGAGCCTGATGGGTCATTGTACCTGATTCGATCGAGTTTTCAGTCCTATCCATCATAAAGACTCCCCCCAGATCTACCTCTGACTGGATTGATTCCAATCGGTTCAAACGCTCTAACTCGCCGTTTTTAGGTCGCAAATCGCTGCACTGCCAACACCAGATTTTCCGTCCAGTATTCAGTTAATTCAACACTGGCGGCTTCGACCATGACACGAATGACAGGTTCGGTGCCAGAAGCTCGCACTAACACCCGCCCCTGATCGCCCATTTCTGCCTCAGCGTGAGCGATCGCCTGTTGCAATTGATCATCCTGTTGCCAGTTCAACCGCCGCTCACGATCCTCAACCCGCACATTTTTGAGAATTTGCGGATAGGTCTGGAAACTTTGATCCATCAAGTCGGCCAACGAAGTATCCGAACGCTGAACGAGAGCCGCCAGATGCAAGGCCGTTAGTAGCCCATCTCCCGAAACGCCATAGTGAGGACAGAGAATATGCCCCGACTGTTCACCCCCTAACTTGGCTCCCAGCTTCAGCATTTCTGCATGGACATACTGATCGCCCACCGCTGTCCGCACCAGTGAACCACCCTGGTTTTGCCAAGCTCGCTCAAAGCCTAGATTGGCCATCACCGTCGAGATAATTAAGTTCTCTGGCAGTTGATTGGCTTGCCGCAAGTCTTGCCCCCAGAAATACAAAATGTAGTCCCCATCGACCACCCGCCCAGAAGCATCGACCGCCATCACCCGATCGGCATCACCATCAAACGCAAAGCCCAGATCAGCTCCATGGTTGGCCACAGCAGCCTTCAGGGGTTCTAAGTGAGTTGAGCCACAATTCACATTGATGCGATTCCCATCCGCATAGTCATGCAGACAAATCAACTTAGCACCCATTTGTTCAAACACTTGCGGAGCCACACCTGTCGCTGCTCCCCAGGCCAAATCAAGCACCACCTTCATGCCAGTTAAATTCACCTGGGGTAACAAGGGACGATGCAGCGCAGCCATGTAGTCTTGAATTAATTCTGGACGGTGATAGTGTTGCCCCCATTGATTGACGGCAGGCTTGGTGGGCGGCATGACCCCATACCGATCGGATCCATCCAGGGCTGGCAGGCATTTTCCCCGCAGGGCTGATTCGATCGCAGTTTGTAGGGGTGCCGCCAGTTTCGTGCCATCTGCCCCAAAAAACTTGATGCCATTATCTTCCGGCGGGTTATGGCTGGCTGAAATCATTACCCCCCCGATCGCTTCCGTCGCATAGGTGAGGTAGGAAACCGTTGGGGTGGGGCAAAGTCCAAGGTTCCAAACTTCCAGTCCGGCTGCGGTTAACCCGGCTGACAACGCCATTGCCAGCATGTGGCTTGAGTTACGAGAATCTTGTCCCAAAATAATCGTGCGGCTCATCGAACTCTGGGTTTGCAACACCTGACCCGCCCAATAGCCGATTTGCAGCGCCAGAGGAGCCGTCAGCAGTTCCCCCGCCTTACCTCGAATCCCATCTGTCCCAAACAACCGAGAAGCAGGCAGAGACAACGTTCCCCAAGGGTGAGCGCCAGCAGTTGGTGCAAACTCCGGCAGAGAATTAGCAGGATTGCCCGAAGCAGACGATAAAACCATATTCCGTTTCACTCCACATACCACACTCACAGCGGAGGATAGCACAATCCACTCAGAATAAGCACATTTCCCTAGCCATTTCACTATTCGCTGAGCAAAGGGGCAGTCCGGAAAGCCTCCATACTGGAAAGCCTCAACTCGCTTGATCAAAACTTTAGAGTAGTTGAGATAACCAGCAGTGCCAAAGTGCCTGCAAGTACCAAAGTGCCTGCAAGTGCCAAAGTGCCTGCAAGTGCTCACTTTACAGTGCTCACTCGAGTTTCTCGGCTGATCCCGAATTCGGGGGCAAGCTAGTATCCTCAGCAACTTGCGGTTACTTTATGCAGATTACTTTACGCAGATTACTTGAAACCACCAACCTCCTGTTTAGACCCCAACCTCTTCAAGCAACGCCAGCATCGCCGCCAGTGACAGATTTTGCTGGATATAGCGGGGGCAATCCGGTTGATAGGGAGCTTGCAATCGATCGATCGATTCTACGGTTGCCGTCTCAGGTAGGATCGGCACATCCGGATCAAAAGCAGTTGGGCGCATGAGTGAGCTAGAAAACCCCTTGAAGATCGAGATCTCATCTGCCTCACCCTCTACAATTGCTTTCACGAGCAACACTTCCTGAGGTCGGCGTAGAGTGTATTGCTCCAGGCGATAGCCAATAGATTGTTTCACAGTACTTTTCTTCTTTTGAGTTTTCTTTATCTTTTCATCCAAATTTTAATGACATTTTAATAAATCATTGTTAATACTTCATGATTAACAACCGATAACGACCGTAATCCTGAATTGGATTTGAACGAACTCAGCATTTTGCGGCAATTGCAACTTTTGCAAATCTTGTGGCAACTCAACTCTGAAGCAACTCAACTCTGAAGCAACTCAACTCTGAAGCAACTCAAGTCTGAAGCAACTCAACTAAAAAGTAATAAGATTAAGCGGTTCAACGCTGGATGCTCAAACATTCACCCGCACCCGCACCCGCCGGAAATTCTAGTTGGATGAAGTCAGTTGGATGAAGATAGAAGTGAATCAAGATGAAGTTTAGCCAGTTGATCCAGTCTCTTAGCAGCGATCAGGCTGAGTTAGTTCAGACCTCAAGCTTGATCGAGCACCCTGCTTGCGATCCTGACCTGACCAGCCTAGCCGCGATCGAGGAAGCTCAGGCGGGTAGTCTCAGCTACATTGAGGGCAGTAAGTTTGCCCGTGCCGTGCAAATCACCCAGGCAAGCGCCGTCATTTTGCCAATGCAAGCGAGTTTGCAACAAATGGCCACCGATCGCCACATTGCCTGGATCGCCTCCTCGGAACCAAAACTCTTGTTCGCCTATGCGGTTCGGTTATTTTACCAACCCTTGCCCCTGGAACCCGGAATTCATCCGACAGCCGTGATCGATCCAACGGTGGAACTGGCAGAAGATGTGGCGATCGGAGCCTACGCAGTGATCCGGGCGGGTGTGAAGCTGGGCAGGGGTGTCACCATACATCCGCAAGTGGTGATCTACCCAGAGGTCAACATTGGCGATCGAACGACTCTCCATGCGGGCTGCATCATCCATGAACGCACCCAAATCGGTAGAGATTGCGTGATCCACAGTGGAGCAGTAATTGGGGCGGAAGGATTTGGCTTCGTCCCCTCTGCCAAGGGTTGGGTGAAATTGGAACAGTCGGGCGTGACCGTGTTAGAAGATCAGGTAGAGGTAGGCTGCAATGCCACGATCGATCGCCCTGCGGTGGGAGAAACACGGATCGGCTACAACTCTAAGTTGGATAACCTGGTGCATGTCGGACACAATTGCCAGATCAGTCCCAATTGCATTTTGGCGGCACAGGTCGGCATGGCCGGGGGCAGCAAAACAGGGCAGTGGGTGATTTTAGGCGGGCAGGTAGGGGTCGCCAACCAAACTGACATTGGGGACAAGGTGCAGGCAGGAGCGAAAGCCGGACTCCATGGCACGATCGCCCCTGGCAGCATTATGATGGGCAATCCGGCCAGCCCCTACAAAACCTTCCTGAAAGCCTCCGCTATTTACAATCGCTTACCTGCCATGCACCAAACCTTGCGGCAACTCCAACAACAGGTCGAGTTCTTACAGCAGCAAATCCAGGAATTACAAGACCAGGCGAATTCTCATGAGAGCCGGTCTGATTGATGAATTCGTTTGGTTCAGAGCCACTTGATTCAGAGCCACTTGAGAGCCACTTAATTCAGAATTCAGAGTCACTTGAGAGCCACTTAATTCAGAATTCAGAGTCACTTGATTCAAAGCCACTTGATTCAGACAGAGCGACTTTAATCGGAGCAACACCTTGAAACTGAGCCAACTCATCCAAACCCTAGGGATCACAGAATTTCATCTCGCTGACGATCCAGACATTACAGGAGCCAGCCCGATCGAAGCACCCCAGCCCCAAACCATCAGCTACATTGAGGGCAGCAAGTTTGCTAGCCACATCAACAGCACCACCGCCAGTGCATTGATCTTGCCCAACGATCCCACCCTACAACAACAGGCCACCGATCGCCAATTAGCCTGGCTGGCCGATCCTCAACCCCGGAAAGTCTTCGCTCAGGTGATTGCGCTGTTTTATCAGCCGTTTCGCCTGCCGATCGGCATTCATCCCACAGCCGTGATCGATCCCAGCGTGGTCTTGGGTCAAGCGGTGGCGATTGGAGCCCATGTCGTGATCCAGGCAGGCGTGAAAATTGGCAACGAGGTTTCCATCCATCCCAATGTGGTGATTTATCCAGACACTCAGATTGGCGATCGAACCATCATTCATGCCAATGCCACCATCCATGAACGCACCCAGATCGGAGCCGATTGCCTGATTCAGAGTGGAGCTGTGATTGGGGCAGAAGGGTTCGGCTTTGTGCCAACGCCAGAAGGCTGGCTGAAAATGGAACAATCTGGGCAGGTTCTCATTGAAGATCAGGTAGAAATTGGCTGTAACTCAACCATCGATCGCCCGGCCTTAGGCAATACCCGCATCGGACACTCCACCAAAATTGATAACCTGGTACATATTGGGCATGGCTGCCAAATTGGTGCAGGCTGTATTCTGGCTGGACAAGTGGGGCTAGCCGGGGCAGTTCAAGTGGGCAAGCGGGTGATTATGGCAGGGCAAGTCGGCATTGTGGATCATGTCAAAATTGGGGACAATGCCATTGCTTCTGCTAAGGCCGGCGTGCATAGCGATGTAGAAGCGGGGGCGATCGTCACCGGAGTACCTGCTATTCCCCATAAGCTGTTTGTTAAAGCCACTGCGGTGTTTAACCGGCTACCCGAAATGTATCAATCTCTGCGTCAGATTCAAAAACAAATGGGCGTGGAGCGCAAGTGAGGTTCAATCAATCGCACCACTCGAAACCCAACATCATAGAGCTGACTAGCCGGATCCAACTTACCGCGAAAAGCCGATCGACAAGTTCGCGGACTACTATTCCAAGAACCGCCTCGCACCACTCGCAAGTTTGAATCCCCCTCGCTCAGCCAGGCCCGACCGTCAGTGGGAGCGGCAGCATAGCTGTCATGCCAATGATCTTGACACCACTCACGCACCAAACCGTGCATATCATAGAGCCCGAAAGCATTCGCCACTTTGAAACTACCGACCTCCGTGGTTTCGCGACGATCGATCCCCATTGGCCCCGCTCCATAGGCACCTTTGCTACACACCTTGCCTCCATATTCCCAGTCGATTCCAGAATAATTGGCGAGATCGGTCGTAATCGTTTCACCAAAATGAAAGGGCGTAGTCGTTTTGGCGCGACAGGCATATTCCCATTCGGACTCAGTCGGCAAACGATGAATCTGCCCAAAATACTGCGTGAGTCGATCGCAAAACTCGACGGCTTCATCCCAAGAGACTTGCTCCACGGGTCGCTGGCTGCCAGAAAAACAGGCAGGTTTGGGCTTGAGGGGTAAGTTCACAGCAGCCATCCTCGCAACCACTTCCCACTGTTGCTGCGTCACTGGATATTGCCCCATCCAGACTGCATCGATCGTCACTGGATGTTGGGGAGCTTGGCTAGGATGCCAACCGATCTCTGCTCGTGGACTGCCCATCTCAAAGTGACCAGGCGGAATTTTGATTAGCGTTAAACTCACGGCATCCGTCAAAGTTTCCCGACAGGCTTCACTCATGCTCTGTTGTGGTGGCTGTCGATCGCCGGTTGAGTCCAGCGTTTGCCATTCAAATTGCACAATAAACGACTGAGATGATGGCTCCATAGGACGGATGAGATGATAGTTATTTGAGATGATAGTTATTTACGTTTAGTTACGTTGCTAACATAAGGCTGACAGGAATCAATCTAATCTTCATGCCAACATCACTTGAGTAAAATCTAGAAGAACATCAAACCGAAAATCATGGATCAGCATAGATAATAATTTGGCGAAATCCTCTGATTCAGGAGGAAGTTGTTGAATCAACTGATAACAGTTCCCTTGATCAAGACTGGATATCGCTTCATAAAACTGCTGCCGCCAAGCCAAAGAGGTGGTCTTGAAACCCGAGATCAGCGCTGACGATAGCCCCAGATCCAATGATTGTGCCAAACTCGCTGCGTTGAGCGGGCTGTCAAGCGAACTGTCAAGTGAACTGCTGAGTGAACTACTGGGTAAACTTTTGGATGAACTATCGAGTGAACTTTTGAGCGAGCTAATACAATTGGCGTGACTGAGTTGAATCGTTTGACGGGTTAGGTTTGCGTGACAGGTTAGGTTTATTTGACCCGATTGATTCGTCTGGCTCCTTTGCTCCGTCTGGCTGAGATAATTGCTTGGATTTGTCGGGTTGGTTAGGCTAGTTTGCCAGGTTTGAGTCAGTGGATTCGGCAGATCTATTCCTGGTTCTGCCCCAAATTCATCCTGCACGGCTTGCACAGGCAGGCAAACTTGAAACTGCGATCCTTGTCCCAGTTGGCTCTTGACGGAGATCTTACCTCCCATGAGTTCCACAAGCCGTTGGCTGATGGATAGCCCCAACCCAGCTCCGGACGGAAAACTTTGATTGTGTTCTGCTTGCACAAACGGTTGAAAAATACGATCGAGATCAACAGGTGCAATTCCCACCCCTGTATCCTGAACCGTGACAATCAACCAAATTGGCTGTTCATGCCGCCACCGATTAGGTAGGTCGGGCGATTCATCTCGGCTGCGAATGAATGCTGGCGATCGAGAGGTTGACGGGTGAGCTGCTAGTATCCTGGATTCAGGTGAGTTCAATTCCGACCGGCTCGATTCGGTTTTTATAGATGCGGTTTTTATAGATGCGGTTTTTACTTGTAAATTAACTTTCCCCTGTTCAGTAAACTTGATCGCATTAGTGAGCAGATTTAATAACACCTGGCGTAACTTCACAGCATCAGTCATAATTTTGCGGGGGATCGGATCATCCATCACCACACATAGATCAATCCCCTTCAAGCTAGCCCCCAACTGCACCATTTGGCTTACATCCTGCAGAAGATCTATCAAGACGATCTCAACTGTCTGCAAAGTCATTTGAGATGCATCTGATCGGGCAATATCTAATACATTATTGAGTACCTCCAGCAAATGTTCACCACTACGCAATATTGGGTATATTTGGTCTCTTTGTTCAAATGTTAGTTTTTGATCGCTCAACAACAATTGACTAAATCCCAAAATGGCATTGAGAGGAGTACGCAATTCATGACTCATGTTAGCCAAGAACAATCCCTTAGCCCGATCGGCCGCCTCAGCCGCTTCTCGGGCTTGCTGTAATTCTGTCACATCCCAACCAACTGCCTGAAACTCAATCAGTTGAGCTGTTTCATCAAAAATCGCTAGATTCACCCATTGTTGCCACAGAATCCGACCGTCTGTTTTTTCCACTAAATGGGTTTGAGTGAGTAAGGGCTGTTGGGGGGTGAGGGTCTTCAGCTCCTCTAACAACTGCACAACATGGGAACGCCCAGCCACTGGCACGAGCTCCAAAAAATTCATCCCCAGCAATTCAGTATCCAATCGCTCGAAATATCGGCAATAGGCTGGATTAACCAAGGTTAGGGTGCCATCTGGCAGAAAGCGGCAAATCAGTTCGGTTTGGGTTTCCACCACCATGCGATAGCGTTCTTCACTTTGCTGAAGCGCCTGATTGACGCGATCGAAGGTCTGATTGAGCTGATCTGCCATTTGATTAAAGGCTTGGCCCATGGCTTGCAATTCAACGATCGGCAGATTGGTAGGCAATCGGGCTTCAAACTGGCCCGCTGCCAAGGCAGAACTCACCTGTTGTAATCGCAAAATTGGTCGCACCAACCAATCGGAAACTGCTAGGCTCATCACCAACCCCACACTGGCAACCCCGGCACAGAGCCAGAGCGTCAGCCGATTATTGAGATGAATTTGAGCTGTAAAATTCTCCTCTGGCACCAAGGTCACGATCAGCCAATCTAAACCGTGCGGGTCTTGCCAAGGAATCACTTGCAAAAACTGCGGCACTCCCTGAATTTGCACTCGTTGCTGTTGTCGGTGTTGGATCTGCGCTAGGGCTGGAAATTGCTGCAAAGTTTGAGCCGTTTCTCGAATCAGCGGATCGGAGCTATGGAGTGCTAGCTCCGGAGCCAGGGAAGACTGGGCACAGTAATCTGGTATTTCCCGCGAGGAAGCAATCAAATGCCCCGATCGATCGAGAATGAGGCTTTCTCGTCGATTGCTGAGCGGCAAATCCGCAGGCAGTTGCCGCAGGAAGTGATGAATATCATTGAGTCGTACTTGGGCCGCCATCACAGCCTGTAAGGGAGGCGGCTGATCGGGGAACTGATCGGGGGGCGACTCACCATATAGTGGATAAACTGCTGCCATGCCTAACTCACAGCGATCGTTCCGATAGATTGGACTCCAAGTTGAACCCTGAGCCTGCCGTGCCGCTGTATACCAGGGCAATTGCTGCACATCTTCCTGGAGTTGATCAATGCTCACCTCAGCCCCCAGCGGTTCTTGGCTACTGATCCCATCGCGATGTGGCCGATCGATCAACCCAATCTCCTCCACCTGCAAGTTTCGGTTAACGGCAAGGGAGTACTGGTTAGTTTGCCCCTGTTCTAGAATGACTATCTGACCCTGTTCTGTTGCAACCATCACTGAAGTCACCGCTGGGAACACACGGATCTGTTGCAAGAAATCTCGTCCTACAGTCAAGGGGTGATTAATTGGGAAATGGCCATCCTGCCAGCGCAATCCATTCAGTTGATTGACTTGATGGGGTGCCTCCAGGAAGGTTTGGAGTTGCAGTACAATTCGATCGCCCACCTCTGCTTGCAGGTGACTGACTAAAGCCTGTGTATTATTGTGTCCATTGCGCCAAGAGAAGTAGCCGGTTAGCCCTACCACCGTTAAAACGGGAACGACACCTAGCGCAGTAATCATCAGCCGTAAAGAAATTCGATCCGATCGGTGCAGCAGATAGCGAAAGCAAGACCCTATCATTTGAATCTAAAACTGAATCTAAAACCTGACCAGGGAACCATTCAAGCCAAAGCTTGTCTCTGAATGTAGGCAGCGTTGTTGGGACATCACAGCCAAACTCATCACAGCCAAACTCATCACAATCAGACTTCATCACAACCAGACTTCATCACAACCAGACTTCATCACAATCAGATTTCATCACAACCAGACTTCATCACAGTTAAACTGAGCGCAGTTCCATCTATCCTGACTCGCCAAAATATCGAGCCGAGGGTAGATGATTTTTACTGCTTTTTCACCATCTTTCACCATCGCATGGATGGTAGCAAAGAAAAAAGGGGGCACAAGCCCATCAATGAGCCTGAATTGTTTTTTTAGTAGGATTTACCGCCACTCACCCTACCCTTGTGAGGCTCTCTATCCACGATTCCGGGCGATCGAGCAGGTTCCGGCTTTTTCTAGTGGCAGGGCTCGGAGGGGTAATCATGTCACTGGTTTTAGCGAGTTGTATGGTCTTACTCGTTTTCAGTAAGGCGATCGAATCAAGTTTCAGATTCAGTACAGGCATCTGGACTACGTTGGGACAGCCTCTCCGACCCGAGGCACGGGACGATCGCACAATTGCCCCGCTCCCAATCAATTACACCGGAATCAATTACACCGACCTCCTTAATCCCCATCTCTTAGCAGCCCAAGCCCATAAAACTCCGTGAGATCCACCAACATCCGGCATAATTTTGATTACCCTTGAAAAGATGGGCGTTAATTGCAACTGCTGCCTGGCTGAGCCGGATCGCCTGCTCTCCACCATGTATGAGACAGAGGAAGACTGGGATGAAACCAAAATTCAATGATTGGGTAGGTTGGTCAAAGCATCTAGCAATTTCGTTGCTCGTGCTACCCGTCAGCGTCACCTCCGTGTCAATGGTTTCAGCCAATGTGGCCAACCCACCGCTCCAGCGATCGACCTTGACACTCGCCCAAGTACCAGCTTCGAGTCTTACCCCGGCTTCGACGGATCCGGCCATTCAACAGCGACTGGATGCTCTCGATCGCACGACTACTCTTTTCAATGTCATGCTGGGCACACTTGTCGTGATTGCGGGTGGCTCTCTCGTCGCTCTGTATCTGCTGCGGCGATCAGTCATTCGAGAAGTGGCAGCGATCGTCAACACGCACTTGAAAGAAATTGGTGATCTGGAAACCCAGATTAGTGGGGCTAAACAAGAAATCAAACGCCTCTTGCGTAACTATGAAGATTACGCGGCTGATTTAGGAGAAGAGGCGGATGGGTTTCAGCAAGATCTAGCCTCTAAACAGGATGGGTTGGCTCGGTTGGTCTCGGAAGCCGCGCAACGTCAGCAAGACAGCCTGCGAGCCTTAGAAGAGCAACTGCAAACAACGCAACAACGATTAGGGCAACTCGAGTCTGAGGCGATCGTGCGACTGACCAATTTACAAGGATCTGTGCAACACCGACGCGATGAGGTCGTGCAGGCGATCGAGCAGAATCAACATCAGTTTGCCGGTCAATTAACTGCGATCGAAGCCGATACTCGACAGCATAAGGAAACGGCCATTCAACGCTTAGTCGATCTGCAAGCTGATTTTGGCTCCTATCTCAGTGATTTGCGGCAAACCGTTTCTACGACCGTCGCCCAACAACGGGATCAAACCCTAGAACGGTTGCGATCGATCGAGGCAGACTGTATTGCCAATCTGAACCAGCTCCAAACCGATGCCGCCCACCACCGCAACGAGCTCTACGCCAACCTGGAAAAATTCCGACTGGAACTGACCGCTCAATTGTCCCAACTGCAAGGTGATATTTTGGCTCAGCGCGACACAATCCGCCAAACGCTAGAGCATCTTTCAACCGAGTTAGTGGCCCAGCGTTCTAACGCCCAAGTTGAAATTCAGGCACAAAAGGAGCTGGTTCGTCAGGATATTGCCCAGTTGCGCACCGACTTTGCAGCCCAACGGGGAGAACTGCAAGCGGATGTACAGGCCCGCCAAGCTGAACTGCAACGCATTCTTCACCAATCGGAAGCGGAGTTTAGTGCTCGCTTGACCCAACTGCAAGCCGATATGCAAACCCAGCGGCAGGCGATCCGCCAAAACCTGGAGCGGCTAGATGCCGAATTTGCAGCCCAACAGTCTGAGCTTCAAATGGCAGCTCAAACCAAGCAAATTGAACTACGGCAACTGCTCGATCAACTGCAAACCGAGGTGATCACTCAACAGGCGAATTTACAATCGATCGCTGCCAGCAAACAGGTGGAACTCCAGCAAACCTTGCAGCAAATTGAAGCCGAGTTCGTCAGCCAGCGATCGGACTTGCAGGTGGAATCCCAAACCCAAAAAGAAGCCCTGCGGCAGTTGGTGGAACAACTTCAAACCGAAGTTGCAGACCAGCTCAGCCAGTTGCAGACCAGTAGCCAGGAAAGTCGGAGCTTGATGCTGCAAAACTTGCAAAAAGCCGAAGCCGATTTGATCAACCAGCTCTCAACCCTCAAACAGGATGTGCAGATGCAGCGCGATCGAATGCGGCAAAATCTGGAAAAATTGGAAGGGCGTTATGTGGCTCAGTTGGGTGAACTGCAAACCAGTACCGAAGGGCAGAAAGAACAAACGCTCCTGAAACTTCAGCAAACCGAAGCCGACTTGATCAACCAGCTCACGACCCTGCAAGCCGAAGCCGAAGCCGAAAAAGCCACGATTTTGCAAAAGATGGGTGAGATTACGCCCCAGTATCTAGCCGATGCATTTGTAACGGAAACGCAGCAACAGCTGACCTATCTGAATGAGCAGATCGATCGGCTGAAGTCCAGTCAGCCGGAGCTATTTTATCTACCTCAAGACTACATCCAACGGGGCGAGACCCTATTGACCGAGGGGAACTACGAAGCCGCGATCGAGCAGTATGACAAGGCTCTAGCCGCTTACGCCAACAATGCGCCAGAAACGGCTGAGATTTGGATGAAACGCGGTCGGGCTCTGGAAGACATGAAACGGTTAGAAGGGGCGCTCTCAGCATACGATCGGGCTGCTAAACTGCAACCTCAAAACCCACTAGCCTGGTATCATCAAGGCATCGTGTTAATGGAACTACGGCAATATGATGCGGCGATTGCGCTCTTCGATCGAGCCGTAGAACTCCAGCCCCAAGACTATAAAACCTGGCTGAATCGCGGCATTACCCTCAGCCGCACCAAGCAATATGATCAGGCTCTTGATTCCTTTGATCGCGCCTTACAAATTAAACCGGATTACTCAGAAGCCTTTGTGAATCGGGGTGTTGTACTCGGCACCTTACAACGATCGGAGGAAGCTCTAGCCGCCTTTGATCAAGCCACTCAAGTTGATCCAGAAAACCCGACGGCCTGGCTCAATCGCGGCTTAGCACTCTTGTCCTTAGAACGTTATCCCGATGCCGTTGCAGCCCTCGATCGGGTCACCGAACTCAAACCAGACTCCCATAAAGCCTGGGATAGTCGTGGCTATGCGCTGCTGCAACTCAACCGCGATCGAGAAGCCTTGGCGAGTTTCAACCGATCCATCAAGATCAAACCCGACTTTGCCACCGCTTATTACAATCGGGCCATTTGCTATACCCAGCAAGGAGAACCCGACTCCGCCTTACAAAATCTGCAAAAGGCGATCGATCTTAACCCGAAATATCGCAAAGAAGTTAAAACCGATCCCAACTTTGAGGCTTTGAGGGGCAACGATTGGTTCCAAGATCTGACGACATCAGGAAGTTCTGCGTAGCCGCGAAACTAGGCTTTTCAGCATCAGTCCGGCTTTTTAGACAGCATTGAAAATTTAGACAGAATATTGGCGTTCCAACCAGATACGAACTTCATTTTCAGAGTCAAATTGATGAAGTTTTTCATCAGTAGGACAGTAGAGATACCATGCCATCCGGCCTTGCCGATCGGAGGCTTGCCAAACTTCTGGCTGCGTCGCAAATAGGGTCGCTTTCAGATATTTCCAGCCATTTTGCCATCGCGTTCCCATCGAAGTTGCATGGGAAGCGGTAGGCAGAGGTTGACCGGGAGGTGCTTGTTGACTCCAGTGCGGAGATTTCCAGGTGATAGAAGATTTCATAGGTGCATTTATCCTCACTTCTCGACATCTCCAGCCTATGAATTCCGAACGATCAGTGGCAAAAACTAGCTTTCATCACTTCCATGAATAGAATTCATAGTCAGAGGAGCCGTATAGCAAAACAGGCTGAGCCCCTCAAGACCCAACCTGCCTGCCCAACAAGTTTAATTAAAAACCGCTTAGATTTCAGCCACTGCCCGTTCGATCAGCCGTCGAGCCAGGGTTTGTAAACCTGTATGACGGTAGTATTTCACCGATACATCCAGAAACGCACCTAGGTAGTCCATTTTGTCGCTGGTAATTTCCACAAACTTGGATAAGTTATTGACCAGACCAGCCTGTGTAATACCCCGATCGGTCACAAAACCTTCCATCCAGCCTTTGGTCGATTCAAAACTCTCTGTAATGAAAGCGAGTTTACCGGCATCATTGCCACCTGGAATTAAATCTTCTACCCCCTTGAAAGTTTGATTATGGCTCAACTCAGATGGGCTCATTCCCTTCACCAAGCTCAGCGCCTTATCGGCAAAGGTCGCTCCTAACGGAATAATGCCATCAAAGCTAACCAGGGCAGCCATTCGCATCAGAGACTCGCCACTATAGTCCTTCAGGGCGGACAGGAAGTCACCGATGCTGTCACCAGGAATGCCATTAATTTGGCAGAAAGCTACCAGTTCTGTCACTAACTTCACTGATAAGTCAATGCTCTGGGCCCGTTCGGGCTTAGGAGTCAGGTTTTTCAAGAAGCCCAAAAAGGTATCTTGGCCAATCCGGTTGGCGATCGCCGCCGCACCCAGCAGTCCGGAGGCGGAATCCACCGTTTCGTAAAGCCAGAGCGCTCGCTGATAGCCCTGAGATTTATCGTTAAACAGTGCTACTGCCCGTTCACCAATCTGCTGAATCAAGGCCTCATCCGTCTCGCCAGTGACAGCACGGATCGTATTATCAAAACCAACCAGATTATTCCACTGTCCAGGGACAACAAAATCTAAGGATTTGAGTGCAGCAACGGTCAAACCCCCTTTGGGTAGATCATCCACCAGTTCATAAATCGGTTTACTCACAATGGGCTCCTTATTATTAGGTCATGCGGTAATTGGCTCAGGTTGCAGGCTGAGGTACCAGGACAGGCGGCCGGGCAGGGGCAGGTTTGGGCTGAGGAGCCGGTGAAACTGCTTTTGCCGTTGCTGCATCTAATCCTTTCAGTTTGGCTAGTCCACGCAAATCAAATTTTTGGAGCCACGCTTCTCGATCTTCCTGAGTAAATTCTGGATCGCGTGACAGCACTTTGACCTGATAGCGACCATTCACCAATAACCCCGTTGCCGTTGTGCCCTGGTTGATCGCCGGAAAGCCTGCTATTTTTTCGGTACTATTTTGATACTTCACAGCGGCAGTGGGTAAGCTGCTCGTATCGCTAATCGATAACATCGCGACCGTCTTACCATCTTTATTGAGCTTATATTCAGCAAACCCTTTCTTCTCCTGAGCAGGAACCACATCATAAGTACCAGTCGGATCGGGGAAGAACTTATTAAACGTTGCGCCTTGTTCAGCCGTTTTGACAACTGCTGCTGGGGCATTGCGGCCGGTCGTCTCCTTCTGCACATCTGCATAGCGAGAAGTAGTTTTGGGAGCACAGGCAGTCAAAAACAGGAGCAAGCTAAGGAAAAGAGGGGCAAACACCCTCAGCCAGCGAGCGGGAATCATGGGTATCTCCTGAAAATGCATCGGAACATTTGGATCTTATCGAAAGAAGTAATTCGATTGATGTGTTCGCAAAATAAAGCAAATATTGGGGAACGGATATATTCTCCTCCAATTTCAGTAAGTTGATAATCCTACTTTTGACAGCATTTGTAACTTATGAAATCAATCTAATTGATCGAAAAACCGAATCGATCGCCACTGTAAATCTGTCAAAAGTAAGAGGCTTGTCAAGCCTTAAATCTCTAGAGCAGCTTTAATTTTAGACAGAGCAGCAGCTTCTTCCGTACTGACTTTGGGATTGCCCGATCCAAACAAACCACTCCCTGCGGCATTAGCCACTGCATCTGCACAAGCATAGATAAACTGTTTAAACTCGGTTACTTCTGCTGGAGTCGCTTTGCCTTCAACAATCATCAGCGCTTGATGTACCATTGTGATCGCCTGATCAACCACTGCTCCCGACTGCACATCTTCTGGTTTAATATCCGGCTTCTCCATTTTGATCTGGCCACTCTTAATAGCCGCT
Organism: Elainella sp. Prado103; assembly: GCA_025454395.1. Taxonomy (GTDB): domain Bacteria; phylum Cyanobacteriota; class Cyanobacteriia; order Elainellales; family Elainellaceae; genus Elainella. The sequence continues at coordinate 64,127 of JALOOM010000025.1, forward strand.
TCTGAGAATGCCGCTTGAATAATCGAGTTAGTGGGATATTTCTGAGCCGCACCAGCGATTTGCTTCGACATGGCTGCTGCTTCAATTGCCGTTGAGACAATTCCCAGATCAACCATTGCAACCGCCATTCCAATCATCACGGGGGCTTCTGCGATCGTGCTTAACTCTTCAGAGGTGTAAGTCATTCTCTTTTCAGTTCCATAAAAACTGGCATGAATCTACCACCTTCATGGGGCGGATATACAGTTATCTAGAAAACCTTAACTGAATCGCTCCAAGGTTCATCGCTTCAGGATTCACAAACAGGATTCACAGGCAAAATTCGCAGACAAAATTCGCAGGCAAAATTCGCAGACAGATTGTGAACGCTGTCAATGCCTCGTTCGACCAACAACCCGTGTGCTCAAGCGCACCCTATTCCACAAAAACTGACTTTTCCGAACTCCAGCTTAACCAAGCGGTTCCATGATAGATCTGGAAGACATTGTTCTTTGCCCCTCAGCTCAGATGACCACCCAAATTTGCTTAACGGCCGATCACCTCAATACGCTCGATATTTCCCCAGCCACAGCCATTATCGATCCGTGGTTGCAAGCAGGCTCGATCGCCAACCATGAGCAGGAACTCCAGTTTGCGATCGATTTTCCGCGCGATCCGTCTGATCCGCGTGAGCTATCAGAAATTCCAGAAGTACGGCTCTGGTTTGTGCGGCTTGATGCTAAGTATCCCTGGTTACCCTTTTTATTAGACTGGGAGGCCCAAGAGTTGGGGCGGTATACGGCAATGTTAGTGCCTCATCAGTTCAGTGCCGCCGGGATTGAATTTAACCCAGAGGCTTTAGAGATTTTTTTGATGCATAAAATTTTCTCCCTGTCCGAGTGGATGCAGCAACAGGGTATTTTTAGCCGCACTAAATTGAAGTTTTTGGCTCAAATGTTGAGCTATGAGCTAGATGATAGCTTTTTCGATCTACTGGCTGGATAGTTGCAGAACCAGGAAATGGACAACGCAGCAGCAGGAACCAAGCAAATCAGATCGGGAAAATTGTCAGGCTCCCATCCCAGAGTAGTGTTTTAAGCCTTTTTTCCAGAGCCAGCGGTTTAGCAACCAGAACACAATGATCCAATCAACCATAATCAGCAACCCACGTCCCAGGTTGACAGGCAGCCCGATCAAAATACTGGCAGGAAAGTTGATCATGTAAGGGAAGGGAGTCCACATGACAATATCTCGCACCACGGGCGGAAACACTTCCAGGGGGGCAATGAGACCAGAGAGAAACAAATAAAAGAGAAACCAAAATTGCTCGATCGCATAGGCTCGCTCTAACCAGAAGGCGAACATGGAAAAGGCATATTGAGTGACAAAGCGCAGCAAGAAGGCAAGCAGTAAGGTCAACAGGCACAGCAGGATATTGGTGAGGCTGGGAATCCAAATGGCTTGGGGGTAAAGCCAGAAGAAAAGCCCCACCAGTAAAACGGCAAATGGTAGGCGGGCAAAACGTTCGGCAAAGTGGGAAGCGAGATGATGCCAGCCTGGATCGAGGGGTTGCAACAGCCGGAAGGAGAGTTTGCCTTCCACCACTTCCCGCTCAAACTCCCAAATGACCCAGACCACCGTAAACTGACGAACCAGAAAAACCGCCAAAAAGTAGCGAATAAAATCGATCGATGACAAACCAAATTGCCCGGTTTGTGAAGCCTTTACCCAAACTCCCATCAAAATGAGGGGCAATGTGCCAGAGAGCACCCAGAACAATAACTCTGCCCGGTACTCGACCATATAGGCATAGTAAACCGTCAGTAGAGTACGACTAATCCGCAACAGACGGTGCAGCATATCAATCGGCTAAGAGATCCACAAGATTACTGAATTTTGAGAAATCGCTCTAAAGCATCAACCATAGCAGGAGACCAGCGACGGGTGTTTCGTACCCAACCCAAGTCTTTGTAGCGCCGATCCAGTCCCACGGCTGCCACCCAGTTACTTTCAGCCTCACCGCGATTCCCTTTCACCCATAAGGCTGCACTCAAGGCGGCTCGCATATCGGCAAACTGAGGATAGCGCCGCACCAAATTCTTCATATTGCGGATTGCTTCGTCTGTTTGTCCGACCTGGTAAAGTGCTAACGCATAATTAGCACGGGCAAAGGCAAAGTCTGGAGCCAGATCGGCCGCCGTACGATAATCTTCGATCGCCTGCTCCCATTCGCCTAAGCCTGCTTCAGCATTGCCTCGATTGTTGTAGGCGGCCGGATCGTTAGGATCAAGTGCCAACACATGATCATAGTCGGTAATCGCATCTCGCCAGCGGCCCAGTCCTTCTAAGGCGGCTCCCCGATTCAGGTAAGGATCAGGGGCATCTGGGGCCAGCTCGATCGCCCGTCCGTAGTCTTGGAGAGCCGCTTCTAGCTTATTTTGGCTGACGCGAGCATTGCCCCGATTGCTCCAGATCGCCGCCTCATTGGGAAGTTGATCGAGTAACTGCGTCCAATAGGTTTCTGCGGCGGCAAAATCACCCCGATTGGTGGCATCAAACGCTTGTAATCGCAGAGTTTCGATCGAGGTCACTTCAGAGGCTAAGTCCGGCTCCACCCCGGATGAACGAGAAGCAGATGAAGGAGCCAGCGTGGGGTCAGAGAAGGCTAATTCGGAAAAGACAGGTTGAGACATCATCCAATCAGACATCATCCAATCAGACATAACCCAATCAGAGTCCATCCGATCGTCAGAGGCCGCCAAACTGGGTTGGCAAGGAAAAACCCCTAGCCAGAGGATAAGGGTAAGGGTAAAGAGTAGGGCAAGAATTCGCTGTTTCATGCCTTGATCATGACAGGCAGAGGGGAGTTAGAGCAATCCCACTCAATTAAGCAACGATTAAAATCGATTGGGAGCTGAGCTTGGGAGCGCCAGCCAGTTGAGCGATCAACACCCTTGCGGCAGAGCCTGTCCCATCGGCATCAAAATAGAGCTGACCCGTTTTGGACTCATACAGCAACCGATCGCTCGTCGATTCTGCCCGCGATCCGAGATGAAACTGCGACTGTTCCAACGGCCCCACCTTCAACCCAGCCTTAAAGCCACGAGCCGACACCCCAATCTGATCTTGCCCCAAACTGAAATCCAAAATCCGATCCTGCTTTTCCAGCGGGCTGAGAAATATGAACCGATCCTGCCCCTGTGCGCCTCGCAGCCGATCGTTGCCCATACCGCCAATCAGCAGATCATCCCCCCGTCCGCCCGCCAGGAAGTCCGTTCCAGCTTTACCCATCAGCAGATCATCGCCACCTCGACCATACAGTTCATCGTCCCCGGCATCCCCGGTGAGTCGATCGTTGCCCCTGCCGCCGAAGAGTTGATCATTGCCTGGCCCCCCTGAGAGAAAGTCTCCATCTCGCCCACCAAATAACTGATCATCTCCCGCTTCGCCAAAGAGCCGATCCTGTCCTTCGCCCGCAGAGAGCAAATCATTACCGCTGCCGCCCCGCATCAGGTCATTACCGTCGGTGCCAATCATTTGATCGTCTGTGCTGCTACCAATTTGCTGAGTCAGGGGTGGGTTAAGGTCAGCACCCGTGTCCCGATTATCATCTGGATCAGTCGGCACAGGGGCAGAAGGAGCAGGTTCATTGGCTCCCGGATTCTGATCGTCATTCTCAATCGTGATCACAGTTTGCGCCTGAGCCAAAGTAGCCTGAGTGGGATTGAAGAATCGCAGGATAAAAGTCTCATCTGGCTCTACCAGGGTATCTGCCTCGATCGTCAGCGTGATCGTTTTGCGGGTTTCGCCCGGAGCAAAGGTTAACACCGAGCGGGGGATCGAGCGATAATCACCCTTGGCTACCGTGGCAGTCCCGTCTTGGGTTTCATACTCCACAGAAACCTGCTGAGGGCTCGCGGCACTCAGACTAACCGTGACCTGTGCTTCTGTGCCTCCCCGGTTGCCTTCTAGGAGCTTGAGACCCTGAACCGTCAAGCTAGGAAGGGGCAACTCCACATCGTCATTGGAGATAGTGGCTACACCTTGGGCATCGGTGAAAACCAGGTCGCTGCTGGTTAAATTCAGTTTGAACTTTTCATCGGGTTCGATCGTTCGATCCCCCCTAACGGGTACGGCGATCGTTTTGCGCGTTTCGCCTGCCGCAAACACGACACTGCCCATAGTCGCTTGATAATCCCCATCTGCCACCGTGGCAGTGCCATTTTCAGTGGCATAGCCGATCGTGACTGATTGGGAATGGGAGCGGGATAAGTTGACCGTAAAAATGGCATTGACTATACCATTGTCACCCTCCAAGACTTCGATGTCAGTTACACTCGCTGTCAGGGCAGCATCATTATCTCTGATCGTTGCCGTCGCACTATCGTTGGCGAAAGTGGCGTTAGTCAGTGCAGAAAGCCCGATCTTGAAGGTTTCGTTTGGCTCAGTCAGTTGATCGCCAATGATCGGCACCAAAATTGTCTGAGTCGTTTGCCCTGGCGTAAAGGTCAGAGTTCCAGAAACCTGCTGATAATCATTTGCTGATACCTTCGCAGTACCATCTATCGTGGCATAATTAACAGTAATGGTTTCATGGCTGGGATTGGATAGGGTAACGGTGAAGATGGCATTGAGGCTGCCGTTATCCCCTTCCAGAGGTTGAATATCCGCAATCGATAGGGTCGGGACACCATCATTATCCGTAATGGTACCGATCGCCTGCGCATCTGCCAAGGTCGCATTCGTCGGGTTAGTCAAATTGACTTGAAATGTTTCAATTGCTTCATCGGCGGTATCTCCACTAATCTCAATTGCGATCGTCTGTGTAGTTTCACCGGGCGCGAAGTAAAGGGTTTCATCAAGTACAGCCGTAAAGTCGCTATCCGTAGCGGTGTCGTTGGCGGTGCTGTACTGCACACTGATCAGTTGATCGCTAGGGTTCGAGAGCGAGACGGTAAAATTCAAGAGTAATACGCCACCATCTCCTTCGGTGATGCCATGATCTTGAATGCTGATCGCGGGCAGTGGATCGTTGTTGCGAATCGTGCCCGTTGCCGTATCCTTCAGGAGCGCGCCGCCGATCGGATCGGATAGCGTGATCTCAAAAGTTTCGTCTAGCTCATATTGCCGATCCCCATTCACCGTAACACTCACCGTTTGGCTGGTTTGTCCGGGGGCAAAAGTCACTTGACCTGGCGTTAAACTGTAATCTTCCGTGAACATTGCTGTACCATCGGTTGCAGCATAGTTGACTCGAACGGGCTGACTGCTTGCATTCGACAAGGTCAATGTAAATATCAAGCTTTGGGAGCCATTATCAGCTTCGATCAGCTCAGCATCAGCGATCGAAATTTGGGGAGCAGGATCATTATCGGTCAGAGTAGCTGTAGCCTGACTCGTACCTAAGGTAACTTGTGCAGGATTGCTGAGCTGAATTGAGAAAGTCTCTTCCTGTTCATACAGGTTATCCTCCAGAATAGGTACCACAACCGTCTTAGTCGTTTCTCCCGGTGCAAATACCAACTTTCCTATATCTGCTGCAAAATCTTGTTCGCCAATAGTAGCAGTACCGTCGATTAAAGTGTAGTCGATCGTGATTTCCTTGCCGCTCTCTACCGACAATGATACTGTAAACGTGGCGTTTTCGCCTTCTGTCGCTTTGATATTACTCACGCTCACGCTAGGTGGCAAATCATCATCAGCGATCGTACCAATTCCGCGCCCATCGCCCAGTTTGGCATTTTTAGCTCCACTCAGCTCAAGCCAGAAGGCTTCGTCGATTTCATCTAAACGGTCAGCTAAGATCGGCACCAAAACGGTCTTAGTCGTTTCACCTGGGCTAAAAATCAATCGTCCCGTAGTTTTTGTATAGTCACTATCGGCCTGAGCCGTATCATCGGTCGTTTTAAAATTGATGCTGACAAATTGATCGCTTGCGGCACTCAGGCTAATAGTAAATTCAGCCTGGGTTGTCCCACTATCGCCCTCAATCAGACTCACATCATCCACATTCACCACTGGCAGCGGATCATCATTCAGAATGATCCCAATTCCTTGCTGATCAACCAGAATGGCATTACTACTGGGATTCGATAGATTTAAAAAGAACAATTCACTAGCTTCACTGACCGTATCTCCGGCGATCGTAACTGTAATTGTCTTTGCAGTTTCTCCCGGCAAAAAACTTAACGTTCCGCTAATAGGAGTATAGTCTACGCCTGCTGTTGCATTGTCATCTTCAGTTGCATAATCAACTGTAATTGTTTCAGTCGAATTTCCGGTATTCAAAAATACGGTGAAGGTCAGGTTTTTGCTACCATCATTTCCTTCTATGACACTCGCATCCCCAATCCGAATTTCGCTACTGAGCACATGGGCGTATGATTCTAAAACTGTGGCTTGAAACACCGGACGGATATCCATCTCTGCGGTCTGCACTGCCAGTTCCCAACTACCGCCTTGGGAGGCACTACCAACCAATCGATCGGATGCTGCCACCGGCACACTCAACCATTGGCTGATTTGCTGAATCAACGCCATTCCTGCCGATCCACCCGCCACTTCACAGCCATAGATCAAGACAGTTGCCTCTGAACTTAATACCTGTCGCCACTGCCGCAGATCAGCCCCATAGGTTTGCAATCGATCGAGGGTTAATACCGCAGTCCCTAACTCAATCTGTCCGAGTTGACCGTGGGAGACTAAATGCAACCGATCGATGCTCTGGCACCCACCATAGCTCTGCAACATGGTAGTGATTTGGGTCATGCCATCCTGATCTGCGTCGAGTAGGATCACCTCTACGCCCGGAATTACCCCTGAGGCCAAACATTGATACTCAGGAATGGCAGTGTCAATGAATACGAGTTCGCGAATTTTGTGATAGCAGGGTTTCCGATCATTAATCAAATAACTATTCAGGCTCGGCAGGGCAGCGGAAAGGAACATGATGGTGAGCACTCCTAACAAAAGACAAAAGGCAAAAGACAAAAGGCAAAAGGCAAAAAATTGGGCCGGTGAAACTCGCAAGGGAACTGAAACTAACAGCCCAGCCAAACCCCAGGTTGATACCTAGACAGCACAATTTGTTTTGCCCCTCAGTCGCGATGCAATGGGTAGATTCGGTTCAGTAATGTTTGCAGCCAGGTTTGCAGCCAGGTTTGCAGCCAGATTTGCAGCCAGATTGATAGTTAGATCGACTGTTGAATTGATGTTGAATTGATGTTGAATTGACGGTTAGAAGAGCAGATCTGACGAGAAACCCAATCTAAGCAAGCCACTGACTTGATCGGGCAACCGATCGCTCCCATTGGCGTAAATACCAGCAAACAATCAGGGGCAAGGGGGCAGGCATTCCAGGGGCGAGGAATAACCCATGTATCCAATCAAGTCTGGATGACTTCAGCAAAATGGCTGAAATATGACTAGGCTTAATTTGCCCTCAATGACTCGGAAAACTGACAAAAGCGAACTACAACGATGCATTTCTTTACTCAGTTGCTCACTTCTATTCAGCAGTTTGGCGGACTGGCAAGTGCATATTTAGCGCAATCAGAAAACTTGAAAATCGCCGCTCATTCTGCGTCTGACCCGATCGATTCCCCCCGTCAGGCGGCCCTGTTTTAGATCAATGAAAGTTGACTTTCGGGAGGTTGAAATCCTAGGTGCTTCCAAGCCGCAGGGGTCGGGACTCGTCCGCGAGGCGTGCGTTGCAGATAGCCAATCTGGAGCAGGTAGGGTTCATACACTTCCTCGATCGTTTGAGGATCTTCCCCCGTTGCAGCCGCTAGTGTATCCAGTCCAACTGGGCGACCGGCAAAATTCTCGATCATCACCATCAGTAAGCGTCGATCTGTCCAATCTAAACCACAGGGATCGACGTTAAATAACTCCAGCGCTTCACTGGCTAATTGATCAGTAATTTCGCGCCCCGTTGCTTTTACTTCCACATAATCTCGAACTCGCCGCATCAGTCGATTAGCAATTCGAGGAGTCCCCCGAGCCCGTCGGGCAATTTCTGCTGCTCCTGCTTCGGTGATCGGGGTTGCCAAGATTTCTGATGTCCGCAGCACAATTTGAGCCAGCTCATCCAGTTCATAGAAACGCAGCCGCTGCACCAGACCAAAGCGATCCCGGAGTGGTGATGTCAAAGCTCCAACGCGGGTGGTCGCCCCTACTAAAGTAAATCGATTCAACGGCAGGCTACGGGTCTTCGCATTTTGCCCCTTACCGATCGTGACATCCAGCCGAAAATCTTCCATCGCGGGGTAGAGGATTTCTTCTGTGATGCGAGGGAGGCGGTGAATTTCATCGATAAACAGCACATCACCGGGCTGCATCCCCACCAACAAGCCAGCGATATCTCGTGGTCGCTCCAAGGCAGGAGCAGTCGTAATCTTGCAATTCACTTTCATCTCAGTTGCTAAGATCATCGCCATTGTGGTTTTTCCTAACCCCGGTGGCCCATACAGCAACAGGTGATCCAACGTTTCTTGACGAGACTGGGCTGCTCGGATCGCAATATCGAGGACTTCTTTCAGATCTTTCTGCCCAATATACTCTGAGAGGCGCTGGGGGCGAATCTTTTCTTCTTGCTTCTCGGTTTCATCGGGCTTGGCAGCCGCTGCTAACAGGGCTTCATCCCCTTCAGGTAGAGGCAAATGGTGCCCAGCAGGAGATGCCGAGCCCGATGTAGAGCCTGAGATGACAGGAGATGCGCCCGGTGGCACCTCTGATCGATTCGGAAACTGAATGAGCCGATCGTCGTCTTGAGATTCAGGTTGTGGCTTAGAAGAGATTATTGCCATAATTCAATTATTCTACCCCACAACAGTACAGTTGGACTACTGGGGTTTCTAGAGTGATTCTACCGAACCCATCCAGTGCACTCAATTAGCTAGATGTCATATTGAGAGAATGCCATGACTTCCACACACATCGTGCCCGATGATTTAAGCTTTGAAGCAGCCATTACTCAGACTGAAGCCCTCATTGCCCAAATGGAGCAGCGGCAGCTTTCAGAACCCGATTTAGAAGCAGCCATTACAGCATTAGTCGCAACTGAAAACGGAGCCCGCGGCTTTTTTGTCACCTATTTGACAGACGCTCGATCGATCGCAGATCAACCTACAGCCGCTGTGATTCGCGCCCTCCGATCCTCCCCCGATATCGTTTCCGAGTTACTGGTCAAAAATTTAGCCATGTCTTCAGCCATGGCCATCACCCATCGCCGCAACCAAAATCAAGACCTGGCAGCAGGCTCCGATCGGGTTCAATCTCGCACATTAGCCTTGATTCAGCAGGTACAACTGGAGCAACTCCGCACCAAAGCGATCCAACTCGGTGATAGTGCAGCCACCAACCATGGAAACTACGCGACATTTTTGAACCGCTGGGGCTATGATCAGGAGCAGCGGCAAGTGATTCAACAACAGATGCAACGGATTACCAGGGCAATGGGAGCCGGAGTTTAATGGGGTGGGGGTTGAACCAGAACCTGATCAGTGGATTGTGGGATTCCTTCACCGCACCCATTCAAGACTGGTTGAATCAGCATCCTCTGTTCTTCTGGCTGGCGACCCATCCCTGGTGGCTCGTGGCAGCGACTTTAGCGGTGTTATTTTTGTTGTCTGGATTACTGCGGGCGATCGCAGGCTTTACAGAACAAATCTGGATCGCACTACTCAGGCTACCGATCGTGCTAATCAGTTGGCTCTGGCAAGGCACCCTGCTGTTGTTACGTCGCCCCTTTCAGGCTAAATCTACCGTCGTCCCATCGGATCTAGGGAACACACCGCTACTGTCCTCCCAACCCTCCGAGCAACCCGATCGGCTGACCCAAGTGTTAGATCGGCTCGAAACCTTGCGGCAAGAGCAAGACCAACTGCTGCAAGAAATCAAAACACTTTTGCAGGATCGGTACCCCCCTTCCTGAAACCGCTTATTCATCTCCTAATTTTTAGGGCTAGATACCACGAACAAATCAAGCAATTCACCAACCAGCAAACTACAGCCAATGATCATCAATTGGGTTCTGCGAGCGTGATTCGGATCGACTTGCAAAAGTTGTAACTCCTTCCAGCTCAAAAAGGTGGTTAATGCTGGAACGATAATCACCATCAATACCACTGGAACCGTGGTGATCAGCGTAATCAAAATGCTAGTAGAGAGGGCAAATAGTAATATCTGAGGCAAGTTGCCCAAAATTCCACCGATCCAGGGGTTTTCATTGCTCGCGAGCGTGATCGCAAAGACTGTGCCTGAGACAGCGAGGAAGATCAAAATATCATTGATCGCAAGCTGCCAACCAACTAACACATAAGATAGAGCTAACAAAGTTAAGGATAAAAGGGGAACACGACTCAGACTGAATCGTTGCTTCAAGCTTTCCATTAAAACGTACTATCCAGGGAACTAAAGACTAGAAACTAGCGGAAATCACTGTAGAGTAGAAATGAGCAAGTAGAAATGAGCAAGTAGGAACTAACGGTTAGGAGGCAGCGGGTAAGAACTAGCGGGCAGATCTGTTGACCAGATCGGTAATTGGTTGACTAATTGCAGCGTTAGCTCCACATAAGGCTTTTGACTTTCTGGCTCGATCGCCTGACCGAAATAGCCATCTTCACCATCATGGGAGTGGGAACCTGAGTTCAGCACCTGATAGCGTCCTTGCTGCCGGGCCCGGTTCAGGGGCGATCCAATTGTCCAGGGCCAGCGAGATGGAAATAACCAGTTGGGAATTGTGATCACCCAATCTCGATCGCCCCGGAGATGATAGACCCGATCGACCTGTTGAAACCCGACGGTTCCACCAAAAGTCCCCCCTGCCGAAATTACCGTGACTGGAACATTGAGCCAATCTTTGAGGTAAGGTACCGCCCCCAAAGCCACCTGAGCCCCACCACTCGTGCCGATCAACACGATTTGTATCTCTTGAGTTTCACTGATAGGGTGAGTCGCATTCATTCGATCGAGCATGGCACTGGCAATCCCCTGATTGTAGATCGAACCATATCGATCGTCAGCCGAGAGCGCAAATCGCCAGAGATTACGAATTTTAATGAGCAGATCGGCATTCTTGAGCCAACCTTCCCCCTGTTCAGCCACCTGCCACAGGGGAGTTAACCAACGCCCTGCCGCCAAATCTTGATTAGCTGCTGAGTAGGGAAAGACATCACGCACGGTCACACAACCAGGCTGGGCTTGTTCCAACCGATCCAAAAAGGTCTTTTCGCCTGGCGTGAGTTGATCGGTGGAATAGTCACCCACACCCGTTAGAAAAATAATATAACAGTTGATTTCAGTTATAGTCGATGGAGCGCTGAAGTCAGGAACAGAAGAAGCTGAATTCAATCGATCGGTAGATGTTTTTGCAGCAGAGTTCGGTTTTGCTAAGGCATTAGGAGGTGCTTCAAGCACGGTAGCATCTCTATTAGATGAACTGTTCTCTGGATCGTTGATTACTATATTTTCTGGTTCTATGTCATCCATTTCTATGTTATTCATCTCTATATCATTAGGAGTGTAGTCTGCCAGCCTTTGGCGAATACGCTCCGCAGTTTCTGAACCTTCCGTGATCCACCAGACTAAGGTTCCAACTGGAGCCAACATGCCCCAGAGGAGTAGCAAACCGATCGCCATGACTAGCAATTGTAAAGTGCCATTACTTAATCCACGAAATAGCCGATTCATTCGAACCATGTTTGCCACTCTGGAAGAACTCAAGACGAAATACGTTATCAGAAACAGATGATTCAAACCGAATTTCGATCGATGTAGCATCCATCATGAGACAGAAATTACCCGATCCAGCCGTTCAAACTGGAGGATTAAACACTGCTTTACGTCATGCTCTCACTCTAAATGCCGATTTTTACGAGGATAGCAATCACCTCCCACATCATCGCCGGATCGCCTTGACAATCGTTTTTCTAGCCTCCATCTCCCATGCCTTGGGTGGCATTATTATTCTGCTAGTTGGGCGAGTGACATTACCGTTGTTGCTGCTCGGAACAACCATCAGCGCTCTGAGTATAATTGCAGGCTACTATCTGTGGACATTCACAATTTGGCAAATTGGCAGACAGATACACCGCCAATGGGACACCCGCCGACCACCAACCTATACAGAATTATTGACCCCGATCGGTTTAGCCTATGCGCCACAAGTCTTCAACTTTTTGACGCTAATTCCGCTTCTGGGTCGGGCGATCGAGCTTGGGTTAGCAGCTTGGAGCCTCTTAGCCGTAATCGTTGCAGTGCGGCAAGGTCTAGATATCAAAACAGGTCAAGCCATGCTGATCAGTTTGTTATTTTGGCTACCCCTACAGATTGCGATCGGCGTGATCCAGTCCTTGCAACCCGCTCTGATGCAGTCAGGAGGCAGCACCCCATGAACCCTGCGGTTTTGGCCATTGCCGCAGTAGGGAAGTTCTCGCTTCAGGCTGGCCAGTCCCACGAAAATCAGCATCAAGAGTGAGTCCACCAGCGATCAAGTGGGTCTGCTCAGTGATAGAGGCAGCTTCCTCCGATGCCAGAAAGCTCCGATGCCAGAAAGGTAACCGCCGCAGCCATTTCTTCAGTAGCCATTCCTTCAGCAGCTATTTCAGAAATTATACCCAATCCCTAAAATCAAGCCTGCTTCCGTATCCTCGAAAAAAGCCACGTTAGCCTGGGCAGTCGCAGTTACCCGGTTAGCGATCGGTACATCAATACCGCCCGTAATGACAGGCCGAACCAGGCTATCACTTCCCGTTGAAATCGCGACACCTCCCCCCACATAAGGAGCTACAGCTAAATCGATTTCATCATTGATCGGCTCGATCGGAAAATCAGCCGTGACGGGAACCAAAATCGTTGGATCGCTGCCAATTACCACGCTCGGTCGAGCCGAAAAGCGGGGAGTCAGCCCAATCTTACTGATGACCGTAAAGTTGCCCCGCCCCAATGCGGTCTCGCCACCCAACCCAATATTACCTGCGACCCCAATGTAACTGGAACCGGAGCGGGTTGCTCGACCAGGAATAATCTCTTGAGCAACTGGGGACTGGGCAACGGTTGAGCTTGAATCAGTTGAGCTTGAATCAGTTGAGCTTGAATCAGTTGAGCTTGAATCAGTTGAGCTTGAATCAGTTGAGCTTGAATCTCTGGCAGCCGGGACTAACGGTTGATTGGTGAGGTCGCTAGCTGACCTAGAAGTATCAGGCTCGAAGGATTCTGCTTTAGCAGAGGTGATCCATAGCCCCAACGGTAAAATAACTGCTCCGAATAGTGCGATCGTAGTATGCCGCACAATATAGCCCAAGTTAATATTCATCCTTTTCCTCCCAAATGCATTCTCCATTGCACATTGCCTGATGCATCTTCGGCACAGGGCAACACTGGGATCGATCGACACCATCCAGGATTTTTCAGGGTTTCGCCGTCAAGATTGAGATGATGAAAGATCTAAAGCGCGATCCCACATATCTCTACAATGAGCAAGAAATGTGACCCAAAAGTGATAAAGATGGGAAGAGTTTGAGCGATCGTTATAGTATATGAACTAAATATGCAAATCGGAATAATTCAAAAGAGGGAGATCTAAAGACAAACTAAAAGCTGACCTCATGGAGATTGAAGCCAGCTCTATCAAGTTCTGATTCACTTCAGTAAGTCCTGAATAATTGAAAACGATGATTTTTAATATGTCATCGAAACGATAGAAAATTTAAGACACCAGCAAGGATCGAGCATCGACATTGGTAAACGATCTGGCTTCTTTAGGTTTAACATGTACCCGCTGTCCACCCTTAAGCTGCAATCGATCGAACTGTTCCCGTGACAGATGCGCCACACAAGTATGCCCATCTTCCAGCACAATTTCAGCTTGCACTTCTCGACCGAGATGGATCAATCGATGAACCCTGGCAGGCGTAGTCGTGGGATCGGGCAACAATTCCACCAGCACATCATGCGGGCGCAAGAAAACATGCTCACCGGCAGCATCATAGCCTACATGCTGAAAGATAGGTGCGGTGCTGGGCAGTACGTTCACCGATCCAATAAAACTCATCACAAAGGGGCTAGCCGGGTGATCGTATAACTCAGCAGGGCTCCCCACTTGCTCCACCCGCCCCTGATTCATCACCACAATCTCATCGGCAACTTCCATCGCTTCTTCTTGATCGTGGGTGACAAAAACAGTCGTAACCTGTACGGTGTCATGCAAATGGCGTAACCAACTCCGCAAATCCTTGCGTACTTTGGCATCCAATGCCCCAAAGGGTTCATCGAGCAACAATACTTGCGGTTCCATGGCTAGTGCTCTCGCTAAAGCCACCCGTTGCCGTTGCCCACCCGACAGTTGGGCAGGGTAGCGGTTACCCAACCCCTGAAGCTGAATCAACTCCAACAATTCTTCAACCCGTTGCCGCACTTTGGCTTTGGGCTGTTTGGCGATCTCCAGTCCAAAGGCAATATTTTGCCGCACAGTCAAGTGCTTAAACAGGGCATAGTGCTGGAACACAAAGCCAATGCCGCGCTTCTGTACGCTTTCGTAGGTGGCATCACGCCCCGTCAAGTAGATGTAGCCCTGATCCGGCAGGTCTAGCCCGGCGATCAACCGCAACAAGGTGGACTTACCCGATCCAGAAGGCCCGAGCAGAGCCACCAGTGAACCAGTCTTGACTTCCACACTGACGCGATCGACTGCCAAAAAATCACCAAACTGTTTCGTCACGTTTTCCACTGAAATGCCCATATTTCCGCCTTAATTTCCAGATTTCAAGGATTTACAAGATATTCGGTAGTTTTAGTCAACTAGATCTCCACCAGCTCAAAAGAGTTCTGCTTTTCGCTGAAATGCTTGCTTTTTGAGCTAGCTTATCCTATATAGACCTAAAATTCGATCGATTTACCGAAGATTACGGTTTCTTCATGAAAAATCAAATTTAATCTAAACTACCATCAAATTGTATTTGAAAACAATCGCATTTCAATGTAGATTCATACTAAATAAATCTGCAATCTGATTCTTGAGTCTGAGATGACAGATTTGCTGGCTTCATCAACTTATTTCATGGGTTTATCAAAGGAAGAAACCATCTATGGCAAGGTCTATGACAAGGTTCAGAATCAGCCGGTTGCGCTGGCGTTCGCTCAGTAGGTTTATCTTGTTATTTTTCGTCGGGCTCAGTCTTTGTCTGGCCCTGGTCGCTTGCAACCGTAGCCCCCAATCCAGTGCAGACGGTGGTAACAGTGGAGCATCCACTGCCGCAGCCCCTACAGGTGGCCCAGTCAACCTCACGCTCGTCTCCTACGCCGTGACTCAATCGGCCTACGCCCAGATCATCCCCAAGTTTGCGCAAAAGTGGCAGGCGGAACACAATCAGGAAGTTATCTTCGATCAAAGCTATGGCGGCTCTGGTTCACAAACTCGTGCGGTGATCGATGGCTTGGAAGCCGATATTGTGGCGCTGGCATTAGCCTTAGATACTCAAAAAATTGAAAAAGCTGGGTTGATTCAACCTGGTTGGGAAGCAGAAGCACCGAACAATGCGATCGTCCATAAATCAGTCGCTGCCTTGGTCACGCGGGAAGGCAATCCGAAAAACATTCAGGGTTGGGAAGATTTAGCTACGGGGGAAGTGCAGGTCATCACGGCCAATCCCAAAACCTCAGGTGGAGCCCGCTGGAATTTCATGGCTTTGTGGGGAGCGATCACTCAGACTGGTGGCGATGATACCAAAGCCCTCGATTACACAACGCGCGTATTTGAAAATGTGCCAGTCTTACCCAAAGATGCCCGCGAATCTACCGATGTCTTCTTCAAGCAGGGTCAGGGCGATGTATTAATCAACTATGAAAATGAGGTGATATTGGCAAAGCAAAAGGGAGAAAATTTGCCTTATGTGGTGCCCAGCGATGTGAATATTTCCATCGATAACCCAGTCGCTGTAGTTGATGCCAATGTCGATAAGCATGGCACCCGTGAAGTCGCAGAAGCATTTGTGGAGTTTCTCTATACCCCAACCGCTCAAGCAGAGTTTGCCAAAGTTGGCTTTCGTCCCGTTGATCCGACGATCGCCGAGCAATACGCCAATCAGTTCCCCAAGGTCACCAAACTTTTCACAGTTCAGGATATGGGCGGTTGGGACAAAGTACAAGCAGATTTCTTTGATGACGGTGCCATTTTTGATCAAATTCAAGCCAAAGTTGGAACTTAGATCCCAGCCATTTTCTAGTCCTGGGGCAGGGAACTGCGCTGCCCTTTTCTGTTCGTTCTCCCCGATCTCCGACTAATTTCTTTTTACTCCCAATGATTTTCATGATCCCCTCTCAATTTATACCGAAACCGTTCAAACCACCGGCTCCGTCGATTCCCTGGATCATTACCTTTACCTATTTAATCCTGATGTTGCTGGTGCCCACGATCGCCCTCTTCCTCAAGGCCGCTACCCTCAGCCCAGCGGAAATTTGGCGGATTGCCACGAGTCCGATCGCCCTCTCTGCCTACAATGTCACCTTTGGTACCGCTCTGGTGGCAGGAGCGATCAATGGCATTGCCGGTCTAGTCATTGCTTGGGTGTTGGTGCGTTATGCTTTTTTCGGTAAGCGTCTGATCGATGCGCTGATCGATTTACCCTTTGCCTTGCCTACCGCCGTAGCAGGTCTGACTTTAGCAACGGTCTATAGCGAGAATGGCTGGCTAGGATCGCTGCTCGTTCCGTTTGGCATTAAAGTGTCATTCACCCGACTCGGTGTTTTTCTGGCCATGCTATTTATCTCGCTCCCCTTTGTGGTACGTACCGTGCAACCCGTGCTTCAGGAAGCCGAACGGGAAGTTGAGGAAGCCGCTTGGAGTTTGGGGGCTTCGGAGTGGCAGACCTTTTGGCGGGTCGTTTTACCACCGATCCTCCCTGCTGCTCTCACAGGTGTAGCCCTTGGGTTTGCCAGAGCAGTTGGGGAATATGGCTCTGTCGTAATTGTGGCGGCCAATATTCCATTTAAAGATTTGATCGCCCCAGTACTGATTTTTCAACGGTTAGAACAATACGATTATGCTGGCGCAACGGTGATTGGTACCGTGATGTTGCTCATTTCTCTGGTTATGCTGCTGGCTATCAACTTATTACAAAACTGGGGAGCTCGTTATGGTCACTGAAGCATCCAAAACAGAACATCAGGCCAATTTGGCGAAGATTCATCAAAGTCAACAGTGGCGACGAGCAGCCAATGGTCAACAGCCTGCCGGTTGGCAACGTTGGATCAAGCCTGCTCTGATTGTCTTCGTCCTACTCTACCTGGGGTTCGTGATTTTTATTCCGGCTGCCAACGTTTTTGTCCAGGCCTTTAGCGGTGGTCTAGATAAGTTCCTCCATACGTTCACCGAACGATCGTTTATCAAAGCAGTAGGACTAACCATTCTGATGGCGCTGATCTCAGTACCGCTCAATGTTGTGTTTGGTCTTTGTGCCGCTTGGGCGATCGGACGCAACCAGAACTTTCCAGGTCGAGCCCTCTTGATCAGCATTATCGACCTGCCTTTTTCGGTCTCGCCCGTGGTTGCAGGTCTGATGATTGTTTTACTGTATGGTCGCAATGGCTGGTTTGGGCCGCTGCTGTCCGCCAACAACATCCAGATTATTTTCGCAGTACCGGGCATGGTATTGGCGACGGTGTTCGTCTCCCTGCCATTTGTGGCCCGCGAGGTGATTCCAGTGTTAGAGGAGATCGGCAACGAACAGGAAGAAGCTGCCAAAACACTGGGGGCTAGCAGTTGGCAAACTTTTTGGCGAGTCACTCTGCCCTCCATTCGCTGGGGCTTGCTCTATGGCGTGATCTTAACCAATGCGCGCGCCATGGGCGAATTTGGAGCCGTCGCAGTCGTGTCTGGTAACATTGCGGGTAAAACCCAAACCCTACCGCTGTTTGTCGAAGAAGCTTACAAACAATATCAAACGGAATCCGCCTATACCGCAGCCGTGTTATTAGCGGCTCTAGCGATCGTCACCATGGTGTCCAAAGCGCTCCTAGAACG
This sequence comes from Elainella sp. Prado103, assembly GCA_025454395.1. Taxonomy (GTDB): domain Bacteria; phylum Cyanobacteriota; class Cyanobacteriia; order Elainellales; family Elainellaceae; genus Elainella. Next base: position 82,125 of record JALOOM010000025.1, read on the forward strand.
ACAAACCGGACATCGAGCCGGGATCGGGCATTAGGATCGCGTTTGATATGGGCTGTTCAAGTGGTTTCGATTTGTTGCAGTGAGTCCTATTGTTGATTATTGTCTCATTCATTCCTTTCATCATATCTTTCAAGTAGAGGTATCCATGATTTCTTCTCATGCAGATGATCAGTTCTCTCATCACTCGATCCATGATCGCCATACTCAAATGCAAATTCGCTTACGGATCTCCAAGCAATATCACCAGGAACCGATTATTTCCGAGCTAATTGCGCGCTACGGCGTAACCGTCAACATTCTGGGCGCATTGCTCAGCCAAAACGCCAGAGAGGACGGTTGGTTTGACTTAGAGCTGCGGGGAAATACCGCTCAGGTGAATAGCGCCTTGAACTACTTGAACGATCTCAACCTGCAAATTTGGCGCGATTCTGATGCCAATGATACAGGCTGGTAAGTTGGGGTTCCTTCGGACTTGAGCAGATTCCGGCAGCAGTCTGTTCGCACTGTGGCGAAGAAGTCTTTAGCCGAGACACAATAGAACAACTGCGTTTAATGCCTCAAGAGGAGCATCCTTGGGAGCCTGAGGTTTATCTATAAAACGAAAGGCTGAAGCAGCAAGGTAGTGTAATCCTTTTGAGGATTGGCTTGCAATTTCTTCATGCGATCGAAGGACAAAGTTCCCCGTTGGCGAGAGAACTCTATAAACTTGTTTGCAAAACTCAAGCAGCCAATCAACGTGATCTTCTTGTTCCACGAGGATGTGGAAGAGCCATTGCAAACGCACTTAGAGTTCGTTCTATACGATAGTGCTAATTCGAGAGAAAACTCACCATCGCTCAATCCAAGGCACCCTGCCGAACTTGCGATAGCAGTCCATTACAAGCGTCCAGCAGTAACTCGATCACATAGTTAAACCCTGCCTCGCCGCCATAGTAAGGATCAGGCACTTCTCGATCGCTGTAGTTTTGACAAAAATCACACATCAGCTTCACTTTATGGCGATATTGCCCACTTGAATCAAGCCGCAAAATATTGGCATAATTTTCCTGATCCATCGCCAGAATCAGATCAAACGCCTCAAAGTCCGATCGGTCAAACTGACGAGCCTGTCCGGTGAGATTGATCTGACGTTTGGCAGCAGCAGCCGTCATCCGGCGATCGGGGGGGCTACCAACGTGATAACTGGCGGTGCCGGCCGAATCGCAGATAATTTGATCTTGCAACTGGTTGGCAGCGATCAAATGATTCATGATCCCTTCGGCAGAAGGCGATCGGCAAATGTTGCCTAAACAAACAAAGAGTAGCTTATAGGGATCAGATGCCATACAGTATGCAAAAGTTAACTAGCATGAACGATCAATACAACAGAAACAGTCGATCGAGTGGCCATTGATTCGCCAGACTCCGATCACAACCGTTGCTAGTTGCTCGCTTTCTAGTTTATCGCTGAGTTCCCTGCTAGAGCGCGCCTTCGTCTGCCTCAGAATAAAAGTAATTGTAAAATTCATCGCCTGTGACGGCGTTAATCACAACGATCCGTCCCGTATCGCGATCATACATCACTCGTACCTGGTCATCTTGTCCTTGAAACAGATTGCCGGAGGTACGCTCCAAATCACCCTGGAAGCGAAACTCTCCTTCCGTAATCTGTACCACAACCCGACTGTCACTGACCTCGGTCACGTAGGTAACTGGTGTACCATTCTGGGCAGAAACAGACGCTTGAGCAGGCTCCTGAGCACCAGGTTCACTGGCAGAACCGATCGCAGGATTCCAGTAGACATCGATCGATCGATTAGCCGATCGATCGATCACACCCTGATCGCCTAAGCCATCTTCTCGCCCCACAGGACGACCAGCTTGATCGGTGTAAGTCGCCGCTTCAGCAGGAGAGGGGATTAGTGCATAAGATGTACCGTCTTCCAAGACGATCGTCACAAATCCCTGACGCTGGGAAAAAGTACAGGGAGTAACCAACGAAGCTCGATCTTCACCCTGCGGGTAGATATCACACCGGGCTTTCGTGGTCTCAGCCTGAGCCGCTAGCCCGACACTCAGGGTGGTCAACAGGGTAGTCATTGCCCAGAAGGTTCGATTAGATGGCATTTTTTGATGATTTAAGACCAAAGTTAGTGGCAAGACAGGCTCCTGAAGATTGACCTTGCTTTAGATCTTCTCAGCTCAGATCTTCTCAGCATCGATTTTGCAATTTCAGTACCAGTCAGCATAGAATATCAGCAAGAAAAATGAGTGAGTTTGCAACATTATTTTGAACTCATACTCTAAGCCTGTAAACTGAACATTGCTTCGAACTCAGCAGCCGTTGAGCGAGTGCTTGAGCCAGGTTAACCCCTGCTTCAGCCACTCACGCAGCAGTTTCAAGGGGATATTTGCGGGTTTATCTTCAGCCTGCTATGATAGAAAAGGCTTGAGGGCATGTAGCTCAGTGGATAGAGCATCAGATTCCGGTTCTGAGGGTCGGGGGTTCGAATCCCTCCATGCTCGTTAAAGAGGAAATGGTAATTGGGCGAATGACTCGACAGGGGTTACCTGCCGCAAACACGTTATCTGGGATGTCCCGTGTCACGACGCTCCCAGCCCCAATGACTGAGCGAGAGCCAATCGTCACCCCAGGGCAAATGATCGCCCCACCCCCAACCCAGACATCCGACCCAATCTCGATCGGTTTTGCAAACTCCTGACTACGGCGCAATTCTGCATCAAACGGATGGGTGGCCGTGTAGATTTGAACTGCCGGGCCAAAGAGTGTGTAATCTCCAATGGTGACTCGACAGACATCCAGCACAACGCAATTGAAGTTGAAAAAACACCGTCTCCCCAGGAAGATGTTAGTTCCGTAATCGCAGAAGAAGGGTGGCTGCATCCACACATCCTCTCCGCCCGCCCCCAAAAGCTTCTGTAGAATTTGCCGCCGCTCTTCTTGTTGCTCCTCACGGGTAGCGTTCAGATCCTGGCATAGATCCCGCGCTCGGTTGCGGGCCTGAACGAGTTCCGGATCGAGGGGATTGTACAACTCACCCGCCAGCATTTTCTCCCGTTCGCTTTGCATCACGCCCACCTCCTTGGGTTTGGATCGATTCGGTTGAGCCTAACTCTACGTTACTGAATGATCAAATCATTGGGTTTGCTCTTTCTGCATGATCCCTTTTCGCCAGCAGCTTCATTCGCATCAAGGGGGTGCATAGAAGTTTTCAGGTTCTCGCTCTATTCTGAATAGAATGGATGTCAATCAGGCAGAAGCAGATGGGTGTGGGCGCACAACGTAGCTGGGCAAGTAAGGTCAATCGCTGGATTCGTAGCCTGATCGATCGAAATACTCGTTGCTACCCCTTGGGCTGGATCGGCAGAGGCAGCTTGAGTTTACTCCTTTGTGGGCTAGTGGGGCTGATGAGCGGCTGTCAGCCTTTGCTTCAGACCACCCGGCAAGATCCCGCGATCGGTCAAATCGTTCTGAGTACGTTGCAAGATCCGAAGACCTTTAATTATGCGTTAAACCAGGAGTTTCCTAGCATTTTTCTGTTTTGCTTTCGTGGACTCACGCAGGAAATTGGCAACACGGGTGAACTTCAGCCTGATCTGGCCGAATCCTGGGAGATTTCACCTGATCAAACCCAAATTACTTTTACGTTGCGATCGGGATTGCGCTGGTCGGATGGGATGCCCCTCACCGCAGATGATGTTGTGTTCACTTACCGAGATGTAATTTTTAATCCAAAAATTCCGGCCGAATCCCAGGCAGGGCTACGGATTGGGGCGGATCGCCAGTTACCAACGGTGAAAAAGTTGGACGATCGGCGTGTTCAGTTTACCTTGGCAGAACCCTTTGCCCCGTTTTTGTCGGCCACCAGCGGCCCACCCACCGATATCGTGATTTTGCCTAAACATAAGCTAGCAGCTTCGATCCAAGCATTAGATGAGAAGGGCAATCCTAAATTTCTCTCGGTTTGGGGCACTGATACCGATCCGCAAGAAATTGTTGTGAATGGCTCCTATTTGATCGAATCTTACCGACCCGGTGAGCGGGTCATCTTTCGCCGCAATCCCTATTTCTGGCAAACTCAGAACGGCAAAGCATTACCGCTGATCGATCGGATTGTCTGGCAAATTGCTGAATCTACCGATAGCCAGCTTCTGATGTTTCGATCGGGCGATTTGGATGCGATCGGTGATGTCCGGCCACTCCGTCCCGAATATTTTGAACTCCTCAAGCGTGAAGAAGATCGAGGTGATTTTTCAGTCTATTCTGGCGGGCCATGGTCAGGCAGCACTTTTATTACGTTTAACTTAACGCAAGCACAAAACGATCGGGGCATCCCATTGGTCGATCCAATAAAATCTCGTTGGTTTAACAATCTGGCATTTCGACAAGCGGTGGCTTATGGCATCGATCGACCCCGACTGATCAACAATATTTATCGCGGCATCAGTGAACCCCAAAATTCACCGATCTCAGTGCAGAGTCCTTACTACCTTGCAGCAGGGCTACCAACCTATGACTATGACCTGAACCGAGCTAGACAGTTACTCGAATCTGCCGGATTTCAATACCGGGGTTCAGCCCTATGGGATGCCGAGGGTAATCGCGTAGAATTTACTTTATTAACTAATGCAGGGAATAAAATTCGAGAGGCGATCGGAACACAAATTCGAGAAGATCTGGCTAAATTAGGGATGCAGGTCAACTTCAGTGCGGTGAATTTTAATACGCTGATCGGTAAACTCAATGATAGCCGCGATTGGGACTGTGTATTAATTGGCTTTACCGGCGGCATTGAACCTCACAGTGGGGCAAACCTATGGACGAGTACCGGCAGCTCTCATATGTTTAATTTGGCTCCTCAGCCGGGTCAGCCAGTCATCCAAAACTGGCAGGCATCCGATTGGGAATTACAGATCGATCGGCTGTTTGCCGCAGGAGCACGAGAGTTTGATCCAGCCAAACGCAAACCTTTTTATCACGAGTTCCAACGCATCGTTCAAACCCAGTTGCCGGTGATCCATCTCGTCCATGAAATTGCCTTGATGGCAGTGCGGGATCGCATCACAGGGCTAAAATACAACGGCTTGCCGAGCTGGGGGCTGTGGAATATTCAGGAATTGGAGTTGCGCGATCGTCAAGAGCAGTAGTCAACCCATTGAACCTACTGGTAAACCATTACTGAACCATTTGAAGATCTGGATCCTCTCAGAATCAGATCAATTTTGAGTCGGACGGATTTTCATAGGGGCCTAGAAATCGATCGCCATTAAAATGGATCAGATGATCTGGCTGATCAGCAATCCAAACTTCTGTTTCCCAAGAAATCTCTGCTAGATATCGAGTCATCTGTTTGCGATTTGGAAAAGCCGTCACAAACACCAATCCTTGCTGGCTCATCCGGAATAGCTGTTGCAGCTCATTTCGACGTTTGAGGTTGACTGCACCATGGCTCGTCACCGCTTCGATCAGCACTAGCCAATCGCGCTGCTGATCATGGATTACTACGTCCGGCATTTTACCATGCGGATCTAGCTCAATCCCAATGGACTGAAACTTCTGGATCTCATTCACAAGAACGTGATCGAACAACTCTTGACTAAATTAGAATAGCTCAGCAATCGCTCAATAAAAGCAGCCGTCAGCGCTCCAACTCCTGCCCCTGGATCGAGTAAGCGGCCGTCAGCGCTCCAACTCCTGCCCCTGGATCGAGTAAGCGAATATGCCCTGACAACTGAGTAAACTGCGCTGCGGCGAACTCAGCAATAGGGGCTGGGGTAAAAAACTGCCCCAAGTCTCGACGCTGGTTCAAATTCAACCGAGAAGACAGATGGATCCGAATGATATCGGTAGAATCTGAAAGAAACATCTTGATGCGCCTGACTTAGGTAGATTTCCGAAGTGTAATTGCTCAATTGCCCAACAGCGGAGATGATACCATACCATGCGCTCCTAGATAGTACATCAATAGTACACAAAAATGACGATCGAACTCAATGCTGTTTCTGGATGCCGCTTCTAGGTGTCATTTCGGGCAAAAACGCCATCGATTGCTGGCTAGATTGATGACTTGGAGCAACCCAGCCCTTTCTATCTCGATCGCCGCATTACAATAAACAACTGAGTCTTCTCACCATTCTCTGTTCTGATCTAGCGTGACTGTTCTACCGTGACCCAACCCGAAGTTTTACGGACGCTGCTCCAAGCGGTGGCTCAAGGGCAAGTCAGCCCCGATCAAGCCCTGGATCAGCTCAAGCATTTTGACTACGAACCGATCGATGATTTTGCCAAGATCGATCACCATCGATCGCTCCGCACTGGATTCCCAGAAGTGATTTGGGGACAAGACAAAACGCCGGAGCAGATCAGCCAAATTTTTCAGGCTTTGCGGCAACGGAATCCGGTCGTGATGGCAACGCGGATCACCCCCTCCGTCTATGCCCAGTTGCGTTATCGCATTCCTGAGGTGCAATATTATGAGCTGGCCCGCATTTGCGCGATCGTGCCACCCAATCTTCAGCCTCGCCACCCTGGGACGATCGGACTATTATCTGCGGGCACTGCTGATTTACCGGTGGCCGAAGAAGCCGCTGTCACTGCGGAATTATCCGGGTTTCAGGTGCAGCGGCTGTGGGATGTGGGTGTGGCCGGGATTCATCGGCTGTTGAGCAATCGTCAGGTGATTGAGTCTGCCGATGTGCTGATTGTCGTGGCCGGGATGGAGGGCGCTTTGCCGAGTGTGGTCGCTGGACTGGCCAATTGCCCAGTGATCGCCGTTCCGACTAGCATTGGATATGGGGCAAGTTTTAGCGGGTTAGCTCCCCTGTTGGCCATGCTAAATTCTTGTGCGGCTGGAGTGGGAGTCGTTAACATCGATAATGGATTCGGTGCGGCAGTTTTAGCCGGACAGATTCTACGAACAGCCCAACGGTTACAAGCTTCAGGATAGCGGGAAGATTAAAAAATGATGTCCCTGATACCAACCCTGAGCTTCTTGATCAGGTTGCTCGATATCATTTGTATTCATTGCTGAAAATTTCCCAAATCTGGGGAGCAACCGACCCCTTGAGGAGTGATAAGCCATGCCCCATCCCTGCCACATTTTGGTCGAAGGTAATCCCGTGATCATCTATGCCAGCCGCAACGGATCTCCGGAAAAAGTTCTACCCACCCTCAGTCGATTTCTAGACACCTTTTGGCAAGAGCGCGATATCTCCGGCGAGATCGGTGAGACTCCTGAATGCCTTGCAGCCCAAATTGTGGTGCGGTTTGGGTTTGAAATTTGTGAAGATGATTACTCCAATCTCAGGGTCGGAGTGCAATTTCATCCCGATGTAGACTATTTATACTCGATCGGCTCCGATCGGCAGATTCGGATCTGGGTGCCGGAAGCTGCCTATCGTGAAGATCCTAGCCGGGGGCTGCAAGCTTGTCGGGAACGAGTGCCCGATCCGGGATTGGTCTAATCGGGGGCTGCGATCGGTTTGGAACTTTCACAAAAAAATTCAGGTCAATTTTCTGAGCAACCATGCCGGAGATTGCCGCTTGTTCACCTCATGGTCAGCATTTACGATCGGTGATTTTCGGACTGGCTGAAATATTGACCGCAACGATATGAGGGAACTCTGATGATTTCACGACGATTGCAGTCCGGCACTGCTTGGGGTTTGGCGCTCGCCATGACAGCATCCACCGCCGCTTCTCTGCTCTGGATCCAAGCCGCCGCTGCCCGATCCTTAACGATCGCCCAAGTTTTTCCCCCCTCCTGGCGCAACGATCGTCCCACGCGCGACACCGAACCCCTGCCAGGATCCTGGTCAACGCGATCGGGCTTAGCGGCCGGCACGATCCTGCCAACCCGCTATGAAAAAGACAAGATTGTGGTAACCCCAACTGAAACGGCTGAGCTCACCCTAGAGGTCGATACAGATGTCCGCTCTGCTAGAGGAGTGGTCATCATTCCGGCAGGCAGCGAAATTAAAGGCGAACTTCGACCTGCGGGTGACGGAACGCAGTTTGTGGCAGAGGAAGTGATCTTCGAGAATGGTGATCGCTATGCCATTGAGGCGACATCAGAGGTGCTCGATCGGCGCGAGGTGATTACCCGGCGTTCTGATCCGCGCTGGTTTGAAGGTGTGGCGATCGGAGCAGTGGCCGCCTCTGTATTAGGCGAAATTTTCGGTGAGATCGAACTCTGGCAGGTTTTGGGTGGAGCCGGTTTGGGGGCTTTAGGATCGCTGTTAATTCGCAACCGGAACGAAGTAGAAGTGATTGTGATCGATCCCGCGACCGATCTCGATCTGGAGCTTCAGTCTGATTTTGAACCGACGCGCCGCTTGAATGATTAATTCACCTTCTTAAACCCATGTTTACCTTGATCGAGTGAATTAGAGTAAGGGTTACCAATCTTGCGCTTCAGGCTGAACTGAAAAGTTGGGTGGGCGCTGGGTTGAGATTGAGCGAGATTTGAGGTGGCTGTGGCGCGTATTTTTTCTCGTCTTGGTTCAGTGTGCGCTTCGCATGGGCGCATTTTATTGTTTGCTCTGATCTTCTTGGTGTCTGCGTCCTTGGGCATCTTGTCTGGGCAATATTTGCAGTCTCTGTTTGATCCGATGCCGCCGCTATTGACCGATCCTTTCTTACAATCACCCACGGCCAATTCTGTACGGGTGGTCTGGTTCACTGAATTTCCAGGTACAGCCCATTGGGTGGAATATGGAACTGGGCTGAAACAGAAAACCAGCGCAACCACCACTAAACTCAGCCGTATGCAGGAAGACGCTCGATCGCGAGTCGGCTCGCAAACAGAGGATGGACAGGTTTATCCTCAACCCACTGCTCGTTCAATCTGGCGACATGAAGCAGAGATTAGCGGACTGACTGCCACGCGCATTCCCTATCGCGTTGTCAGCCTGAACTCAGATCATCGTCCGGCGATCAGTCGCTCCTTCACCCTGGCTGGATTACCCTCAACAGGAACTCCATTAAAAATCTTGCTGACCTCCGACCATCAGCAAAAACCGATGGCAGCGGCAAATCTACAACAGGTGAGTGAGACCGTTGGGCAGGTCGATGCGGTCTTTTTTGCCGGAGATTTGGTAGATGTGGCCGATCGCGCTTCAGAATGGTTTGATGACAATCGAGGTAATGCTTTCTTCCCAATTTTGCAGGGGCGCGGAAACTATAGGCTGGAACATAATGGGCAGAAAATTCAGTATACAGGTGGTGCAATCATCCAATCGGCTCCTCTATTTCCAGCGATCGGCAACCATGAGGTGATGGGGCGGGTTTTACCAGAGCTAGACTTAAACCAACAATTCAATGATCCAATTCCTCGTTGGGTGGCACAACAGAAATATGCTGAGTTAGCAACTGAGATTAACCCAACTAACAATGCGGAACTGAAGGATAGATGGATCGAAAATCACTCGTTTAATACAGATTCCTACGAGGAGATATTTACACTGCCAGACACCGGGGGCGGCAAAAAATATTATGCCATTACGATTGGCGATGTGCGATTAATTTCATTGTTCGCCTGTAATATCTGGCGAGTTCCTGGTTTAGACGACAATGCGCGTGGCCGCTATCGCGAAAGAGCAGCCGATCTCAATCAGCCCGATCGATGGGGCTATGGTCAACATATTTTTGAGCCAATTACTCCTGGTAGTGCTCAATACATCTGGCTGGAGCGAGAACTGAACAGCCCAGAATTTCAGCAGGCCAAATATCGGGTCGTGATGTTCCACCACCCAATCCATAGCCTGGGAGAGAACGTGGTTCCAGCCTACACTGATCCCGTGCAGACTATTGAGCGAACGCCAGAAGGAACGATCGCTGCAATTCGTTACGAGTACCCGTTGCAGAATGATTATTTAGTTCGCGATGTCGTGCCCCTACTTGAAGATGCAGGTGTACAGCTTGTTTTTTATGGACACTCCCACGTCTGGAATCGGTTTGTTAGTCCGAAGGGAATGCATTTTTTGGAAAGCTCAAATGTGGGCAATACCTATGGTGCATTTAATGGTGCATTTAATGGTGAGAAACGACGTCCTGTGCCGATCGGTTATGCTGAGACTTACGCTGCGGTAGGCGATCCAAATGGGCTTCAACCGATCATGCCAACGGTAAGTCCTCTCCTGGATGGCAGCCAACAACCTCAGCCATATATTGCCAGTAATGAAATCACTGCATTCAGCATTCTGGATACAGGAACCGGTAGTGTTCGCAGCTATCGCTTTGACACCCATCAACCGGGTGAAGTGGTTCTGTTTGATGAATTTCCGCTTCTACCCTAAAAAGCGGCTTCCCTCACATCAACAACTGCTACACTGTCATTTCGTTCCCACCTCTACTTTTTTTTCCGCCCTCGCCCGGATTTATTTTCAACAAGCTGAGCACTGACTGCTTTGCGGGTTGTTTTTGCCGTAGACTTCGCTTTTGCAGCAGTTTTAGTTGTATCCGTTGATCGAGTTTGACGAGTTTTGGGCTGTTCTGAAACAGCCTCTAGCTTCGCTCCATTCGCCTGAACAATCTCCGACGCAATGTGGGCGGCACCATTCATACTCACATCTGCTTCAACCTTCTGGGATCGCCGTCCTGAACGTCTACCACGGGGAGATGTCAACCCTTTCTGGCGTTTGGCAGCAGAGAGATAACTTTTGAGTGAAGAAGCAGAAATAGCCACTCCGTTCTCGCTTAAAACGGCTGACACTTCATCATAGTTATATCCCTTACTCAAAGCCAAACTAATTGACTCTTGCAGAACTGAAACAGCCTCGCGCAAAGACCAACTTTCCTTTGGTTTTTCCGGAAGATTCAGCAAGGTGGAGGAAGCAACATCAAGCACTGATTGCGATACATTAACTGAAGAAGGTAACCGTCTGCTAGCTTTTACCATTGCTTTGATCCTGAAACACAGTAGTTTGTGTACATCATACTATCTCTAATTCTGAACGCGATTGGAAAATTTGAATCACCCCATCTGCTAATTACTCGGCAGACTTTATAACCATTCAGACATCTTTTATCTCAATCTTCATCAGAGTCAGGAATAGTCCTTTTCAGCATCCCTGTCTCCCTGCCTTTACGATCCCACTTGATGATGATCAAGGCTTAGCCCTTTCTTTCATTTATTTTGGTGCTTCATCCTGACTTCCAGCCTGTCTACTGAATTCTTGCGAGGCAGGGAATTAAGTCACCCTAAACCCATCAATCACCATCTTGATCGCGATGCGAAACCAATGTTCCGATCGAACAAAGATGGGGTATACATCGTTATGAATGCAGATCAGACTTTTCCGACTGCCATTCATTGTTTTATCAGCTTTTAATTCACTTTTTAAGCTGTAAATCTTGCGATCCAGCATTGCTTGATCGAGATCCCCTCAACTTTTTGTCCCAACTTTTCATCTCAACGTTCTCAGTGCCACTGGTGGATGGCAGTTGGATGGCAGTTGGATAGCAGTTGGATGGCAGTAATTGCCCCCACTACGGGCATCAAAGTCTTCGTCCAGCTCTAAGTTATCTATCAACAGCAGCACCAGTTATCAAGACATAACTATCATCAAAGCACCAGTCATCAAGACACAACTATCATCAAGACACAACTAGCGCGATCGATCGCTTTAGACACAACAGGTTTGAGCAGCGCCATTCATCCACACCATTCATCCACACCGTTAATTCACACCGTTAATTCACACCCTTCATCCACACCGATGATTCAGATCATCTAGATTATTCCTAGACCTCTTGACATCAAAGAATGACATCTAATGCGTCACTCTTGAATAGCATGGGTGATGCCAAAGAGATAGTGGTTTTGCAGTCGATCGATTTCTGTCCAAGCCATTCCTTCAACCACTTGCAAGGATAGTCCGGACAAAGGACAAAATTTGTGAAACAGGAGTATAGGGTGGCTGGCTTAGCGAGATAACGACTTTTCTCAATCCTGACTTTGATAAAACTCAAACTGCTCACTGCTACGCAGAAGCAAGCGACACCCCAACCTCTCTCCCAGAGCGGGCGAGGGGCTTTCGAATCAGGAGTGGATTGGAAGTCCCTTGGCCTCTGGTGGGAGAAGGGATTGAGGGATGAGGGGGTAATGTGACCAAACCAATGTGATGAGGCGATTGGCTTCGGTCTATTGCGATCGGTCTATTGCGATCGGTCTATCGCGAGCATCCCAATCATCAGCCTGATCCCATCGGGATTTATTCGGATTCGAGTAAGTTCAACTCAATGTCAACCTTTCCAATAGATGGGGTGACCCCTATGGAGAGACATGCGAAACTGAGATACAAAGAGAAAAGAGAAAGACCTCAGCGGTGTAGCCTAGCTTTTTAGGAGACAATTTTCCTATCCTAGAGATAGGTATTCTGACTTTTAAGACAAATCTTGGTTCACTGAGGGTACTTGCGCACCAAATGTCCACTTGTTTTATGAGGTTTCACGGTTTCTTAATTAGAAATCTAGCAAGCTTCAAAAACTCTTTAAAACTTTTCCAGGAAGAATGGCGCTTTGTCTCCACTTTGTTGGAAAGATAATGGTACTAGGGTGTTATAACGAGCCTCTAGAGCATCTGATACCTAGCGATGACAACATGAGTGATGCGGCATGAGCTACTGCTTAAACCCAGCCTGTTCTAATCCTGTCAACTTGACCAACGCTGAGCGATGTCAGGCTTGCGGTGCTAAGCTGCTCTTGCGCGATCGGTATCGAGTGCTACAAGCCTTAGGGCAAGGTGGCTTCGGTGCGACTTTTCTGGCCAAGGATGAAGCTTTACCCGGTAGCCCCTACTGCGTCATTAAGCAGCTTCGCCCGACCGCAACCTCGCCTAATGTCATGCAGATGGCTCGCGATTTGTTTGAGCGAGAAGCCAATACTTTAGGGAAAGTTGGCAACCATCCCCAAGTACCGCGCCTGCTCAACTATTTCGAAGCCAACAGTGAATTTTATCTGGTTCAAGAGTATATTAGCGGCTCCACCCTTCAGCAAGAGGTGAAGCGATCGGGCCCGTTCAGTGAAGCCGGAGTCAAACAGTTTCTCAGTGAAGTGTTGCCAATGCTGCAATACATTCATAATCAGCAGGTGATTCACCGAGACATCAAGCCCGCCAACTTGATCCGCCGATCGCAAGATCGCAAGCTGGTTTTGATCGACTTTGGAGCCGTCAAAGACCAGGTCAATCCCATCCGGGCAGGGGCCTCGGAGCAAACCGCCCTAACCCAGTATGCGATCGGCACACCTGGCTATGCCCCGCCTGAACAGATGGCCATGCGTCCGGTTTACGCCAGTGACATTTACGCCCTGGGAGTCACCTGCCTTTACTTGCTCACTGGTCGATCGCCCAAAGACATGGATTATGATCCAGCCACTGGAGAAATTCTCTGGCGCGAACAGGTGCATATTAGCGATCACTTCACCGATGTGCTGAAGAAAATGCTGGAAGTTTCGGTGCGCCATCGCTATCAGAATGCCGCTGAGGTCATGCGGGCGCTTGATCTAGAACCCTACCTCGATAGTTTGGCCCGTGGCATGGTCAATCAACAGGTGCGTCCTGGGCGGGCCTGTGCCCCTTCGGGTGAACTCGGCGACCTCACCAGTCCTTCTTCCCCCTCCTCTCCCACTGCCAGGATGGCCGCTGCGATTCGCGCCAGACAAGCGGGTAAGGCGATCGGGCATGGGCGAGCTCTCCACTCTGAGGCAACTACCATTCAGCCGGGTTCACCGCGCCGTCGCACCATGATTCAGGAAGCTGCCTCTTTAACCACCCTGAACTCCCGCGGCATGACAGGATCGCGAGGGCATTCTTCTGGAAACCCTGTGACTACCTCTCAGAAGCCCACCGCCCCTGAAATTCTCTCAGCCTACGGCAAAGGCAAACGAGATTTTACAAACTATGATTTGAGCTTGCTCAACCTGGCCAAATCTGATTTGTCCGGAGCTAATTTTCATGAAGCTAAGCTGCAAAAAATCAATCTTCAGGGCGCAAATTTGCTGAACGCTGACTTTGGACGCGCCAATCTGAACCATGCCAGCCTCAAAAATGCTAAGCTAGCCCGCGCTTATTTGAGCCATGCCGATCTGGCCGGAGCTGATTTACGTGGAGCTGATTTAAGCTATGCCCACCTCAGTCATGCCAATTTACGGGGTGCCAATCTCTGTGGAGCTGATCTCACAGGCGCAAAGATCTCGGATGAGCAACTCGCAACTGCCCGCACCAACTGGGCGACGATCCATCCCAGTGGCAAACGAGGGTTATGGTAAGAGAGTTATGGTAAGAGGATTATGGTAATCAGTAGATCCTTAAGCTGATCTCTGAACCGATCTTCAGCCGATCCATTTCTCAAACACAAACATCATGCCTGATTCGAGTTCAACCCCTGCATCTCCAGAGTCCTCTACCTCGTCTCGCTCTATCCTACCCAAACGACTGGATCCCCAGCGCGATCCTGAGTTGTATGCCCAGTTGCGGGCAGAAGCCAAAGCACCCTATCGCGGGCTACGCCAATTTATTTACGTTGGGTTTGGCGCATCCGGCTTGATTGGAGCTTTCATTTTCCTGATGCAGATCCTCGCTGGACGAGAAGTCGATGCCGCCCTGCCCAACTTTGTCCTTCAGGTCGGCGTTGTGGCTCTCATGGTCTGGCTATTTCGGTTGGAACAACGAGCCAAAGCAAAACAATTGAAGAAGCTTCGCTAATTCCAGCCTCCGTTGAATCAGGGGGTAGAACCTAGATCAAAGCTAAATACTCTGGAGCTTTAATCGCAGTGGCCAGCGGCGAGTGGGCAATAGGGGATAGGGCAATGGGGAAGCAGCACTGGGCATCCTTCTGTTCTATTTCGCAGCGCAACGAATTATGTCGGAGTATTACTCCTTTTTGCAGCATATTAAACAAACCTTTAGAAATACAACGTTTTCCCAGTTTGCTGTCACACTATATACAGTTCAAATGGGGTCAGCCCATATAAAGACCCTAAATATAAATCCCTGTGAATACCAAAAGCAAAGCGCCAGTATCCTAACATAAGGGTTCTGGCGTTTTGCGTTGCGGGTTTGGGTTACGGGTATGGAAGTTCTTCAAACTGAGGTGTTGGTCGTTGGCGGTGGCACAGGTGGGGTGGCAGCCGCGCTTCAGGCAGCCCGACGCGGAGCCCAAACCATTTTAGTGAGCGAATTTGAATGGTTGGGCGGCATGTTAACCAGCGCCGGAGTGGCTGCACCCGACGGACTGGAGTTGCGATCTCAACAAACCGGCATTTGGGGAGCTTTCTTACGATCGCTCCAGCAGCGACAGCCAGCCGGGTTAGATCATGCCTGGGTCAGCTTTTTCACTTACGAACCCCATGTGGGAGCAGCCATTTTTGCCGATTGGGTAGCAGCTTTACCCCATTTGCAGTGGCTCAAAGCCGGTTCACCATTGGAAGTTTGCAGGCAGGGCGATCGGGTAACGGGTGTCCGATTTGCTGAGTATCTCGTTGAGGCCGCCATTACCCTGGATGCAACGGAACTGGGTGATCTGTTGGCGTTGGCCGAGGTGCCGTTTCGCTGGGGTTGGGAGTGGCGATCCCAGTGGCAAGAACCCAGTGCTCCGGTTCATCCCAGTACTTTAACCCAACTCTATCCGGTGCAAGCTCCCACCTGGGTATTTTGCTTACAGACCGTTCCGGCTATCTCCGCCTCTGATGTTATTCAGCGATCAGACTCAACACTTGGCTCTCTCCCGGTTGCTTCGTTTGCTGGCTTTGCAGACACCTGGGCAGGTTATGGAGCCGCATCCTTCCTCAACTACGGTCGCTTACCCCAGCATCAATTCATGATCAACTGGCCGCAATCCGGCAATGATTATGGTCTGAATGCCGATCGGCTGATCCAATCAGAGTCTAGCCGCCAGGAGTTTCTCCAGGATGCCTATGCCCATGCCCACCACTATGCCGACTTTCTCCAGCGCCAGTTGCAGGAGGTGGGGGAGGGAGTCTATGAACTAGCCACCCATGCCTTTCCTACTGCCCCAATCGGCGGTGGTGCTTTTGCGCTGCATCCGTATTATCGCGAAAGTCGGCGGCTGCGGGGCCAAGTCACGGTGATTGAATCAGATATTTTGCCGAGCCCAGATGGACAGGTGGCCAGTTTACCGATCGATGCCAACGGCCAGGTTAGTGCCGTGGCGATCGGCAACTATGCCAATGATCACCACTATCCCGGCTTTCGATTCCCGCTGCATCCTAAATCAATCCGTTGGGGCGGCCGCTGGACTGGCACACCCTTTGCCCTCCCCTATGGTTGTCTCGTTCCAGAGTCAATCGACGGATTGATGGTTTGTGAAAAAAACATTGCAGTTTCTCACATTGCCAATGGAGCAACTCGCTTGCAGCCGACTGTTTTAGGAATTGGACAAGCCGCAGGCATGGCAGCCGCCCTATGTATTGAGCAGCATTGTCAACCGCGTGAACTGGCTGTGCGATCACTGCAAGAAGCGCTGCTGACTGATCCAACGGCTCCGATGGCGGTGATCCCCCTGCTGAATTTGGTGCCAGACCATCCCGATTGGCTCAAGTGGCAGCGCTATTACCTGGATCATCCCGATGCCTATCCAATCGATGGTAACGCACCCATTGCCGCGCTACCTTGCTCCTCTCCCTCTCTCGAAGGGATCTCAGTCGATCGGTATGAGGGGCAGTTTGAGCGACGCAACCAACAGGATTATCAGTTTCAGGTGACTTGGCCCGACCACCTGGCCGGTCAATCTGTCCAATTAGTGACTTTGGAGCCGCAGATTAACCAGCAGCTTCAAGCGTTGGAGTCTGGAGTTACCTTACACATTTGGGGCACCTGGAATCGATCGGGCAATTGGTTGATGATCAATCAGGTTAGCATTGAAAAATCAGAGATCTGACATCTCGGCACAGCAAGATGGGTGGACACGAATCACCACCAGTCCGAGGAGCAACCCCAACGAGAGACTCGGTAAAGTGATCAGTAAAGTTAAAGGATGATCGGCTCAATTTTGACGGCTTAGCTTTTTGATGACTCAACTTTGATGGCTTAATTTTGACGGCTTAATTTTGACAGCTCAATTTATCCTGATTACCCATGACTGCCACACCGATCGCTGCCACGACCCCTCCGACCCCCCCAACCCCTACTACCATTAAATTCTTACAACAGCCTACCTCCACTGCCTGGGTAGAACAGGCGATCACCCATTTGGATGTGATTCTGCTGGATCATTCCCACTGTGAGCGCAAAGCCGCCGGTGTCGCGATGAATTTGATGTTTCGCTATCCCTCCAGTCACAAACTCGTGCGATCCCTCACTGCAATTGCCCAAGAAGAGTTGGAACATTTCGAGCTGGTCAATCAATGGCTCGATCGACGCGGTATTGCCCTGGCTCCTCTGTCTGCCCCACCCTATGCGGCTGGACTGAAAGCTCAGATGCGCAACCAGGAGCCCGATCGAATGCTCGATTCACTGCTAGTTTCTGGCTTGATCGAAGCCCGGAGCCATGAACGGCTCGCCCTGCTGGGGCAACATTGTCCAGAGCCTGACCTGGCCAAGTTCTACCGCAGCCTCATGGCATCTGAAGCACGACACTACGGTATTTACTGGACCTTGGCAACCACTTATTTCGATCGCGAGCAGGTGAATCAGCGGCTGGCAGAACTGGCGATCGTAGAATCTGAGCTCCTATCAACTCTCCATCCTGAACCCCGCATTCACAGTTAAACCTATTTCAGACTTCTTTACTTCACTGAATCACCAATGCAAACCCAATTCAAAACCTTCTGGATTCGTGACTGGCAACCCCGCGATCGAGACATTGCTGCCGATTTGATTGCTCAAGTTCTGCAAGAATACGGCTTAGTGACCTGTGGTTTGGCCGCCGAAACGGGAGGAGCTGACTGGGATGTGCTCAACGTTGAAGCTGCCTACTGGCAAACTGGAGGGGAATTTTGGGTGATCGAACAGGAGAGTCAAGTTGTGGGTACAGCGGGCTATTATCCGGTGCATCGGGGCAAGAACGCCGTCGAAATCCGCAAAATGTATCTGCTACCCGCAGCCCGCAGACAAGGATTAGGACGCTATCTCTTAAACTGCCTCGAAACAGCCATCGCGGCTAAAGGCTTCACCCAGGTTTGGCTCGAAACTGCCTCCGTACTAAAAGAGGCAGTGCAACTCTACGAAAGTAGCGGCTATCTCCCTATCTCTGAGGTCGAGACTAGCCGGTGTGATCGCGCCTATATGAAGTCCCTTGCTTAAGTTGGCTTCAAGATTCACAAGCCGATCGATCGGTTACCCGCACTGCATTCTCTCCGGTAGCGTTTGGGCCAGTCCGTGACATCCACCCCGTGCCGTTAGGAGCCTTCACCTCCACCCAAATCCGCCCATCTGGAGTCGATTGCTCACGCGGTGGATTGGTCGTGGCTGCAACGAGTGCCCCTGAAGCATAAACACCTAAAGCCGGGGCTCCGAGGTTAGGGGTTGTGCGAACTGTCAGTTGGGGAGACACCACTTGATAACAAGCTTGAGCACTCGGAGTGGGCGTGGGAGCCGGAGTTGGAGCTGGAGCCGGAGTTGGGGTCGGGGTCGGAGTTGGAGCTGGAGTCGGAGTTGGAGTCGGAGTTGTGCAAGGTTCTACAACCGCAGTGCCGATCCAACCTAACACTGGATCTTTAATTTGGGCTAATCCGGTTCCAACGATTCCAGTCAAAATTACGCCTTGGGTCGGTGCAGTCAGGGTGCGAATTCGCCGGGTACGAGCCGCATCTTCAAAAATCTCTAACCCTTGCTCTGGGCTAAATCGACAGGCATTGATCAGGCGAGGCTGTTCTGATAAGCCAGAAACAACTGGGGTTGGAGTCGCCGTTTGAGCCAGTTGTAAAGGTTCTGCCAGTGCCGAGGAACGGGACGGCATCGGTTGGGTTTGGGCTGGGACGACTTGGGCTGGGACGACTTGGGCTGGGGCAACCTGTTCTATCACAGTTTCTATCACAGTTTCTATCGCAGTTGCTTCGATGGCTTCCTCGTTTGCAGCCAGTGCTACGGTTGCCGCTGCTGGTTCCCGTGATGCCGATCGGGGTTCTAAATCCAGTTCTGATGGTGATTCTAATGCCAGGGCGATCGGACTCAGTACAGCTTGCCCACCTGCTACTGCCACCAGCGACAACGTCATGCCAACTCGATGCAGTCTCTGACGAATGTAGGTAGATTTCTGGATCATATATCAACCACTCCTCACCACCAGTCAACATTAATTCTGCTGGAGAGTTTACCATGAGGCCGATCGAAGCAGATTCCTGGAATTGAGATTGAGTTTACATAGAACAATCTTGAATGGCATCCATAGATTTGTATGAAAAATTGATGCAGAACATTGATGCAAAACATTGATGCAGAACATGAGGGTGGACAATTACCGGGTGGACAATTACCATCGCCGATCCAACCGCAGCCCCATCCCATCCCCTGCTGCCACCAACCGCCTACTGTGGCTCTTCATTACGGTAGAGGCATAGAGTGATCGCCCTATGGTTAGATGCGTAGATGCGAGTGATAGATTGAGTCCTCGCATTTTAACCCAGCCTATTCCACCCAACCCCTACCCAACTCCCACCCAACTTCATTTCACCTATCTCACTGACTATCTCACTGAATTAGAGGATCGGATCGCCCATGAGTGACTGGTATCAGCAACAAGCCACCCAAGTTGCCCAAGCCCTGCAAACCAATGAACAAGCAGGGTTAAGCCAGACAGAGGCCCAAAATCGGCAGCACCAATATGGGCTGAATGAACTGGCTGCCCAACCGCCCAAAAGCCCCTGGCTGATGCTATGGGAGCAGTTTACTTCGACGACGGTGCTGGTGCTGATTGTCGCAGGGGTGATCACCTTATTTTTGGGAGAATACGAAGATGCGATCGCCATTTTTGCGGTTGTTATTTTTAACGCCATTTTAGGCTTCACCCAGGAATATCGGGCTGGCAAAGAGTTTGCAGCACTTCGCAAACTAGCAATTCCTAAGGCCAGGGTTTGGCGAGATAGCCAATGGCAGATGATCGACTCTCGCGAGCTAGTACCGGGCGACATCGTTCAACTGGAAGACGGTGATCAAGTGCCTGCGGATGGCAGAATTTTTGAAAACACCAATCTACGCACCCAGGAAGCCGCATTTACTGGCGAATCTGAGTCGATCGAAAAGTCCGTCCCCCCGATCGAAGGAGATGATCTACCGCTGGGCGATCGACGCAATATGGTGTTTATGGGCACCGTGGTCACCTATGGTCGAGCTAAGGCAATTGTGACCGAAACCGGCATGAATAGCGAGTTAGGCAAGATCGCCCACTCAATGCAAACCGTCGAGACCGAGCAAACTCCTCTGCAACGCCGCCTCGATCAATTAGGCAAACGGTTAGCGGTAGCAGCTTTGCTATTGGTCGCCATTATTTTCGGTTTCGGGGTGCTCCGAGGTGAAAACCTGACGGAAATGTTTTTGACTGCCGTGAGTTTGGCGGTGGCGATCATTCCAGAAGGCTTGCCTGCGGTCGTCACCATTGCTTTAGCGATCGGCGCACGACGCATGCTGAAACGCCACGCCCTGATCCGGAAGTTGCCGGCCGTGGAAACGTTGGGCTCGGTGACCACCATTTGCTCAGATAAAACCGGCACTCTCACCGAAAACCGCATGACCGTCACCATTTTGTCGTTGGCAGGCAAGCGGATTGACCTGCGAGAATCCTATGCCCAGCTCACCTCCCGCTTAGAAGGGCATCGATCGCAATTTCCAGCCGGAGCAGGCAGCCCCATGGAAGCCCCCCTCTCCCTCACCCTCGTCGGTAGTGCGCTTTGTAACAATGCCATGGTGCCCGATGCCGATGAGTCGATCGCACCACTTCTGTCAGCAGATACCGAAGATATCCAGCTTCCAGGTACCCCCATGCCAGACACGCTCGCCGGGATCGCTGAGCAAGTGGCAAGCCCTATCGTTCCTCACACCCAGACTCACACCCAGACCCAGACCCAGACTCAGACAAACACTCCATCGGCAGAGACAGGGAAGGCGATCGGTGATCCGACTGAGATTGCTTTAGTGGTGGCGGCCGATCGGATGGGATTAGATAAAGACGATCTAGAAGACCTGTTTCCACGGGTAGCCGAAGCCCCATTTGACTCGGATCGCAAACGCATGACCACGATCCATCGCTTTGGTCAGCAGGACTGGTCAAGCGAAGTCGCCAAACAAATTGCCAATCTGAAAACCTTTTCTCAGCAACCCTATATCGCCTTCACCAAAGGCGCAGTAGATAGTTTGCTGGAGGTTTCGACGCAAATTTGGCAAGAAAATGGCACCCTGCCACTGGATGCCGATCGCAGAGAGCAGGTAAAAGCCGAAAACGACAAGATGGCGGCCATGGGAACTCGTGTTTTAGGGGTAGCCTTCCGTTGGCTCGATCAACCCCCTGCAGCGGGTCAAGAACTCACGGCTGAACAGGATCTCATTTTGGTGGGATTGGTCGGACTGCTCGATCCAGCTCGTCCCGAAGCCAAAGCGGCTGTGCAAACCTGTAATGCCGCTGGGATCCGCACAGTGATGATTACCGGCGATCATCCTCTCATGGCTAAACACATTGCAGAAGAATTAGAAATTTCCCAAAATGGGCAATTTTTGACTGGGCAACAACTCAATCAGTTAACTGAAGCAGATCTGGTCGAAAAAGTGGCGACGGTTTCCGTTTATGCTCGCGTTTCACCAGAGCAAAAGCTGAATATTGTGGATGCCTTTCAGCAGCGGGGACAGATCGTTTCGATGACCGGCGATGGCGTGAATGATGCCCCAGCCCTCAGTAAGGCGAATATTGGCGTGGCTATGGGAATTGCGGGTACGGATGTGGCCAAGGAAGCGGCAGATATGGTCTTACTGAACGACAATTTTGCCACGATCGTAGCAGCCGTTGAAGAAGGTCGGGTTATTTACGATAATATTCGCAAATTCATTCGTTATACGTTAACTGGCAATACGAGCACCGTTGTAATTATGTTACTAGCACCGCTGCTCAGCCTGCCCCAACCGCTTCGCCCCACCCAAATTTTATGGATTAACCTCTTAGCCGATGGTCTGCTGGCGCTGGCCTTGAGTGTCGAACCGGGCGAAAAGGATGTCATGCAACGTCCACCTTATCCACCCAACGAAAGCGTATTCAGTCGTGGAGTTGGGCGTGATATTGTGCTGATCGGGATTCTGCTGGGATTAGCCCTGCTGGGTTTTGGTTACTATGTTCGATCGATCGGCTGGGAGAGTTGGCAAACCATGATTTTTGCTTCACTGGCTTTTTCCAGAATTTTTCTGGCTCTGGCAATGCGATCGGAACGGGATCCCCTGATTCGGAAAGGCATTTTCAGCAATCGTTTGATGCTGCTTGCCGTCGTGATCACCTTTATGCTTCAAATCTCTGTGATCTACACGCCCTGGCTTCAACCGATCTTCCAAACTCAACCGCTACTTCAAGCCGAAATTTTGCTGGGTTTAGCCGTCAGCACCTTCGGATTTTGGATTGTTGAGTTCCAAAAACTCATCCTCCCCAAAACTAGCCAATCTCCTTAACCTTTCCCTCATCTTTACCGCCGATCGTGCTACCAGATTCACCCAACCATTCTCGCAAAATTCTCTCTAACTCCGATCGATCAATCCATAGATCGGCCAACCGGGGGTTTGGCTCAAAGAGCGGCTGCCAAAACTGTCCGATCGGTCTTTTGCCGATCAAATAGCGATACTCTAACTGCATACAATTGCTGAGTACCCAATAGCAGGGGTAAACAAAATCGGGCGAGAATAACTCTAAAACTTGAGTGCCAGGGCGACAAAACACCAGGTTGGTTAAACCACTGCCATGCACCGCCACTACAACATCAGCTTGGGTGAGTAAGGCTGCCTGGGCAGTTACGGCAAGCGCCTCCAAATAAACAGTCTGAAACCCATAGGCGGCTAAGGTAGCTTCAACTTCCAATTCGTTGATCATGCGGCGATTAGCAGCCTGTTGACGACTCAAATAGAGCCGTAATCCTGAACCCGATCGCATCAATGGTAAGTTGTTGGGCAGAAACGATCGCCGTAAAAACTCGCAAGCCCAGGGTGGCATCCAGGCAGGGCGCGATGGAAAGGAGGGCACAATCAACCGATCGGCTTGTAGATGCAATTCGCCAGTCCAGTTCAGAATTTTGCCAGCAGGCACACCCAGATGGGCTAGTGTCTCCTGTTGAAAGGGCAAATGAGCAGGGACAACGATCGCGTCAATCTCCTGCCAGTCGTCATCCATACGCCAGGGCGGGATCTTGCGATCAGTCGGATCTGGGCAATCTCGAGCGCTCAAGCTCCCCTTAGCAGCAGCCCAACTCCGCCGCAACAAATCCAGTTTGGGCAGCACCTCCAGCATCCAGTGAAAATACATGGCATTCGTCAACCCTGCCAGCACTACGACTCGACCGGCGATCGATTGAGTCGGCGGCAGAGCGCGCGATCGAACCGAATGCCTGCTCGGATGAGCCTCCGGATGGTTGGGGCTGAGCAGGGGAAACTCAAACGATAAATCGCCCAAAAGCTGATCCTGTGCTGTAAATACCGCGATGCCGCTTTGATCGGCAGCCGACCAAAATCGACCGTGAGGAATCTGAGCCACAAACGCACCGGGTAATTCAATTTGCGGCGGAAATCGAAAGCTAAAGTGTAATTCTGAATCGAGCCTGTGCGGCGGCTTCAGAGGCAGCCCGATCGCGGAATTAAGCAGTAAGTAGGCAGTAGAGTCTGCTTGAGAGTCCACTTGAGAGTCTGCCCAGCTTTGGGTCGTTTCGCAGTAAGCGATCGGTCGATCGGCAGGGTGGACATTCTCTGTGAGAGGCTGAACTGCTGAATTCTGGGATCGTTGTTGCCTCACCTGATGTAACCGAGTCACAAAGGCAGAAGCATCTGGCGGGTTCAGACTGCTCAATAGCGCCGCTAACCGGAGTTGCTCCGGGGTTGCTTGCCCTTGCTGCGTTAATCGATCGACCCAATCACAGTAAACCTGCCCAAACGCACTATGCACCCAGACTGCGTCCTGAAATTGGCTGATTGCTTCAGACCCCTTTTGTTGGCGCAGCAGCATCCAACTGAGATCAGATAGCAGTTCGGATATCAAGATCTGAGGGTGGGGTAGAGATTCTGAAAGCGAGCGGTCTAGCTGGCTCTCGAATGGCGGACTAGACAACAGTTCAGATCGGACTTCAGACAAAATCTCACTGGCTGCGGCCCAGTTCTGCAATTGCCCCCAACAGCGTCCGATCGCCACAGCGGTCTCCGGTTGCCAATCTAACCTCAGGGCTTGCTGATAGGCTGTCACTGCTTGTTGCCAATCGGCTAACGCTTCCCAAACTTGTCCCTGCCATCGATAGGGTTGCACTCTGAATGGATCGTGCTCGATCGCCTGTTGCCAGCAGTCTAAGGCTTCATCCAACTGCCCCTGCCAAGCCAGCATCTGGCCAAGCAGTTCATAACCTTCAGGGGTAGGAGCTAGCTCCAAACTCAATTCATATAAATAGGCAGCCCTGTCAAATCGCCCGATCGCCTGTTGGGTCAGTGCCTCCGTTCTCCATCGCGCCAACAGTTCTATCACTGCTGATGATTGGGTTTCCCCAGGCATCTCCCCAGGTGACTCCCCAGTCGTTTCCACCTGACTAGCCAGTAAACCCGCTGCCCAAACGAGCTGAGCCTGTGGCCAATCGTCCGATCGAAAATATAACAAGCCTAACTGCCAGTAGTTTTCACCCAGGCTGGGATCGCATTCAATCTGCTGTTCGTAGTAATGAATCCAGTGCTCTCGATCGGGCATGAATCCAGTGCTCTCGATCGGGCAGTTGATCGGGCAATTGATCGGGCAATTGATCGGGCAATTGATCGGGCAATTGATCGGGCAGTTGATCGGGCAGTTGATCGGGCAATTGATCGGGCAATTGATCGGGCAATTGATCGGGCAACCGATCGGGCAATTGATCGGGCAATTGATCGGTCGGCACATCGGACATTCAAGCCCCCTCAGAGATCGGCTCTCCGATCACTCAGCGCTAGATTGCTATGGGTTGATCATTTTCTTGTCGCACCAGTGCTTATAGCACCAGATTAGCCGCTAAATTCATCGCCACTTCCGGCCCGACCAGCGACACGTAGGGCTGGGTCAAATGTTGCTGCACTGC
>JALOOM010000026.1 GCA_025454395.1 Elainella sp. Prado103
GACTCCCCCTGCGACTCTCCCTGCGCCCCCTACAGACCATTCTTTTACCCTCACGGAGCTATTCCAGGGCGACTCGGATTCGATCGTGGCGATCGTAGTAGGAAATGCAGAAGGCACTCGTAGTCCAGATGGGCAGCCAAACCCTGCTTTTTATGGGCATTCTGATCCCGGCAATGGTGTCTGGAATTTAGGAACCTTTTCCTATCAACATGGGGCTAGCTCGCCAGAAGAAGCTGATGCCAAGCAGCTAGCGCGACTTCAGAAGCAAGCCAAGGTGATGCAGGAAAAAGCGGCTGCCAAAGGTCTCAAGCTGACTCTGGAAGAAGCCCTCAATGGGATTGATCTGGCCAACCAGGCTCCTAAGGCGGTTCTAGAGGCGGAGGGCTATATTGATTGGTTAGCCAAGGCTCATGCTCAGGGTTTACAAGGGCTAGATGCCATCCTCTGGGCTCGCGTCCAGTCGTTTATCAATCCTAATACGCAGCAGTGGGATGCGCCTGGTTTGGGCAACACAGAAGCTCAGATCAGACATGATCAGCAGCGGCGAATGCAGGCGATCACCAATGCTATCAATGCCCAAGACTATGAAATTTCTCGCAATGCCAAACTAAAACCGATCGGGTTCCGTATTCCTGGCGTGGTGCAAATGGTGCGTAACCTGACCGATGGAACTGCCAATTTCCTGGGATTTCTTTAGCGGCTGGTTTGTCTTCCAGTCATAACTCCCCATCATCTCTTATGTTCCAGGGCGATCCCGGAGTGTTGCACTCATATAGGAGCGATCGCCCAACTTTTGTAGCATTGGGCCATGCACATCAAATTGGATCACACTGACCGAGGCAGCAGGCATATCAATCCGATCGCGGTAACGTCCCAAATCAATTCCTAACAAGCTACAGAGTAAAACGCGAATCGTCGCTTTATGAGAAACCACCAAAACGTTACCATCAGGATATTTTTGCTCAATTTCAGCGATCACCAGGGAGGCCCGACTGGCAATTTGAACCGCAGTTTCCCCTTCCGTAGGCGGATTCCAAGCAGGCTCGGTTAGCCAGCGCACATAATCTGTCGAGTAATGCTGCATCACCAACTCATTGGTCTGCCCCTCCCACAACCCGTAGTGAATTTCCTTCAGCCCCTCGCGGAGTTGCATCTCTATGCCGGTCGCCTCGCAGATGGGTTGCGCTGTAGCGATCGTACGACGCATTGGACTACAGTAAATTGCAGCCCAAGGAATGGTTTGATAAGCATCCGCAAAGGCTTGGGCCATCTCATGCCCAGCCGGAGTTAAATCGGGATCAAGGCTACCGCAATAGCCACCCGTTTGACTGAAGGTGGTTTCACCATGGCGAATAAAGTAAATTTTCAGAGTCATGGAGAGGCAGGGTGGGTGATGAACTGAACAGACTGAACAGACTGAACAGAGAGATTAGATTCTCAGCATAGCTGTTTGGGGATCATAGTCCGAGAGATCAATCCGGACGGGAGCCGTTTTCCAGATTTGATGACTATAGTCGCGAATCGAGCGATCGGAGGAAAACTTACCCATGCGGGCCGTGTTGAGAATTGACATGCGCGTCCAGTGCTCCGGATCGCGATAGGCTGCACTCACCTGCTCTTGACAGTCGATATAAGCCTGATAGTCAGCCATCAGCATAAACCGATCATGATGTTTCAAACTATCGGTCAATGGCCGAAACAGATTGCCATCCCCACGGGCAAAGTGACCACTATCGATCAAATCCAGTACCCCTTTGAGTTCACCATTTGCCTCATAATACTCATAAGGACGATAACCTTGGGCTTTCAGCGCCAACACTTCATCTGCCGTCATGCCGAATAGGAAGAAGTTCTCAGCGCCCGCTTCTTGCCGAATCTCGATGTTTGCCCCATCTAACGTACCGATCGTGAGGGCACCGTTCATCGAGAACTTCATATTGCCAGTGCCAGAGGCTTCCAGTCCGGCCGTCGAAATCTGCTCAGACAAATCTGCGGCCGGATAAACATTCTGGCTATTGGTGACATTGTAGTCGGGCATGAATACAACTTTTAACCGATCGCCCACATCGGGATCGTTGTTCACTACTTCCGCCACCGAGTTAATCAGCTTAATGATCAGTTTAGCGATGTAATAGCCTGGTGCAGCTTTACCGCCAAAGATAAAGGTACGGGGCTGAAGATCAACTTGCGGATTTTGCTTAATGCGGTTGTAGAGAGTAATGATATGGAGGACATTGAGATGCTGACGTTTATATTCATGAATCCGTTTTACTTGAATATCAAATAATGTATCTGGATTCACTGCAATATTTGTTTTTTTGAGGATCTGGGCTGCTAGATCTTGTTTGATAGATCGCTTAATCTGCCGCCATTCCTGCCGAAATCCAGCATCTTCCGCCAAGGGTTCCAGTTGCCGCAACTCTTCTAAGTGCGTAATCCAGTTGGTGCCGATCCGACTACTGATCAACTGGGTTAAACGGGGATGATTCAGCACCATCCAACGACGAGGCGTTACGCCATTCGTGACGTTATGAAACTTCTCCGGGAACATTTCATAAAAGTCGTGCAGTGTCGTTTCCTTCAGCAATTCGCTGTGCAACTCTGCCACCCCATTGATGGCATGACCTCCTACACAGGCAAGATGGGCCATCCGCACATAGCGCTCACCGGCTTCATCAATAATCGACATGCGCCGCATTCGTTCCAGATCGTTGGGAAACTTAATCCGCACTTGGTTCAGAAAACGGGCATTGATTTCATAAATAATTTCGAGATGACGCGGCAGCAAATTGCCAAACAGCGTCAGCGACCACTTTTCTAGCGCTTCGGGCAGCAACGTGTGGTTGGTATAGCTCAGGGTATTTTGGGTAATTTGCCAGGACTGTTCCCAACTCAGTTGATGTTCATCCAGCAAAAGCCGCATTAGCTCCGCCACCGCGATCGAGGGATGGGTGTCATTCAACTGGATAGCAAACTTTTCATGGAAGGTATGGATCGATCGTCCCGACAGCAAGTGTAACCGGATCATGTCTTGCAGCGAACAAGAGACAAAGAAATACTGCTGTTGTAATCGGAGTTCTTTGCCCTGAATTTGCTCATCGTTAGGATATAAAACCTTGGTGATGTTCTCGGAGATTACCTTATCAGATACCGCACCATAGTAGTCTCCTTTATTGAAGGCAGCAAAATCAAAGGACTCCGGTGCTTCAGCCTTCCATAGCCGCATTGTATTCGCCGTATTAACGTGATAGCCCAGGATCGGCGTATCGTAGGGAATGCCCATCACAACCACATGGGGTACCCAGCGCACCCGATACTGATTGTGTTGATCGAGGTAGGATTCGGTGTAACCCCCAAACTTCACTGCTGTAGCACTCTCTGGGCGCGCAATCTCCCAGGGATTACCGTAGCGCAGCCACTTGTCAGTGATTTCCACCTGCCAGCCATCCCGAATTTCCTGGTCGAAAATGCCATATTCATAGCGAATGCCATACCCGATTGCCGGAATCTCCAGACTGGACAGCGAATCCATAAAGCAGGCCGCTAAACGCCCCAAGCCGCCGTTACCCAAACCAGGTTCCTCTTCCTGCTCGATCAGTTCAGTCAGGTTCAACCCAGATTCGGCCACTGCTTGCCGCACCTGCTCATAAATTCCCAGATTGATCAGATTGTTTCCTAAATGCGGCCCCACTAAAAATTCCGCCGATAAGTAGCTGACAATGCGTGCTTCTGGCTTTTGATACAGGGCCTGTGTGGCTAACCAGCGGTGCAACAATCGATCGCGCACCGTATAAGCTAGCGCCATGTAGAGATCGTTTTTAGAGGCACTAGCGGGAAAGCGGCCCTGAATGTATTGCAGGTTGTCAGCCATGGCTCGCCGTAGCGTTTCAATGCCCAAACCTGTCCGATCGTCCTCGACTCGCACCGGCGAATCATCAAAATTCTGGATGTTGTCTACAGTTTGCATCGGTTGCCCTCCAGAGTGTGAGTCGCTTCCGTGAGCCATCTGCCTTGAATGGGTTGTTATGAGGTGCTGCTATGAGGTGCTGCTATGAGTAACCTTGCGATCAGTCATCGCCATCCCCCACTTCAATCCATCTCTGCAAAATGCCACGAAGCTGAAACGGGAACCTCTTGAGATTAACCGCTAGCCGCTAGGTGGTGTAAAGTCCGCTACGATACAAAAAATGTTAAGACAGTTTATGGAACCCATCCTACTGCACAGCATCAAACAGGCAGGAAAAGCAAGATTTGCACGGTTTGGCGGTCTGCTTAAGCGCATGGCATCAATGTGTTGCAGTGGGTTAGTTCTGATCCACCACTGCCCGCGTCAACTCTTGACATTTCGCCTCGGCAGCCTTGTAAGCCTGCTGATACTCTTTGCCGCCCAGCATCACATCCCCATAGTATTCGTAGGGAGTTGAGCCGTAGATCGGTAACGGATCATCGTCCGGGTAATCTTCCTTCGCTTCCTCGATCGCCGCTTTAAGCTGCTGTACGGTTAACTGCTGTGCTGGAAAATAGCACAAATCTTCAGCTTTCTTATTCAAATGAGGCAGGTTGGGATCGATAATCTGACCTTCCACTTCCAACCAGCCATGCTCCACTAATCGGTAAGGTTTGCTGGCATAGACGAGAAAGCCCTGCACATAGACGGCTCCCTCGATCGCCAAGGCGGCCCGATAGGCATTGTCAAAGGGCTGACGAGACTTGCTCTTAATTTGGGTTGCGATCTGGCGCGATCGATCTTCATCCACGGACAGGGTCATAGGCTGATCTCCGGCTCTTCTCCAATAGTGCCATCCTCCATGGTAGCGTGAGGCGGCATGGCGGGATCGTTTGACCTAGATTCCGCCTCAGACCCCTATGTCTCGCTTAGGGCATAGTCCAGCACTTCAACTCGCTGATTGAAGAGCCGATCGCTAATCAATTGATCGCGTTCGACTAGATTATTGCCATCTCTAATCTCTGCACCCACTGAACCCATATTTCTTTTTGCGATTGACTTTTATTCGACTACACATTTGGGCAAACGGCAAAAATAGCCTGGCTCTTTATGTAAGCCCCTCAGACTACTCTCCTCACTTGAGTTCGTAACACATCAGAAATCATCTGTGCGACCAAACTAACGGATTCACCAAAACTTCACGTTTTACACCTTAATCTACAGATAATATAGATCAATAATTTCACAATTACATATTTGTATACTTTGATACCCTTTGGCCGATCGGTAGTGCTAGACACATCTGCCATCGGTATAGTAAATGTTGTCTATTTCGCATAAATACTGATCCAATGATGGATACAGAATCTAGGGATGGGTGTTCCGAGAACTTATCAGTTGTGTCAACCGTTGAGTTTAATGCTTAAAAAGCCTTTAGAGATGAAACCCAAAATACTCTCGCAGCAAAATTCACTATTTTCAGATTTTTTCAGGATCCGTATGCAAGGAGCTGCTATTTGGTCAACTCATTTTTTCCTCAGTTTTGGCTTTTCTGTGGCTAGTAGTTTGCTTTTTTCAGAAAAAGTAATTGCAGAAACCCGTTCAACGGAAGCAATGGGAGTGCGGGCTGAATATTCCGATCGTCAAGCGCAATTTTGTCTGGAAAATCCCCATCTCCGCATTATTCGCAACGGACAAATTGCATTCGATGCAGATTTAAAGCCGGAAGGAGCTTGTCGGCAAGATCCAGAGGTTTTTGTAATTGAAGATCTGGATGGCGATCGGGAGCCAGAAGTGCTGATCGATTTCTACAGTGGTGGTGCTCATTGTTGTTCTTCTTCCTTGATCTTCCGTTATAACCCAGCCCAAGCCCAATATACTGCAACCGAGCATTTCTGGGGGCATGGACATGGAGCGAGGCAGCGAGAGGATTTAGATGGCGATGGACAGCTTAGATGATCCACTATGACAGCCGATTTGCCTATCAATTTACATCCTTTGCTGGATCGGGTTTGCCGATTCAAATTTGGCAGTATCGTCAGGGGCAAATGGTGGATGTAACGCGGAATTATCCACAGCAGGTATATGACGATGCCTATAAATGGTGGAAGATCTACACGGAAACTCGCAATAGACCCGATGCAGGCAGAGGAGTTCTGGCGGCTTATTTGGCGGACAAATACCTTTTAGGTGAAGCAGAAGACGGATGGAACCGAGTTGAACAGGCTTATCAGGAGAGCGATCGGCAATCCTTTTTCATTCAGCTACGACAATTTCTGCAGGAAATGGGCTATGCATCAGGTCGAAGTGCTGTTTCAGTTCCGTCTGCTGTTGCTGATGGCAGAGTTAAGCAATTGAGCGATCAAAAGTACGAATATGTTGTTGATCCTAATTATAGATTTGTTCAGATGGACGATCGTCCAGCGACTTTTCAAGATTTGCCTGATGGAGATTACCGTTTCTATGATGGATCGCCAACTTTTAAAGTACGGGGACAGCAATTTTATCACTCATTATGGCTACGCAAGTTAGGGAACATTGTCATTGGCATCAACATGGAATACTTAGATGAAAATTCTTGCTTCATTGGTACAGCAACGCAAAACACAATTGCTAACGTCACCTATGGATATCAGGAATCAGGGCGGTTGCCATCTACTTCCAATCCATGGCGCTTTTCTTCAGGCAATCCAATTGATATGAATACTTTCCGCCG
Source organism: Elainella sp. Prado103 (assembly GCA_025454395.1). Lineage (GTDB taxonomy): Bacteria > Cyanobacteriota > Cyanobacteriia > Elainellales > Elainellaceae > Elainella. The sequence goes on from JALOOM010000026.1 coordinate 6,663, forward strand.
CTATGTCAACCAGTTAGACAACAATCAACTTCGTACTGTAGATTATTGCGTTGAAAGTATGCAAAATAGACGCTGATTAGTTGTTCCGTTAGTCGGTTTATTAGGTTTCTGGAGAATTTCTTGATGAATAAAAAAGTTGTCCACTCAAATTTTGATTTTGCTTCTACTTCCACATTAAGCGTTATAGGCTGTGTGGCGATCGTCGGATGGGCGATCATTGCTGCTCCAGCCTTAGCCGGAACTAGATACATTAGTCAGGACGGCAGTCTAATTGTTGAGTATGGAAATGCTTGCTCTACCGTTAATCCCTCTGGTACTTATCAGGTTCAAAACGGCGTTTCAGGGGATTTGATCGCCACTACCTGTACAGGGACTGGAGGAGATATTTCCGAACATCGATTTACGGATACTTCTGGTAGTGAGCGCTGCTATGGGCGTATGAGACAATACTGGGGAGCGAGAACCAGAACGGTTTGGCAGATTGAAGGAGCAGTATCAGGATACTCTTGCTCGCAAACCGGAAAGCAGTTTGAGATCGAGATGGATAGTGGTCAGCAAATTTGACTCGGTTAACCTTATGAATTTTAACGAACATGGAACCTACTGCATTGATTCCCCTGTTGGTGTCTGCTGCCATACAAACAAGTTCTCTGCCGTGGTTAAATGCACCACCAGTGTTACGAGAAGGCGATCGATCTCAAGCTGTCAGCCCGTATACCCGTTTTACCACTAGCGCTAATTGAATAATTTCTATGAAAAACCCATTTGTTCTAATAGCTTCCTTTGCTTGGTCTCTAGCTGTACTTCCGGCTTATGCTGAACTCATAGAACTTGAAAATCTGAATTGGCAGGAAGTCCCAGGAAGCTACACGGCAGCATACAATGAATATGCTTTTGTAAATATAAACTTTGTCAGAACCGATGAAACAATCATCTATGACTTTATTGGGCCTGATCTAAATTATGCACGTAGGGAGACGAATTGTAGGACTAGACGATCTCGAAATTTAAAGTTCGGAACCTTCAAATCGCGTACTCAAGTTGAGCTTTTTAGAAATCAGCCTGATCCTTGGGTTCAAGACTCTAGCCCCGTTCTGGAATTTGTGTGCAATCTATAAATGACCCAATAGCAATTGTAAAATTTTCGATTGTCAACCATTTATATGAATTCAATTCGATATACCTAGCGATCGATCTGTACCTTTTCCGGCACTCTAGAGTTTTGGGAGATGCTCAGATCCGACTATTCCCTTAAACTAATCTCCAGGATTATCAAGTAGCTAAGATACTATTACTTCTGAAAGACTTGAGGTTTGCCATGCGTTGGGCTCGGCTAGCGTTCATTTCCCTGTTTAGTTTTTTGTTTGTTACATGCGGCACGTTGTTCAAAAAGTTGATCGCGCTTCTTCTCTGTAGTATTTTTACACTGAATGCTCTGACTTGCTCTATTTGGATCGGTGGTGAGAATCGGGCGATCGCGGTTGTATCTCCAAACGCTGCTAGAGTGAGCCTAAAAGAAAATTATGATAGATTGATTGGAGAAATTCCACGTAGGCGGATTCAGAACGGAGGGAGTAATACACCACTTCCTTTGCCAAGACCTCAGCAATCACCACAAGCTCCGCTTCCTATACCAAGACCTGAACCAGGATCTAATGCACCACTTCCTGTACCAAGACCTTTTGTTCCTGCACAGCCTACAAACTCTCTTTCATACTCTCCTGCCAACTGGGGGCTTGACCGTTGGTGGGCAACAGCGGGTGATCAAACCCCAATGCCTGTGACTTTAACTGTACAAGTCTATAAAGCTGATGAATATGAACTGAACATTAACACTTCAAACTTCTTGAATGAGCTAAGTCTAAAAATTAACCAGTGGGATCTCAACAGTGAAGCAACGATTTCAATTGATTCAGGTGAGCCGACTCGAATCGATGGATTGTTATCTGACAGCGGCAGAGCCAGCTTAGGACTTTTGGAAACAGGAACACACTGGTTAAGAATTGATGGGTTTGATATTCCACAAAATCCTGTGGTTGAGCAAGTGAGTTTTCAGTTAATAGGTTCTGAAGATTCAGAAATGCAAGAATTCAACACATTGTTTATTGCTGATCAATCTCCAGCCAATATTGCAAATATTCCATTGCTAACTGAACAATTTGCTCCCACGCTCAACTTTGATACTCGTTCAGCAGAGAAATACCCACAAGAGAATCCTGGAATTGAAAAATATTGGATACCGCTAGATGCAGAAAGCACAACATGGGAAGTTGCAAAGCAAGCTTTCGAGGCAAATAATTTTTTGTCCGGAGATGCTGAGCAACGATTTGATCTACCTAAGGGAAGCGAGTTTTTCAAGGGATCTATATATGCAGCGGTTGTTCAGAACCCTCGAAATCCTAGACAAGTAGCAATCAACTACTATTTTCATTATCCGTATAGCAATTGGCAGGATCATAAAGGATTTAATAATCACGAAGGCGATTGGGAAGGAATAACCGTCTTCTTAGAACAGATAGGTGATCGCTTTGAACCTAAAGAAGTGGCTTTTGCCCAGCATGTTGCATTTAGTTTTTTTGGTGGTGGTGGGCAGAAAATACCTTGGGCACAGGTTGAGAAGACGAATAATCATCCTGAAGTTTATGTTGGACTGGGAGGTCACGCAAGCTATCCCAAGGCTGGTTGTAGCGAGTGGCCTAATGTTGCTTCTAATTCTCCTTTCAAGTATTACAACGAGTATCACAATGGTGGAAAACCTGTTCATACTTGGGTGATTAACTTACCCAGAGTTAAAGAAATTCCTTTAGAAGAATGGCATCCTTCTAAGCCTTGGGCTTGGCTGCTATATCCTGGTTTCTGGGGTGAGCCTAATCAATGTACTGATAATGCAGGAGGAATTGGTTGTCCATCTGCACCGAGAGGTCCTGTTTTTCTGGATTTGGACATTGAACTTGTCCAAAACTCTGGTTCTGGTAGGCGATGGGTCGATCCTTGGGGTTGGGCGGCTGGCTTTAGTTCTACTGCAAAATCTGAATGTGAGCATGATGAAGAGACAAAAACATCTGATCATCCTCTTGGTACTGGAAACAAAATAGGAGCTAAAGACTATGGTGACCCTCACATGGTCACGTTTGATGGACATCGCTACAGCTTTCAAACTGTTGGAGAGTATGTTGTTGCTAAATCAACTGATGGTTATTTTCAAGTGCAAGGACGACAATCTCCAGTAAACCGGAATTTATCTCTTAATAGTGCTGTTGCTATGCAGGTTGGTAGCGATCGAGTCGCGTTCTACTCTAAGGACTTCCCCGATAGTGATACCAGTACTCCTCTGCGAATAAATGGCAGACCTACTACCGTTCAAGGTGAGTCATTGTCGCTCCCTGGAGGAGGTACTATCTACAAGAAGAATGAAAACAACTACGTCGTTGAATGGGATACAGGTGAACAAGTTGCTGTCAACATTTATCAACGTGGACAATACAAATATATGGATGTTTTTCCATTTGTATTTGAATCTCAGGCAGGACGAATTATTGGATTGCTAGGCGATGCAGATGGCAATCCTGATAATGATCTGCGGTTCCGAAATGGTAATCTGCTACCAACCAAATCCACTTACGGGGACTTAAATCAACTTATCAACAATATTGCGCCTGTGCAAATCCCGTTAGGTGAACTCGAAAAACTCTACTTTCAGGAGCTAAACCGTGACTTTGGTAGCAGTTGGCGGGTTACACCAGAAGAATCGCTATTTGACTATGCACCCGGACAAACCACCGACAGTTTTACCGATCGCGCTTTTCCAGATGCCTATTTGACGCTCGATATGCTGCCACCAGAAGCACTACAAACTGCCAGAGCAGCTTGTTCTCAAGCAGGAGTTGAGTCAAGTTTGATGGAAGGCTGTATCTTCGATGTTGGCTTCACGGGTTATAGCGAATTTGCCTATCGTGCAGCTCAGGTATCTAATATTCTTGAGGTTGTTGAATCAGTAATTCCAGGCTTTCAAAATCCGATTCCTGAAATTATTCGCCGCCTGCCTCGAATTCCAGGCATAAACTTCTGAGGAGCATCTTCGAACTATGAAATACCTTCGCAGACTCATTTGGGCAACTTTGGGTATCGCCTTATTTGTCAGTTTGAGTTCACTACTGCCTTTCCTCGCTCAATCTAACTCAAACAGCCGCTTTCAAATCCTTGCTGAGGCCGATCGCCTTTACCTGGCAGGTGATCAAGCTGGTGCTGAAGAGTTATACCGTCAAGTCAAACCTCCTTTTCCAAATGAGCAATCTATTGCTGTTCTAGAATCCTTTAGCGATCCAGCTCAACTTTCACCTTCTGGACAAGCCAATTGGAACGTGGCCCAAGCCGCTAAGAAAAAAGAACGCCTTGCCCCGTTAAATCAACTGGTAGAACAAGAGCCTGCTTTTATTCCAGGCCAAATTGCTTATGCTGAAGCGCTAGATGATGCTGATGATGAAGATGAGGCGATCGCAGCACTCGAACAAGCCTCTGCGCGTTTTCCTGATTCACTGGAACTGACTGAAGCTTTAGTGACAGCTCTAGAAGACGATGGTAAGCGTTTAGAAGCTTCGATCGCAGCACGTCAATTTGCAATTGTGAATCCCGATCATCCTAGAGCAGCAGAATTTCAAGCACGAGCTGATGAGAATCTGGGTCGCTATCGTCGTCGAATTACCGAGCGCAATGTATTGCAGGGAGTTTTAGGTGGTGTAGTTGGGATCATCACAGGTGACGGAGGAGAACGCGCGATTGGAGCCGCAGCAATGCTATTACAAGGCGAATCGGCTCTAGGCAGCCAGGTAGCAGCAGGTTATAGGCAACAACTTACTCCTGTTACCGATCCGGAAATTGTCGCCTATGTCACTGAGATTGGTAATTCCATTGCTGAGTTAATGGGACGGAGCGATTTTGAATATGAATTTAATGTTGTCCAAGATGATAGCTTTAACGCTTTTGCATTGCCTGGTGGTAAAGTATTTGTCCACACAGGGCTGCTTCTATCCACAAATTCTGAAGCAGAATTTGCAGGCGTGATGGCTCATGAAGTAGCTCATGCGGTCTTATCACACGGATTTCAGAAAATGACCCGTGCTAACTTACTCTCAAATCTAAGTGCAGTCATTCCGCTTGGAGACTTGGTTGCAACCCTGATTCATCTAGACTATAGCCGCCAGCAAGAACGTCAAGCCGATATGGTTGGAACCCGTGTATTGGCAACAGCAGGGTACGCGGCAGATGGAACTCGTAACTCTTTTCTTGCAATGAAAACGCAGGAAAGAGGTACGCAAATTGACTTTCTCTCATCCCATCCTTTAACTGATGATCGAATCGACTACTTAGAAAAATTCATTGTTTACAACGGCTACAATCGCTACGCCTTTGAAGGAGTCGAGCGCCATGCCCGCATTCAGGAACGCTTGAAGCAAATTTTGTAAATTGATATTGGTAACAATGGTGATCAAATTCAGATTCAGTTTCAGTTCTACCGAGAAACTGATAAGGTTGAACAATTAAATTTTGCAGACGGTACAGTATGGGATCTGACAAATCCATCTATTTAGCTGTTATGTTGCACCAGTACCTGAATTAGATGACGATTGGCTAACACCTTCGGTACCAAAATGCTGTAGAGACCTATTCAATCCAAGGAAGTAGTCGGCTGAATGAGTACAGTAGCGTTTATGGACTATTCAGCCCGCGCTTAAAACCTGAGCTACGGTTAAGGTCAAGCTCGCAAACGTAGGAGATACTATCCGATCGTCCCCCTGAAACCCCTGATCGTCATACGCGCCCTCTCGTAAAACGCAGACGGTGACTCGCGATTGCATAGGATCCACAATCCAGTATTCAGGAATGTCTAGCACCGCATATTCGGTATGCTTTGCCCGATAGTCTTCACCTGCAGTTGAGGGACTAACCACTTCTACAACCAAAAGCGGTGGCGGTTCATGGAGTGCGATAACAGACTCCCGCTTCTTCAAACCAGTCCATTGTTCTACAGGTAGCACCACCACATCTGGGACTCTGACCGTATCCCAGCGATCGCCTCTGGGGGACTGAATGCCGATCTTCATATCTCTAGAAATCCAGGGCAGTGCAGCCCGCTTGATTTCTTCTTTAAAAGCTTCGTTGAGGAATTCGCTAATGTCCCCATGTTCCCCGGTGCCCAATGCCATGCAGACCAGATCTCCATTCACCAGCTCATATCGATTTCCTGTACCATCATCGTAGGACAGGTACTCGGCAAGGGTAAGTTTTTGAGAGGTTACTGCCATCACGCCTTCAAGCACATTTTCTCTGTATTATATTGCATCCTGCGGTGATCAATTTGGGGCGATCGACCAGATGCTTCTCTGTCAAGGTTCGAGGGTTTCTGAACTACCGATAGCTACCTATGGGCAGTTCCCCTAACAAGATCAAACGAGCTAGGATCGAACAGCACCCCTCAGGGACTTCTGACTATGTCATCGATCGATCGAACCCCCGCTTTGCTTCTACCCGTGCTCACGCTGATCGCGATCATCGCCACGTTTATCGTGAACGTCTGGTCGAATATTGCGCCGATTTTTGGACAGACGATCGGTGAAATTTCCAATACTGAGTTTGCTAACGTCCTGATTGTGCCCGCCAACTACGCCTTTGCAATTTGGGGATTAATCTATCTGGGATTACTGGGATTTGGCATCTATCAGCTTTTGAGAGAACAGCGATCGAACCCCCGCCTGCAGCAGGTGCGTCCTTTGTTAATTCTGGCCTGTGTGGCGCAGGCAGTTTGGGTTTTTCTATTTTTATCACGACAGTTCTGGCTCTCGGTGGTGGCAATGCTGCTAATTTTGCTGCCCCTGATCGGCTGCTACCTGAAGCTGGGGGTGGGGCGATCGGTCAACCGGGCTGAACAGTGGCTGGCTCACCGTCCGTTTAGCCTTTATCTGGGCTGGATCAGCGTCGCTACGATCGTCAATGTGGCGCTGGCCCTCTATAGCCAAAATTGGAACGGCTGGGGGCTTTCAGGGGAAACCTGGACGCAGATCATGATGGTGGTGGCGGCCGCGATCGGGGTGGCAGTCGCTTTGCGACAACGCGATGCGGTGTATCCTCTAGTGATTACCTGGGCATTACTGGCAATTGCAATTCGTCATCTCGAAATGCCATCCATTGCCGTGCCGGCAGTGGTGTGGGCGATCGGGGTGGCGATCGGGGCTGGGCTACAGTTCAGGAGATCGAAAAGCGATCGATAATCATCAGAATTTCTAGGCTCAACAGCGAAAGAAGGGCTCAATCCAGCAAACTCGTCATATCGCACCTATATTCAGTAGATGGGTACTCTACAATGATCACTAAATCCTAGAATTTGGAAGGCAAGCAATGAATCCAACGGATCATTCTCCAACAGAAGATAGAGAGTCAGCAAGGTCAGCATCTCTGATAGAGTTACGGCATCAGCTGAACGATTCACTGCAACAATTATCGCTGGAACGATTGCAAGTGCTGGTTGATTTCGCAGCTTACCTGGCAAATACTGAAAGTGAATCTGCAACCCAAGAACTTCTTGCCATTCCTGGATTACTAGAGCGAATTAAGCAAAATCAAATGACTCCTAAAGATCAGTACGTCAACTGGAGAACCTTGCGATCTGATGTATGAAGTTTTTCTCCATCCCGATGCCCAAGCAGTTTACTTCAATGCCAATCCAGCCCTAGCGAAAAAGATTGCCCGATGTTTGCAGCAACTAGAGCAAAATCCTAAATCCCATCCTAATATTAAAGCTCTCAAAGGAGACTACGCAGGCTATTATCGCTATCGAATCGGAGATTATCGAATCATTTATTTGATAGACAATGATTTAGTGCAGGTGCTTGTTGTAGCAATTGCCCATCGGAGCAAGGTATATGAACTATGAAATAGATGATATAAAATCAAAATTAGCCTTAAGTAACCCATAATTAAGCTTGCGTAACCAGAACAATACCCACCGCGATCAACACAGCACCTGCCAAGCGATTCATGCCGGTACGAACGCGAGCATTCATCAGCCATCTAGCCCGATCGGCCAGCAAGGCATAACCTAGTTTTACCCCGCCCACCGCCACGATCGTAATCGCAACAATCACCAGTGTATCCCCATAGGTAATCCGGGATAGATCGAGAAATGCAGGCAAGAAACCGAGATAAAATAGGGTCGCTTTTTGATCGCCTAACGTGATCAGCAAGCCGGTTAGCAAACTGGACAGTAGTGAGGATTCTGCAACTTGTCCTACCTCCAGAGCAGGTGAGTTGGATCGCCACAATTCAACGCCCAAAATCATAAGATAGGCTCCACCCACATATTTGATCCATCCCAGAAACTCCCCCATTGTTTCAGACAGGAATGATAAACCCCAAATTGCCAGAACGATAAAAGTAATATCGCCTAGCACAATGCCGATCGTCGTAAAGAGCCCATGCACGAAGCCACCCATGGCCGATCGAGCAGAGACTGCCAGCACGCTGAGGCTGGGAATGGCAGCCAGAATTACCATGGCGCTGAACAGGGCTACCATGCTGCTGAGGGTCATACTACTTTGCATAGCGTTTCTTTGCATAGCGTTTCGGTATCCGAGATGCCGGGGGCACCTTTGCCGATCCAGCCCTACCCGCTGCAACAAGCTGCCAATGGGGTTTTAAAGCCGATGCCCGCCAGTTAACCTGAGCTGCCCATTCCACAGAGGGTACTTCTCACGGGTTCAGACGAGGACGGTTTGCCGATCGGTCGTATCCTCTCTGGTCAGCAAGTCTACCATCTGTTCAGCTACCCCTGCGGCGGAAGCGGGATTTTGTCCGGTCACCAGCCGATCGCTCACCACTACCTTGGCTTGAAAATTGGCGGCTTTGTCCAGGGTGGCACCGCGTTCGATCAGCCGATCTTCCAGCAAAAAGGGCACTACTTCCGTCAGACCCACCGCCGCTTCCTCTTCGTTGGTAAAGCCCGCGACCACCTTGCCCGCGACCAGATAGTCGCCATTGCTCAGTCGGAGGTTGACCAACCCAGCCGGGCCATGGCAAACCGCACCCACAACACCACCCTGCTCATAGATTTGGGCCGCAATATTTGCTAGAGCTTCATGATCGGGAAAGTCCCACATGGTGCCATGCCCACCGGCATAGAAAATTGCCGCATACTCAGACGGGTTCACCTGGGTTGGATGCAACGTGTTTTCCACCTGTGCCATTTTGTCTGGATGATCGAGAAAAGCTGCATTCAGTGGATCGGCTCGATCGATCCCAATCATCGGTGCTTTACCACCTTGAGGACTCACATATTCCACCATCCAACCCGATCGATCAAACACATCGACTGGATGACTGACTTCGGGCAAATAAAATCCTGTCGGTTGCCCGGTATGGCCTAACAGATTGTGGCTGGTCAAGACAATGAGAATTTTGGCGGGTCGCTTGGGTGACATTATTTAACTCCAATGAACGATTAAACAGAGTTCGATCAGGTCAGTTAGGAAAAATCAGTGAGGAAAAACGGGGCAGTTTACATTTCGTGACCTGACTCTTTTATCCTAAAGAGCCTTTATCTAAAATACAAATAATGAATATTTGGATTTTCCATAATTAGATTTATGGTTAATTTGGAATGGTATCGCAGCTTTGTTAAGGTGTATCGAGTCGGCACTGTCTCAGGTGCAGCAGCAGCGCTTCATCTCACCCAGCCTGCCGTCAGCCAGCATATTGCGGCCTTAGAATCGACTCTGGGTACTATTCTGTTTCAGCGGCTGCCTCGCCGCATGTTGCCCACGGAAGCAGGTAAGCGTCTCTACAATCGGGTGGCAGCCGCGATCGAAACCTTGGAGGTTGTTCCCACCAAAGCCACCCTCACCGATGCTCCGTTGCTGATTCGTTTAGGCAGTCCAACTGATTTCTTTAGCGAATATGTTGTACAACAGTTTCCTCACACTGAGTCATCGCTCTTGAAAGTCCAATTTGGATTAGTGCAAGACCTGATCGAGCAATTGTTAGAACATCAACTAGATGGGGTGATCGCTACTCAAAAAATTGCTAAACCAGAACTGGAATATCAGCCTATTTTTGAAGAAAAATTCTGGCTAGTCGGGCCACCAGATGCCCCCCTGCCTCGATCGATCGATTCGCATCCGGAGCCACAACCTGATTTAGCTCGTCTTGAAACTTGGCTCAGATTGCAGCCCTGGATCGCCTACAGCGAAGATTTGCCGATCATTCGGCGATTTTGGCGAGTTACCTTTGGCAAGCGGTTAGATGCCAATCCTCATTTTGTCATGCCCGATCTCCGGAGTATTCGAGCCGCGATTGCCGCAGGATTAGGCTATAGTGTTTTACCCGATTACCTTTGTATAGATTGGATCGCCGAAAAGCGACTTGCTTTGATCCTGAAGCCTACTCAGGCAGTTACCAATCAGATCTGGATCGCGTATCGAAAACAGGAATATCAGTCGCAAGCAGTCGCAATAATGTTGAATTGGCTGAAAGTCGGGCGTAAGGGGCTCCTTAACGAGCTCGACTAGAGTGGATCGGCAGTGAATCGGTAGTGGATCGGTAGTGGATCGGTAATCCACTGGGCTGCTTCAACTCAAATCTGAACTGGCATATTTTCTAGGAAACTTAAATCAATTTCAACTTTTCCAAAGCTGCTTTCGCTGCCATCTTTTCTGCATCCTGGATCCGTTTACCCATCCCTTCGCCATATTGTTGACCTGTTACTTGGACGATCACTGTAAATTGTTTGGCATGATCAGGCCCAGACTGATTGATCAACACATACTGAGGGTTTTCTCCCTGTTCTGCCAATGCCCATTGTTGTAAGCGACTTTTGTAGTTGATCTGCGGCGCTGAAACGGCGAGATGTTCCACCACTGCGGCAAACAGAGGCTCTACGAACTGTCGCACCGGCTCAATTTCTGAATGGGCATCCAAAAAGTAAGCTCCTACTACTGCTTCAAAGGCGCTACTGAGCAAATTCGCATTGTGACGACCCCCTTCTTTTTCAGCCCCCTTCCCCAAGCGTAAGCCTGTACCCAGATCGAGCCAGCGGGCAAACTCAGCCAGTTGCTTTTCATCAACCAGTGCCGATCGCAACGGAGTTAATTCTCCCTCCGGTTTGTCCGGGTAGCGTTTGAACAAAAATTCACCACTCAGAAAATTGAGGATTGCATCGCCTAAAAACTCTAATCGTTCATTTTGCCCGCCTCCACTTGCATTCTCATTCACATAGGAACGATGGGTCATTGCTTGTTGCAGCAAGTCCAAATTGTGAAAGCTGGGTATACCAAATGGATGATCCATGAAACTGTCAAATGGCTGAGTTTGAATATCAACTGAATAATTGACTAGATGAATATGCCGAATCAATTTTAGGAAACACAGATACATTCATGATAAAAGTTCATTTTTTAAAATGTAACAATTGTCAGTCAATCAGGAACACCAGTTTCTATCGAGAGTCCAGTCTTTTAAACCCTAACTTGTTGAAACCAACTCACCAGTCAGGTCTCATTGACCGGCTGCTTCGATTGATTCATTTGTCTTTTTGGTCGGTTAATTTTTGTGGGTTGACCGTATTCCTACGCAAGAGGGATGAATTTCTCTATAATAGAGTACCGTCGATCGATCGATTGACTGGGAACCATCAGGGATCCATCACGTTATCAAAACAGCAGGTTTGCTACGATCGATTTTTCGGAATTCTAACGATTGGTTTTGTAGCACTCATCTTAAGTTCGAAAAATGGGTTGTCAGAAAGTAGCCCTTTTCACTTGCTGTCTTGTTTGCCCTGTTGTATCTCAGGAAAGATCCATGCAATCCCAATCCATCGAGTTTGATACTTCAGAAGCCACGCTTCAGCATATGGTGCAGCGGGTTCTCACCTCTGGACGCATCACCAATACAGAACGGCTGTGGTTTCATCAGGCGATTCTTTCGGATTTGATCTTAGATTCAGAAATGATGAACCAAGTGCGACAAGTCTTCGATCGGCTTCAAATGGGGCTGATTAAAGTCGTTGATTAGCCCTGACTGTTGCGGTCGATCTGATCCCAACCATTCACTAAACGATTAACTGCCACAGTAGAATCGTGAGCCCTAGAATACTCAAATGCTGGGGCCATAATAGATGGATCGGTTGGCGAGCAATTTTTTGGGTCAGTATAACACTCAGGAGAGCAGTCACGATCAGTGTTACGCCTTGCAAAAAAGCGATCACGGCTGGATGCGCTACCACAAATGGAGCCGAAATGTGACCATAACCGAAGGTGGCAAGGGTGACGGGCAAAAGGCGACCCGCCTCTGTGAGCCCCAGTCGCAAGTAGTGGGCTAGATTGGCACCCAGGACGAGCGGTAAATAGCCATAGGCTAGATCGATCAACCGCAATTTACGCCCAGGGTTGAGGGACTGGGTTAGTTGATGCATACTCAGAACGATCGCGGCAGGCACCGACAGGGCCAGCACCGACCATCCGGCATGACTGGCAAAGTGTTCTAGATGCATCGATCCCGGTAGCTGTTGATCTAACTCTGGCAGACGGTGCAGCCAAACCGCCCCGAACAGGAGCAGTAACAGCGCTACTTCTGGGTAGGTCGGGGTGTGGGTCGTCCAGAGTTCAATCCCAGGTGGGCGCAGATTTAGCTCGACCGATCGATGGGGACAGGCTTTCAAGCAAGTCATACACAACACACAGTCACGATTGTCTTGCAGTTGAGCGGGGTGAGAGTAGACGGGACAACCATCGGTTGCCATGCCCTCGCCTTTTTGGGCACCTCCCTTATAACACTGGTAGGTGGTGCAGGTGGCGGCACAAATGCCCTGTTGGGCTCGCAGTTCGATCATGGCCAGTTTGCCAAACATGCCGTTCATGCCGCCGATCGGACAGAGATACCGACACCAAAACCGCCGTTCAAACAAGAGCGAGAAGGTGACCGCTCCTGCCGTAATTAACAGCAGTAAACAACTAGAAAGATAGGCGGTATTTTCTAAATTCCACAGTTCTTCCCAGAGCAAAATGAGCGCGAACAGTCCAAAGATAAACCAGCCTCCCCAGCGTTCCGCTGACTGCCTTGGCCATTCTCGTAACGATCGCGGTAACCATTTGAGCGATAACTTTTGGGACAGTTCGCCATAGATCATAAACGGACAAACGGCGCACCAAGCCCGTCCCACTAAAGGGAACAGCAGTAACATCACCGGCCACCACCAGGCCCAGAAGAGATTGAGAACAAAATTTTGATCGCGAGTCTGTGGCCCAAACAGTCCGATCAACACCACAATGGCAAAGAGCCAGAGTGTGATCCCATAGTTAATCCGGTCCGGCCACCAGGGACTACGCAGCAATTGTCTTAACTGCGGATAGGCATTCAGCAAATTGACTCGAAATCGTTTTGCTTTGGTGCTGGCGGCCCAAAACACCTCTTCAGTCAGTACAGGAGCTCCGGCCGATTGCACGATCGCCCGTTCCACCAAGCTTTCCAGTTCCGCCAAATTACCAGGAAAATCATAGCCCTGTAGCCGACGGATCGCTTCAGGAGCCACTTGGGGTTGGGGTAATCCGCGCGATCGGCAATAAAGACTGAGGTAATATTTCACTTGGGCGGCAATGTCAGCTTTGGTAACTCGCAGCGGCGGCACTTTAATCAGATGGGCTCCAATTTGGCGACACTTTTCGAGTTCTGGCAACACCCGTTCCGAGTTCAGCAAAATTCGGGCAGTGGTGTAGCGTTCTGGCGGTGGCGGCTCTCCTTCTCGACCCACCGGAGTATAGCGGCCTGTTTGTAATAGATGCAGGATTTTAGCCTCGATCGGCTTGGGTAGATCTTGGGCGTTATTCAGCATCAGTGCACCTTCCCCCAACCAATCGAGCAGCCCTGGTTTGCCCCCCACTCGCCCAAACAACTCGACCCCATTTGCTTGTAAAGTCTCGCAATTGACCTTGACCAGCGGCTGTTTGCGAGCAACCGAACCAAAGTGGATGAGCGCGGCAATGTTGTCTTTCCCCAACCCTGGCTCACCGAAAATCAAGACGGGCTGGCGATCGAGGGTGGCTTTTTTGATCGCCTGCCGTAATCGCACGGCATAGCGACTGGTGCCCACAATTCCCTGCTGCACCTTCGGCACTAAATAGGGACGCAGTGCCACTTGCCGCTCTTGCTCAAATTCCAACTGAGCTGTCATGGCTGCTAGTTCGGCTGCCAGCGATCGGGAAAAAGCCTGGTTGATTTCGGGAAATTGCGCTGCTAAACTCAAAAATGCTGATCGGGACACCTGCCACAGTTCACAATCACTTAAGCTAATCACCGTTTGTTGGGTCGGCTGATCTAGCAGCACCTCCCGCACATGCAGCACCGTTCCGGGCAGTAGACTCACGGTTTTAGCCACGCTATCTGGACTGGTTCGATACGCCTCTAATCGCCCCGATCGCAAAATATAAACCCCTGAAGGCTCAGTATCTTCCAGAATCAATCGACGATTTTCTAGCAGTTGCTCTACCTGAATTTGTGCAACAAGGGCAACCAATACGGGCTCCGATAATTGACCGAAGACGGTCTGTTGTTGCAGCCACTCTACTTTTTCATTGGGCATGACATTTTCGTTGGGCATGACATGGGGCTGGATGAGATTTCCTGCCCGCTGGAAAAATCTCTGTCTCGATCGGCCAGGCTACTCTTTTCAGGCTACGCCGAACTGCTAGCTCCAGGGATTACATTTGTTGAAGTAAGTTGTTGAAGTAGTTCATGTCAGTGATGGAAGCCAGTGATGGAAGCAAAAAGCGCAGAGGAATTTTCCCCGGCGCTGCTGAAATCTAAACTGAAATCCAAGTTTCCGCTGCCTCCAGCTTAGCGACTGAAGCCCCTAAATTTCAATGCTCCGATCCAACCTGAAGTCCTAACTAACGCGGTTGCTCAGAGGCGCTGGAGCGGATTGGCCCATTGTAATCGACCGTCACAATCCAGGTGTTCGTATCCACGGTCACCACACTTTCTACAGTTGGCGTTGTGAAGCCGGGTTTGCCACCCATAAAGGTAAAAGTATAGGTACCGTCACCATTGTCAACATAGGGAGACTCTTCGCTTGGGCCATGCATAGAAGAGTCGGCTTGATAAACCGATAACCCCCCGTTCTCGCGCTCTGCGGCCATCCGAGCCAGGTTTTTGGATCGATTGAGGTTAATTGCATATTGAATCAATGCCCGTACTCGCTCATCCCGGCTCGCCGATTGTGCCAACCGGATCGATCGATCGATCGATCCGGACTCAGGCTGAGCTTGAATAGGCTGAGCTTGAATAGGCTGAGCTTGAATAGATTGAGTTTGAGCACGGGTTTGAGCAACTGCCGGTGTGACACTGACCGCCATCAAAAACGCGATCACACTACAATAATGGAACTTTCTCATAACTCTACGATGGCTCCATCACGCTAAGAATTAGAATGTAGTTGAACTGACGAAGATTGAGATGAAAAGTTCACCCAGGTTCTAACCCGAAGGGGTTCTAACCCAAACTGGTTTCAACCCAAGCTGGTTTCAACCCAAGCTTTGTTCAGCCTCCCACTCCAATTTACCCTGGCTGTCTCCCCTCCTAACTACATGGACTAAGCTGAATGGTTGAGGCTGAATGGTTGAGGCTGAATGATTGAGGCTGAATGGCTGAGGCTCAAGGGTCTAGACAGTCACTTCAACTTGCAAGTAGAAATCATCAAAGTCTTGATCGCCCAAATTCAGCAAATCTTCGAAGCTATAGCGGCCGCTAGCAAACTGAACATGCTCTAAACCATCTGGGTTACCAGCCTCGAAGGGGGTGTAAACTTCGCTACGATTGCCATTGGCAATCAGATAGGGAACATAGTAGAAGCCACCAGGCAAGCTGATCAGTTCAGCATCACCGACCTCAAACTGATCCACACTTTGCTCTAACAGGGCCGCTGTATAACCCGGCTCGCCCGGAGCAATGCGAGTACCAGAAAGCGGATCGATCACAACTCCGTCTAGATTATCGATGGCATAGAAACCGCCAATATTCTGGTAAGCGGCTGTGCCCTTGCTGGCTGCCACACTCACGGTCACATCGCCTTCAAAGTCAAGCAGGTTCACCCCAGCAGCACCGACGAGCAGATCTGACCCCAACCCCAGTTTAGGAATAGGCTGAAGTTCGCCGCTATAGAACCAGCGATCGAAGAAGATATCGAGTTCTTCACCGCTAACCGCTTCGGCCGCAGCTAGCAAATCTTCTGGTGTAACATTGCCGCCTTTCGCCTGGTCGTAGTAAGTTCGCAGGGTTTCAAAGAAGTCAGTATCTCCAATTTCTAGACGTAGCGCATGTAACCCCAAAGCACCCCACTCATATACACCTGGATTAAATAAGTCATCTGCTAGCGGTGTGCCAGGTGTCACTAAGGCATCAATATTTTCTTCTACAAAGTTATAAACATCTTCTACCCAGGTTTCTAGCCCAGCCGCACCTTGGCGATATTCCACCCATAATCCCTGGGCATAGGTAGCGAAACTTTCGTTCAGCCAGATGTCTTGCCAATCGGACAGGCTGACACTGTTACCAAACCATTGATGCGAAACTTCATGGGCAATGATCTCTTCTAGAATGGGCGAATCAAGCTGACCGATCCCAAAAATTGATAGGGTCTGGGTTTCCAGCGCTGTCCCGGTGTCGGTGTTCATCACCACGGAGCCATACACTTCAAATGGGTAGTCTCCAAACAGATCACTAAAATAATCCACCATCTCGGCTTGCAGCTCAAAGGGTTCCAAGAGGGCTGGATCGATCCCTTCCGCAAAATAGTTACGGATCGGCACTCCATCCGCTGTTTGATCGGTTGTGACCGTGAACCCACTGGCAATGTTAACGGTGGTCAGATAGCTGGCCATTGGATCGCGAGCTTCAAACACGTAGGTACGGGCCGTTGGGGTCACGATCGTTTCTTCTAACAGCCCGTTGGCAGCGACTGCGTAATCGTTGGGCACCGTGACTCGGAACGTATACGCTGCTTTATCCAATGGGTGATCATTCACCGGGTAATAGTTGGCAGCTCCATCCGGCTCACTCAAAACAAAGCTGCCGCCATCGTAAATCACCCAGCCGGTTGGTACGGGAATAGCGACGGAAGTAATGGGTTCGGGTGACCCTGTGTAGTCGATCGCCACCGTAAAGTCTGAACCTGTAGCGATCGGTTGCAGGGGCGTGATAGTCAGTTCCTGTCCTGCGCGGCTGAAGGTGGCTGCTTCACCATTCACCGTAATTTCACTGATAGAGAACCCAATAAAATCAAGATTAAAACTACTGAGATCCTGCGTAGCGGTGGCATCAATTGTGGCTGTAGCAATTAATGTACTGGTTGCAACATCAGTCACATTCAGATTTAAATCGTATTTCTCGACATCATAGCCGCTGTTGCCAAAACCAGGATAAAGCGAATCTCCTACTCCGTCTGCACCGGGGGTTGGATTTAACACGGGCTGGTCTGCCTGGGGTAACGCATCACCCAGGCTCAGGAAGTTACAAATTGTACACATAGGGTTTATATCAGTAGCTGCATTTAAGGAAGTGTAGCGGTGAATTCCGATAGGTCAGAATTACTGAACACAAATTCAAGAATTCAGATGCAACAACGATAAGAAACCTTAACCCTTTTGACTATCTCTCATCAGTCTGACTTGGGGCAGCCAGGCTGAAATCTATGCCATTTCCCGTTTCTTCAGTCCTGGCAGGGGTTCACTCACCTCTAGACTGGAAGATGCCGAACAGGAAACTGAATCTTCAAGATTGGGGTTTTTCTAAAATCCGTACACCGACCACAGGAGCATTGAATCGATAGGTTTGTCCTTCTAGTTCCAGAGGTGTCCCGACTTTCACCTTACTCCCAGCAATAACCGGCCCATCCTCTAAGACTTGGGCTTCGCCACTCAGGGTGACCAACATATCGACGGTGTATTCCAACTCAGGACGCGGATCAGGCATGGGTTTGACCGATCCATCTGGTTGAGGCACTGCAACCGATCGGGGCAAAGATTTCACACCCAACACCGCCACTTCTCCGGCAGGCTGATTCCGAATAATGATGTTGGTTTTCTGTTGTTGCTGAAGCGATTCAACAAACCCTTTCGGATTCGTCACCGTCAGACCGCGAACAATTACATCGATTTCAACAGGCTGAGTAGCAGTGCCAATTTGCGCGACAGACGATCCAGAGCCACCGGGCAGCAGGAACAGACCTGCCACGACCATCAGGATGATCAGCCCCGCTCCAATATCCAGTAAGCTTACTTTGCCAAACAGCCGCCCTTTGGAATCAAGAATCGCCATACCGCAGATCTCCGCGATCGATCAGGAAACAGATAGCACTCTAGCAGATCAAGTTACCCTTCGATCGGCTTGGCATCAATTTTGCCATCTTTCTCGGCAAGTAATCGCCATCTTTAATAATCATGATGATCCTTAATATAGCCATAGCACATATAGCCATAGCCACTGGATTTAGAACGGGGTGCAGGGGTGAACCCCCCTCATCTTCAATGTCCTAAGCAACTTGGCTACAGCTACTCTTTATTAAGAGTAACGGCAAGAGTAACGGCAAAACCACGGAAATCACCGCAAATCACCTCACTCAGGCACCTGGAAATCAACCCATGGGATCGCTCCAACGATGGAATTCTGCCTGGATTTGGGAAACCTATACTAAAAATAGCGTTAAATAGCGGTTGCAATGGCGCTTGGCTTCCACCTACCTTCTTGAAGGTATTCCGTTGGGAAAGCAATACTGTGCCCCATCCAGAGATCATGTCTCCCTGTCAATTCTCAGGCTGGAAGCGGCGACTCCATCGGCAACAAATCGCGGTTCCTATCGTCCTATCAATTCAGCCGTCCGTGTTTGATTCAATGTTTTGATTCAGTGTTTTGATTCAGGGCTCGGATCAGGTTGATTCAGGGCTCGGATCAATTAGATTTCGCAATTAGATTTTGGTTGAATGTTGGTTGAATTTCGGCTGAATGATGGCTCTGACTAATTGCTTTTAATTGCTTGACTTGCTCATCGTTGTTTCATCTCACGCCATGTTAGACCTGCTCCTCGATTTCTCACGCCAGTTGCGTCGCCGTTGGATCTATGGCTTGATGTCCGTCTTGGTAGCGACCAGTTTGGTGGTTACCACACCCCGTCCCTCGCAGGCAATGTCGCTGATCGAGCTACTCCTACGAGGTGTGCAAATCATTCAGCTTTCCACATTGTCCGATCGCCAGGAAGTAGCTTTGGGAGGGCAGATCAATAGCCAGTTAACTAGCCAAGAACTTTCGCTTTACTCCGATCGAGTCATTAATAGCTACATCAATGAAATCGGTCAGCGATTGGTTCCCCACAGCGATCGTCCAAATATTCCCTATACTTTTCAAGTTGTGGAGAGTAGTGATCTGAATGCCTTTGCGACCATGGGCGGCTATGTCTATGTCACCACTGGGTTGATCAAGGCTGCCGATAATGAAGCCCAACTTGCCAGTGTGATCAGTCATGAAATTGGCCATATTGCCGCTCGCCATGCGCTGGAGCAGATGCGAGAACAGGCAGTCGCCCAAGGGGTTGCTAGTGCTACCGGACTCGATCGCAATACTGCTGTCAACATTGGGGTTGAGTTGGCTTTGCGCCGACCGAATAGCCGTCGGGCTGAGTTTGAAGCCGATCAACATGGGCTGATAACCTTGACGAGAGCGGGCTATGCTCCGGGGGCGATGCCAGCCTTCATGGAGAAATTACGCAATCGCAACGCCATTCCAGAATTTTTGAGCACTCACCCGGCAGTACCGGAGCGGATTCGCGTGTTGAATGAGGCGATCGATCCAGCAGCAGCCAATACGGGAGCGGGATTAGATAATGCAGCCTATCGATCGCGAATCAACAGTTTACTCTAAACTCTGCTAGATTCATTCTGCTAGATTCATTCTGATCGATCGCTCCTCCACACAGCCTTGATCGGTGGAGCGGTAGCGGGGATTCCCTGCTACTGTAGCTGAGGTTTGGATAAAGTTGGGGTGAAACTTAGGGGAAGTTTGCCCGCCTGCTTCACCCCTACGAATCTTATATAAGCCTGCTTAATCAATCGCTTTGCTTATCAGAACTTTACAAGACCACTCATCTGCGGACAATAATAGGGAGATAGCAATACTCTATAACCATCCGCGCAACGGGAGGGGCTGCAATGATTGCACTGGCAGAACGCGCATCACTCGGTTTACCTAAAAAATTAACGCTACAAACCTTAGAAATCGCCGAAAACACCACCGCAATCCGCTCGCTCGATTGGGATCGGGATCGGTTTGATATTGAATTCGAGCTGAAAAACGGTACCACCTATAACTCTTTCTTAATTCGAGGTGAGAAAACCGTTCTGGTCGATACTTCCCATGAGAAGTTCCGCGATCTCTACTTAGCACAGTTGACAGCGTTGATCGATCCTGCTGAACTAGATTACCTGGTGATTAGCCATACGGAGCCCGATCACAGTGGGCTAGTGAAAGATGTCTTGGCGTTGGCTCCTCAGGTCACGGTAGTGGGTGCTAAGGTGGCGATCCAGTTTTTAGAAGAACTGGTGCATCAACCTTTCCAGCGCCGGATGGTGAAAAGTGGCGATCGGCTCGACCTGGGTCATGGGCATGAATTGGAGTTCGTTTCCGCTCCCAATCTGCATTGGCCGGATACGATCCTGACCTTTGATCACAAAACCCAGATCCTCTACACCTGTGATGTGTTTGGGATGCATTACTGCGATGACAATACCTACGACGAAGATCTGACCCTGCTGGATGAAGATTATCAGCTTTACTATGACTGCTTGATGGGCCCGAATGCCCGATCGGTCTTGGCGGCTCTCAAGCGGATGGGTGATTTACCTGCCATTCAAACGATCGCCACAGGACATGGCCCTTTACTGAAGCACCATGTCTCAGAACTGGTGGGACGCTACCGGGATTGGAGTCAGGCTCAAGCTAAAGCGGAAACAACCGTTGCGTTGTTCTATGCCGCTGACTATGGTTACAGCACTGAACTGGCCCAAGCGATCGCCTACGGTATCACCAAAACCGGGGTCGCGGTGGAATTGATCGATTTTCGCTCGACCGATCCGCAGTCTGCCAGGGAGATGGTGGATCTCTCCGCTGGGGTTGTGATTGGTATGCCGCCTCAATCGGGTGATCTGGCGGAAAATGCGCGGGCAGCAATCAGTACAATTCTGGCGGCTGTGCATTCTAAACAGGCGATCGGGCTATTTGAAGCAGGTGGTGGCGATGATGAGTCGGTCTATCCCCTGCGCAATCAGTTTCAGGAAGTGGGCATGAAAGAGGTATTTCCACCCATTTTGATTAAGGAAGCTGCCAATGCGGCACTGTATCAGCTCTGTGATGAGGCGGGAACCGATTTGGGGCAGTGGCTGACCCGTGATCGGAGCATCAAGCAAATGAAAGCCCTTGATAACGAGCTGGATAAAGCGCTGGGACGGTTGAGCGGCGGGCTCTATATTCTCACCGCTAAAAAGGGAGAAGCCTCCAGTGCCATGTTAGCCTCTTGGGTGGCGCAAGCCAGTATTGAACCGTTAGGGGTCACAATTGCGGTTGCCAAAGACCGGGCGATCGAATCCTTTCTCCATGCAGGCGATCGATTCGTTCTTAATGTTTTGGAGGAAGGCAATTACCAGCATCTGATGAAGCATTTCTTAAAGCGGTTTGCTCCAGGGGCCGATCGGTTTGAGGGAGTTAAAACCTATGCGGGTGCGAATGGGGTGCCTGTCTTGGGGGATGCTCTGGCTTATCTAGAATGTCAGGTGGTGAGCCGGATGGAATGTAGCGATCACTGGATCGTTTACAGTTCGGTCGATACGGGTCGGGTTTCCAAGTCCGATGCCCTCACAGCCGTACACCACCGGAAAGTGGGAAACCATTATTAAGTCGGGAACCACGACCCATCGGGATACGCTGACTCATGGGTTAAGCCGGTCTTGGAGGGCTTCAGGATGTGGCGATCCCTATAGTCAATCCGAAGTCGATCCGAATCTCTGGCAAATTCAGTTTTGAGGATGAGGTGAGGTGAGGTTTGCCCCCACCTCAATTCACATGTAAGTGGTCTAATGATGACTGTTTCGATGTTTGTTGGGCTTATGGTTGTTCAGAGGGGGCACGGGATCGTTCTTGCCGAGCATCTTGGACAATTTGGATGCCTCCTCGTAAGACCAGTAAGGTAATGAGCAACCCGACCACGAGATCGGGGATCTGTGACTGTAATTGGTGGACGAGCAAACCGGCTCCAATGACACCCAGATTGGCAATCACATCATTCTTAGAAAAGATCCAACTGGCCCGGAGGTGAACTTCTCCCTGGCGATGGCGGGCAATCAGCCATAGGCAAATGAGATTGGCCATCAAGGCCAGAATTCCTACCCCAATCATCCAAATCGGTTCCGGCGCACTGCCATTCAGCCATTTCCGCAGCACATCTAGCAAAATCAGTCCAGCCAGTGTGATCTGAAAGATGCCGCTGAGGAAGGCAGCTCGAATTTTGTGATGGATGGATCGCCCGATCGCGAGTAGGGCAATCCCATACACCGTTGCATCAGCCAGCATATCGAGCGAGTCAGCCAGCAGAGCTGTAGAATGGGCAGCAGTGCCTACCCCTAGCTCGATCAAGAACATAGCGGCATTAATCCAGAGGAGTTGGCGAAGCGTCGCTTGCTGCACTTTTTCTGCTTCTGCCTTACATCCGCAGTCTGCCATGCTGACTTTGACTCCTATATCGGATACTCCTGTAGTTGATCAACTTTTGAGCCGATCAACTTATGACTCTGGCTGCACCGGCGCACCATCTCGCAACCTCAAAATATTGGTGGTTGCAATTTGCTCTCCAGGCTGTAACCCTTCCTGCACTACAAAATTATTGCCTTGCACATTACCCAACTTCACCGGGCGTTGAGTGACGACGGTTTGTGCCTGTCCTGACTCAGCGGGCTTCTCTTCGACCACAAACACGAAGGACTGTCCACCCACCCGTGTGATGGCGGTGGTGGGCACTAAAAGACCGCTCGATTTCCGCCAAGTAATGCGGGCTTGCACATATTGCCCATCTCGCAAGCTGCCATTATTCGGGAAACGGGCTTTCGTCAAAATTGACTGGGCGTTTGGATCAACTTGAGGCGAAATGAAGAAGAGGCTACCCGATCCAATCGCTTGTTTTGAGTTGGGATCTAGAAGCTGCACTGGCAACCCTGTCCTCAACTGAGAAGCATAGTTGGAGGGGACTGAGATCCGCATATCGAGCTGATCGTTGCGGGTAATCGTGGTCAGTGTTGTACTGGGCGTGACAAAATCGCCCACTTTGACCAGCAGATCTCCCACCTCTCCCAGGATAGGCGAATTCACCTGTTTGAAGCCTAAATTCACACTGGCAGAAGCTACGCGGGATTGGGCTTCTCTGATCCCTGCTTGAGCCTGGGACACCGATGCTCTGGATGCACTGACTCGCTTATCGGCGGCGGCCAAGCTAGCCCGTGCGGTATCCAGGTTGCGCCGCGCAATATCCAGTTGTTGTTGAGACTGGGCTCCTTCGGTGACCAACGATTGAGTCCGGTTAAATTCGGTTTGTTGCAACGCCAAATCAGCCGCAATTCTGGCTCGATCGGCTTCAGCAGCTTGCAGTTGAGCTTCGGCCGTTCCTAGGGCTGCTCGCGCTGAACTCACTCCTGCTTCAGCCGTAGCCACTTCTGGCTGCGCTTGATCCAAACTTAATGAAACGATCGGGGTGCCTGGGTTGACTCGATCGCCGCTGGTAACCAAAACCTGCTCAATGCGCCCTTGAATCTGCGGTTGTAGCGTGACTCTTTCAGCGGCGGCCAATGTTCCAACAAAGTCTGAACCATCCTCCACTGAACCGGGCTGTAGATCTAATACCTTAATGGGTAAAGGGGGCATAGCACCACCCATTCCCGGAGCCCCAGCTTGCTCCCCGCGGCTACATCCCACGAGAATTGAGAGTAGCAACACTGAACCAAGCAGCTTATGTCCGATCGCTGAATTCACCTTAACCACAGTTTCAATCTCGTCACAGTATAAAAGGGTGATAGCAGGAAGATCCCGCCTCTGTGAGCACAGTGTACCGAAAGATTCGAGATCAGGGAAGCTTAGACGATAAGCCGATCTAACCTTTTTAGTTATTTAAGTTGGGTCAGCCCTTTATCCTCATGCTGGCTCTATGCTGACCATGTGCTGATCTCTTGGGCTGGAAATACAGATTTGCTTTGAGATACAGGTTTATCTGGAAATCCTGACTGCATAAATCTTAACTGATTCAGATTCATGGTGATGGTTAACACGGTTACATCTAGACCGATTACATCTCTACCCCATGTAGGCGATCATGATGGTGATTGTAGAACCAATTTTTTGCCAGGATCAGCAATCATTTTTCGGTTTTTCTTAAGGCGAAATTTTCGACCCAATCTAGATAATGAGTTGGAATATGTGTTAGTAAATACCTGCCGTCATGCGCTCTTACCATGGAGGCTTACACCATGCAGATTTCTCGCCCCAACTGTTCTGAACCCTCACCGGAAGAATTACTGGATTTGCAAAAATTGAAGGTAACGATTGAACGAGCCATCTCCGATGGCAAACTGACCCCTGAAGAAATGAGGCAGATTAAAACCCTGGTCTGGGCCGATGGCAAGATCAGTCCTCAAGAGCTGAATTTGATTAGTCATCTGGTGACTCAAAAGCTCCAGGAGGGCGAACTAGAGTGGGTTTGGTAGGATATATAATTTTTGTCTGACCAGTCATCTCGATCGGCTCAAATTGGGTCAGGTAATTTGAACTTTTGTATCTGAATTTTTGTGATCCCTATCCCTTTTTAACCCATGACTTTCCTACAATAAAAGTGATTAGGGCTTCATTGGTCATCTTCATTTTAGGTGAGCTGATTTGAGTCGGCTTCAATGTTAACACCTGATCGTTGGTACCTGATTGCACCTACCTGATTGCATCTATATGTAATCTACTTGATGTAATCTACTTGTGCTACCTCTGCGTCGGCTTTCTTTGGCTGATTTTTGAGTTCTAGGTTTGCTCGCAGTATCGCAGTAACATATATACTGTAATGTATAGTCTTCATATATTCTGTGTATATTGCGCTGTTTGCGTGTTGCTCCGGTTTGGGGGTTGCCTCAGCTATTGCTGGCAGGCATCGTCAGCAGAATTTACCTTTCAATCTGCCTCTTCAAGCATTCTCCAGCATTCTTATAGATCCACTTTTAAGGAGGATCGTTATGTTTCACAAAATTTTGGTTGCGCTAGATCAATCTGATTTGAGCCATCAGGTCTTTGAAGCTGCTTTAACCTTAGCGAAACAGCTTGATGGTCATTTGATGCTGGTTCATGTTCTATCGCCGGTCGAAACCAACTTTACCAGTCCGATTTTCTCCATGCCTGGCACCTATCCCTTGCTGCGAGAAGATGTCGATTTTTATCTGCAACAATGGCGTACAAAAGAAACTGAAGGTCTAGAATTCCTGCGCCTCAAGACGGACATCGCTACTACTGCGGGTATTCCCACTGAATTCACTCAAATGCTGGGCGATCCGGGTCATGCTATCTGTACGATCGCTAAAACCTGGGATGCCAACCTGATCTTGATTGGGCGGCGTGGCTATACCGGCATTGGTGAGTTGTTTATGGGTAGCATCAGTAACTATGTGCTGCACCATGCACCTTGTTCGGTGTTGGCGATCCAGGGCAAATTGGATAGTGAACCCGTCGCTGCTCCGGAACCATCTGTCTATGCCACAGCCTAATATCCCACAGCCTAACGGGAGTAGTCGGTTAAGGTAAGAAAATCAGGGTATCCTGCCATCAGCAGGGAACTCGAATCGAAAACCTGCCTGGAGTAGCGGTCTGGGCTTGATTTGATTTGGTTAACTGATCGTTGTTTGCAGATGATGTGGATCGATCGCAATTTGTTGCTGTAGCTTTCTCGTATTTTGCAACAGTGAAGTTTGTAGAGCATCCACATCTTGCAATTGCTTTTGTATCTGCTCCCATTTTCGTCGATAATTTACTTTGCGTGCCAAAGCGGCTCTGGCCAGGTCTTCTCGGTTACGTTTCAAAGCAGCTTGAGCCACCCGATGCCAGGATGCCATTTCCGCTTGAGCCTGGTTAGCTTGGCTTTGCAACTGCTGGCGGGTAATGGTCGCTTGGTTTAAGGCTTGGGTGAGCAAGGTGACGGTTTCTACCGGATTTCCCTCAGTTGCTGCCCGATCGAGCATTTGTCGCGTATCAAACGGGTTGAGAGAACCATACCCCAATCCATCGGTGAGCAACTGCGGACTCTCATTTCTGCCAGTTTTACACCAGGTGGCAAAATGTTCGCAGTTATTGGTCAGTAGTTGATATTTCTGCTCTCCCAACCGACTTTCCGCCCGTTGAATCACAATTTCGGGTAAATAGGCGATCGACTGAGGTTGGGGATAGACGGGATTGCCTCGTGCAAACGTTGCAAAGCTGGTACGAGTGATGGTTGGAACTTCACCCCCTTTGTAGTAGTGAATCACCGTACCGTCGCCGCAGTCGATCCCATGGTGCTCATAGGCTCCATCCATATTCATCAACGGGCGCATGACATAAATTTGATCTCCGCGTGCCATGGATACCTTGCCTCTTCCAACCTCCAGCTTCCACTCTACCGCACTCTCTCCGACCCAGCCTGGGCGGAAAACCCACCGTTGTCAGCGCTGCGATCCACCCCTGGCTGAGCCTCACCTAGACCGATCGCGATGGTTGATCCCAGACCCAGTAGATTAGCCAGATCGCCATGGCTCGTAGGTAGTGGCTGGCCCGGAAGGTGCCAACAGCGGTAATGGCTTCGGGCGTGCGAAACTGTAACCCATGGTCATATACCTGCTGGACAACTGCTTGCGTGAGTTGCAAGGCTTCCGATCGCATTCCCATTTGGATCAAAAAAGCGGCTAATCCAAAGTTAATGCCTGTCCAAACTTCCAGCGGGTGGGTGTCGTTGGGGTTCACTGGAGAGCCATCTGGCAGCAATCCGTTGGCCGCTCCATACTGACCCTGATGGAAGTTCAAAAAACAGGACTCATAGACTGATCGCAAAGCGGCAGCCGCGCAGTCCAACGGCACAACATCGGGGAGTCCTAATAACGCAGCATAAAACTGCCCACAGAGCTGATCGGCCATCACCACCGCCGATCCACTTTCGCTATCTAAGCGGTAGTAACGCCCATTCCACAACGTCGGGTGATAGATCGATCGGGCTTGCGTCAGCCAGGTTTGATAGCGTTGAATACAGGTGGCAATCGATTGTTGAGGCTGGTGTTGAGGCTGGCGGGCTGCGGCTTCTTGGAGGTTCTGCTCAGGAGAGGGCTGCTCAGAAGAAGGGCGATCGGGAGCTAGCTGATGCAGGAGGATCTGACCGATCGCGATCGCGGCCTCCAGGGCAGCAATCCATAATCCGCCACAGTAGGCACTGACTCCTTGCAGTCTCCAGTCATCGAAGGTTTGATCGGGAGCACCAGAGTTTTCGGGAATGCCATCCCCATCCCAGTCAAACTGCTTTAAATAATCCAGAGCGGCCACCACCGCCCCCCAGCAGTCTTGCAGAAATGCTTGATCCTGACTGCCCGTCAACAAAAAGGTGCGATAGACTTGCAACACAAAATCACTGCCTAAATCCTTCCAGAGGTTACAGTCTTGATAGGCGGTGTAATTGGTCTTTTCCCAGGGATGTTCGTTGGGGGCTCCTAAGTCGTGGGGGGTCGCATTGGCGGTTTTCCGGACTGCCAGATGCTCGTCTGCTCCGATCGTATAGTAGTAGCCAATCACCCGCCGCCGATCGTCTTGGGCTGGGATCGCTCTGGCAAATGCCCGCAACACTGCTTTATCCAGTTCTGGCCACAGCAGCACGAGGGCGAAAGAGCCATACAGCCGTACATCCAAACTTTCATACCAGCGATAATCTAAACATTCCAACACTGCAAATTGACCGACCGGATCCCGATCGGTGGCCGCCGACCATAAGGCTCCACCATCCGTCAGGAGATACAGTTCGTTGAACAATGCCATTTTCATCCAATCCGGCAGATCCGATCGACTGAGGATTGGGTGCTGCCATTGTTGAATCTGCTGTTGCCACTCGAAAGCTCGCTGTAACCCGGCTGTAGCGATCCGCCAGGCATTCGCACCATTGCGTCCCCAAAAGTCGGTGTAGCGCCGATCATACTTCACCCCTTGAGCAAACTCCGTCACCGGAAAATCCCAACTCAAGCTAAACGGAATTTGCCGGATCTCACCCGGTTGTAGGGTAAACCGAACTGCGATCCCAACAGCCACTTGTTCACCAGGCTGAGCAGGCTGCGATCCCAATCCCGCGCTTGGTTGGCCATCAACGACTGGGGAATCCATCCCAAAATCGATCGAACTGGATCCTAATGAACCCGTTTGGGCAAAGGGAGACCAAATTTCATCCCCATCTCCAAGCGGATTCCAGCGATCATTGACGAAGACTTCTATTCCGTCTGCCTTCGACGTGGCGATACACCATTCACCGTCTCCTTCTTGCAGATCGGTTGGCTGATCTGCCTGACCAGTTTTTGCCTGACCAGTTTCTGCCTGACCAGTTGACGTGAACCGGGGAGCCGATCGATCGCGCTGCCGACTCATGACAATGCCGATCGCATCTTCCGCCGAGCGAATCTGACTGATCTGTCCTGCGCTGTCACCCCAAGCGGGCTGATATTCATACACCGGACTTCCATCATCCCGGATTTTAATTTCCGGTGATGCCAGGGTATTGCGAAACCAACCGGCTGTATGGTGCCAGGTCAGTAAAATACTGAGGGTGATGGGCCGATCGGTCGGATTTGCGGCTGTCCAGGTAAATAGGGCGATCGGATAGCTGGTTTCTTGATAATTTCCGGGCAAAATCGGCGAAAATTGCTCACAGGTCAGCTTGGCTTGAAACACCCGATCGTAGACAAACCAACTGCGCGGATACAAGGCGTGATAGCTGCCAGTGGTTTGAGGTGTAGCAGAACATTCGACTGAACTGTCCACCGCTTCTGTTTGGGTGGATCGATCGCTCCGATCTGGATACCACTGCCAACTGGCGAGTGTGCCGTCGGTCGGAGCCTCAGTGCAGAGGGCATAGGCTTGAGTTACTGCCTCTAATGAATTGAACTCACTCTGACTGGATGCAGGGCCTGTCCCAGTCCCACCCACTTGTTCAAACACACTAAATTGGCAGGCTGGCAAACTCCGAAACAGGTGCTCGCCTCCATCCAGATGCCAGAGGTTAAAATCCCCTTTTGGCGATCGGCCAATGCAGCCCGCTCCAAAGCCACCCAACGGCATCCCATGCCACGGCCCATCATCAATATTACTGGGATAACGCACTCGGTAGGGATGCGCCCATCCTGCTCCGATCGCCCGCTGCCAAGCCGCTGCTGGAATTTCAACTACAGACTGCATTTTTTTCATAGTTTGGTTCTAGGGCTGTTTGATGCGGGAGCAGTTCGGTTCTGTTTGATTCTGTTTGATTCTGTTTGATTTTAGGGCAAAACGAGATCTGACCCCGCACCCCGCACCCTGCGCAAAAGTCTAAACAGGCAGGCCTTCAAAAACTACGGTTTTCCGATTGGGTTTTGATAATATTATTGGCGATTTTTGATACAATCTTTCCGTAGCGGCAGGTTTACGATAGGCAAAACTGGTTTGAGCCTGCTTCATTTTCCGATCCTGTGTCTTTATCAGTTCGACTGAGCATCACCATGCAGCCACTTCGCATCATCCCCCAGCAAGATTCTGATTGGTTTTACTATTTCGCCTATGGTTCTTGCATGTGTCCAGTCGATCTGAAGCGATCACTGGGAGAAAGCACCCATGAGTTTGTGGTCGGAACTGCCACCCTGGCTGATTATCGATTAGGCTTTTTTCGACGATCGGAGCGGCGAAATTGCGGCGTTCTGGATGTGATTTGCTCAACTGGTGATCAAGTTGAGGGCGTACTTTATCGACTGCCGATTCGATTGAGCGATCGGCTAGATGAACGGGAGGAAGGATACCAACACGAAATCATTGAGGTGCATTGCAACAATCAACGCTATGCCAATGTGCGAACCTACACAGTGATTGAAAAGTTAACCGAAGAACATGCCCCTAATGATTGGTATTTCAATGTTGTTCTCAGAGGAGCCATTACCTGTGGGCTACCTGAACAATATTGCTGGAATCTCTTTCACCACATGCACCACTTGCAACAAAGAGCATACACCCCGAATCAATTGCGATCGGCCTGACCCTCGCTCATCCTTGGCTTACAGATTTAAGTGATAATGCCTAAAATTGGAGATGCATTTGATACATCCAGGATCCGCTAACAGAGAGCCGATCCCGCCTGAAAGTCTATGGGCAATTCCGGATCCAGCCCTTGTGCATCGATTCTCTAGATCCCTGTTCGCGAACCTCAGACAGCGGGAACTCTAGAGCTATCGTGAAAGACTCATCCGATTGATGGAGAGTCTACAGAGGGAAACTGAACTATGGGGTTATCAGTAATGATCCCGGATGAAACCGTGCTTTGCAACCTGAAACAATCGTCACCGTCTACTCAAGCGCTGCCGCAACTTCAAACGCTGGAATCACTTGGTCTATTAGAGTCCGATAGCGTTCCTATTTTTGAAGAAGCAACTCAAACTGCGGCACATTTTCTGAATGCACCAATTTGCGTTCTGGGCATTCTCGATCGGGATCGCGTATGGTTTAAATCGGCAGTTGGACTGTCTCGGATCGGGCTAATGAATAGTTTGGCAGCATCGCGCCAATTGCCACGACAGGAAGCTTTCTGCGCTCAGGTTGCAGAGAGTCAGCGCGTTTTGATGATCACGGATGCCAGTGCTGATCCGAATTTTGCCCCTTTGCAACTGGTTCAGCGCTATGGTATCCGCTCCTACTTGGGCGTGCCGCTCTTCGCCACCGATGGACAATGTATTGGTAGCCTTGCCGTGATGGGATTGGCTCCTCGAAGCTTTTCTGACCAAGAAATGGCATTCCTGGAGTTGATCGCCCGCTGGTGTATGAGTGAATTTGAACGAGAACGTCTCCAAAAACAAACCTATCTGCCCACTTCGATCGCCTCACTTGTCTCTTCGGCAAACTCCTCACCCGCTCAATCTCTGACTCCATCTGCTGTGAAGGCAACCTTGCTGTCTCAAATGACTCAGGAGTTGTGTACGCCGCTGACTTCAATCCTGGGAATGGCAAAGGTATTGAATCAGAGAATTTATGGAGAACTCTCTGAAAAACAGCAAGAATATATTCAAATCATTCATAATAGCGGTCAATACCTCGTATCGCTCGTGAATGAAATCATGGAGCTGGGTGCTTTGAATGATCAAGACCTGGATCTAAATTTAGCTCCCGTCGATATCGAAATGCTCTGTCAGCAGGCGATCGCCACCTTAACCCAAGTCGCCCAACGCCGCGATCAACAATTGCAACTCACGGTTGAACCGGGTAATCGCATTTGGCTACTCGACAAAGATAAAGTCCGTCAGATGGTTTACCATTTGGTGTTTGGCGTAATTCAAGATTCCAGTACCGACAGTGTGATCCGAATTCATATCTCTCGGAAACAAAACACGCTTCAGATCTCGGCGTGGGCCTCCCACCCTTGGCTAGGCGAGGGGTTACCCCAAATCCCACTGGCCACGCAGCAAGCCCTCAATCCATGGGGTGGCTCAGACGCTTGCCTCTCGGATTGGCAACCCGGGAGTGCAGCGCCACCATCTGGAGCTTCAACAGCAACGCTACAACCCGAAGACACCCGACAACAGTTAGGGCTGATGCTGAGTCGTCAACTTGCAGAACTCCATGCAGGGGACATCATTGTGCAGGGCTCAAGCGAAGAAGGCTACCGCTATGTGCTCCGCTTACCTCAAATTAAAAATGGACAGGAAGCGGCACTGCGACACATCTAGCTCTGCTTCAGCAGGAGCATCATCAAGCAGACAAGGGACAGACAACACGCTATCCTGAATAGGAATGCTGTGCTACGCTTATCAACTGCTTTAGAAATCTTGCCGAGGCACTTATGCCCAGATCGCAACGCAACGACAACTTTATTGATAAGTCTTTTACGGTCATGGCAGACTTGATCCTCAAGCTGCTACCGACAAAATATACTTCGAAACAAGCCTTTGCCTACTATCGAGATGGCATGTCCGCCCAGGCAGATGGTGAATATGCTGAAGCCATGGCGAACTATGAGGAAGCGCTTTCACTGGAAGAGGATCCTCGTGATCGCAGCTTCATTCTGTACAATATGGGCTTGATCCATGCCAGCAATGGTGAGCATGATCGCGCTTTAGAGTTGTACCATGAGGCGCTGGAAATGAATCCCAGTATGCCGCAAGCCCTTAACAATATTGCAGTGATCTACCACTATCTAGGGGAACAAGCCCAAGAAGCAGGGAGCAACGAAGTGGCAGATGATTATTTCGATCGAGCCGCTGACTATTGGCAACGGGCAATCCGCCTCGCACCCAACAACTACATCGAAGCCCAGAACTGGCTCAAAACCACTGGACGCTCCCGCATTGATGCATTTTTCTAGGTTTATTGCTCATTTACGGCTCAAACGGCTAACTATGCTTGATCGTGAACAGGTTCTTAAAGTTGCTCATCTTGCTCGTCTGGAGCTTACGCCAGCCGAAGAAGCCCAATTCACTACTCAGTTAGGTGACATTCTGGAGTATTTTGAGCAGTTAAGCCAACTGGATACTTCTGAGGTTCAGCCAACAGCCCGGGCGATCGATGTGAGCAATGTCACCCGTCCCGATCAGTGGGAAGCTTATCGCGATCGGGATTTGATTGTGCAAAGTGCTCCAGCACCAGAGACTACGTTGCAGGGCGATTTCTTCAAAGTTCCTAAAATTATCGGCGGTGAAGATTAGTCGCATCAGCCAGAGCAGCATCGAATTGCGAGAGTCGGTAGCCTGATGCAGGCATTAATCTGCTGATGCTGACACTGACTCACGACTTTCAGCTTCTCAAGGAGCAGGGGTAGAGTGGGAATCGGGCTAAATTAAATAGCTGGTCAATAGCTGGTCAATAGCTGGGCTGAATGATTTACGAGGCTTAACCGTGACGCTGAAGGAGTTTTGGCTACTGGTAGTGGCAATTTTGGCGAGTGTCGGGGGGCAGTTTTTGCTAAAAGCAGGTGCCCTGAAGCTCGGTAAAGTCAGTACTGAAAATTGGTTGAACCACCTCTTGAGCATTGCTACAGTGCCCGAACTGCTTGCGGGCTTAACCGCCTATGCAATCGGGGCGATCGCCTACATCCTCCTTTTGACGCGCGTTAACCTCAGTATTGCTGGCCCAGCAATTGCCCTCAGCTACGTATTTTCAGTGTTATTAGGTTACTTCGTGTTTCGAGAACCCGTGACTGGGGCGCGAGTGATGGGCGTAGGCCTGATCGTCTGTGGAGTATTGCTCGTAGTTTGGCAAAAGCGTTGAAGCGTACTCGATCGGGGAACCTAGAACCTAGTGGGCTTTGCAAACAGGCGAGTGGAGATGCGCAGGGCAGAGGAGAGAATCCGGCAGTGGTATGGATCCTCCCTTCCATCGGAGTGGCTTAGATGGTCGAAATGATGTCGTTTTCGGGGTTAATTAGCCGGAAGAGCTTCTGCTTAATCTGAGCATCAAACACCTCCCACTTCATCCGGGTGTATTCAGAATTTTCGTTGAACCCAGATAGGAAGCCCATCGGAATCTCAAAGCCACCCGCCATCGATCGCCCACCGCCAAAGAATCGACCCTGGGCATCTTGACCAAAGGCTTCTTTGATGAACTCATCAGGATCCAGGGTGAGTTTCGAGGTACGTAAGGAGCCGATTACGACTTCTAACTCCTCATCTTCGTCATGGACGATCCCATAGACCACCGCCGTATGAACGTTCTCTTCTGTAACCAGAAAATCCGCAGCTTGTGGAATCGCATCCCGATCGTCGTAGCGCAGGTAGCCGACTCCAGCGATCGAGAAATTATTTTGCAGCACCCGATTACGCAGGGAGCGCTCGATCACATCCATGACTCGCTTCGATCGGGAGGCATAGAGGATGGAGTTGAGCAATTGGGCATCACTAAACCGACTGAGGTAGGCTGAGGCTAGAAAATCCTCTTCCTGGGCTTGCATGAGGCTATTCGTATCCGATCGCAGCCCATGCATCAATGCCGTGGCACATTTAACATGCTCACTGTTGTTGGTATTGAAGCTGAGCAAACCCGCTTGTAAATACTGCACCAGAATGGTAGCTGTGGCTCGGACTTGCGGGCGCAAATCGATAAACTCGGCTTTCAGTTCGCCTTGAGAGGCATGGTGATCAATCACGACTGCGATCGGTAAGCCTGCCTGCTGCACATAGGGCATCAGTTGAGTAGTTGTTCCCTGGTTGTCAATAAAAACGCAGCTCTGATAGGCAGACCAGTCTTTCTCCTTCAAGACCTGAGGAGTCCAGCGTTGGGCAGGCAGCCCTGTCAGACGCACCAGCGCAATGTTTTCTTGATGACTGAGGGCCCCAGCGTAGACAATATCGCAGCGAATGTCATACTGTTGGGCGATCAATTTATAAGCCCAAGCACAGGAAAGGGCATCGGGATCGGGAAAATCTTGCAGGGCCAAAATTTGCCGACTACCTCGATACTGGCCAAGAATCCGCCGAATTTCTTCTACTTTTTGTTCAGTAAGGCTACGAGCTTGGGAGGTCATCCAGCCCTGAAGTGTGCGAGGAATCACCTCTTTAGAGATGGGTGATGAGCCAGCTATTTCGAGGGAACTAATCTCATCAGTGGTGGCAGGGGCAGATTCCATCATGAGGGCCAGGCTATTCGGTGAATGAGAAGAATCAAAATCCATATGCTTAATTTTACGAATTGACCTGACTGAAACAGGGTTTAATCTGAACGGTTTACTCAAAACCCTGATGCAAATCAATGGGGCACCCAAACCGGAGATCGCCCGACTACAATGCAGCCTGGTTTTGAGCCATCCAGCCTTGTTCTGATCTTTGCAAAAAATGAGGCATTCCGCCTTACTCCAACTAGATTCATGCCTTTCGACATAGCCGCAAATCAGTATGAAAAACCTATCCCCCAGTGAGAACTAGCAGATGAGCCGTTGCAGAAATCTATACCCCGGACTGGCGAGGGGCAGTGTAAATCAAAACCCCTAGCGCATGTCATTTGCCAGGGGTTAACTACCAATTACATATTTTTGCCACTCTTGATGCACGCCGCTCTTGACATGTTTGGCCACTTCAAAATAGAGACCGCTATAAGGTCGGTGAGGCTGTTGTCGCATCACCATATTGGCTTCTTTCGGGGTTCGATTTCCTTTTTTGACATTGCAGCGCACACAAGCGGTCACCATATTTTCCCAGGTATCCCCCCCTCCACGCGATCGGGGAATGACGTGATCGAGGGTCAAATCGTCACCCGTGTAGCCACAATATTGGCAAGAGTGCCCATCTCGATGTAAGATGTTTCGGCGAGTTAAGGGGATTTCCTTATAGGGAACCCGCACATAGTGACGCAGTCGAATCACCGTCGGCAGCGGAGTGTCAGCATAGACAAATTTCCCATTGTGCTCGACCTGTTCGGCCTTGCCTTTGATTAGTAAAACGACAGCACGCCGCCAACTTGTGATATTCAGCGGCTCGTAGGAAGCGTTCAAGACCAGAACCTTACCCATCGATCATTCAGTTCTACAAAAGTTTTTTACAGATAGTAACACACCTTAGGGCTGTCGCGGCGATTTTGCTACCCTTCATCTCGCTTTTACATAGATACCCTGAATCCTTCCTATTCTCATGCCTCCCTGCCCTCGCCGATCAAGATGGGCAAGGTGGGGAGCCAGCACAGTAGCACTGAGGATCCTCTTGCCCGATCGAGTCGCTCGTACGAGTCGCTCGTCATGGTATGGCCGATAGCTGTGTAGCTAGTAGTAACAGTTAGGAACGGTATAAGAGGGCAACCTGAAAAATGAAAAACAATTTTAAAAGGGCTTGCCGAACTCCCGGGAACATCTGTTATATTAGGTAAGCCTTGCACACCTGGAGAGGTGGCTGAGTGGTCGAAAGCGGCAGATTGCTAATCTGTTGTACGGTTCGAAAGTCCGTACCGAGGGTTCGAATCCCTCCCTCTCCGTTCTCAACATCTTCAATTTAGCCCTCATTTCAACCGTGAAAGTCCAACTGTGAGAGTCAGTTCAAGCTTTAGCCCAGCCCAAAGCTTTAGCCCAGCTCAAAGGTTGTGACTCCGAACAGGCGATCGAGCGGTAGATCGGGTAAGTCGCCCGTATACATGCGGGCCGTTTCAAACATCAGGCTCATTTGCTCAGCTTCTGCTAATGCGACTGCGGCCGGATTACTTTCAGGTACATCCAGATAAATCGGCTGAGCGGGCGGCACTTGCGATCGGAGCGCTGTCAACAGCAATTCTGCCCACGCTGGTCGATCGGCAAACAGGGGACCAATTTTGTAGCCCGTTCGACAGGGACGAATCATCCCATAACCTACCAGTTCACTGTTGTGAATGACACCGCAGGCAACCCGCTCTGGCTGCTGGAGCCAAGATTGCAGAAAGGTCGATCGATCATCCGGAAAGAACGAACGATCGTAGGCTGCGACCTGCTCAAAAGGCAATTGAGCGATATCCACCAAAGTGGGATCGGTTGGACAATCACCACCACTCACTCCCTGATAACGCAGATTGCGATATGCCAGTTTAAAGCCTGATTTTTGATAGTTATTTTGCTGAGCCACCACACCATCTAAACCCACATTTCGCCCTGATAGAGCCTGCATGGCCGCCTGCCAGAGTTGCAGCCCATAGCCTTGACCGCGATAGTCCGGCTGCACGATGTAGAAGCCAATAAACCCAAAGGATGCGCCATATCGCACAGCCGAGATTGTGGCTATGGGGATAGATCCTAACTCACCGATCCAAAACCCTTGGGGATCGGCGGCATAGAAGCTGTTGGCATCATACAAGCCTGGATTCCAGCCTTCGGATGCAGCCCAATCGATCGCGAGATGAATCTCATCTGGATCCATCGGTCTGATCCTATAGGCTGGCAATGACATGAAATAAACTCCTAAGTTCTAGGAGTCGATTATTTGACATCAACAACTTCGTCTCTCTTAAAAGTTTATTTCAATTCAAAACCTAAATGGATTGCCATTGGCTGGTGTGGCTTAGCTCAAATATCTTGATAATCTTCGTCCCTCACTCTCTCAAACATCCCTCAGTGCGTAACCTGCCGAAGGCGATGTTAAGCCTCTGCCTAGTGAGGCTACAGACGATCCCCAAAACTTTAGTAGCTATCGCCCCCAGAAACCGTGCGTTTGGCTAGCAGCAGATTCACTTGCCGTAACCGATCGGCAATCGCCTCTCGCCAAGATAGGCTCACCTCTGGATCGGCCAAAATTTCTTGGGCCTGCTCGCGACAGACCGCGCTATCCGCCACATCTTCCTGATCGATGTGATCGAGGTGCTCGTAAACCACTTGGGGCAAAGGGTGCGCCGAAAGGTCAGGGGAGGTTTGTAGCGACACTGGCTCCATCAGATTCTCCTGAAGTGAAAAGAGGAAATTCGTCTGATCCGTGATCCTGAGCAACCCAGCTCATGTGAAAGATTCACAATTGAGTGATCAAGACTTGCCTTCTATTGTGCTGTCAGTGCAGCGAAATCGCAGCCTTTTATTAATGAAGCGTCACAGTGTTGTATGGATCGTTTTGATTCTTCACATTAATTGAATATTGCCACCTTCCATACCCTTAGTTTTTCTGTTCAAATGTAGGTTCAAGACTGTAGGTTCAAAAATCCAGGTTCAAGACTGTAGGTTCAACACGGGTACAGCGAATCGTAATGAATTGAATACTGGGTGAAAGATCTGTCAATTTCCTTAAGAGAAGCCGGTTTCAGCTTGCTCCATTACACAATTTAGTTAATCTGATTTTGGTGAACCCGATTTATTAGTGAACCCGATTTATTAGTGAACCCGATCGCTAGCCTGCGTTTGCTCAAACATTTCTTTTAGATCTAGCCTGCTCAGGTCTTTAGCCTAGCCCGATCGCCTTGGTCTGCGACATTTGTCTCCATCTCTGCCACCTTTGAGCATCACAATTGAGCACCACAATGAACAGCAATTTTCTACCTGCCCAACCGCCAGAACTGCCCATGGAACCAACCGTAGAACAGCCGATCAAACAAGGTTTATACGATCCCCAATTTGAGCATGATGCCTGCGGAGTAGGGTTCATTGTGCAGATGAAGGGGCAGCGATCCCATGAGATTGTGGAGCAGGCACTGACGATTCTAATTAACCTCGATCACCGGGGCGCTTGCGGCGCTGAGAAGAATACAGGTGACGGAGCCGGGATTTTAATGCAGATTCCGCATCGATTTCTGCAAAAGGTGTCTGCTGCTGCCGGGATCACCCTACCTGAAGCGGGCTATGGGGTGGGTATGATCTACGGCTCTCCCGAAGCCGATCGTCGTGCAGCGGGTCGTCAGCAGTTCGAGCAGATTGTGGCGGAAGAAGGGTTGCAAGTGCTGGGCTGGCGCACGGTTCCCACCAACAATGCCAGCTTGGGCGAAACCGCTAAGGCCAGCGAACCACTGATGCAGCAAGTCTTCATCCAACGATCGCCCGAGCTGACGGATGACTGGGATTTTGAACGCAAGCTATATGTAATCCGCAAGCGATCCCACCAGATCCGCTCACCCCAGATTGATCCCCGCTGGTATCCGGCCAGCCTATCGAGCCGCACGATCGTCTATAAAGGGATGCTGATGCCAGAGCAGGTGGGCGACTACTATCCGGAGCTGCATGATCCCGACATGGAAAGTGCCTTAGCCCTGGTGCATTCCCGCTTCAGCACGAATACCTTTCCCAGTTGGGAGCGTTCTCACCCCTATCGCTACATCGCTCACAACGGTGAGATCAATACTTTACGCGGCAACATCAACTGGATGCATGCCCGCCAATCCTTATTTGAATCCGAGTTATTTGGTGAAGACATTCAAAAAATTCGCCCGGTGATTAACATCGACGGTAGCGATTCGTTGATTTTTGATAACGCCCTGGAGCTATTGACCCTGGCTGGGCGCTCCCTACCCCATGCCGTGATGATGATGATCCCGGAACCTTGGGCGGCCCACGAATCGATGAGTGATCAGAAAAAGGCGTTTTACGAATACCATGCTTGCCTGATGGAACCCTGGGATGGGCCGGCTTCGATCGCCTTTACCGACGGTTCAATGATCGGGGCAGTGCTGGATCGCAACGGGCTGCGACCCTCGCGCTACTACGTCACTAAAGATGATTTGGTGATCATGGCTTCCGAGGCCGGCGTGTTGCCGATCGCGCCCGATCGCGTCGCCCACAAAGGTCGGTTGCAGCCGGGGCGGATGTTCCTGGTAGATATGGCAGCCGGGCGGATTATTGCGGATCAGGAAATCAAAGATCAGATTGCGGCCGCACACCCCTATCGGGAATGGCTGAATCAGCATCTAGTGACTTTAGCGGATTTACCGGCTGCCCCGATCGAAGCTGAATCGGTGAACGGTGAACTGGTTGATGCCCAACCACCGCTGCTGCAACGGCAAATGGCGTTTGGCTACACCTTTGAGGAATTGCGGCTGCTGCTGACCCCGATGGCCCGTGACGGTGTCGAAGCGGTTGGTTCGATGGGAGCTGATACGCCGTTGGCCGTGCTCTCCGATCGGCCCAAGCTGCTCTATGACTACTTCCAGCAGTTATTTGCCCAGGTGACCAACCCACCGATCGACTCGATCCGCGAAGAAATCATTACCTCGCCAATCACCACGATCGGGGCGGAGCGCAACCTGCTGAAACCAGAGCCGGAGAGCTGCCACCTGATCAAGCTGAAAACGCCGATCCTGACCAATGCTGAATTGGCTAAACTCAAGCAGCTCAGCCAGCCTAATCCCACCGGCTTTCGGGCGGTGGTGCTGCCAATGCTGTTCGATCCACAGCAGGGCAGGGCAGGATTAGCGGCCGCGATCGAATCGATTTGCATTCAGGCGGATGAGGCGATCACGTCAGGCGTTAACCTGCTGATCCTCAGCGATCGGGCGATCAGCCGCAGCCATGCTCCGATCCCGGCTCTGCTGGCGGTGGCCGGGCTGCACCATCACCTGATCCGCACCGGCACTCGCACCCGCGTGGGGTTAGTGCTGGAATCGGGTGAACCGCGAGAGGTGCATCATTTTGCCGTATTGCTGGGTTACGGCTGCGGCGCGATCAACCCCTACTTGGCCTTTGAAACGATCGAATCACTGCTGCACCAGTCGCTCTCCCACCTCAACTATGAAACCGCCTGCCAGAACTACATCAAGGCAGCCACTAAGGGTGTGATCAAGGTGGCTTCTAAGATCGGTATTTCGACATTGCAAAGCTATCGGGGTGCGCAGATTTTTGAAGCGATCGGGCTGAACCATTCGGTGATCGATCGCTACTTCACCTGGACAGCCTCCCGCATTGAGGGAGCCGACTTAGCCGTGATTGCCCAGGAAACGCTGCTGCGCCACTATCATGCCTTCCCCGATCGGGAGGTGAATGGACACAACCTGGATGTGGGCGGTGAATATCAGTGGCGCAAAGATGGAGAATCCCATTTGTTTAGCCCGGAAACGATCCATACGCTGCAAAAGGCCGTGCGGGAAGAAAGTTACCAGCTATACCAAAAATATGCCATGTTGGTGAATGAGCAAAACCAGAAATACTTTACCCTGCGCGGTTTGCTCAAGTTTAAGCCCCGGCAACCAATCCCATTGGAAGCAGTGGAGCCGATCGAATCGATCATGAAACGGTTTAAAACCGGGGCGATGAGCTACGGCTCGATTTCCAAAGAAGCCCATGAGTCGTTAGCGATTGCTATGAACCGGATCGGCGGCAAGTCGAACACGGGGGAAGGCGGCGAAGATCCAGAAAGATACACCTGGACGAACGAACAGGGCGATTCTAAAAATAGCGCCATCAAGCAGGTGGCATCGGGTCGGTTTGGGGTGACCAGCCTCTACCTTAGCCAAGCGAAGGAGCTACAAATCAAAATGGCGCAAGGGGCAAAACCAGGCGAAGGCGGACAGTTGCCGGGCGCAAAGGTCTACCCCTGGATCGCCAAAGTGCGCCACTCCACCCCCGGAGTGGGTCTGATTTCGCCGCCGCCGCACCACGATATTTATTCGATCGAAGACTTGGCAGAGCTGATTCACGATCTGAAAAATGCCAACCGATCGGCCCGGATCAGCGTCAAGCTGGTGTCGGAAGTGGGAGTCGGCACGATCGCGGCTGGCGTGGCCAAAGCTCATGCCGATGTGGTGCTGATCTCTGGCTATGACGGTGGCACCGGAGCCTCACCTCAAACTTCGATCAAACATGCTGGGTTACCCTGGGAACTGGGGCTAGCGGAAACCCACCAGACTTTGGTGCTGAACAATTTACGATCGCGGATCGTGGTGGAAACCGACGGACAGATGAAAACCGGACGAGATGTGGTGATCGCTGCCCTGTTGGGAGCGGAAGAGTTCGGCTTTGCCACCGCGCCATTGGTTACTCTTGGTTGCATCATGATGCGAGTCTGCCACCTCAACACCTGTCCGGTCGGAGTCGCCACCCAAAACCCAGAGTTGCGGAAGAACTTTACCGGCGATCCAGCCCATACCGTCAACTTCATGCGGTTCATCGCCCAAGAAGTACGGGAAATCATGGCGCAGCTAGGCTTCCGGACGCTGAACGAAATGGTAGGTCGCACCGACATTTTGGAGTCCAAACAAGCCGTCGAGCACTGGAAAGCCAAAGGTATTGATCTGTCGAAGATCCTCTATCAGCCATCGGTGGATGACGCGATCGGGCGTTACTGCCAGATTCCCCAGGATCACGGCCTCGACAAATCCCTCGACCTGACGGTGCTGCTCGATTTGTGCAAAGAGGCGATCGAACAGGGCAAGCCGGTCAAAGCGACCCTGCCGATCCGCAACACCAACCGGGTGGTCGGCACCATTTTAGGCAACGAAATCACGAAGCGCCACTGGCAAGGCTTACCAGCAGATACGGTGCAGTTGCATTTTCAGGGCAGTGCTGGTCAGAGCTTCGGTGCTTTTGTGCCGCAAGGAGTCACGCTGGAGCTAGAAGGAGATGCCAATGATTACCTGGGCAAGGGGCTAAGCGGCGGCAAAATCATCGTCTATCCGCCCAAGGGATCCAGCTTTGTCGCGGCTGAAAATATCATTGCTGGGAATGTTGCATTTTATGGTGCTACCAATGGTGAAGCTTATATTTCCGGTATTGCTGGCGAACGTTTCTGTGTGCGTAACTCCGGTGTAACGGCAGTGGTTGAAGCGGTGGGTGATCATGGCTGTGAATATATGACCGGCGGCACCGTTATCGTATTAGGTAGCACCGGACGGAACTTCGCAGCAGGCATGAGCGGCGGTGTGGCTTATATCTTGGATGAAACCGGCGACTTTGCCAGCCGCTGCAACACCCAAATGGTTGGGCTGGAAACCCTGGAAGATCCAGCCGAGCTGCAACGCTTGCAAGACCTGATTCAGAAACATGCTGATTATACCGGCAGCCAAAAAGCGATCGATGTTCTGGCGAACTGGTCAGAGAACATTTCCCGCTTCGTCAAAGTAATGCCACGCGACTACAAGCGAGTATTACAAGCTCTCCGTAAAGCCGAAGCAGCCGGACTCAGCGGGGATGAAGCCCTATCGGCCGCCTTTGAAGAAAACGCCCGCGACTTGGCTCGGATCGGTGGCGGCTAACTGCTAGCTACCTCAGCCAAGCTGCCTCAGCCAAACCATGACCAGATCGTCAACAACCAGATCGTCAACAACCAGAGAGAATCACTATGGGCAAACCCACTGGCTTTATTGAATTTCTGCGCGAAGCCCCTTCTGAACTCGAACCGCTCGATCGAATTCACAACTGGGATGAGTTTCATCTACCCATGCCAGAAGAACGGCTGCGCAACCAGAGCGCTCGCTGCATGGACTGCGGCACACCTTTTTGCCACACGGGCACCTTGATCAGCGGCATGGCCAGCGGCTGTCCGATCAATAACCTGATCCCA
The DNA here is from genome assembly GCA_025454395.1 of Elainella sp. Prado103. Taxonomy (GTDB): domain Bacteria; phylum Cyanobacteriota; class Cyanobacteriia; order Elainellales; family Elainellaceae; genus Elainella. The sequence continues at coordinate 49,901 of JALOOM010000026.1, forward strand.
GAATGGAACGACCTGGTTTATCGTGGTCTATGGCAAGAAGCACTCGATCGACTCCATAAAACTAACAACTTCCCGGAATTTACGGGCCGGGTTTGTCCGGCTCCCTGTGAAGGCTCCTGTGTATTGGGAATTCATAACCCGCCAGTCACGATCAAGAACATTGAGTATTCGATTATTGAAAAGGGATGGGATGAGGGCTGGATCGAACCTGAACTGCCGGAGAAACGTACGGGTAAACGGGTGGCGATCGTGGGATCGGGGCCAGCCGGACTGTCCGCCGCCGCCCAACTGAATCGGGCAGGGCATTGGGTGACGGTGTTTGAGCGGGCCGATCGACCGGGCGGGCTGTTGATGTATGGCATTCCTAACATGAAGCTGGATAAGGAAAAGATCGTATTGCGGCGGTTACACCTGCTGGAGCAGGAAGGGGTGGAGTTTGTCTGCAATACCGAAATTGGCAGAGATCTGTCGGCCGAGGCGCTGCTACAAAACTACGATGCCGTGGTGCTCTGTACGGGTGCCACCAAACCCCGTGATCTGCCAATTCCGGGACGGGAACTGAAGGGCATCCATTTCGCGATGGAGTTTCTCACCCACAACACCAAAGCGGTACTGGATCGGCAAGACAGCCCGATCTCGGCGGCGGGCAAGGATGTAGTGATCATCGGTGGTGGCGATACGGGAACCGACTGCGTGGGTACTTCGATCCGGCATGGCTGCCAGAGTTTGGTGCAGCTAGAAATCATGCCGAAGCCGCCCCACCGCAGAGCTGCCGATAATCCCTGGCCGGAGTGGCCTAAAGTGTATCGGATGGATTATGGGCAGGAAGAAGCTGCCGCGAAGTTTGGCGATGATCCGCGCGTCTATACCACGACGGCTACCAAATTTGAGGGTGATGAGAACGGTCAGGTAACGGCAGTGCATACGGTACAGGTGGCATGGCAGCGTAATGAAAAGGGACAGTTTATTCCGCAGCATCTCCCGGGCACGGAAAAGGTCTTACCGGCTCAGTTAGTGCTGCTGGCTATGGGCTTTTTGGGGCCGGAACAGCCGCTGCTGGATGCACTGGGTCTGGAGCGGGATGCCCGCAGTAACGTTAAGGCGGAATACGGCAAATATGCCACATCGTTACCCCAGGTGTTTGCGGCAGGGGATTGTCGGCGGGGGCAAAGTCTGGTGGTCTGGGCGATCAATGAAGGTCGGGAAGCCGCTAGAGAATGCGATCGATTTTTGATGGGTAGTACAGATCTACCGTAGTTGATCTGTCGTTCATTGAATCCTTGATCGGGTTTGTCAATAATTGGTTGGAAGGGCGATCGTTTACTGCGAAAGGAGAAATGATCGCTTTTCTTGGGGCATTTTTCTTGAGACAAATTTTGGGAGCGCAGTGCTGCCAGAGGTAGAATTCAGCTCATGGACATCGTATAGATACGAACCGGGCAAAGATGTTAAATAAAA
>JALOOM010000108.1 GCA_025454395.1 Elainella sp. Prado103
CTGTGCCCCAAACAATTGCAGAAATTTTAAGGCATTCCTGGATCTAAGGCACGATCGCAAAATTAGCTTGAGTGATGGAGGGAATGCCCTCCAATTCCGCTAGCTTACCCCCTGTTCCCAAACCAGCAGTGACCCCATTCTGGTTAAAGAACAATCGACCTGTGGCCGTGCTGTAAGTAATCAACCCTGTACTCGTCGTTGCTGCCCGATCCGTATTGACAATGGCAATTTGATCGAGTGTGATCACCCCAAACACGGTCTGATCGAGCAGAATTCGATCTACCGCAGCCACAAAGTCTACAATTCGATCCATGCCAAACAGTTGCGGTTGAAATGCCTGATTGCCACTAAAACTAAACGTATCTGCCCCCGTGCCTCCGCTTAACCGATCGTTACCCGCCCCGCCAATCAGCACATCATCCCCGGCACCCCCTAGCAGCGTATCCCGATCGTCGCCGCCATCTAGCACATCATTGCCAGTCCCACCCTCTAGCGAATCTTGCCCCGCTCGCCCCGTCAGAATGTCATTCCCCCCTCCACCCGACAGGGTATCATTCCCTCGGAGTTGCGGATCGACGGCAATCGTTGTCGCTAGTCCTGGTAAATTCAGCGTACCGTCACCAATTTGTCCTAACTTGATTGTTGCAGCAGTATTCAGATCAATGGAATAAAGCGTTGAATGACTGGATGCAATTGCAATTCTTAAGCCATTCGGTGCTTCGAAAATATCAAATCCCGTTGCCTCTGCAACATCTATCCCCAGATCCCCGATCGTGGTCAACTGGCCCGCATTGGGAGAGTCAGTCGCTGGAGAAACCCCATTCACAAAATCCAAACCACCCTGCCGCACCAATCGATCCAGGCGAGAGTCAATCAGATAGAGCGTTGTCGGCCGGGTTGGATCGGGAGAAGGGAAAAACGATCGCGTATAGGCGGCTGCGACGATATTCGGATCTTGTCCCGCACTCACATCTCCGGCGGCATAAACCAGGGGAGTATCTGCAATCACGACGGGTGTGGCTCCAGGGGTCAAATTGATCCGTAAATTTTGCTCATTATTTCCCACCACGCGCAGCCGATCGGGAGCTGGATTAAAATCAACTCCAGCCGCCTGTCCCGCAGTCAAGGGAATATCCAAACTTGTGACCAACCGCGACTGTCCAGTCATAGGATCGATCTGATAGACGCGATTCGCATCCGTTAAGCCATAAAATAGCCCATCTGCCGGACGCACATCAATGCCCACCAATTTCCCTTCCACGCCTTGCACCAGGGTTTTCGTCACTTGACTTGGCACATTCGGATCAAAGGCAACCAACATATTTTGATCAGTCAATCCGATCACCTGAACTGATCCATCCCCATCTAGGATATCATCCCCTTCTCCACCACTTAAGCGATCGTTACCCCCTTCTCCTTGCAATACATCATTACCATTTTCACCTTCAATGGAATCATTTCCATCACCACCTCGCGCAGCATCAACTCCATCTCCTCCTTTGATTTGATCAGTATCACTGCCACCATCCAGGACATCGTCTCCAATCCCACCTAGCAATATATTTCGCCCTTCGCCACCTCGTAGCGCATCATTCCCACTGCCACCATTCAAAACATCATTGCCATCTCCACCAAACGCCACATCATTCCCACTGCCACCCAACAGCAAATCATCACCACTCTCACCCTCTAGCCGATCGTTGCCATTGCCCCCTCGCAACAGATCCTGATCTCGCCCCCCACTTAACAGATCATCCCCATCTTCCCCAAACAAGGCATCATTGCCAGTGCCGCCATTCAGCCGATCATTCCCTTCATCACCTAACAACAAATCCATGCCCCGATCGCCACTCAAGACATCATCTCCGGTTAAACCATCGATCACATCATTCCCGATCGTTCCGATCAGCACATCATCATCAGGGGTTCCTGTCACCAATGCGTTAAAACTAGCCGTAGACTGAAAATTCTCAGCAGACATCATGGCGGGAGTTTGACTAGACATCCTAAAGCCTCCAAATGCAATCAAAAGGATAGAGAATCAATCAATTACGAACACAAGCACGGTAAGAACAGCGGCTGAATATCAATCTGTAGTAAACCCATGATTCAGTTCGACAATATTTCAAGCAATGATTCAGTTGATTAATTGCCGCATATCAATCAACATATCAATCAATAATCGATCGTTGATACAAAACCAGAAGCAGATGAAATAATAAAGACCTGAAACCAATTCGCCCTGGAGCCACTCAACAGAAGTAACAAAATCAGCAAACACCCATTCCAATCATCGTGTTTCAGGCATGAGGGTTTAGATAGACTGATCAGCCAACCTAATTCAGGAAAACTCATATCTTCATGAATTTTGCAATTCCTATTTGCAATTCCTCGATGATGTGATTTTCTAGATGAAGTTACGAGTGACACTCTCCATTAGTTTTAAATTCCTCTGGGGCTTTCCCTCGCCAAATCCAGCAAAAAGAGTGATACCCTTAAGGCTGTGTTATTTCGCAGAACAATTCACCAGCCATGTCACAACAGTTGCTGCAATCCCTGGTTTGGATGGACTATCGCTTAGCGGTGCTATTCACCGTCATGCTCCCCCTCATACTCCTGATCTGGGCATTCGTGCAGCAGTCTGAAGCCATTCAACGGCTTTTGATCATCTATTGGCGGGTCGCTAGCCTCCTAGCCATCACCGTTTATCTGATGATTGGTAACCTGCCCCTCAGTTTCATTTCTGGCATTCTGGCTCGCATTTTAATCCCCGTGAGCCTCTGGTTTTGGGTCGATCTCAACGAAGAAATTGATGAACAGCGCCAAACTCCACTTAAACTCAGCTTCACCGCTTGGCGTTGGGCTGTCAGCCTCTACAGTCTCCTCGGCGCGATCGCCAGCATTCCTTTCTTGCAGTGTGCCTTCTCTACCACCACTTTTCAGACCCCCTTCTGTCAGGCTTGGCTTCAGCCACCGCTCGGCTACAAAAACTTGATCCACGCAGGCTACACCAACGGCTTTTTAGGGTTTCTCGGAGTCACCGGGCTGATCATCTACGTCCTCTACTTCGGCTATTTCATCCTCGTTCGCCTTGCCAAACAAGGTCGCTCTGCGGTCGAGCAATGATCGCCCCAGCAGCATCCTATCTCGTTCAATTCTGAGTGTTCACCCAGCCTCCTAAATCCCATGGCTTTTGCCCACGACCCAATGCCGCCGGAAAAACCGAGACAAGCTCGACTCCATCAGCGGTAGGTAGATCGGGCGACCATGGGGACAGGTGCGCGGGTTGCGGCTATGCTGCCAGCGATCGATCAACTGTTGCATTTCCGGCAAAGTCAGTGGAGTGCCATTCCGAATCGCGGTGCGACAAGCCGTAGCCACCAGGGCTGACTCCAGGTCACCGCCTTGACTCAATTCCAGCAAAGCTGCTCCACAATCCGATCGATCGGCTAGCTTCTCTGGCACCGATCGCGCTACCCACTGCTGCTCCCCAAACGGTTCCACTTCAATTCCTAACCGTTGCAACTGCTCCACTTGACTTTCCCGTAATGCCCCTAACCGCAGCGGCGACTCCAGGGGCACCACCTGCCATCGATCGATCAGTTCCTCGTAGAGCACGCGCTCATGGGCAATATGTTGTTCCACCAACCATAACCCGGCCGGATGCTCCACCAAAATATACATTTGATGCACCTGAGCCACAGCTTTTAACGGCACCAGTGACTCCGATCGAGGATCACCGCCATCTCCCACTGCCGCATCACCCATTGCAGGCATTTCGATCGCCCGGCTGGTTCGGTATACCCCTTCCCTTTCAGCCGCCTTCACTTGTTGCGTTAATTGCTTCAGTTGTTCCTCATCTGGCAGAGCAACCAAGCTCGACTGCAACGCCCGATCGATCGCCTGTTGTATCCACCGCTGCCAATCTGTCAGATGCCGTAAGAAAATTTCTGCCTTTGCTGGATGCCGATTCCAATCCACCTGGGCCGGATCAACCTGGAGATGCAGAAAACAAACGGGATAGCGATCGCCTGGCACGGCCCTGCGTAATCCCTGAATTAATGTCTGTTCCAGTTCCGGTAATGCGACGACTCGCCCATTAACGGCCACCTTCACCCAGTCTGAGCGCCGTCGATGACACCGATCCGGCAACCCTATCAAGAGCGACAACCGCGATCCAGCCTCAGCACCCCACTCCTGTGTTGCATTCAAATCCACCTGATGCAGATCTGCCACCTGCACCTCCCGCAACAATTGCGGTAACACCTGTTGAGCCCTCATCTCCCCCCAAATTCCAAACCAGGGTCGATCGTTCTGCTCCACTCGCCAAGTAATCTGCGGATGACACAGTGCTAAATGGGCAATCACCTGCTGCACCGATCGCAACTGCGCGGCTGCTAAGCCCTGCCGCCGAGATAACCAATTGCCAAATAGCCCATTCGCAGTCACGATCGTTCCCACAGCCATCGCCAACGGTTCCAGCCGCTCTGGCTCTCCATCCTGCTGATAAACCAGGCGATACCCCCCATCTTCCCCGTCTTGGCGGCTACAAATCTCCAATTCGGCCAACTGGGCCAAACTATGCAGGGCCTCACCCCGAAATCCCAAACTGCCGATGCGCCACAGATCCTGCTGCTGTTGAATCTTACTTGTCGCATGAGGTAAAGCCGCCCGCCGTAAATCCTCCAGCGACATCCCCTGCCCATTATCCGTCACCCGCACCCGCCACTGGTCAACCCAGACCCCGATATGAATCCGCGTTGCCCCGGCATCGATCGCATTCTCCGCCAACTCACGCACTACCGCCGCCAGAGAATCAATCACCTCCCCAGCCACCATTAAATGCACAACATCGATCGGCAGCGCCCGAATCAAACCATCCATTTCTTCAGTCTACTCTCCCGTGCCATCAGACACCCTGATTACACTAATTATTACACTAAATTTCATCTATCATCTATTCCCAGTAATTCCACCCCAACCCTTGCCAACCGGATCCATTCACATCCATCCATCGGGTACTCTTCCCCAATCCTGCGTGTGATCAAACACACCTCATTAGCGACCTCCCTCACCCGATCGACTCACCAAATGAGATAAGCCTTAAGGAGGAGTTTTCTAGGCATCAGTGGGCGATTTTGGACTGCGCAAATATACCGATCCAGGTGAAACGGTCGGCGGAAGTGAACCACGGTCAAAATTCCTACATTAGTTGTGTGATTCGATGTTGATCCCATTAGGTAAAGACCATGAAACGAGCCATCACTTCCCCCACCCAACGGTTCGTCCCTGTTGTAAAAATCATGCCGCCAGCAGCATCCACGTACCTATCCCAGAATTCCGTTTTAGCTGCAAAATCCTCAGTAGGGCTAGTATCAAAACAGACGTGTCACTCTTCCAATTGGAGTCCAGCAACCCATCTCAGTAATGCACCCTTGCAACCTGAGTGTAGCCAAAGCCGCTGCTTAGCCCACTGTTGGCTAGATGATGAACAACGCGAACAAGGCCAACGCTGTCTAGTGGGCTGCTGGCAAGGAACCTATCAACCCGATGACCAACTCGATCGCCACCAAGTCGATCGCGCTAACGATTCTGCTGACGTACCTTGCCAATCGACTCACCTCTGTGCCGAACATTTCAGCAACAAGCATACCTGTCGCCATTCAACCCAGGCTCAACCATGTCATCATCCTTGTAGTCACACAAGCAGTACACAAGCAGCTACATGAGTGATCGCATAAAAATTCACAGGAGCGACCACCGAAACAACCACTAAAATAACTACCCAATTAACTACCAAAATACTCCATACCAGCAACTGTGGGAGTGAGCCTACAGGTTACTCACCTCTTGCCACACCATCTACTCACTGTTATGTAGATCCAGTTCACATCTACTGTTATGTAGATCCAGTTCACATATAGAGTCCAGTTCACGCCTAGCTCACTTTTAGCGTTAATTCCCCTCTAAGAACAAGACTACGGTTCCTTGCCAACCTTCGGGATCTTGAATATTTCGACTGAGCACCGCCGATCGCACTCCCATCGCCTGCTGAACCACCGCCTGCATTGGCACCCCCTGCCAGATTGCCTGTAATCCATCTTGACTGAGGTAGAGATAGCCATCTGTCGATCCAATCTGAGCCGCCGCTACCTGTAAGTCAGAAATCTCTGAATCTGCGGTTCGAGTAGCCAGCGCCAACCCCAATGATTCCAGAGCAGTGGCAAACACCTCATACTGATCGATCGCCGTATGTACCCCCTGAACCTGGGTTTGCAAGGAAGTCAGGTTAGGGCTGCCCACCGATTTAGTGGTGACCAGTTTTGTCCAGGCATAAATCGTCTGATCACCCAGCTTAAACGATCCCAAACTCAATCCCTGTTGTTGCGCTCGTTGATTTAACTGTTCAATTCCTGCATCCGTCGCGGTCGATCGTTCTGTGACGAATAACCAATTCGACTGGGTACGATCGGTTCCGGCTGACTCGGCAAGCACAAAGTTCCCTTGCGCCCATTCAAAGAGGGTTTCTGGCTCCAACCCCCACTGCAACATGCGCGGATTTTTGAGCTGATCCGCTTCAACCAGTCCACTATTCTGCCAACGCTGCCAGGTTTGCTCCAGGTTCGCTGCCACGATCGCAAACCGGCTCCCATTGGGGACAAACGATCGAATCTCAGCCAAATCTAGCGGTTCCGCAGGCACCGATTTCAGTTTGCCCTGGGATAAAAACAACTCAGCTTCTGCCACCAGTCCCTGTGCTACAGGCTTCAATGCAATCGCCAAGCTATCTTCGACACCATCTGCCGCCAGTTCCCGATCGGATCCAACCCAACCCTGAATCCAACGCCATGCCACTGCATCCGGCAAATTCGCAAACACAAACCCGACCTTCTTGCCTGCAAACCGCTCGATCGCCTGCTGATAGCGCTCATTTTGCTCCAAACTTAGTTCCGGCACCTGCACTCCATTCAAAGCCTCCCGAATCACCTTCGGCGAGTTAGCCAACAACACATACTGATCGCCCACCAATGCACTGGCAAATGAGTTTTCACCTCGATCGACCGCGCTAATTTCGACCCCGGCAAAACTCTCCGTCACCCGATCCTTCAGCCCACTGCGTCGCCAAAACCGCTGCATCGCTTCTCGTGCTCCATCGGCATCCTGCACCGACAACACAGTTAAATATCCCGGTTGCAATCCATTGGTTTCATCCCGATCGAGATCGGCCGTGGTGATCGCCGCCGTCACTTCATCTCCTAACCAAGGCTTCAGATCTCGGTCGTAATCAAACCCCACCTTCCCAAACAGGCTCTCTTGCAACCGGCGTAATCGCCCTGGCAATGATGGACTGATCGTCATTCCACCCACTCCAGCGTCCAAGCGATCGGGGTTGATCAGCAACGAAGCCATCAACGGAGCCTGCCGTGATACAAACATTGTTCCGGTCGGCTGTGTAGCGATCGGTTGCACCACCGGCACTGGCCGAGACGCAGCGATCCAATAAGCCCCGATCGCACCAACTGAAACCAAAGCCACCACGACGACAGCCAGAATAGAGAAGAAAGAGCGCAGCTTCATGGAATATCCAACCCAGCGAGATAGGCAACAATCAACAAAATAAACAGGTAAAGTGGCGAAACGCACCATTCCTAGTGTATTACTGCCCATGCAGCTCGCAGGAAATCGACGCTCGATCTGTCAGATTTATTCGCATTTATCCTAATTCATCCAGGGATCACCATTCCCGTTGCTTGTGTCGATACCCCTTTGATCGATACCTTGTGATCGATCGAACCATCGATACTTTGCTCCCGTATCGATCGAACCAACGAAGCAATTCATGATAGAGGATGGAAGCACATGACTAACATATTTATTTTCTAACCAATATGCGTTTAATTATCTGTCCTGGCATTCATCCTCCTCACCTCACCGCCTCATTTCTCAGAGCTTTGCCTGACATTCCACCTTACTGGATTTTTCCAGCCGATCGCCCCGTCTATTCCGGCTACCATATCCTCACCTGGCTACTGCAACAAGATCGCCCATTTTCCCAATCTACCTGCTGGATCGGGTTTAGTGCCGGAGTGGTCGGAGCCATCACTGCCGCGCTAGCATTTTCTGCCTTAGGTGGACAGGTACAAGCCCTGATCGCCATCGACGGTTGGGGCGTACCCCTGTTGGCCCCCTTTCCCATCCATCGCCTCAGTCACGATCGGTTCACCCATTGGAGTTCTGCCCTACTTGGAGCCGGAGAGTCTCAGTTCTTCGCCGATCCAGCCGTAGCTCACTTGGAGCTTTGGGCAAACCCGCAGCATGTTCGAGGCTGGCGCACCCAGGCTGATCAGACTTGTACCCTATTGCATCACACCCCCACTACTGCTGCTTGCTTTTTGAACGAACTCTTGAGAACGAACTCTTGAGAACGAACTCTTGAGAACGAACTCTTGAGCAGAATATCCGTCGCAACTCATTCGCAACTCATTCGCAACTCATTCACAACCATTGCGATGAACACAGCGCGACTCCCATGATAATCTTTATGAACTGAAGCGAAGTACACAGTTGATACTCCGCTGCCCGATGCGCTTACAGGCGTTTGCCCGAGTCTGAACCATCGAAACCAGCAAAATTGTTCCTAAAATCGCTGCAATCAAAACCAGAGTCCCTGCTTTCATCCAATTCCCATCCCTGATCGATCAGGTAAGATATTGAGCACCTCCCAGTCTACTCAAAACCGTGTTATCCCCAGGTAAGCCATTGATGAACATTGCGTAAATTCTCAGACTGGAATTAAAGTGGTTTTGAAAGCAAAATGCGATCACTAATGCGATTACATGCGATCACTGCCCACTCCCTGTCCACTCCCTACCTGCCTCACCCCACCCCCGATTGGTGGAACCCCATTTCATCAAACTGGTAAAAAGGGTTAGGCTGCTCCTTGGGCTAGCCAGCAGGGCAGTTGTTTAATCGCTCAGAACCGATTCAGGAGCCTCTCCCGCTGTTAAACCACTCACAACCTGAATGTTGATATGCAACCTGATCCCCGTCGAAACGGCAAGTCGGAACTGAACGGTAAAAATCCCTATCCGATTTTAGAACCCCATCGCCCTTTGCAATCTCGCTCCCCTTATCGCGGGCATTCTTCTTCCTTGCTGCCGTTGGTGGTTCTCAGCCTGGTTGCTGGCATTATCGCCGCCTTGATCATGCATACCAATAAACAGCCCGCTCTACAAGTTGCTGTCCCCCAAACGGAAGCTTTTCGCTGGGGCGTGAATCGGGCCATGAATGCCGCAGAATTAACTCAGATTGCTCGATCGCCCCAAGAATGGCAGCAGATTGTATCGTGGTGGCAAGAAGCCATTGAGCTCATGGGAGCCGTGCCCAGAACTGAAAAAACCTACTCGATCGCCGCCAGCAAAATTACGGAATACCAAAATAATCTCAAATATGCTGAATCTCGCTTAGAACGGGCTCCAGTCCAACTGCCAACCCAAAACCTCTGGGGAATCGGCTCTCGTCGTGCCGCAGTCATCAGCATTCAAGGGGAGCCCACCTCCATCGATCGCTATGATGCCGTCTGCAAAGAAATTTTGCACTACGGGAAAAGCCAGGTGGAGCTAAATAACGGGGTTGTCGTTGGGTTTGAAGATTTCGATCGGCGGCTGAAAACCCTTGCCCTGGACACCCCTTTACCCACAATCCCCAGTCAAACCACTTGGGATTTAGGTTCCACTAAGGCCGATGTCTTCCGCATTCAAGGGACTCCTAGCCGCGTCGTCGATTACGATTACTCCGATCGCGAAACGCTCTACTATGACGGCAGCACCATTGAACTGGCTCGCCAGCGAGTGATCGGTTATCGCAACGAAGGCAACAATTTGCGCGTCCGTCTCTCTGGGATCGCCCCCCGCTCCACTCAACCGTTTTGGACTCTCGAATCCAGTCGAGAAGAAGTCTTGCAGATCCAGGGCACCCCCAAGGAAGTGTTGCTCGAATCAGCCGCTTGCAGTGAAACTTTCTACTATGGCAACAGTACTGTGCTGATCAAAAATGGGTTCATCACAGGCTACGACAATTTTGACAATAACCTGCGAGTACGGGCAAAATAGCCAGGTAGCACCATGTTTGATCCCCCAGGACTCGATCGATTCACAGCATATTGAGATTACAGCATATTGAGATTACAGCATATTAAGACGGCTATCTCACCCCCTTTGGTTCGGTTTTGAGGTTGTAGGGAATTCGCTCCTGCCAGTATTGTCGTATTAGAAGCGTTTATCCATGCAGTTGTGCGGTGTCCTGTGTATAAATGGTATCTGCCCACCCTCAGTGAAATTCTGACTCTCAGCGATCCACCAGAGTCGGGAATCCAGCGAGCAACCTCACCCGCCCAGAAGCGTCTACGAGCAGAGCGAGAATGGAGCGGAGCTGTTGCTGCCCTGAACCATTTAGTCCATCAATCGATCGAAGCAGAAGCCCAGACTGTTTCCACTCACCCGCAGCACGATCCATCTACTCGGTTACCTCATCTATCTGCCCAGACGCTTCTCCTATCGGGACCGTTTCCAGTCTTACAACAAGCCAACTGGATGGAACAGGTTGCAACCTGGGTATTTACGATCGGCAGTCCTAGCGAAGTTTTGCAGCTTTTACCAGCGGCCGAACAGGCGAGCGAATTACCTTGGAAAATCGTGCCAACTCTACCTTTACGCCCCGATGATCCCTTGGCGGCAGAACAGTTTTGTCTGGCTCTTACCCCCGACTTTAGCTTAGTGATGGCGTTGGGAGAAACCCCAACCGGAGATTCGATCTTTCAGTTTTCCTTCGATCCTGATGTAGTTTGGCAAGTTTGGCGGGCCTTAGAAGCTCGGCTCCAACTCACGGCTCCCCAACTGGTAGCAGCGGTGCAACGGCTCGTCAATCAGTTTCCCCCTGTCGTACCGAACTACCGGATCGTTACCCAATTTAGCCAGCTCTTGTTAGCGCACCTGCGAGAACCGGAAGAATGGGTGAATAAACGTAGCCTGGATTACCTTTCGCTAGCAGAGCAGACTGCTCCCTTCTCAGCCTCTGTCTCAGCCTCTGTCTCAGCCCAGTCGCTAGGGGGCTTGACTCACCATGACACCAGTTCACCACCCCAAGGTTCCACCCATCCCCCTCAAAATGGTAGCGAACCTCAAGACAGTAGCGATACTGAATTGCTGAAAGCTCTTGCCCATGAAGTGCGCACCCCCCTGACCACCATTCGCACCTTAACCCGCCTCCTCCTGAAACGCAAGGATCTGAATCCTGATGTCACCAAGCGTCTGGAAATCATCGATCGCGAATGCACCGAACAGATTGATCGGTTTAGTCTCATCTTCCGAGCCGTTGAGTTAGAGACTACCCACTCGAAGCATATTCTGACTTCGCTGGCTCCGATCTCTCTATCGCAAGTCATTCAACAAAATCTCAGCCGCTGGCAGCAACAAGCCAGTCAGCACAGTCACACCTTAGACATTCGGCTCCCCCAAAAGCTGCCGCTGGTCGTCACCGATCCCACCATGCTCGACCAAGTACTGACCGGGCTGATCGATCGGATTACTCACCGTTTGCCACCCGGTAGCCACATTCAGGTGCAGGTGACTCCAGCCGGTCATCAGCTCAAGGTTCAGTTTGTTTCTCAACCCCAGTCCCATAAAGACGGCAAGGCCAAAGTTGGATTTGCACCCGCGGTTCGATCGATCGGTCAGCTTCTGATGTTCCAACCTGAAACTGGCAATCTTAGCCTCAATATGACTGTTACCAAAAACCTATTCCAGGCGATCGGGGGCAAGCTAATTGTACGAGAGCATCCACAAAAGGGCGAGGTCTTAACCATTTATTTGCCCATGGAAACCCGTAAATCAGAAGAGTAGCTTCAGGGTATTGCGTTTGCAGGCTACCTCAGGCAGTAGGAAACCCGGGGATTAGAGCGTACAATGTTCTCAGTGCTCAGCGATCAAGCATTTCAATTGGTAGGCCCATGCAGTCACCACTGATTCCAAGTCACCACTGATTCCAACTGAGTCTTGGCAAGCCCATTCAGGCTCAGGCAGAGGATCAGGCAATCAGTCCAGCAAAATCATGAAGTCATATTTTTGAGGGATTATATTCATGATGGTAGCCTTTCGGAAATTATGGTCAGCTATCCTCAGTGGAATATTATTTATTTCATTAATCATCTCAACAATTATATTTTTGCCGAATTCAACAGCTTTTGCTATTTCGATCGTTGATTTTTCAATTCCCTATCCTGACCAATCTCCTTTCTCTTCTCCCTCTCCAGATCATCCCCAATCTGGTTCAACACATGAAATTGCCTTGCACAATGGCACCCTCTGGATCAGCGGGCAAAACCACGATCAACTCGTTGCCATTCAACCTGATGGCAGCATGAATTTCTATGCAATGCCTGCTAATAGCGGCCCCCATGGCATCGCTTTCGATCGCAATGGTCAGCTTTGGGTTGCTCTAGAGTTTGCAGGCGAGGTTATTCGTCTTGATCCAGCTCATCCAGACTATGAGACAGCAGCCAAATACGATGTTCGGCTCGACTGCACAACCTGCGTTCAGAAAATCAACACTCACCCCCATGGACTGACAATTGCTCAAGATGGTCAAACCGTTTGGTACACGGGCAAAGCCACAGGAACGCTTGGCCGCATCAACCCCAATGGCACAGTAGAAACCTTGCCAATTGCCCAACCTTACCACCGAGCCGCAATTGTCGGTAGCGTCCCCATTTATATTCATGCCGAAGCAGATGGCACCCTGTGGTTTACCGAATTGGTCGGTAATGCGATCGGCCGAATCACCCCGACGGGTCAAATCGATGAATTCAAAATTCCTACTCCTAATAGTCGCCCAATCGCCCTGGTGTCTGGAGCCGATGGCCATTTGTGGTTTACGGAAGAGGCTAGCAACAAAATTGGTCGAATTCAGCGAGACTGCGACACCAATTGTTTGATCACCGAATTTCCCTTACCCAAATCCCAGGATAACCTTTTGCTCGCAGCACTCGCTTTTGATGCCGAAAATAACCTTTGGGTGCAGCAATATGTGGATGGGAACCACCCCTTCCCGACCGGATCCGATCATCTGATCAAAATCGATCGGCAGATTCTCACCGCCAACCCTCAAGACATCAGCACCCTCTCAATTGATTGCTATGATGTTCCCACAACCAATACCATCCTGCATCGCATTATTCTGGGTTCAGATGGCAAACTCTGGTTTACTGAACTCAATACCGACAAAGTTGGCAAGGTTGAGCCCTCTTAGCCCCTGCTTGTTTTGATCTTTTGCGAAATCTAGCCAACTAAAATTCAGCTAACTAAAATTTAGTCAAACGCAGGGTTTGTCCATTACCCACCATAATCTAACGCCGCTCTAACGCTGCCCCGATCCCCGATAAATCCGGTTAGCTTGTTCAGCAGACAGCCAGGGAGGAATTACCCCACTGTCAGAACTTGATCGCTCACGCCGCCCCGCAGATGCAGCAACAGCCGAATGCGCCGCACTCGAACGGGTCGCCCGAGTGGACGAGGCAGACTGAATCGAGATAGTGCCTTGGGCAGCAGGTTTCGGATTGACCATACGTGTCGGCACCGCAGCCTGCGCCGCAGCCGGATTGTCTTGGGCCGTGATCGGCAACTCACAGGCAATTACCGGAGCATGGGTCGAAGTAAACTGACCCGGCAGCGGCCCCTGATCCGGTGAATACTCCGCCAATTGACTCTGAGGCGGCAGATAGGAATGGGTTTCTGGATCGTAAGCCAGCACTTCTCCCGTCTCAATCAGATAAATCCAACCGTAGATTTGCAGTTTGCCCTGATAAAGGCGGGAATGCACGACAGGATAAGTCTTCAAGTTTTCAATCTGGGTGAGAACGTTTTCGGCGATCGTAATTTCTAGCAGTTCCTCTTTACTGTAGTCACTGTAATTTTCCATTACTAGCCGTCGGGTCGCTTCCGTATGGCGCAGCCAGTCATACACCAGCGGCATTTGCTCTTCCAGGCTACCCAGTTGCAGTAATCCCTTCATCGCCCCGCAATGGGAATGACCACAAACCACAATCTGCTCAATCCCCAGGGCATGGATCGCATATTCGATCGAGGCACCTTCCCCACCATTCGCCGCTCCATAGGGAGGGACTAGATTGCCCGCGTTCCGGATCACAAACAGCTCTCCCACATCCGTCTGAGTCAGCAAGTTTGGATCGATCCGCGAATCTGAGCAGGTAATAAATAAAACCCGTGGCTTCTGACCATGGGAAAGTTGCTCTAGCAATTCCCGGTGCGTAGAAACGTAGTTAGCCCGAAACCCCTGCAAGCCGTCAATTAATTTTTTCATCGAGACCTCATCGAATCCCCTGAGCAAAGGCTCGATTCTGTATTGTCGCTTAAATAGGAGCCATTTATTCAAGCCAATGCTTGGATTTCGTACCAAACTTTGATGCAAGTCTCTTATTGCAGCGATTAGCTGTTTTTGTGAGAACGCCCCAGACAGGACTCGAACCTGTGACCGACTGCTTAGAAGGCAGTTGCTCTATCACAGATCCAGAATCAATCTGGTCATGATCAATCCCGGATCTGGATGATCGATCGCGGATTTGGGAATTCTAAACTTGAGTAGTCTATACTGAAGGATCCTAAACTGAAATTTCTCAATCCAGGTATCCTGAATTCGCCCAAATAAGCAGTAAGTTGAATTAGTTTGTTTTTAAATTAGTCTGTAAATTAGTCTGTTTTCGGTTACTTTTAGCTCGATCGCTCGTTTTAACTCACTCAGGGTCAATCAAATTCGATTTGAGTTCACCTGGCATCTCTCAATGATGAAATCCCAGTAGCCCCCAAAATTGAGGTTCCTCGTCCCCTTCCATCTGAGCTGTGATGCTTCATCATTTTTCATCGGGTTTACTCTAGCATCCGGACACATCCCAATCATGGTTTGGGTTAATTCAGCAACTCAGTTAATTCAGCAACTCAGTATAACTGCAACAAACCCTAACCCCAGTTTGCATCCTTCCTCATTGTGAATTACGCAGTCGCCTGATAGCCCCATGTTTATCTTAAAGAGACAGGATGTTGAGATTTCGAGTATTCAACATCCCCAAAAAGATCAACAGGTTCCGATCCTACAATATCAGGGGCAAACATTTCGGTTGATCAGCGTTTTCAATGCCGCTCAAGAAGAAGAAGCACGAGCATTTTGGCGGGATCTCACTGACAATCGCGGTAAAGCCTGTGTGCTACTCGAAGAGCCAGAGCGTTACAGTGTCTGGGGCAAGGTTCGTTTAGAACAGTTGCAACCTGAACCCTTGCAGTCCCATCCTGGCGAAGACATCGTTCCTTGTATGCAAGCTTGTTTATTGCTCTTACAAGCGGTCTATCTAGATATCGAAGATTTATTGGGGAACAGGCAGGTTGCTAGCTTCCGACGCGAATTGCAGACCACTCTGCAACAAAACCGCTTTCCAGACCATGAAGTCACCTCACTGGATCAACTCCTCCACATTGACCCACTGGGTTCTGCTCAGTGGCCAGCTTGGCGAGAACGCCATCTCAATCTGTTACTTCTTGAGCTTTATCGGCTCGGGAAGCAACACTTTGGGAATACCAATTTCGTCGAGCGGGCGATGGATGCCCTCCAAGATCTTCCCCTCAAAGAACGTGGCACTTTCCTCAATTGGTTGAAGAAAACCGCTGCTGGCCAACTCTGGCAGTCTACTCACCATTGAAGATCCAAGAATTTCGGTTCCCCTTAATCGAACTTGGGCATAATTAAAAGTGCCCGCTTTCCCAGTCCAAAGCCTCCAGAGGATTCCTCCCTTGAGCAAGAAACCTTTTGCGTCAGGTTCAGCGCTTTCTGTTCAGACCGTCATCGTAGCCGCATCCAGTTGGGCCGTGATTGCGCTCTTGTTCTTCCTGACTTTCAGCGTTTCGGCTCCCGGCGCTGACCGCCCAGCTTGGTATCAGCAAGCCACCTACATCTTGGAAAACATGGCGTTTTTGGGTGCGGGATTACTGTGCTTTCGCAATTGGCGCAGCAACCAAATCGTCAGCGGTGGCACCGTGTGGCTGGCGCTCGGCTTAGGCATGTTCTCTTACTTTATTGGCAATCTGCTACTAGCCTATTGGGAGATCGGGCTCAACCAGTCGCCGGATGTGTCTCCAGGAGACTTTTTCTTTATTCTCACTTATTTATTTTTAGGCTGGGGCATGTCGCGAGCGGTCATCTCCAGAGATCTGAATTTGACACCTTTACAGTGGTTTTTGTTGGTGTTGATCGCCTTAGCGGGCATTGCCGTTGCGGTCATCTCTGGATTACCCCCTGCAGAAAGTGGCATTGAAGCAGTCTTGCTACCCGAAGAAACTTTGACGATCGAGACGCAAACTCCGGCTTGGGCTCTAGCCTTGCAGGAACAACTTGCTCCCTTTGCTGGCCCAGTCAAATGGCTTTACATTCTGGGTGATATCATTTTGATTGTCATGGCATCGACGCTTCTCTTAGCATTTTGGGGCGGTCGCTTCTCACTCTCTTGGCGGTTTATTGCTCTCGCAGCCTTTTCTTACTACATCTCAGATATCTGGTTTAATTACGCAACCAATTACATCCCGGATTATCAGACCGGAGCCCTCCCGGAAATTTTTTGGATTTTTAGCGGCTGCCTCTTTGCCGTTGGGGCAGCCCTGGAATACGATTTATCCACTCGGCGAAACAATCGACGCAAACGCGGCGAGCGATAGGGAAGCGATAGGGAAGCACCAGTCAAGATATGCAAATTCCTTGACTGAAACTGCCTAGAATTACGAAGGTAAGCTGTGGTGCTTGCTACAATTTGAAAGCCGACGACATCGCAGTTAAAATCTTCTGGCATGCCTCCTAAAAAACTGTCTGAATCTGATAAGCAAGAAATTCTCGATCGCTATTGTCACTCAGATGAAACAACAGTGACCTTAGCGTCTCAATATGGCGTGAGCACGAGCACCATTAGCCGCATCTTGAAGCAGAGCCTGCCAGAAGATGAATATGAGGCTTTAGTGCAGCATAAACGCTATGGTACGAGGCTACAACCTGAGCAAGAGATGCTGCCAGGGCTGGATGTCGATCCTGCGATCGATCTAGACTCTGACGAGTTTGAGGATGAAGACGACTTCGAATCAGCACCTCAACGCCGCTATCGTAAGCGATCATCAGCCGGAACCATCTCCGCCGAACAATTGGCCGCATCTCTGGCTCAGCTCTCCCAGCTCGAGCTTGCTCCCTCCATGAAGCGCGTTGATGATTTAGAATTACAGCTCGAATCACCCGAGACGCTAGAACCCATCAAGCCCAATCGCCCTATCAAAAAGGCAGCCCTCGTTATCCCTGAAGCGTTGGTTGAGCTAGAGGATGAGCTAGAAGACGACGAAGATTTGCAAGATGAGTCCGATCTCGATGATGAAGAGGATGACCTGGAGGATGATGAAGATCTAGATGAAGAGGATGACCTAGAGGATGATTTTGAGGAATCGGAGGGAAGTTTAGGTGACTCCATTCCCTTTGAGCCGATCGAGAAGCTGCAAATTTTACCGCTAGCTGATGCACCGATCCCACGCACTTGTTACGTCGTCGTCGATCGCTCTTCTGAATTGATTACCCGTCCCCTCAAAGATTTTGCCAACTTGGGACAGGTTTCTACTGAAGAAGTGCAGGAGCGGACATTGCCTATTTTTGACAATCATCGGGTCGCAAAACGATTTCTCCGCCGAATGCAGCGGATCGTTAAGGTACCGGATGGGCGAATTTTCCAAAAAGTGCAACCCTATTTACAAGCAAAAGGGATCACCCATTTACTCATTGATGGACAAGTCTATTCCCTAAACGAGGGCTAGAGCCTCCTCTCACCGCTCTCATCAGCCAAATATCTTAATCAGATCTTGATCAAGCGGGGGGAATCCATGTCTCCCCGTTTGCTGTCCTGGTTTAAAACTGCAATGCCACAACCTGAAATTCTCAGCCTTGTGCGACCTCAGCCTGTTCACCCAAAAAGTTAAGCTTTTCTGGCCGACTGCCAAATACTGAGCACCAGAGCAGTGCCCATCATCCCCAAAGAGACACTAAACGCCAACACGAGCCCGATTGGAATTTCTATCGTGCGTAATCCGAGAAACTGTAAGCTGATGGGAGTGGCATTTTGAATTGCAATCAGCGCGATCGTACTAATCCAAATTGCCACAACAATTGAGGTCAAAAAGCGAGTCATGAAATTTTGAATTCTGAATGAACAACTTAAAGACAGTAATATCAACGAGCCGCACACATCATCAGACTTCACACATCATCAGACTTCACACATCATCAGACTTCACACATCATCAGACTTCACACATCATCAATTAGTCGGGGCGCAGTCTTCAGTCAAACAAACCACCAAAATTGATTCAATGGTTGCTTCAGATCGATACTCCTGGGTTTCATTGTAGCCACTAGCGGGGGAAGCATAAATCCCGGCTGGATTGGCAGCACCATTACCCGTACTAAAAGAAAGATTGCTCGCGGGCTGGTTGGCAAAGCGCGCATATTCTCGCGATTCATTATCTGTATTGTAGGAAAGGGTTGCATCGCCATAGGCTGCTTCTGCGGCAGCGATCGAGATACCGGATCCAATCCCTTCCGTAGTTTGGTAGGCAGGATTATCCGTCCACAAGCCCTGAATCACATCCGAGTCAGTGAAGGATTGCCCTGCTAGGTAGAGAATATAAAACTGCACTTCGCCATCTTGCCGAACAGCGATCGCATCAAAATCAACAATGAAGGGAGACTCTACCGTAAATTCAGCTCCACTGAGCTGTTGTTTGAGGGTGCCAAGCGTCATACCCAGTTGCGCTACTCCGATCCCTTGAGGAGAAAGTAAGCGATTTTCCACTGCAGGAGATGCAGCCACCGAGGCGGACGGTTGGGGCTGCGGAGCGGATGCCACCGGCGTAGGGCTGGGACTAGCAACTGGACTTGGTGCCGGAGATGCAGCTTCAGGGGCAGCACGGTTGCAACTGCCAAGCAACAAGCAGAGGCTGAGCAGTATCCAAGGTGCTTGGACTAAACTTTTAAGGGCGACAGGCATGAAAGGTGCCTCACAGAACAGCAGAACATCGGACAAAATGTCATTCCTACGTTAGCGGTTCTTGGGGCTGTGTTGCCAACTTCGATCGCAGTTGCTCGATCAGGAGTGCCGTCCCACCCAGCTTCAATTCACTGAAACTTAGCAATAACTGCGGATGTCTTCGCCACACTGATCAGCTAAATAGCAGAGGGCCCGAAACCGCAGGGCAACAAACTCTTCATAGAGCGGGTTGAGCTTACAAAGCGGTGGAATATGGGCGACCTTATGGCCGAAGAGTTGCAGATCGCGCTCGAAGGGACATTGCGCTGGGATCAACTTAGCAATGCGGTGGGCGGTTTGAGCATTGGTCACTTCAAACCGATCCAACCAGCGACGAACTGGCGTGAGCAAATCAATACGGGTGGTAATGGAGTGGGGTAGTGACTGGAACGTAGATGAAATATCCATAACTTCACTTTGGATGGTTCACAACAGGCAATCGATCACGGAAATCAGGAACCTGTAGTTGCCTCTAGCATAGGCAGGGGATCATGGGGGGTGATTAAAGGAAGTAAAAAACCTCCTTAAAGTTCGCTAAAATTCCGATGAATTCTTGGTAACGGAGCGTGACATACCAAGTCAGGTGAAATTGCCCAAGCTAGTATACCCCTATTCCCAAGAAACTGACCGATCGGGGCGAAACAATCAATCATTCAACCCTGCAGGATTGAGGCAACCAGAGATTGAGGCAGCCAGAGATTGAAGCAGCACCACATCAAACCCTCCCCGATCGGGCACCTGATGCTTCAGATGGACTTCATCAATTGCCGCCATCAACTGACTACATCTTGGCACTAGCCCAATCCGGTTTACTTCATCCATTTGCCTCATTCCGCGTCCTCCCATTGGAGGAGTTTGGGCAATTATGGCTTCTTGGGTCGATTGACCTCGCTGCCCGATCGCCAAAAAATCGATTCACAAATTCCTTGCCAAATTGAAGCAACCGCTATATATAATGTACGTCTTCAAAATTTTGTCGATCGGCTGCCAGATTTAGCAATCGTTAAGCAGGGCAGCGATGGGATTGGGCTAAGGTTACAAAATGTATCAATAGTCGAGTCATGGTAAGGGGCAGCTATCATTTGCCATCTGCACTCAACAGATTTTATTTTTCCTGGATTGGGCGTGAGGACTGTATGACTTACTCGCTAAACACACTCTATCGGCCGTCGTTATTGGAATTAGCACAAGCAGGGAACTGCCAAGCCCTCACCTACTGGATTAACAGTTTCTTGGCTCCTCAAGGCGTACAAGTTCAGATCCAGCCTGCACCCAATCAATATCTCAAAATCATGGTGCAGTTGCGCCACCGAGGGATGCTATCCACTGATATGCGCGATCGGCTCGTACGCACGATCTGCTATCGCCTCTGGACTTTAAACTCCCAGTCGATTCGCGGGGTACGGATTGTTGCGCAGCAAGTTGGAGACTCCAAAGTCCTGTGGCAAACTGTCGTACGGATTAACTCTCCGGCCGCTCTCAAACGTCGCCAGTCTGAAATCGCCATCCTGCGGCAGGTGCAACTCACCCACAATCTGCGATTCCGGATCTTTCGATCGCTATTTATGAGTGGGATCACGCTCGCAGGATTTTTCTCTAGCTACTGGCTGTTTTATCTCCAGATGGGACGCATTTTGGAAAAGGGAAAACCGATCGCTGCTCCTTCCCTCACCGATCCCGCAGTGAATGCGCCGGAAACTGCAAGCGATCAAACAGCAACCCCAAAACCAATCGCTGCCATGGGTTCAAACCCCGCCGACTCTACCGGGGTATCGATCCCAACTGAGTTTCGCGGCCAAGTTGTTTCTCAAGTTGATCTCCCCAATGCAGAAAAGGTGATCGCCCTCACTTTTGAAGATGGTCCCTCTGATTCGACTGCTCAGGTGTTAGAAATCCTGCAACAGTATGGCGTAAAAGCCACTTTTTTCTTGTCGGGTGCGAAGGTCAAACAAAACCCTGAGATTGCCAAACAAGTTGTAGCAGCGGGTCATGGGATCGGCAGTCGCGGCTGGAGTCATCGGTTAGATAGCAGCAGTGCCACCGACATGAAACGAGAAGTAGACGAAACCAGCCAGTTGATCCAAGCCACCACGGGGGTTGAGCCGAAGCTGTTTCGACCGGCCGATGGGCGCGTAGATCACGCGGTTGTTTCCTATGCTCAACAACAAGAATATGCTGTTACCCTCTGGTCGATCGATTCCCAAGACGCTTTGGTAGCAGCCCCGATCGTGCTGGATAACGTGTTACGCAATGCCCAACCAGGCCGCATCATTCGGTTGCATGACAGTCCTAATTACAATGGGCGATCAGCAACCTTGCAAGCCTTACCGCAACTCATCACGGCCTTACAACAGCAGGGCTACCGCTTCGTATCCGTGCCGCAACTGATGGCGCTCAAAGCCACTCCTACGCGGGATACCCAACTGCCCCGCCGCAAACCGACAATCGCAGCCGCACTGGAGAGTGTACAGGTGCCCTATCAAGAAGGGCAAGTCGAGTGGCTGCCTTGATGCCTGAAGCACAAGACTTGAATTGAATTGAAGGGATGCCTCTGTTACGCCGTGCCACTACCCAGGATAAATAGCCCGATCATGGTGATGCTATTCCACAGGCTATGCATCAGCATGGATGCCAGCAAACCACGGGATCGCGTATACACAAATCCCAGAACAGCTCCCAAGGTGGCTAAGGGGATGACTTCCGATAGGCTGAGGTGGGCCAGGGCAAACAAAAGGCTACTCAGTCCGATCGCACCCCAAACCGGCACATAGCGGGTGAGGGAAGGTAGCAAAAAGCCCCGGAACAGGATTTCTTCAAACACAGGAGCTGCCACCGCTGCCGTGAAGAAGAAAATGAGCAGGGCCACCGGATCCCCTTCTTCCAGCACAATTTGTAACAGTGGGTTACTGCCGCCTTGCCCTTGCCAAAATTGCTGATTCACTAGCGAAACTGCAAACATCAAAGGCAGGGCGACAAAATAGCCGCCGAGTCCCCATAGCAACCAGTTCCGTTTGCCTGTTAGCCGAAACCAATCTTCCGGTAAAGGCGTAAAAGGTTTCACCGATCGATAGAGAATCAGCAGCCCCGTGCTGGACATCAGCAGATAGTAGGCGAGGGTATAGAATGCTTTACTGCGACCGGCAGTCAGACTGGCCAATGAGACCGTGATCCCAGCCTGACTCAACACTTGTTTCCCTAACCCCAGCACGCCTGGAATGGCAATTTGCCCCACAAAGAAAAAGCCAACAATCAACACCCAGGCGATCGTTTCCCAGCCCCAAGGAACTTGCCAGTCTAAACCCGCTTCACTCCGCGTTGATTGAGTGAGGCGACGGATGCCCAAGCTGATGATCAGCACCACCCCAATGATTGCCCCAATCGCCGGAACCGTACTGACTAACGCAAGCTTAATCAGGGTTTGACGGGCAATCTCCTGTTCTTCCTGTTGCAAGCGCTGGAGGGCATCCGATCGCTGTTGCAATTGGTAAAGGCGTGACAAGCTGCTATAGCGAAACCACCCTTCCAGATGCTGCTGAAATTGAAGTTCGGCATCCGGCAAGAGTTGGGGAGGATCGCTCCACAGTTTTGTCAGGGCAGTCGCTAATCCAAGATTGGGATCGGTCTGAAGCTGAGAGTCCGTGGGTTGTATCTGATCCCAGGTGTTCAGGGCCGCAGTTGGGTTGCCTTGCTCTGCCTGTAAAATGCCAATCCGGAGGTCAAGTTGATCGATTAGGGTTTGCTGCCTGCGGGCATCCGTATTCAGCACTAAGGGAGTCGATGACGCAGTCGCATCCAGCGACGGGCGATCCGGCAAATTGTTAGGACTGACCGGCAAATCAGGAGTCAGGGTTTCAGCAGGAGCTGCAAGAGACGGCCGATCGTCCCGCTGCCGATCGGTCTGCTGAGCAAATTTTTTTAGGTTTGCAGTTGCCGATTGTCGAACCTCCTGATACTGTTCCAGTGCTGTTTTCAGAGGATCTTGACCCAAAACGGCTCGCTGCGCCGCCAGTAAGCCCGCATCATCAGGATGGTCAGACTCTAGCTCGTTGACATGCAACAATAAATCAGTTTGATAAAGCTGAAGTCGATCGGTAATTTGCGGTTCAGTCAAGCTGCTCCACAGCGAAGCCCCTAACAAGGGAATCACGATCAGTGTTGCTGCAATCAGAAATAACCGCTTCAGTGAATTGCCTGTCATCCCGTTTGATTTGTCCGTGAATAAATTCCCGATTGACCGATCGGTAAAAGCAGTCCTATCAGATCGGGGGGTGGATTAACCTTCGTCTAGTTTCGCATCAACTGCGATCGGTGCGGTGGAATC
>JALOOM010000027.1 GCA_025454395.1 Elainella sp. Prado103
CGAAGGGACTTGCAATCAAATCCTGGTTCGAAAGCCCCTCGCCCGCTCTGGGAGAGGGGTTGGGGTGAGGGTAGTTTGAGTTTTGTCAGTCAATCAGGCAAAATGATAGTAAACCCACCCCAATGCCCTACCGATCGATTTGCCCGATCGTTCAGAAATCTACATCGTTTAGAAATCTACATCGTTTAGAAATCTACATTGATGCAGCTAGTTGCTGTTGCAATTTAGATTTTGCTTCTTTAAACTGAGTCGCCATCTGTTTGCTTTGCTCATCGCTACAATTATTGCGAATGGCTGCAAACATCGTGCTCTCTTCTTGTCGGACGTGATCCATGACGATATCTTTCAGACGATTCACTTGCTGCTTGAATTCCGAGCTGCCAGGATTCATGGATTTGATGGCATCCAGCATTACCTTCATTTCGGCTTGCTCATCGTAAAGCTCTTGGGTATCGCTTTCCCCATAGAAGGCACGGATCGCAGGATAAACAACCTGTTCCTCAGCTTCAGCGTGAACGGTCAAATCCTTGTAGATCTGACCAAAATATTCTTGGATCTTCTGTGGATCGTTGCTGCTATCAATTTGCCCAAACAGTAAGTTCACTTTTTGGTGATCCATGCGGATGATATCTTGAATTTTCATTTCATCATCCGTGCGGCTGACCACGCTCCCGGCAACCCCACTGAGGGCAGCAACGGCATCCTGTACTCTAGCCCAAATTCCCTGCTCAGCCTCTTTACCCGTGAGTTCGCGCACACCGAGCACTTCCAAAATCCCTTTAAGCTGCTCTTGGTGGGCTCGGTTTTCAAAATTAGCTGTGTTCAGCGGCGTGATTGCGGCTTCCACATCTGCACCCACAACTTGGGCAGCTTTGTGAACAAGTAGACCACTCATGGTTTGACCATGCTTAAGCAGCTCATGCTGAGCAAATTTTTCGTACAGTGATATCTCGGAACCCTGCATTAGCTTGCGTACTTTTTCAACCATTTCCCGCACAGTGGATTTTGGTTCTGACTGTACACCATACTGGACAATGACAGTTTCCAGGATTCCCATGTTCTTCTGGTCGTCATTAAGCATGTCTTGCAAATGCTTCTGGATATCTCCATCATTGCATTCTTTTATGAGTAGCTGCTCATTCTCGATCAGCAATGCCTGCACTTCTTTCATGCTTGCCAGCTTCTCGCCGATCGCCATCCGTTTGGTATCATCAAGCGTTGTCACCATTGAAGTTCTCCTCTGATTTTTTGGTGGAACTGCCACTAGAATCACAGTGACACAATTGCCCGTTCTCTTCCTCTTTCGACAGGCATAACCTCGCAGGCTGATTGGTCTCAGTCCTGGTAATTGGGTCAATCCAGTTTGGCAATCGGGTCAATCAAGATCGCTGGGTCGGTGGAAATAGCAAATTTTCCAGTTGAAATTCCCTCTTGCGGCAGAGTGAGGGCACAATACTAATCCCTATTGTTTAGAAGTCACCGTGTTTAGATGTTTTCATCTATGCCTAGTTTTTAGTCCCGCAATATGCTCAAAGCTGGTTCTGTTCAGAGGTTGGTGAAGCAATCCTCTGTCTGCGAGGGCATTTAGATAGGGATCTTAGATAGGGCACTCGAATCCAAAGATTGGGTTAAGAAAAAGATTGGCTCAAGCTCAGAGTAAGGAAATAGAAATGGAAAATTTTGATGTCATTATTATCGGCGCAGGACATAACGGCTTAGTCTGCGCTGCCTATCTGCTGAAAGCGGGTTATCGGGTTGCCTTACTTGAGAAACGCTCGGTTCCAGGGGGCGGCGCAACGACTGAAGCGCTCTTACCTGATCAAGCACCTGGGTTTTATTTCAACCGTTGTGCGATCGATCATGAATTTATTCACTTGGGCCCGGTTGTTGAGGAATTAGAGCTAGAACGCTACGGTCTGGAATACCTGTATTGTGATCCAGTTGTTTTCTGTCCCCATCCAGATGGTAAATACTTCCTGGCCCATCGATCGGTTGAGAAAACCTGCGCGGAAATTGCCCGCTTTCATAGCCGTGATGCTGAACGCTATCGGGAATTTATTGATTTTTGGCAGCGCCTGCTCAAAGGGATCATTCCGGTCTTTAATGCGCCTCCCAAATCGATTATTGACATTTTGGGGAACTATGATCTGGAGAAAATTAAAGATCTATTTTCCGTGTTAGGGGCACCTAATAAAACTTTGGATTTGGTTCGAACCCTTTTAACCAGCAATGAGGATATTTTAAACGAGTACTTTGATTCAGAATTCTTGAAAGCTCCCTTAGCCCGATTAGGATCTGAATTGGGAGCGCCTCCCAGTCAAAAGAATCTGGCGATCGGAGCAATTATGATGGCAATGCGACATCATCCTGGTATGGCCCGGCCGCGCGGAGGGACAGGTGCTTTAGTACAGGCATTGCTCAAGTTAGTTCAGAGTCTAGGGGGACAGGTGCTGACCGATCAAGCGGTGCAGCGCATTTTGATCGATGATGGCCGAGCAGTGGGTGTACAGGTTGCTAACGGCCGCGAATATCGGGCTGAAAAAGCAGTGATCTCAAATATTGATGCCAGGCGAGTATTTTTGCAGCTCATCTCCCCGGATGAGGTTGATGACGCGAATGCTAATTTGCGAGAACGGTTGGAGCGACGGATCGTCAATAATAATGAGACGATCCTGAAAATTGATTGTGCGTTGTCGGAACCGCCCCGGTTCGAAGCCTATCAACATCAAGATCAGTACTTGATTGGCTCCGTATTAATTGCAGATTCAGTGAAGCAAGTAGAGCTGGCCCATAGCGAACCCAGTATTGGTCGGATTCCCGATACCGATCCTTCTTTTTATGCCGTTGTGCCAACGGTGCTTGATCCTTCGATGGCTCCTCCGGGGCAGCATACACTGTGGATTGAATTTTTCGCCCCTTACCAAATTGAGAACCGTCAGGATGGTGTAAAGGGAACAGGCTGGACAGATGAGTTGAAAAACCAGGTTGCTGATCGCGTCATTGATAAATTGGCTGAATACGCTCCGAACATTAAGCAATCTATCATTGCTCGTCATGTTGAGAGTCCTGCCGAGCTGGGTGAACGGCTGGGAGCTTACAAAGGGAATTACTACCATATCGATATGACGTTAGAGCAAATGGTGTTTTTCCGTCCTTTGCCAGAGCTGGCTAATTACAAAACACCGATCGACGGATTATATTTGACAGGAGCAGGCACGCATCCGGGTGGCTCGATTTCTGGGATGCCCGGTCGCAATTGTGCCAGAGTATTTCTCAATGACCATCGATCGCTGATTGATAAAGTGAAGCAAGTGGGTGAATCGATGCAATCGAGTATGGGTTCTTTGTTCAAAAGCTAATTTGCTGATCAAGTGAACGATGTTGAGATCGCTCGATCGATCAAAAGGTAGGTTTGGTTCGGTGGAAGACATCACAAAAAGCCAGCCAGAACAGCATCCGCATCTGGCAATGGAGCGGGATCAAGGAATGAAGCGGGATCGGGATGATCGTCCCCAAGTGTTAATTCTGGGTGGACAAGGCAGAATCGGCCAGAGTGTTGCTGCTGATCTATTACGGCATACAAGGGCTCAGTTGCTGTTAACGAGCCGCACTCAACAGTCGGATCGGCAGTCGGAACAGATGCGCTTAGTGACGGTTGATTTGGCTGATCACTTAACGTTGCGTCGGTTGATCGCAGAGAGTCAACTTGTGATTCACTGCGCCGGGCCGTTTCGCTATCGAGATACTCGGGTGCTGGAGTTCTGCATTGAATGCGGCGTGAATTATCTGGATGTCAGCGATGATCGTACCTTCACCCAGAGAGCAATGCAGCATCAAGCTGCCGCAACCGATGCTGGTGTAACTGCCATTGTTAATACGGGCGTATTTCCTGGCATTTCCAATAGCTTGGTACGCTTGGGAGTGGAGCAACTGGATCAGTTAGATCGGATCCATCTCAGCTATGTGGTGGCAGGTTCCGGTGGGGCTGGGAAAACGGTGATGCGAACTACCTTTTTAGGCTTGCAGCATCCCTTTACAGTTTTTCGGGGTGGCGAGTGGCAAACGGTGCGGCCCTATACTGAGCCAGAGCAGGTTGAATTTCCGCCCCCCTATGGACGATCGACCGTCTACTGGTTTGATATGCCGGAAACCTTGACCTTAGCCCATAGCTTTCCTGCCCAGACGGTAATCACCAAATTTGGATCCGTACCTTCCTTATATAATTACCTGACCTGGCTAACAGCTCGCTTTCCAGCATCGGTGATCCAAGACTCGCGTTCTGTTGAATTCTTAGCTACGGTCAGTCATCGAATGACCCAGATTAGCGATCGGTTGACTGGGATTGGGGTAGCGATGCGAGCAGCCGTTTATGGTGAAAAGCGAGGGCAAAAGGGTTACTATTGGGCGACATTTAGCCATCCCAATACAGCGGTGGCGGCGGGGCAAGGAACGGGTAGTATTGCCCAGAGTTTGCTCTCTGGAACATTGCACCATCCCGGAGTTTGGGCCGTTGAGCAGGCCCTGCCGACCATACTTTTTCAACAGACTTTACAGGAGCGTGGGTTAGCGATCCATCAGGGCTGGCAACCCGTAGGAGAAAATCCCAGGGCTCTTCAGGATTCAGCCGATCCGCTCAGCAATTGAGTTGGTAGGGCGTACGAATAAGCTGCGTGGCAGCGTCGCTATCTAAAGGGCGAGAGAAGAGATAACCTTGGACAAAATTACAACCCAACTCCTGCAACACCTTAAATTGCTCAGGAGTCTCAACCCCTTCTGCGACGACATCCATGCCTAAACTATGGGCCAGCGTAATGATCATTTTGATGGTTTCCAAATTACGCCCGGAGTAAAGATCGGTACGTTGAATAAATGAACGATCGATTTTGAGAATGTCAATCGGAAACTCATGGAGGCGGCTGAGGGAAGAATAGCCTGTGCCAAAGTCATCAATGCAGAGTTGGATGCCCAAATCTTTCAGTTGAGACAAGGTTTCAATTTGGGTATTGTTGTTGTCGAGTAGATAACTTTCCGTAATTTCCAACTTTAATGACTCGCCGCTTAAGCCAGTTGCTGCTAAAGCATTGCGAATGCCATCCACTAAATTAAGCTGTTGAAGTTGAACGATCGAAAAATTAATATTAATTTTGAGTTGATGCCACTCAGGAAATTGCTGCTGCCAAGTGTGTAACTGCCGACAGGCAGCTTCAAATACCCACCACCCTAGCGGCACGACCAAGTGGGTTTCTTCGGCAAGTGGGATAAAGCGGCTGGGTGAAATCAATCCTTGTAACGGGTGTCTCCAACGAACCAATGCCTCAAAACTATTGAGTTGTTTGCTCTCGGTGACAATGATCGGTTGATAGTATAAGCTCAGTTCATCGTGACTGATGGCCCGGCGCAGCTCCGTTTCTAACTCCAAATACTCCTTAGCCCGAATGTGCATGATGGGATCAAACACCTCAAACCGTCCCTTGCCCCGAGCCTTGGCACAGTACATGGCCATATCAGCATCCCGGAGCAATTCTTCGGGGCGATCGTACTGCCGTCCATTCAGTGAATTGATGGTAATGCCAATGCTGGCCTCGGAGAAAATCTCAATGCCATCCAAAGTGAAAGGCTGACTTAACTGCTGCTGCATCTTTTCGGCCATGGCAGTTGCTTCTGATAAGCCTGCAATATGTTCCAGAACGATCGCGAACTCGTCACCCCCCAGTCGAGCGATTCCATCTCCCGCTCGTAAACAACCTTGCAGCCGTTGTGCTACCTGCTGAAGCAGTCGATCCCCCATCACATGACCTAAACTGTCATTAATTAACTTAAATCGATCGAGATCGATAAATAAGACCGCATAGAGGCTGTTTGATTGACGCTGCCGCTCGATCAGTTGGGACAGACGCTGCAGGAGCCAGATCCGATTTGGTAGCCCGGTTAAGCTATCATGATAGGCTACTCGTAATAAATCTTGTTGAGCTTGCTGGAGCTGTTGCTGCTTTTCCCGTACCTGTTTGACAAACTCTAGGGTTTTTTGAATAGTCACTTCTAGATCTTGAAAGTCAAGGGGTTTCGTTAAAAAATCAAATGCTCCTTGATTCATCGCTTTACGAATATTTTGCATATCGCCATAAGCAGACATTACCACTGCTTTCAGAGATTGATCGATTCCTGCCAGATGGGTTAATAGAGTGAGTCCATCCATTTCAGGCATATTGATATCAGTCAGTACCATATCGACTTGATCATCCGCTTGAAGACGATCGAGCGCCTCGACCCCGTCTGCTGCAAATAAAAAGTCCAATTCCTTCGCTTTAATTTTCTTGCGAAACCGTTGTCGAATGAGACGCTCTAATTCCAGTTCATCATCAACAACTAAAATTTTTGCAGGGGTCATATCGCTTTTCATTGTGCGGATCTATTCCATACACCGAGGTTAATCACTCGACTGTGGATACGCTCGGGTTCATCCTTGTCTAAACGCGCTTCCAACGCTGTGCTTAGATTGATCATCGATTTTAGGCAAGGCTCGAAAGACTCAGCAAAGCTAACGCTTGGGGCACTCAATGAGCATTCGGTCTACCCTGCAACTTGGGGTAACCTACTCAGTCGGCAAGTTGGCGGGAATCAAGTGGGTTTTCTTGTCGTTGGCTGCCAGCATTTGGGGGTCAAAAATGCGGAAACAGCCCTTACCTTGAGCTTTGGCACAATACATCGCAACATCAGCATTTTGCAATAATTCTTCTGGAGAACGATAGTTTTGATCATTCCAAGTGATGCCAATACTGGCTCCTGTTTGTACTGAGTGTCCTTCCAGCATAAACGGCTGATGCAGTTGATCCTGAATGCGTTGGGCAACTGCAACTGCTTCCGAAATGTCAGCGATTCCTTCCAGAATGATCGCAAACTCATCCCCTCCTAACCGCGCAATGCCATCTCCTTCCCGCAGGCAGCTTTGTAGTCGCTGAGATACCCGCAGCAGTAAAGCATCTCCAATCAGGTGCCCTAGCGTATCATTGACTTGCTTAAAATAATCCAGATCGACAAATAAAACGGCATAAAACTCAGGCCGTTGGGGGCGTTCGAGCAGTCTCCGCAGTCGTTGCATCAGCCAACTGCGATTGGGTAGTCCGGTCAAGCTATCTGAATAGGCTGCCCGCAATAAGGAACGTTGAGTTTCTTGAATTTTCTGCTGTTGGTTGCGAGTCTGTTGGACAAAGGTGAGTGCCTTCTGAAGGGTTGTTTCCAGATCGTGAAAATCGATCGGCTTGGTGAGAAAATCAAAGGCACCATAGTTCATAGCGCGACGAATTTTAGGTAGATCGCTGTAGGCTGACATGACCACAGCGCGCAGGCTACGATCCATCTGGGCGAGATGTTCCAGGAGCGTCAGTCCATCCATATTGGGCATGCTGATATCCGTGAGCACGATATCTACCTGGGCATCAGCTTGGAGTCGATCAAGTGCTTCAACGCCATCAGCCGCAAATACAAACTTAAGTTCATCAGCTTTAATTTGTTTACGAAAGCGCTGCTGAATGAGCCTTGCTAACTCCAGTTCATCATCAACCACCAAAATCTTTGCAGAAGACATATTTACTAATCTCGTTAGAAAATGACAGCCTGGCAACAGAGGAAATCTACAGTATAAAACTAAGCACCGATGGCATAGAGCTAAATCTATAACACTCAAAAAACTGCCGTTTCTTCTAGTTCGCGTTTTTCCGAGTACCGATCTAGCGGTATTTGGTTTAGTTCACCAGGGCGTTGGGAAACCTGTGGAATTAAAGTGGAATTAAAGTGGAATTAAATGGGTAGCGTGATGGCAAATTCCGTAAAATCACCCGGCTCAGAATGCATGACTAAGGCTCCGCCATGTTGCCCAACAATCACGTCGTAGCTGATGGATAGCCCTAAGCCGGTGCCATCGTTTGCTTTAGTGGTGAAAAAGGGGTCAAAAATTTTAGCTTGAATGTCTGAGGGAACCCCGATGCCGTTATCTCGGACTGTGATCAGGACATGATTGCCGCAGTTCTGGGTTGAAATCTGTAGCCTCGGCACAAAACTTTCTCCCGCCTGCAATTTCTGCTGCGACAGCGCATAAAACGCATTGTCAAGGAGATTGATAAATGCACGAATCAGATCGCCTGAAGAACCCTGAATAGGGGGGATCGTAGCATCATAATCCACCTGAACTGCCACCTCTAGGTTTGAAAATTGGGTTCGGCAGTTGTGATAAGACAAGCTGATAGCCTCTTGTACCAAGCCATTTAGCTCAAATGATTGCAACCCACTATGGTCTGCCCGCACATGTTGCATCATGTTAGCGATCACTTGTTCTGCTCGTTTTCCATGCTGATGGATCGCTTGGGCATTGCCACGAATTTCATCCAACAGGTCTTGAAATTCTCCTAATGCTGCGGACTCAACTGAATCAGGATGGGTTTGCAGATGGGTTTGCAGATGGGTTTGCAGATCTGCCGCCAGTTCATCAAGTAGTTCGATTGATCCCTCCGCATAGTTGTTGACAAAATTCAGTGGATTCCGCAATTCATGTGCGATCCCAGCCATTAGTGCCCCTAGAGAAGCTAGCTTCTCTTTCATCACCATCTGAGCTTGGGTTTCTCGCAATTCTTGCAGTGTTTTTGTCAGCTCCGCTTCTACTTGCTGTCGATGTTGCACTTCTTCCGCTAAACGTAGATTTTGTTCATGTAATGAAACATTGAGCTGACGAATTTGCAAATGGGTTTTAACCCGCGCCAACACCTCTTCCTGCTGAAACGGTTTGGTAATATAGTCTACCCCGCCCATCGTGAATGCCTTCACTTTATCAGCTACGGTATTCAATGCGCTGAGAAAAATAATGGGAATTTCTTGCGTCGTTGAATTGGCTTTGAGGGACTGGCAAACCTGATAGCCATCGGGATCGGGCATCATGATATCTAACAGAATTAAATCGGGTGGATCTAACTTTGCGGCATCCAATGCCAACCGACCATTTAAAACTTTTCGAACCTTATATCCTTCAGCAATTAAGATGTTGGATAAAAGGCGCAGATTGTCGGGTTTATCATCAACAACCAGAATGTTTTCTCTAGGGGACATGATTGTTTTACTTACTTCAGGGGACATCAACTACCGCTGAATTAACATCTAACTTACTGCAAATTTGGACGGCTCAAATCCTGCTGTTAGTTTACCCACTGGTTCATTCTGGCTCATCCATTTTGGCTCATCCATTCTGGCTGATCGACTTCAGGTTTGGATAACGGTTGATCCCTGCTCCCTCACTGCCCAGAGAAATTCACGCTAGCGTGAAAATTAGACTTTATCAGAAGACCTGGGAAGGGTTGATTGATCGAGTTTGCTGACTCGATTTTAGGCTTCGGTGTGTTCGTTAGTATTGTTGTATTCTAGAGAACTTACAACCGAAATTATCCCTAAATTCGCAGAAAAGGGAATAATTAGAGTAGTCTACAGCACGGTTTCAGCCAACTTAGATTAAGCCCATGCAAGGTTCGGAGCACCGACTGTGATCGCCGATTCCGATCACCGATTATCGGGATCCTTGATGCTAGCCCCTCGTTTCAATTCAGGTTGTTTAAGCTGAAAAGTAGCCTCATCCCTAACGATTAAGAATGTTAACCTTTGCAACTTTGACACAAGCTGCTGAAGCCATCGCGAGCGAAACCCAACCTCAGGATATTCTCCAGCGCCTCATGACCTTGATTTTACAGATGTCCGGGGTGGATCGCGTCTGGCTGTTGCGTCATACCCCTGCTGGTTGGCAGCAAGTTGCTCAAGGGGATGCTGCGGAGTCGATCGATTTTAAGACGGTGCTGCCGCGAAATAAACGACTAATCCGACTGTGGGATCAGGTTTTGAGAACCCAAACGGCCAGCCTGTTCCCTGGGGCTCAGGCGGAGTCTGGGAGCAGACTGATGGGGTGTTTGCCCTGTTGTGCCAAGGTGGATTCATTCTACGTGGACTTGCTCTATTGGGAATGGCAGAGTGACCCGCACTCATCAGCCGATCACCCCGATCCCAGCCAATTACAGGAAATCATCCAATTTTTGGTCAGTCAGGCCCGTTTGGCGATCGAACGGTTGCCGCAAGTTCAGGCTCCCGCTCTGATGAGGCAACTTCAGCGATGGCAAATGGCTGTGTCTGCCATCAATGCGGCTGTTTGGGAGTGGGATGTAGGCACGAATGAATCGTTTCGTTCAGAAAACTGGTATCAATTGCTGGGATATGAGCCAACCGAGATCCCCAATAATCATGAGGCCTGGGTCAATTTGCTACACCCAGATGATTATCAACGGGTGATGGCGATGCAAGCGAGCTATTCAACCGGAAAAATGGATTGTGAGGTGCTGGATTATCGCATTCGCTGCAAAGATGGGAGCTATCGCTGGTTTCGATCACACGCTCGTATCGAGACTGATGCCGCAGGTCTGCCTGTGCGGTTGATTGGGCTAAACCTGGATGTCAGTGACCTCAAGACAACAGAAGCGGCGCTTCAGCAGAGCCAAGTGCGGTTTCAGGATGTGTTTGATGCGACTCGCCAGATGCTGGGCATTCTGACCCCGGAAGGGCGCATTGTGAGTGTTAATCGTACCGGGTTGCAAAATACAAATTTAAGCGTTGCAGATGTGTTGGATCAGTTGGTTTGGGAAATTCCGGTATTTGCCGGATTGCCGGACTCTCAGGAGCAGTTGCGGCATGCGATCCAACAAACAGCCCAGGGAGAAGCCTGCCAATTTGAGTTAGTGCTTCGCGGTGCCGCGGGAGAATTGTTAATTTTAGATGCTGCCTGCCGACCGCTCAGAACTCCAGATGGTCGGGTTTATCAAATTTTAGGAGAAGCGCACAACATCACAAAACGCAAACAAGCAGAAGCAGAGCTGCAAAGGAGTCAAGCCCAACTGGCCACTGCTCATCGCATTGCCCAAATTGGTAGTTGGGAATATGACGTGGTGGCTGAAGTGAATCGATTTTCGCCAGAACTATGTCACATCTTAGGACTAGATGCAAACAATACCACCTATGATCGCCAATCGATATTGACTCAAATCGTTGATCCTGAAGATAAGGATAGACTTTGGGCTAGGGTTCAGCAAGCGATCGACCAGGGCATTTCCTATGAAGTCGAACATCGGATTCGCCGGGCCGATGGGGCAATTCGCTATGTGATCAGTCGTGGAGAAGCCGTTTGTGATGCCCAGGGCAGAACTCGTCGCCTCATCGGAACCTTACAAGATATTACCGAATATCACCAGACTAGCCTGCGATTGCAACAGCAAGAAGCGCAATTACGGTTGACCCTTGATTTAACGAATATTGCAACTTGGCAATGGATTCCTGGAAAAAATTGTACTTCTCTCAAGAGTGCTACCAAGCTATTAGGCCAGCCGGATACGGTGCAATTTACCTATGATCTTTGGCAAGAGTCCATTCATCCGGAAGATCGGCAGCGAGTTGAACAAGCCTTGGTGACCGCAATGGAAACGCATCAGGATCTCTGCTGTGAATATCGGGTCATTTGGCCAGATGGCAGTGAGCGATGGCTGGAAATGAAGGGCAGAAGCGTAATTGACGCAAGTGGTCACGCTTCTGAGATGCTGGGAATATTGATGGATGTTACCGATCGCAAGTCTTCAGAATCGGCTCTACGGGCTAGTGAGACGCGATATTGGGAAATTGTGGAAAATCAGACAGATTTGATCTGTCGCTACTTACCCGATGGCACGCTCACTTTTGTTAACGACGCTTACTGTAATTATTTTGGCCGATCGCGCCAGTCTTTAATTGGGCATTCATTTATGCCAATGATTCCATCAGAAGATCACGAATGGATTCATCAGATATTCACACAACTTTCTCTTGAGAATCCGGTAGTACATTGCGAGCACCGAGTTATTCTGCCGAGCGGTGAAGTGCGTTGGCAAAGTTGGATCGATCAGGCTATATATGATGCCTCAAATCATTTGCTGGAGTTTCAGGCGGTTGGGCGGGATGTGACCGATCGAGTCGCAGCGGAGCAAGAACGGCAGCAGGCGATTGCAGCCCTACAAGCCAGCGAAACCCAACTGCGCTATGTTACTGATGCGATTCCGGGTGCTGTCTATCAATTCTATCTAGAACCAGATGGGCAGACAGGTCTTGACTTTATCAGCCAGGGAGCAGTGGATATTTATGAATTAATGCCGGAACAAATTATGGCAGATATTAATTTGATCTGGAATGGGATCTTCCCAGATGATTTAGAGCAAGTTCGGCAGAAGATTGGCGACTCGGCTCGAACCTTACAACGGTTTGAAATTGAACATCGGATTATTGTGCCCAGTGGTCAGATAAAATGGATTTCTGCTCAGTCAACTCCAACTCGGCAAGCGAACGGGCGCATCGTCTGGAATGGCTTTTTGAGAGATATTACCGATCGTAAACGCATGGAAGCTGCGTTACGAGACAATGAACAACAGTTGCAACGTATTACTGATGCTGTTCCAGGCATTGTTTACTGTTATGCGATAGATTCAGAAGGCCAAGAATCATTTCCATTCGTGAGCCAGGGCATTGCTTCACTGTTGGGCTTAACGGCTGCACAACTTCAGCAAGATGCTCAATTGATCTGGAATTTAGCTGATCCGGCTGATGTACCCAGATTACGACAATCCGTCAAAGTCTCCTGGGAAACTCTCCAGCCTTGGAATGCGGAATTTCGGCTGCGCACTGTAACGGGAGAGTGGAAATGGATCTCTGGTCGATCTACCCCGACACCAACTACAACAGGAATTCTCTGGTATGGCATGTTTGTTGATATTACCAGCCTCAAACAGACTGAAGCTGCCCTGCAGGAAAGCCAACTCCGCTATACCTTAGCTACCCGTGCTGCCAAGGTGGGCGTTTGGGATTGGGAGATTCAGTCGGGTCAGTTTTATCTTGATCCGAATGTCAAAGCTATTTTAGGATATGCTGATCATGAAATTCCCAATGATTTAGAACAGTGGGTCAATTACATTCATCCGAACGATCGCTCTCTTGTAATGGAACTCGCTCAAGCCCACTTAAATGGGGAGACGGATGAATATATCTGTGAACATCGTATGTTGCATCGAGATGGTTCCATTCGGTGGATTCTGGTGCGTGGAACAGCACTGCGAGATGCCCAAGGACAGGCTGTTCGGATGATGGGAACGGATACGGATATTACGGATCGAAAACAACTTGAAGCAGTGCTGCGCGATCGAGAAGCTTTTCTCAGTAGCATCTACGATGGCATAGGGGTGAATATTTTCGTGATTGAATCAACTGAAGATGGTGATTTTATTCATGTAGATATCAATTCCGCTTGTGAGGAATTCTTTGGAGTCAATCGCAGTTTAATCTTAGGACGAAAGCTATCTAGTATGACTGAGCTTTGCCTCCCTCACTCTGTTGCCACGCTACAAGCTCGTTATCGCCGTTGTTTTGGGAGTGGTCAGGTTGTAGAGTTTGAGGAGAAAACGCTAAACTGTGGGCAGGAAAACTGGTGGTTGACCCGCTTGACCCCGATCGTGAATCCTGATGGTGCAATTCGGCAAGTGATTGGGTCTTCCGTATCCATTACCGATCGTAAACGTCTAGAAGCCACAATTTATCAGTTTAATCAAGAACTTGAGCAACGGGTGAACCAGAGAACGGAAGAATTGCTGGCGACCCAAAGAGCTTTGCAACAAAGCGAGCAATTTCTGCGCAGCATCTATGAAGGAGTCAACTATCCAATCTTTGTGATGGATGTGCTCGAGGATGGTAATTTCCGTCAAGTGGGTTGGAATCCAGCCTGTGAGAAGAGTGTTGGACAGCCCAATCGTGAGGTCTATGGCAAACTACTGGATGAAATTGTGCCTGATCCGATCAAGCTGGAGGAAACGCGGTCTTTCTTTCAGCGATGTATTCACCTGGATGCCATGATCTCTCAGGAGGAAGAACAAATCTTTCAAAATGAACAGCGTTGGTTTATCACCACACTGAGCCCGCTTAAAGACAGCAACGGCAAAATCTATCGTCTCGTAGGTACTGCATTTGATATTACCGAACGTAAGCGTAATGAAGCTGCTTTGCGGGAAAGTGAAGAACGGTTTCGTCAGTTGGCAGAAAATATTGAAAGTGTATTCTGGATCACGAATGCTGAACAGGATCGGTTACTTTATGTTTCGCCAGCCTATGAAAAAATTTGGCATCGTTCTCCTGATGCAATTTATGAATCCCCGTCTCATTTCCTGGAGCATATTCATCCAGACGATCAACCACAGTTTCGCTTGGGCTTAATGCAGCAATGTCGCGGGTACTACGATCGTGAATACCGCATTCTTCGTCCGGATGGTGAGATCCGCTGGATTCGGGATCGGGCATTTCCGATTGAAAATCAGGAAGGAGAAATTTATCGGATCGCGGGTATCGCTGAAGATGTGACGGAACGAAAACAGGCTGGAGAAGCCCTCAGGCATAGTGAGGAACGGTTACAGTTGGCTTTAGAGGGATCGGGAGATGGGCTCTGGGATTGGAATATTGCAACGGGAGAAACTTACCGTAGCCCCCGCTGGTTTGAAATGTTAGGCTACAAACCAGACGAAATTGCCGATCATGCTACCGCTTGGCAAGACTTGACCCATCCAGATGATTTGGCAGTCGCTCAACAAAAATTGTTCCAGCACCTGGCCGATCCATCGGTTCCATTCTCGGCAGAATTTCGGATGCGAACGGCAAGCGGAGCATGGAAGTGGATCGCAGGGCATGGCAAGGTTGTGTCCTATGATGCCAAGGGTCAGCCCATCCGGATGGCCGGCACCCACAAGGATATTAGTGATCGCAAACAGGCAGAAGCAGATCTCCAACAGGCTTATCAGGAATTAGAACAACGAGTGGAGGAGCGCACCGCAGAGTTACGGCAAGCGAAAGAAGCAGCAGAGTTTGCAAACCAGGCGAAAAGCACTTTTTTGGCAAATATGAGTCACGAACTGCGCACGCCGTTGAATGCTATCTTAGGATTTAGCCAACTGATGGCCCGGGATGTTGGGCTGAATAGTAATCAACAGCAACAACTGAATATCATCAATCGGAATGGAGAACACCTGCTGACTCTGATTAATGACATTCTAGAGATGTCAAAAATTGAGGCTGGACGGGCTTCCCTCAATCTGAATGATTTTAACCTGCATCAGCTCCTGCAAAATCTGGAGGAGATGTTCCGTCTGAAATCGGATGCCAAAGGTTTAGGATTACAAATGCTCCGATCGCCGGATGTCCCAGAGTATATTCGTTCCGACGAAGGTAAACTCCGCCAAGTGTTAATGAATTTGCTCAGCAATGCGATCAAATTTACCAATGCTGGGCATGTGATCCTGAAAATTTCTGCACAGCCAACTCCACTCACCGAAGCCGCGACTCATGGAGCTAACGTGCCGCCAATAATTTCCCAATCAGTCTCCCAATCAGTCTCCCAATCAGTCTCCCAATTAGTACCGCCAATAATTTCCCAATCAGTCTCTCAATCAGTCTCCCAATCAGTCTCTCAATCAGTGTTACCGACAATGGTTTTACGGTTTGAAGTGCGAGATACAGGAATGGGGATTGCACCGATCGATCAAAATTTACTTTTCTCACCCTTTGTCCAGACTGAAATTGGGCGGCAATCTCAGGAAGGGACTGGGCTAGGGTTAGCGATCAGCTATCAGTTTGTGCGCTTAATGGGAGGAGAACTGGCGGTTGAAAGTGTGTTAGGGCAAGGTAGCACCTTTAGTTTTTCGATGCAGGCAGAACGAGTTGCCGCTCCAACTGCCTTACCCAACTCGATCCAACAGCATGTGGTCAGCTTAGCTCCCGATCAACCCCAATACCGCATTTTGGTAGTGGAAGATAATTGGGCTAATCGGCAACTGCTGGTTAACATACTGCAACCGATCGGTTTTGCGGTGCAATCGGCCCAAAATGGCTTAGAAGCGATCGAACGCTGGCGCAACTGGCAACCTCACCTGATTTGGATGGATATGCGGATGCCAGAACTGGATGGCTATAGTGCAACTCGGCAGATTCGATCGGCATTCGAGCAGGATAATACCCTGCAACTACGACCGATCATCATTGCCTTAACGGCCAGTGCATTTGAAGAGGATCGGTTAGCCATTCTGGCGGCGGGTTGTGACGATTTTGTCTATAAGCCTGTTAAAGAACAAACGCTGATGGAGAAGATTGCCCAGCATTTAAATGTGCAATATATCTATCAAGAGTCTGTGGCTACAACCCTGCCCCCAGTCAATCCCCCGATGGAGACTTTGAGCCCTGATCAACTGGCGCGAATGCCGATGACTTGGATTGAAGAGTTGCATCGGGCCGCCCAGATTGCTGATGAGGAAATTATTATGCGGCTTGTCGAGCAGATTCCGCCTCAGCATCAGCCTCTCGCCCAGTGCCTAACCCTGCTGGTTCATCACTTTCAACTGGAACTGATCATTGAGGTGACGAGTGCTTTGGTGCAAAAATCAGCGGAAACTTAACCTCTACTGTTGTCCCAACGTTGACTTCACTGCTGATCGCAATCTGTCCACACAGGGTATCAACGCAGCGCTTGACGATCGCGAGCCCTAGCCCGGTGCCTGCAATCTTCCCGACATTGCTACAGCGGTAGGAGCTTTCAAAGATGCGATGTTGCTCTTGGGGAGGAATCCCAATGCCAGAATCATGAATTCGTAGGATGGCCCAGCCCGCTTCAGTGGCGACTTCACAGTAAATTTCTTTGCCTTCAGGAGAGTACTTAATCGCATTGGAGAGGAGATTTACATAGATATGGCGAACCAGATTGGCATCAGTGCAGGCTCGATCGATCGGATGATGGGTGACTAACCGAATTGGGTGCTGGATCCCAATGCCCTGCCGCAGGGTGTCAATCAGCTCAAGGCAAAAGTCAGCGAGGTCAAACGCGATGGGATGACACTGATGAACTCCAGACTGCACTTCGCTGAGCATCATCACATCATTGAGCAAATAAACCAGATGATCGGTAGCCGTCTGCATCCGTCGAAACAATAAGGTTGATTTTTCATCCAGGTGATCTTGAAAGCGGCTTCGCAACAAATCGATCGCAGCTTGAATGATCGTTAAAGGATTACGAAACTCATGGGAAACCATGCCAATAAAGCTAGATTTCAGCACACTCAGCTCACGTTCTCGCTCCAGAGCTTGACGTAGCCGCTCCTCATTGTGCTTCTGCTGCATCAAAATTTGCTGTCGCTCAATGGCAAACCGAACCGTGTGACTCAAACGTTGAACAGTCGCTTGATCTTTGACTAAATAATCTTGTGCTCCCTCAGTTACCGATTGCAGGGCTAAATCCTCATCATCTAGTCCTGTCAAGACCACGATACAAACATCGGGAACCGCTGCCCGAAACTGCCGTAGCGTTTCCAGACCTCTAGAGTCAGGTAATCCTAAGTCTAGTAGTACCAATTGGAAGGGTTGCGGATGGCTCGAATGGGGCACAGCATCAGATTGGCAATTCGAGATCTGGCAATTCGAGATCTGGCGATTCGAGATCTGGCAATTCGAGATCTGGCAGACGGAAATCGCCTCTTCCAAAGTTTCGACATGGA
Source organism: Elainella sp. Prado103 (assembly GCA_025454395.1). Taxonomy (GTDB): domain Bacteria; phylum Cyanobacteriota; class Cyanobacteriia; order Elainellales; family Elainellaceae; genus Elainella. Next base: position 17,619 of record JALOOM010000027.1, read on the forward strand.
TGATTTCCAACTCTATGGGCTCTAACCAAGCAAATCGCCTCTGCAACAATTGAGCGTCATCAATATTATCTTCAACCAATAAGGCTCGGATCGTAGGTTTGAGCATGAGTACGCCGATAACAATGACGAACTGAAATGATGGATTGAAATGATAGATTGAATCGTGGTTGTGTGGTGTTCTGATGTACTACTATATCCCTCTTCCTCTTATCCCATGAGACTTAATAGGTTGGATAAGCAGGTTTCTCAGCATTAATATCCATTTTGCAATCTATTCTGCCACATCCTTTAATTTCCAATGCCTTGTTAGCCTGAATTTACCCATCTTGACTACGCTCCCGATCGCCCGGTTGTATTCAGTATGGTTTCATATTCTGTTACTTAGTATACCAGGTCGAAACTGCTGTCAGTCGAGGATCCCAGGAGTAAGGACTCGGCGATCGGTCAGACTCAGGGCAACTTGACTGCAATTAACCAGAAATCATTGATTAAACGGATGACCTGAATAAACTGCTGAACATCGACAGGTTTGGTGATGTAACAATTTGCACTGAGCTGGTAGGAATGTAGAATGTCTGCCTCATCTTCTGAGGTAGTTAAAACTACAACTGGAATGACACGGAGCTGAGGATGGGTTTTGATGGCTGAGAGCACTTCACGGCCATCCAATCCCGGTAAATTGAGATCCAACAAAACCAAATCTGGACGGGGTGCATCCCGATATTCTCCCTGTTGTTGGAGATAGGCCAGCGCAGCTTCGCCATCCTCAACCCAATGGAGATGATTTGCAATCTTACTAGATTGAAAGTTTCGAATGGTTAAGTTGGCATCACTGGGTGAGTCTTCGACTAATAGGATTTCAATCGGCTGCATAGGCTGAGGACTCAAAATAAGCGATCGGGATCTGCTCAAAGAAGCCTGGTCAAAGGAGTCTCATGAAAGAATTGGGTCAGATTTTGGAGTCCCTCTCTCCACTGTAATGGATGAATAGCATCAATTCATCGTGGATCATCCGGGAATCACTCATGAATGAGGTTTCAGGATTCGCAGGACTTTATCCCTACCGGATCTTATCCTGATTAGGATCGATCTTCAGCCGTTTCGGCGGGGGGATGGGATCGGTTGAGGTCAGGTGAGGTAGGATAGGTCAACATTTGTAGGTCGATCGGCAAAGTGAAGTAGAAGGTTGTGCCGACTTCAGGTTGAGATTCAGCCCAGATTCGTCCGCCGTGCCGCTCAATACTTTTTTTGCAGAGAGCCAGTCCGATCCCAGTACCGGGGAACTTTGTGGGGCTATGCAGACGGCGAAAGATATCAAAGATGCGATCGAGATACTGGGGCTTAATGCCAATCCCGTTGTCTCGCACCGCAAACAACCAGGATACTGCCTCTGTGTGGGTGGCAGGCAGAGAGGTGACCTCGATATGCACTTGAGGAGGTATGGCACGGCGGAATTTAATCGCATTGCCAATTAGATTTTGCAACACCTGCACCATTTGGGTGCGATCGACCCAAAGCTGTGGCAGTGGATCGGCCGTGATGATCGCTTGACTTTCGGTAATGGCTGCATGGAGATTGTCCAATACCTCCGCTAAAATCCGATGACCTGCTACTGAACTTAACTTGAGGGGGCGACTACCTACCCGCGAATAGGCCAGTAAATCTTGAATTAAAGCTCGCATCCGTTGGGCCCCACCCATCACAAATTCCAGATAGAGTTGGGCATCCGGCTCAGACAACACGGCTCCATACTGTTGGGCGAGCAGTTGGGTATATCCGGTAATCGCTCGTAGGGGCTCCTGTAAGTCATGGGAAGCAATGTAGGCAAACTGTTCCAATTCCTGGTTCGATCGTTGCAACTCGGCATTCACCTGCTGAAGTTGGGCTTCTGCCTGTTTCCGCGCATGAATATCCCGATGGATTCCCACCATTCGCAAGGGCTGACCTGCGGCATCACGAGCAACCACTTTGCCATAGTTCGCGATCCAGCGCCATTCACCCGAACGATGCTGAAACCGATATTCGAAGTCATAAGACACCGCATCATCGGCGAGATGAGCCGTTAACCTAGCAGTGACCCAGGGGCGATCATCGGGATGGATCATCTGTTCCCAATTTGCCACAGTTATAGATAACTCATCGCAGTGATATCCCAACATTTCCAGCCAGCGAGGGCTGAGATACACTTCATCGGTGGTGATATCCCAATCCCATAAACCATCGCCCGATCCTTCTAAAGCCAACTGTAACCGTTCTTCGCTCAGGCGCAGAATTTCTTCAATCCGTTTGCGATCTCGAATCTCAACCAAGGTGGCTCGATTATAGAGATAATGGCCTGCAGCATCTTTCACGGCGGTTGCACTGATTAACACGGGAAGCAGAGTGCCATCTTTGCAAACTATGTCATATTCTAGATTTCTCACCTCGCCCTTCGCCAGAAAAATGGGATAGTTCTGGGCAAAAGCCTGACGACCTGCTGGGGTAAAGAACTCGGTGATGGGTCGGCCGATCATTTCTGCGCGGCAATATCCCAACCACTGCAACTCAGTTTCATTGACCCGAATAAAGCGTCCTTCTGGATCGAGGGAATGATAGCCACAGGGAGCCTTGTCATATAGATCTTCCACTTCTTTGCTGTATTGGGTGATCGCCAGTTCTGCCTGCTTCAATTTGGTAATATCGACGTGGCAACCCACCATTCGCAACGGTTTACCCGATTCATCCCAATCGATCACCCGCCCTGAACAAATGACCCAGACCGTAGACCCATTTTTGTGCTGATAGCGCACTTCATTGTAGTAAGGTACCTGGCCATGACTCTGGATATGTTGGGCTAAACAGTCCAGAGTCGGGGGAAGATCCTCTGGAAAAATCAATTTTTGCCAGGTGTCAGGCAGATTGGGGAGTTCGTCATCCTCGTAGCCAAACATCTGTTTTAAGCGAGGGCTCATGTAGGCTTGCCCAGTCGCAAAGTTGATATCCCAATAGCCCGCCAGGATCGTGTTGAGCACCGTTTCCAGTAAGTCGAGTTCCATCCGCAGCTTTTCAGTCTGAAGTCGATCCTGCTCGGCTTTTTTGCGCTCACTAATATCTGTGTGAGTCCCTAACATGCGTAGGGGTTGACCATCCTCATCCCAAGCCACAATCTTGCCCAACGACAGAATCCATTTCCAATCGCCGGACTGGGTGCGTTGACGAAACTCGACTGCGTAGTCGGAAATTTCTCCGCGAATATAGGAGGTATATTGTTGACTCACGGAATCTCGATCGTCTGGATGCAGCCGATCGATCCAAAGGGCATTACTCTCTTGAAAAGTGTGGGGATCGTAACCGAGCATCGTGGCATATTCTGAATTAACCACCGCTTCTCCGGTTTTCAGGTTCAGGTCATATAGCCCTTGATTAGCTGCTTTGAGTGCCAGTCGCAAGCGTTCTTCACTGACCCGTAGGGATTCCTGGATCTGCTTCAAGGTGGTAATGTCTGTGGTGATTCCATCAATGCGGCAGAGTTGCCCTTCAGCACAAACCATGCGGCAGGTACTCTGCACCCATCGGATCTGATCCTGAGCCGTCAACATCCGATGTTCTAACACAGTGCTCCCTTGCTGGGAGAGAACTGCTAGCTCAGTTTTGATCCGATCGCGATCGTAGGGATGAATTCGATCAAACCAAATCTGAGGATCAGCTAAAATGGCATTCATCGATCGTCCACAGAGATGCTCAACAGTAGGACTGAGATAGATAAATTGGCATGTATTAGGGTTATAAGACCAGACTACTCCTTCAATGGTATTAAGAATACTCTCAAGCCGTTGATCGCGCTGGTGAATTGCGGCTTCGGACTGTTTACGATCCGTGATATCGGTGGTAGTACCAATATAGCCAGTGATGTAACCAGCGGCATCACGCTCAGCGACTGCTTGCCCAAACACCCAAACTACCTTGCCATCCGCATGTTGGAAGCGATATTCCTGCTGAAAAGTTTGCTGCTCTGCGGTAGCACGATGCCATTCATTCATGATCCGATCCCGATCCTGCGGGTGCAGAGCCTCCACCCCTCGCATCCCCATCGCTTCTTCAACCTTCAGCCCTGACATCTGACACCAGCGATCGTTGGCATACAAGCAGTTCCCGGCTAGATCGGTGCGAAAGATGCCGACCGGAGCGGCTTCGGCGAGAGAGGCATAGCGATATGCGCTTGCTTTAACGGCGGCTTCGGCTCGCCTCCGATCGGTTGTTTCTGAAAAGTAAATGGTGACTCCATTTTCATCAGGATAAATATGGTTCTCAAACCACCGATCCCAAGGCGCATAGTACGCTTCAATATGTACCGTTTGCTGTTGTTCCGCAGCTTGATGGCAGGCATGGTAGAACGGCTGCCCAACCCCTTCAGGAAATGCTGCCCAGATCGGTTGGCCGATTAATGCTCCAGCCGGATGACCTAACAACTCTCCAGCTTTATCATTAACGTAGATATAACGCCATTCGGTGTCGAGAGCCACGATCGCATCCGTCATGCGTTCCAACATGTTAGTCAGCACCTCATGGGCGGCGATGATCTCAGCCCGGGTTTCGATCGCATTGGCGAGTAACCGTTCTTGTTCTTGTTTGGCTTTGATCCGATCGGTGACATCATATTGAATCCCATCCCAAATAATTTCACCATTGGCTTGCACCGTTGGCGAAGACTCAATATGCATCCAACGCAGCTCACCCCCAATCAGCATCCGCCCTTCCCAAACGAATTGGCTTAAATGGGTTCTGGCTTGCTGGTTAAGTTCTAGAAAGGTATCTAGCTCGTCAGGATGAAAAATGGTATTGGCCAGTGAAGCATCCTGTAATACGGCCGAGGGATCGAGTTGGTTCATTTCGCTCCACCGATCGCTGACATACTGGAATTGTTCTGTGCCGTCCGGTTTCATACAAAACTTGTAAACACCGATCGGAATGCGATTCACCAAATCGTTATACGCCTGCAATCCCAGGGCTTCTTGCGCTTGGTGTGGGTGTTGCTGATGGCGTAAGTCTTGCAACCGATCGCTTAAATCCGCTATGAATTGGCTCAGCCAGTCTTCTGCCCCTCCTAGCAATCCCACTTCCGAACCAGGACAGAGATGGAGTCTTCCCCAAATGAGTGAATCGGGCAGGTCAGACATCCTTGAACTGGATACGAATTGATACAAGGGATCCGGATTGGCTCCAGATGAGTTTGATTGGGATTGATGAGATTGGGATTGATGAGATTGGGATTGATGAGACGTTAATCGATTTGTTGCCAGTGGGGGAGAATCCTGTGAATCTGGGGGAGGGGAAAGCAAAATGGGCAGTGTAATCGAGACGGGATAGCCCCACTGTTGTGCAATCACCTGTGCGATCGGATGATTCCAAATCAATCGAGAACTGGCGGAGGGGCTTGCTGCTTGATCCCCGCTCTGAGGCTGATGGGGTGGCTGATGGGGTGGCTGATGGGGTGGCTGACTGGAAAGAGCCATTGCAATCTGATGCAAGGTTTGGGATCGATCGGCACCCGAACGATGGGCAGCGATCGGGACTTGGTGCGATTCAGATTTTCCTTCTACCCACGCTAAAACGTAGCCGCCGATGTTCACCCATATATCGCATAGGGTTTGCAGTAAAGTTTGCTCATCTTTGGCTCGAAGCAGAGCTTGGTAGCAAGCTTGAGAGAGTTGTAGCGATCGACTCCATGCTCGTGCTTGAGCAGTTTGCTCGTCCGGATGACCAGCCTGAAGTTCCATAGGCGTAGGGCTCAATTAGCCTGAAAATTAGGATAGGTTGACCAATGCATTGACGATCGATCGCCCTATAAAAAATTTAGCTCAGACTAGAAAGCCTGAGCTGGTTCCGATATATGCCGGTCGTATTATTAAGGTTTGACCAGCGGTATTAAACTTTTAATCCATGTCTATATACTAGCTTGCGTTACGAAGAATGGCAGGATTTTCAACACTTCTTGATATTTGATTTACCTTTCTTCAAAATCATCTCAGGCATCCTTTTGCTAGGATGAACAAAATCATCTCAGGCATCATCAAACGTGGCAGGAGATTTTTTCACTACAACACAGGCTTGATCAATGCTCAAACACATTTGGATACTGCAACAGGTCTAGTGAAACGATCGTCGGTAGACAATTAAAACAAGCTTGGGCCAGTTCCCAGCGATCTTCTCGTTGCAACATGTTGGTTAACTTGGCTTGCAGCTTGGGTAAATAGCGCACATCATTGGCGGCATAGCGTAACTGTTGCTCAGTTAAAGAGGCAACATTACCCCAATCGGAACTCTGAGCAGATTTATCGAGTTCCACCTGTTCTAGCTCCAGCACAACATCTTTTAAGCCATGCTTAGGACTATAGGTGCGGGCCAGCTTACTGGCAATTTTGGTACAAAACACCGGGCTAACCTGAATGCCTAGGTGGTAGCGCAGAGTCGCCAAATCAAAGCGGGCAAAATGAAACACCTTCAAAAGGGTAGGCTGCTCCAAAAGCTGCTGTAAGTTGGGGGCCGATCGCTGCCCTTTTTGAATCCGAATGGCACAGCCCTGTCCGGATGGGTTACACAATTGCACTAAACAGAGTCGATCGCGCTGGGGTAACAAGCCCATGGTTTCGGTATCTACCGCCAGCACCTCAGCCTGAAGATAGGTCTCCAGGGTCTGATCGGACAAATCCCCATCAAAAACTTGAAAATCTGGGAGGCTCATGGCTACAGATTCAGATATTTAGCGGCGGTCTGCACATCCTTATCGCCCCGACCAGAACAATTGATCACCAGCTTTGGACTGTCAGAGAGTTGGGGACAAAGGTGATCCAAAAAGGCGATCGCGTGGGCCGTTTCTAAGGCTGGAATAATGCCTTCAAGCCGCGACAATCGTTGAAATCCTTCTAGTGCCTCCTGATCCGTAATGCTGTAGTATTCAGCCCGTCCACTATCTTTCAGGTAGCTATGTTCTGGCCCAACTCCTGGATAGTCGAGCCCCGCACTAATCGAATGAGGTTCGATCACCTGGCCATCCTCATCTTGCAGCAGATAGCTCATCGCTCCATGGAGCACCCCGACTCGCCCCCGCGTCAGGGTTGCCGCATGTTTTTCCGACTCCACGCCTTCACCCCCAGCTTCGATGCCGATCATGCGCACAGTGGGTTCATTGACAAACTCGTGAAATAGCCCCATGGCATTAGAACCACCGCCCACACAAGCCAAGAGAATGTCTGGCAAACCGCCCCATTGCTCCAAACATTGCGATCGAGTTTCGCGCCCAATAATAGCCTGAAAATCTCGCACGATCATCGGGTAGGGATGAGGCCCCGCCACCGAACCTAGAATGTAGTGGGTGGTTTCCACGTTGGTGACCCAATCGCGGATCGCCTCAGAGGTGGCATCTTTGAGGGTGCCGGTACCCGATGCTACAGGACGCACTTCCGCACCCATCAGCCGCATCCGAAATACATTGAGTGCCTGCCGTTCCATGTCATGCACCCCCATATAGATGATGCATTGCAGCCCAAACCGCGCACAAACTGTGGCAGTGGCCACGCCATGCTGACCCGCTCCAGTTTCGGCAATGATCCGCTGTTTGCCCATCCGTTTCGCTAACAGCACCTGCCCTAAAGCGTTGTTAATTTTGTGGGCCCCAGTATGGTTCAGGTCTTCCCGCTTCAGGTAAATCTGCACCCCACTTCCATCGGGTCGGGCGTAATATTGAGTCAGCCGCTCGGCAAAATAGAGCGGGGTGGCTCTGCCGACGTAATCTTTTAGCAACGCCTGCAACTCTTGCTGAAAGTCGGGTTCTTGGCGGTATTGATAAAAGGCAGCCTCCAGCTCAGTCAGGGCTGGCATCAGGGTTTCGGGTACATATTTGCCGCCGAACTGGCCAAACCGGCCGAGCGCGTCCGGGCGCTGAACCGCAGTGAGATCGACTGGAGCAGAAGAAATCGGTGTCACAGGCTGGATAGGATATAGAGATACAGTCTTCTATTTTATAGAAAGTCCGCAGTAAAGTCCGACTCTTTTCGTGAGATTCCGATTCAGAAATTCCAATTCAGTTATTCCAGATTGTGATCTTTCAGCCTCTGATCCATCATGTCTACTTCTAAACGTCGTCCGTCCGATCGCCCCACCGATCGTTCCACTGCTCGCCCTACCGATCGCCCCACGGATCGCCCCAGAGTGGTGTACTCCGAATTTGGATCCTTACCCGAAGAACCTGAAGCCCCCACCGTCGATTTACCCCCCAATCAGCAAAATCTGCGCGTGCAAGCCACCAGAGCCGGACGCAAAGGCAAAACCGTCACGATCGTCACTGGCTTTCAAGGTAGCCCCGATCAGCTCAACACCCTGCTGAAGCAACTCAAGACCCAATGTGGCACGGGTGGCACGGTTAAGGACGGTACGATCGAGATTCAGGGCGATCAAAAGCAGAAGATTTTGGAAATTTTGCTGAAGCAGGGCTATAAAGCCAAGATTAGTGGCGGGTAGCCAGAACGCAGAAGATTTTGGAAATTTTGCTGAAGCAGGGTTACTAAGCCAAGATTAGCGGCGGGTAGCCAGAACAGTGATGGATCGCTAGATGATGGATCGCCAGAGGATGGATCGCCAGAGGATGGATCGCCAGATGATGGATCGCTAGATCAGCAGCGGGTAGGACAGTCCGGCGAAGCATTCTCATAAGTGGCAAATGAGTGGCGAAGCTTTCCCATACGTGCGGTGGCAACTTCGCGGGGTTAGATCGAATGCTTCGCCCCTATTTACAGGCTATTTACAGGCTATTCGCAGGCTATTCGCAGGCTACTCACACGTAAACGAAACTGCTGCTGGTTAAGCGCAAACTGGTTGAAACCCCTTCCAGAATGCCAACCAATTCTCCCCTCACCTCATTGCCTGGATCATAGATGAGCGCTGCTTTCGAGATGCCTGATTCAACGTAAAAGTCCAATTCATACAGGCTGGCATTGCCTTTGAGCTGAATTTTATCTTGACCGGGCTGAAAATCAGTGATCCGGGCATAATCAAACTCACCACTGAAGGCTGCTTGCTGGTCATCATAGTAAATTTGTGTGCTATCACCCAAAACGAATAAGTCTCTGCCACCGCCACCCGTTAACGTATCTTGTTCATATTGACCGGCAAACCCAAAAGTGGGATCGATCAAATTGACTCCGTTTAGAGTATCGTTGCCCTCTCCTCCATTCAGGGCATCGTAACCCTCCCCGCCGAACAAGAGATCTGCACCTGCTCCACCTGTGATCGTGTCACCGCCTGCCCCACCATCGATCGTATCATTGCCACCCTCGCCATTCAGGGTATCGAACCCAAAGAAGAGACCGCCGAAGATGCGATCGTTGCCATGCCCACCAAAAATGGTGTCATCGCCTTCACCACCATCCAGGTTGTCATCATCTGCCCCACCGGAAATCGTGTCATTGCCCAGATCTCCAGTGATTCGATCGGTTCCAACTCCACCGGCGATCGTATCGTTGCCATCACCCCCAGCGATCACATCCAGACCATCACTACCGTTGAGGCTATCATTCCCGGCTTCGCCAAAAATTTGATCGTCGCCCAGTCCACCGGAGGCTTTATCATTGCCGCCCCCTGCGTAAATTAGATCATTGCCATCGCCGCCAGTAATTTCATCGATCCCATTCAAGGCCTGGATTGTATCATTGCCTGCTAATCCAGATATGAGATCTCGACCATTGGTACCGATCAAAAAATCAGCGTTTGCCGTACCAGTAAATCGGTTCGGTGGTATAACCGGGATGTCTGTAACAACTGCGACTTCGGTATCGGGGGCTGCATCTGTTGCTCCACTCCCTGTCCCCACAATGGAACCGAAATGGATCGCACCGGTCACACCTAAATAATCCTGCAACAGGATGAGTGGAATTTCTATCTCTAGCTGATCTCCCCCGTAGGAGATGGCAGCCTGTCCGATCGTGCCGAAGGTAGAAGTATCAATCAGGTTCACCAAGCCAGGATTAAATTGTTCACTGAATAAACTGATATAAACTTCAACACCCAGCGCTCCCCCTTGCTGTTCAGGTGGAGCAAAGAAGAGTTGGTTAGATAAGGTTCCTGTGGCAGCGTTCTGATCCAAATCCAGATCAATATACCCAAACACAGATTCTGCGAATCCGGTGGAAGGAGCCGCGATCGGATTATAGAAATCTAGTGTTAAAACCAAATTGCTATTCTCTACAGCACCACTCACACTTTCTAGATCAGGCTGAATGGTGCCAAATCCAAAGGTATCCCCTTGCGGATCAGTATAAATTGTCATGATCTTTCTCCATTAAGTTCAACGAGAGAAAACTAGAGATCTGCTCAATTACTCAACTTCAAAGGTGATGCTCCTGAATGACCCGTTAGCCCTGTCTATTTTTTCTTAACGCGATCGAACTATTAAAACTACAAAGGCTAAATGCTTGATTGGTTATTTGAAAATCGAAGTGATATGCATTAAAATACGATGAATTGAAATATTGAGGTTAATTTAAAATGCAGACGATTTTCAGCAATCGAAAAAGTGAAGAGGGGATCAACTAAGATCAAATCTGTGTATATAACAGTAGAATTGGTTGTAATTTTGTCATCCTGATTCAAACCTAGCTTATAAAAGCGTGGATTCTTGTGAGTATTAAGAGAATTTGCGTAAATATTCCTGAAGATTCTATCGATTGATAGAACTAACTGCTAGCTCAAAAATAAGTGTTCAACCAACACCTATATCCAACACCTGTATCCAACACCTGTATCCAAGAGTCAATGGGGAGTCTTTAGGATCTGGCTAGCTCCGGAAACTAGCTTCAGATTGTTTCGGTTTGTTAGGGTTTCCCAACCTAAACAAGGATGTCGATCGCCCATTTAATGCTGACAATAGAAATAGTAGAAGCGTCCGCGCATCAACTTCTGCTGGATTTCGTTTAATTCAGTTCCAACTCAGTTCCAATTCAATTCTATTTAGTTCCGATTAAGAGGATTTAGCACCGTGGTCGTACAAGCTTCTCAACGAATTGACAACCGCTACGAAGCGCAAACGCAAGCGATCGCCCGCCAGTTAATTACTGCTACGCGGGAAAACCGCAACTTCTTCAGCCAAATGCGCGATCAGATGCGTCTGGATGACAAATTGATGGCTTGGGCGATGAACAATCCAGGTTTACGGGTGCAGCTATTTCGATTTATTGATTGTTTGCCGGCCCTGCACAGTAAAGCCGAGATTGCCCGCCACATGCAGGAATATTTGGGCGAGGAGACGGTCGAGTTGCCCAGCGCCCTCAAAGGAATGCTCAACTTTGCCAGCCCAGACTCTATGCCCGGTCAAATTGCCGCCACCACTGTTTCCAGTGCCGTAGAAACCCTGGCTCATAAATACATTGCTGGTGAAAACATTCAGCAGGTGATCAAGACGATCGAACAGTTACGCAAACAAAAAATGGCCTTCACGGTCGATCTGCTGGGAGAGGCAGTAGTGACTGAAACCGAGGCCAAATTGTATCTCGATCGCTATTTGGATTTGATGCAACAGCTCACAGAAGCCGCCCAGCGCTGGTCAACAGTGGATTTGATCGATCAAGCTGAAGGAGAGAGCCTGCCTAAGGTTCAGGTTTCCGTGAAACTAACCGCCTTCTATTCCCAATTTGATCCGCTGGATGAACAAGGTAGCGAAGCACGGGTGAGCGATCGGATTCGAGTGCTATTGCGACGGGCAGGAGAATTAGGGGCAGCCGTGCATTTTGACATGGAACAATATGCCTATAAAGATCTGACTTTGGCGATTTTACAGCGGCTGCTGTTGGAGCCCGAATTCCGGCAGCGGAGCGACATTGGCATCACCTTGCAAGCCTACCTGCGCGATTCCTACGGCGACCTGAAAGCTTTGATCGAATGGGCGAAGCAGCGAGAAACGCCGGTGACGGTGCGCTTGGTGAAGGGAGCCTACTGGGATCAGGAAACGATCAAAGCCCATCAGAAGCATTGGCCAGTGCCAGTTTATGCTGACAAAGCAGCTACCGATGCTAATTTCGAGCAGATGACTCGCCTGCTCCTCGAAAATCATTCAGTGCTTTATGCGGCGATCGGAAGCCATAATGTTCGTTCCCAAGCCCATGCCATGGCGATCGTGCGAGAACTCAATATTCCGCGCCGTCGGGTGGAGTTGCAGGTGCTGTATGGGATGGCGGATAAGTTAGGGAAAGCTCTGGTTGAGCAAGGGTTTCGGGTGCGGGTCTATTGCCCGTATGGGGAGCTGATTCCTGGCATGGCTTATTTGATTCGTCGCCTATTGGAAAACACGGCTAATAGTTCATTTCTACGGCAAAATCTGGAAGAACGCCCGATCGAAGAATTGCTGGCTCCCCCCAGCCCCACAGATTCCACGGTAGCAGCAGCGAGCCTAGCGGGATCAAGCCTAGCGGGATCGATCGAAGCCAATTCACAACTTCCAGCCAAATTCCGGAATGTGGCAGATACGGATTATGCCGATGCCGATCAGCGTCAGCGCGGTCTGGCAGCCATTCAAACGGTGCGGCAACAGTTAGGCCGATCCTATCTGCCCTTGATCGATGGAACCTATGTGAATACCCTGGAAACGGTTCATTCGGTGAATCCTTGCCAGCCCAGTGAGGTGATCGGTCAAGTGGGCTTACTGAGTATTGAACAAGCAGAGCAAGCGATCCAAGCAGCCAAAGCCGCCTTTCCAGCCTGGAAGAAAACTCCGGTGCGGGAGCGAGCCAACATACTGCGCCGAGCGGCTGATTTAATCGAGCAACGTCGGGACGAACTTTCGGCCTGGATGGTGTTGGAAACGGGGAAAGCGTTAGCACAGGCGGATCCAGAAGTTTCAGAGGCGATCGATTTCTGCCGCTACTACGCTGATGAAATGGAACGCCTAGAACCGGGTGTGCACTATGATGTGGCGGGTGAAACCAATCGCTATCATTATCAGCCGCGAGGGATTTCCCTGATTATTGCTCCCTGGAACTTTCCCTTAGCAATTCCTACGGGCATGACGGTCGCTTCCCTGGTCACTGGCAATTGCACCTTGCTTAAACCCGCAGAGGTGTCTTCGGTGATCGCGGCAAAATTGGCAGAGATCTTAGTCGAAGCTGGCATTCCGAAAGGCGTATTTCAGTTTGTTCCCGGTAAGGGTTCGACGGTGGGTTCCCATATGGTACGCCATCCAGATGTTCACATGATTACCTTTACCGGATCGCAGGAAGTTGGTTGCCGCATTTACCGAGAAGCGGCTGAACTCCAACCGGGACAAAAGCATCTGAAGCGAGTGATCGCCGAAATGGGAGGGAAAAACGCGATCATTGTTGATGAAAGTGCCGATCTGGATCAGGCCGTGCAGGGCGTGGTGTACTCAGCATTTGGCTACAGCGGTCAGAAATGTTCAGCTTGCTCACGGGTGATCGTGCTGGCTCCGATCTACGAAACCTTTGTGAATCGATTAATTGAAGCAACCCGATCGTTAAATGTCGGTTTGGCTGAATCTCCCAGCACCCAAGTTGGGCCAGTGATTGATGCAAATGCCCAACAACGCATTCGCGAATATATCGAAATTGGCAAAACCGAAGCGACGGTGGCGTTAGAAATGTCTGCTCCGGACACAGGTTACTTTGTCGGCCCGACCATCTTCACCGAGGTGGCTCCCACAGCCCGGATTGCCCAAGAGGAGATCTTTGGCCCGGTGCTGGCTGTCCTAAAAGCGGCAAGCTTTGATCAAGCCTTAGAAATCGCTAACGGCACTCACTTTGCTTTAACCGGCGGACTCTATTCCCGTACTCCATCCCATATCGATCGGGCTCAAGCTGACTTTGAAGTAGGTAACTTATACATCAACCGACATATCACAGGAGCGATCGTGGCCCGTCAACCATTTGGTGGTTTCAAACTGTCCGGTGTGGGTTCTAAAGCGGGTGGCCCAGATTACCTGTTGCAATTCCTAGAACCGCGTCACATCAGTGAAAATATTCAGCGGCAAGGCTTTGCTCCGATCGAGGGCGTGGATTAAAATTGCGATCGATCATCAATTACCGATCATCAATTACCGATCATCAATTACCGATCATCAATTACCGATGATCGATCATCCATCATCCATCAATATACGACTAATCCCCCACCATCTATAAAGTTTGACCGTAGGTCGGAAAAGAAGGTGGGGGAATGCTCTCGGCGGGTGACTCAGCCGATATCTTTGCCCAATTTTGTGAAATTTACAGCGAAAAAAACAATTCAGATGCTAGGGTAGGAAAACGATCAACCGTACAAGGGTTTGGGAGTGCCTGCCTTTCGCTTTCATTATTGCTTTGCGACCCTTCAGTTGAAAGCCCTTATGAAACACCGACCTTCTGATGCCTCACGTCGCCCTCAACGTCCGTTCTTTCCAGTTGCTGCGTTTCGGCAGTTAGATTGGCTGAGAAACCTGGGCTTCTTGCTACTGGGGGCAGGGTTGGGGACGATCGGTAGCCGTATGCTCTTGTCGTCTTCGACCGATTCAGGTAGTCCAGTTAGCATTTCTAGTTCTGCTCACTCAGGTGGCAGTTCCCGCAGTTCTTCCGACAACTCTTCCGACAACTCTGTGGATGCTGGCTCGCCGGAAAAGACCCTAACCTCTCCTCGCTTTGCTCCCAGTCCGACTGCGAATGCATCTCCCCAGGTGGAAGTTTCTAGCGCCACGGTTTGTGTCAAAACACCGATGGGGCCAAATCGTCAAGCCTGTGCATCGGGAGTGTCGATCGATCCCACTTTGGCCGGGGTTGATCCGTCGGCAGGCTCAGTCGTCATCACTAACTATCACGTGATTTCCGATATGGGGAATCGTCCTCCCTTACAGTTAGGTGGGAGTGGGGAAGTTTACAATGCTGAGATCTTGCGGCAATCGCCAGAATTTGATTTGGCGCTGCTTTTAGTCCCCAAAACTCGATTTCCGATCGCGACACTGGCAGAATCCTCTCCAGGCGAAGGCACCCGGGTCAGAGCGATTGGGTTTCCCAACAACCAACCGCTAACCATCAACGATTCTTCTTTATTGGGCAAAACCCAAAACTGTTTGGCGGTTTCCCCTTGCTTAGCACTGCGACAGGGTACGATCACCTTCGGTAACTCTGGGGGGCCCCTCGAAGCTAACGGTCGTGTGATCGGCATTACGCAGGGTGAAATTGTAGATGAAATTGCCATTCCCATCGAGCAAGTACGGCAATTTTTGGCGGGTGAAGATCCACCGCCGGGCAGTCAGCGGCCACCCGATTATCCATCTGGATTACCTCGGGGTGGTTCACCCGACTATCCCCCTATGGCTCCTGCCTATCCACCGGGCATGGTGCCACCCCCCTATCGCGGCCCGATCTATCCGCCAGCTTATCCACCAGCCTATCCGCCTCCCCCTTATCGATCCCCCTATGAGCCACCCTATCCAGCCTGGTAGTCATCGGGAATGGTTGGGAGGATGGCATCGTGGTGGGAACGATCGGAAGGAGGGAATTGCCCAATTGAATATCCTGCTGGCGATAGAATCAGATAGGCTTCAAGACATGCGATGCTTATAGTCTTCGTAGCCAAATTCTCGCACCAGTTGGAAAGTTTCGTTGGCGTGGAGCATCCCGATCGAAGGATGATTGATACCATTGAACATGGTTGTTTTTACCATCGTGTATTGGATCATATCCTCGAACACGACAGCATCCCCGATCTGCAGAGGCCGCTCAAACACATAGTCGCCTAACCCCATCACATCCCCTGCTAAGCAAGTTAATCCCCCCATGCGGTAGGCTGCTTCGCCCGGTTGAGGATCACGAGCCCCTTGAATTCGAGGCTTGTACGGCATCTCCAAACAATCAGGCATATGTGCGGTAAAAGAGACATCGAGCATGGCGATCGTTGGCCCAGGAGTGGGGATCAAATCCAGCACCGTCGCCTTCAGGAATCCAGTTTGCCAGACGATCGCTGCACTGGGTTCAATATAAATTTCTAGATGGGGATAGCGGGATTTGAAATCTCGGATAATTTTGACGAAATGGGCTGTGTCGTAGCCTTGGCGCGTCATCAAATGCCCACCTCCCAAATTCAACCAGCGAATCTGGGGCAGGAAATGTCCAAACCGCTCCTCAATGTGATCCAGGGTTTCTGCCATGGCATAGGAGTCACTTTCACAGAGATTGTGACAATGCAAACCCTCAATTCCGTCCGGCAAGGTTTCTCCCAGGGTTTCCGATCGAATTCCCAGACGTGAAAAAGGCGAAGCGGGGTTGTAAATCCCATGTTCAACCGGCGAATATTCTGGATTGATGCGGAGTCCGGGTGATAGTCCGGCCGCCAGGGTTCGATCCTTAAATTGATGCCATTGACTCAGTGAATTAAAGGTAATGTGAGAAGCCCCCTCAATCAAAGATGAGAACTCTCGCTCTTGATAAACCGGCAGGTAGAGATGTAGATCACCACCAAACTCTTCCCGTGCCAGTCTAGCCTCAAACAAAGAACTGGCCGTTGCACCCTTTAAATAAGGTTGAATTAAAGGAAAGGCGCTGAACATTGCGAACCCTTTCAACGCAAAAATCACAGTAATCCCAGCCTGCTTTTGCACGCGATCGATCAATTCCAAATTGTCGCGCAGTTTGGCGGTTTCCAGAACATAACATGGCGAAGGAATGGCTTGATTCATCAAGGGTGTCCTCAGTGGATGGATCAGTGGGTCAGTCGTCAGCGGGTCAATGGTCAGTGGGTCAGTCGTCAGCGGGTCAGTCGTCAGCGGGCAGTAGTCAGCGGGTCAATGGTCAGTGGGTCAATGGTCAGTGGGTCAGCGGGTGAATGAGTCGGTGGCTCAGTGGATGATAAAGATTTAGAAAAATGGACAGCAACCAGCCTGCTCTCCCATTAAGAGATCCGAGACTGGGAGAGCCATGCAGGGAGGGCTAAATTGAGGTTAAGCCGCGATAAATTCTGCCGATCGATTGATCACTTCATGCCAGGGCAAGCCATAATGTCCCAGTTTTTCCAGAAATGGATCGGGATTGAGTTGTTCCACATTAAACACGCCAGCCTCTTGCCATTCTCCAGTCAGCATTAGCATTGCGCCTAGCATGGCAGGCACGCCTGTGGTGTAAGCGATCGCTTGGGCTCCCACTTCTCGGTAAGCGGCGGCATGATCACAGTTGTTGTAGATGTAGTAAGACTTTTCTTGTCCGTCTTTCGTACCACGAATGTGACAACCGATCGAGGTTTGCCCCTGATAGTTTTCTCCTAGACTGGAAGGTTGGGGTAACACTGCTTTCAGGAATTGCAGTGGAATGATTTTGTGACCTTCATAGTCGATTGGATCGATACGAGTCAAACCAATATTCTCCAGCACCCGTAAATGGGTTAAGTAATTTTCGGAGAATGTCATCCAGAAGCGGGCTCGTTTAATAGTGGGAATATGTTTGACCAGAGATTCTAGTTCTTCGTGGTACAGCAAATAGGATGATTTTGCCCCAATCTCAGGATATTGAATGGCTTGCTGGATCGAAAAAGGCTCGATCTCAACCCAACTCCCATTTTCGTAGTAACGCCCTTTCTGAGTGATCTCGCGAATGTTGATTTCTGGATTAAAGTTTGTTGCAAAGGGATGACCATGATCGCCCGCATTGCAATCCACAATGTCAAGATAATGAATCTCATCGAAATGGTGTTTAAGTGCATGGGCCGTAAATATACCCGATACACCGGGATCAAAGCCACAGCCTAGTACTGCCATGATACCAGCTTGCTTGAATCGATCGTGGTAATCCCATTGCCATTTGTATTCAAACTTGGCTTCATCCGGCGGCTCATAGCTTGCCGTGTCCAGATAATGAACCCCTGCCTCCAGACAGGCATCCATAATCGGCAGATCTTGATAGGGCAATGCCACATTAATCACCATATCGGCCTGGAAATCTCGAATTAAGGCGGCCACTTCTTTAGCATTATCTGCATCGACCTGAGCAGTCGCCAAAAAAGGATGATCGATCGCTGCGGCAATCGCATCACATTTTGCCTTGGTGCGGCTCGCCAATAGAATCTTGGAAAATACAGACTCTGCTTGGGCACATTTGCGAGCCACTACATTTCCTACGCCGCCTGCCCCAATAATCAGAACCTTAGCCATTACCACCCCCAGATTGATAACAAGAATTGGGTTAACAATTGATTTGAACGCATTTGAGCACCGGCTTGAGTACTGGTTTGAGCAGAGAATCATCTCCCTCAAAACCCTGTTTAGATCAACCGATTGGATCAACCCAGCGCAACAAACCAGACTCACAGGTGAAGAAATCGATCGCACTTCGCATTGAATCGATCGACCTGATCATTTCAGCCTGAACTTGAGCCCGCAGCAACCTGACTCAGACTTGGAAACCGTAACAAATCAAGCTCACAACATCCCATCCCCGATTGAATCAATCTTGTTTCCCTACCTTGACGGCTCTAGCGATAAACTAGGGCATCAACTCAGGTCACTCATCTAATTCATGATGGTTTGAGCGTATGAACCGAGTGCTATTCAATTAAAACAATGGATTAATATCGATACTTTTCCAGCACAAATATGGAGTTGAATCAGAGAATACTCGGATGATTCAAAATGCCTTAGAGTTCAGTGAACCGAGTCACTTGTTGCCGGAATTTAATCGAATCTCACTTCACGACTGAATGGAAGCCAGGAGAAATGCGACTTTCCGACTATAGGTTTGACCGCGTAATAAAAACCATTTCATCGTGGCAGAAATCGCAAGTACCTACTTGAACGAAACTTCAATACAGCGAAACATTCAATATAGAGTCTAACACTATATCAGAGAAACGCCAGTAAAATCGATGGACTATTTGTTCAGAATTCGCTTGGTTGGATCGTCCAGATTGACCTTCATCCGATCGAGCGCGGATTGTAATGGCAGCAACTCTACATCAATGCAAGAATGCCCATCATACTGAAATGGATTGTCTAAGTCCCGGATCAACCTCACTAAATAGACAAATGAAGTAAATAAAAAAGCTGAAACCACTAAGGCTTTGCTGAGGGGGTCGCCATCGGTCAACAACAACGCCAAGATCGATCCAACCAAAAAAATGCGCAGCAATATATCGGCAGGCATCAAAAATTCCGTGTCTCGAATCACCTGGATGCGCATGAGTAGTAGCCGCATCTTACTCTGTTCACCTTGAATGCGGCTGATGATGGGCCCGCTTGTATGGGGTTCGATCTGGGAAAATGGTTGATTGAGCTGGGTCAATGCCTCCATCGGTGGATCGAGAGAGTCACTGTTCTGAAGGCTGGTTAAGATTGCTTGTCCTAGTTGTTGTAACCCTTGTGAGAGCGGGGCTGGATCATATTCTGGGTGCCCCGATGCGACCAGCAAGGCAGTATCTTGGATCGATTCGATCGCACTAGCCAACTGCGCCACCATATCTTCACTCGCTCGATAGTCGGCTAAGGTGCCGCTGAGAATAAAGGCGATCACAAAGGTCGCAGCTCCGAACAGTGAGCCGGTCATTAAATCAAATTGCCAAATCTCCCAGCCTAGGCAATGAACGGCCCATTTTGCCCCACAAAATAGCCCAGTCCAGGGCAACACGTGCAATAAAATGCCCCAGCGCAAAAAATTGAGTTGCTGCTTCAATGGCTCAGGATGGGAGATTTTCAGCTCATCGTTGGATCGCGCGCCCTGCACCATACTTACATCACCCAATGTCCATATCACCCAATCTAGCTTGATCGTCTCATTCGATCGCTGCAATTGACCTTATCCCTTGCATTTATTCTGCATCCCTTGCATTTATTCTGCATGCCCTGATTCGTACCAAGAATAAATAAGGGTGCAGCCTAATCACTACACCCTCTGTTCGATCACTTGGATCACCTGAGATGACTCTGAAGTTTTGTGTGACTGAGCTTAACTGACAGAAACGGGTCGGGGTTGCATCACCTGCCGAATCCGATCGGCAATTTGTGGGGCCGTTAAACCCAAAGTGGCAAACGATTCTTCTGGCTTAGCGTGATCGACCAGCACATCGGGTATCCCCAGTCGAGTCAGAGGCACCATAACTTCGTGATCCAGCAGGGATTCGGCGACGGCAGAGCCAAAACCACCCATCAAACAACCTTCTTCAAGGGTGACCACTCGCTTCATTTGGCGAGCGATCGGCACAATCAGCTCAGTATCAAGTGGTTTGGCAAACCGAGCATTAATCACTGTGGCCTCAATGCCATGCTCACTGAGGATTTCGGCAGCTTGCATCGATGGGTAGACCATTGAACCATATCCCAACAACAAGACATCATCGCCCTGCCGCAGAATTTCAGCTTTACCGATCGACAGCGGTTCCCAACCCTCTTCCATCAGCGGCACCCCATAACCATTGCCTCTGGGATAGCGCATGGCGATCGGGCCTTCGGTATACTGAACCCCAGTCACGATCATCCGCTGAAGTTCTGCCTCGTCTTTGGGAGCCATCAGCACCATATTAGGAATACAGCGCAGATAAGCAATGTCATACATGCCTTGGTGAGTCGGGCCATCGGCACCAACAACCCCAGCCCGATCCATACAGAAGAAGACCGGCAGGTTTTGGATGCAGACATCATGCACGATCTGGTCGAAAGCCCGCTGTAGGAAAGTGGAATAGATCGCACAGATGGGGCGCATCCCTTCACAAGCTAAACCGGCCGCCAATGTCACGGCATGTTGCTCAGCAATCCCCACATCGATATATTGATCGGGCAGCTTTTGTTGCAGTTTGTCTAGCCCTGTTCCGGTTGCCATCGCCGCTGTAATCCCGACAATTTTGGGATTGTCTTCTGCCAATTTAGTCAACGTGTGGGCGAACACCTTGGAATAGGCAGGTGGCTTGGGTTTACTGGCTGGAATGGCCTTACCTGTAGCCAAATTGAACGGATTCTGAGCGTGATAGCCCACTTGATCTTCTTCGGCGATCGCGTAGCCTTTCCCTTTCACCGTAGCCACATGCACCAAGACTGGACCGGGTTGTTTATGGGCGAGTTCAAAGGTGGCGATCAGTTCTTCCAGGTTATGGCCGTCGATCGGCCCCATATAGGTAAAGCCCAGTTCCTCGAACACGGCTCCCACCTTGGGTACGGCCAGGCGCTTCATCCCCTCCTTAATGCGGTTCAACTCTGGGGTCAGCGAATCACCGACAAAGGGGAGATGCTTGAATTGTTCCTCTAGATTATCGGTCAGGAATTGCATCTGCGGACTCAGACGCATCTTATTCAAATATCGAGGAATGGCACCGACGTTGGGCGAGATGGACATTTCATTATCGTTCAGCACCACCAGCAGGTTGGTTTTGGGTAAATGTCCGGCATGGTTAATGGCTTCGAGGGCCATGCCGCCGGTCAATGCCCCATCGCCAATTACGGCGGCAACTTTAAATTTCTCTCCCTTTAAATCGCGTGCCATCGCCATACCGAGGGCAGCCGAGATGCTGGTGGAAGCGTGACCCGCACCAAAATGATCAAATTTACTTTCACACCGTTTTAAATAGCCTGCCACGCCATCTTTTTGACGCAGCGTATGGAAGCGATCGTAGCGTCCGGTAATCAGCTTATGGGGGTAGGCCTGGTGTCCAACATCCCAGATCACTTTATCGCGATCGAGATCGAGCGTTTGATAGAGACCGAGGGTGAGTTCAACCACGCCCAATCCTGGCCCCAAATGTCCTCCACTGGCGGCAACCGTCTCCAGATGTTTCTCCCGAACCTGCCGAGCAATCTGCTTGAGTTGGTTGATGGATAACCCGTGCAGTTGATTCGGATGGGTAATTTCACTCAGATGCATATCATGAAATACCTGAAAAGATATGTCTAATCTCTAGTGTCGCATGTCTCGACTTGCAAAGTTGTCTGTAAAACCTTTACTTTGCGATAGATTTGGTAACATCCTCCTTTTTTATCTTGAGGCTTGCCATTCCAACTCAGATGGTTCTGGGCGGTCAAGAATCTGTGATTAAATAGGCGGTGCAGGCAAACAGCATCCTCCTGAGCCTGCCCCATTTAATTTCTTGATCATTCAAATTGTTTTTAAGCCAATGAGTGTTACTCCTGAATCGGTACAAGCGCTTTTAACCTCTGAAGATTTTGGTGATCGCCTGAGTGGAGTGAATCAACTGCGACAGTTGGATCCAGCCGTCGCCTTCGAGTTGATCCAACCGGCTGTAGCCGATCGCAATGTCCGAGTTCGCTATGCTGCGGTGAGTCAGTTGGCTTCTTTGGGAGAGCAAAACCTGGACTTATCCCTAGAACTATTACGGGGGGGGCTATCTGATCCAGAGGCAGATGTGCAAGCGGCAGCGGCAGACTCTCTAGGAGCCCTTCACCTGCGGGAAGCCTACGAAGATTTGCAGTCCCTCTATGAACGCAGTGAAGAATGGCTGGTGCGGTTTAGTATTGTGGCCGCCTTGGGAGAACTCGGAGATCCGCGCGGTTTTGATCTGCTGCAAGCAGCCCTGCAATCTGACAATGAACTGGTGAAAACAGCCGCGATCGGTTCGTTGGGAGAACTGGAAGACGATCGGGCCATTGCGCTGCTGCTACCCTATGTCAGCGATCCAGATTGGCAAGTGCGCCATCGGGTTGTGCAAGCACTGAGTCATTTCAATCACCCAGATGCCCGATCCGGCTTAGAGCAGCTTAGCCAAGATGAACAACCGCCAGTGGCTGAAGAAGCGAAGCGCTGTCTGGGGTTATAGGTTTATCAGGAGTTTGCATCGGATCCACTTTTGTAAAAAAGCCGTGAACTTCCCTACCTCACGGCTGACATCCTTCTCCGTAGTCAGTAAATATAGTGACATGAGAGCGACATGAGAGTTTCCCTGCTCCTGGTGTTCTTCCCCCATTTTCCAGGATGAGGTTTCATTCTCACTGTGTTACCATGCAAATGCCCTAGTAGATCATGCTACCTGCGTTCTGCCGCCTCCCATGGAACGCTGAGTGAGTTCAAATAGTTAGTTCAATAGTTAGTTCAATAGTTAGTTCAATAGTTAGTTCAAAGATTGGATTGCTGCTCATCCTTGGGTTGTCTTTCCGCTGGATTTATTCCTCAATTCTTTCCCTTTTTGGTAAGGACAGCATCTTCTTGCCTTGATTAGAGAGCAAGCCGTTGTTCTGTGGTTTGATCTCCGAATCGGCAGGTGTGCTTTTCGAGTCAAGACCATGCTGCGCAATATTGGGCAGCTTTCGATTCAACAACTCTTATCCTGAAAACTTGTCCTATGAACCTGAAACAAACTTTGGTGACGATCGGTCTGACGCTTGGAACTACATTGGGCACCACTTTAGCCGCAATGCCCGCGTTTGCAGGTAATTTGACACCCGATCGGTTAGGACTCGATCCATTTGATTCCAGCGAGCCGATCACGGGTGGCACCGCCAGCCCAATCAATGATTTCCCCTATGTCGCCCGCGAATTTTCCTTTGCTAAGGATACGGTCGTCCGATTCAACCTTTTGAATCCAACTGGGTTGGGAAGTCGGGGCGCTGCCCTCAACAACTTTGGGGTAGTCACCAGTGGCGGGTTTCAGAGCATTTTCTCAGAAACGCTGCCTGCTGATCCGGGCGGTAAACCCAAGAACGATTTCTTAGGCACCTGTGCGCCGGATAAAGCGATCCAAGGGCAGTGTGTCCGCTCCTTCCTGTTCAAAGCAGGTGAAATCTACAAGTTAGCGCTCCAAGATGTCCAAGGTTTGACCCATTTTGGCGTGGGTGCATTGGATCAGTTCACCTTTAATAGCCGTTCTGACCAGCTCACGAATAATCCTACCCAAACTGTTGCGGCGGCGGGCTCCCTGTTCATTGGCATGGAAGATTCACGATTCCGTCAATCTGGTCAAAACTATTGGTATGACTATCAAGACTGGGTTGTGCGGGCTGATGTGCCTGAACCTGCAACCTTGGCAGGCTTAGGGCTGGTAGCTGGTGGCATGTTGATTGCCCGTCGGCGTAAGGCGACCGCTGCGGGCTAGAAGTCTCGCACTGTTAACGTTATATTCCTTATATTCCTTCAGTTCACATCACTCACTGCCTCATTCATCAAGAATGAGAAAGCCCTCCTATTGCCAGGAGGGCCTTTTTCTGATCTGGAAGAATCAATCCCCAGACAATTCGATCGAGCGGGAATACTCCAGTTAGCGAACTACAGGCTGTTCTGGTGCAACTTGTTCTGGCGCAACTTGTTCTGGTGCAACAGTTTCAGTATCAGAATTCAAAGCAGTCGCGGGCACTTCGATCGGAAAAGTAGAATATTCAACTGGAGTTGCCGCTGCGGGAAGTAGATCGGCGGTGGGGGATTGTTTCACCAAACGAGTTTTCAACGCCATCCCACCTGCATATAACCCCAGCATCGCCGCCAGTCCAGCCCCAGCAATGCCCACTTTCTTCAAATCAGGCTGATTGAAATTGATTTGATTGCCCGTTAGATCGGTTGGACTGGTACCGGCCGCATCGGTGCCCTTAAATTTTTGGCTGAATGGACAACTAGAACCCGGTGCGATCGTCACCATGAGCACTGCCCCTGTGACAGCAGCCGTTGAAATCAGTCCAGCAAAAGCGCGCTTTGAAATCATGAACTATCTCCAATGAAAACAATAGTGTTAATAGCCTGACCCACTGATGAACTCACGCAAGCCATCAGGTATCGGGACAACGGAGACAGGTGAATGTTGTAAAACCCAAGCTTTTGAATGTGAAGCTCAAGCTTATGAACCAGTTTACGGAATTCCTCAGATTTCGCAACTAGACGATCTAGCCTGATGTGGGCATAAAGCGAGCAGGAATCACCGATCGGGGCAAATTTTCCAGGCTTTTGCGAGGAGAAGCTAGACTGAAGGCAATTTGCGCGATCTCCTTTGTAGATCTGGTTTCCTTCTGTCTATCCTGTTTATGAAAAAGCCCTCGCGTCGTTCTCGTTCCCAAACTTCTGCTCCTCGCGATCGGGCGGCTGGATCATCCCCACCCTCCTCTCCACCTCGATCGCAGCACTCTGCTACCCCCGATCGATTGCAGCAAATTGCCCAACTGGGACAATCTGGCGATTTGCA
Source organism: Elainella sp. Prado103 (assembly GCA_025454395.1). GTDB lineage: Bacteria > Cyanobacteriota > Cyanobacteriia > Elainellales > Elainellaceae > Elainella. The sequence continues at coordinate 42,717 of JALOOM010000027.1, forward strand.
GACGGCCGCCCAACGCTGCCAGCAGTTTTTACAACAACATCCTCAAGATGCAACTGCTTGGCATTTGTTGAGTGTGATCCGATCGCAACAGCAGCAATGGCAACTGGCGCTTGAACCGATTGAGATAGCTTTGCAGTTGGTTCCCGATCGGGCAGACTTTCTGAGTCAAGCAGGGGTAGTGTATTGCGGCATGGGACAACTTAAGCGGGGGATCGCGGCTTATCAACAAGCCTTGCAACTTCAACCTGCCCTGCATCACACTCGGTTTAATCTAGGGTTAGCATGGCAAAAACTGGGCAAGATCCATCGGGCTGAGGCAGCGTATCAAGATTTGCTGGATCGTCAACCCGAACATGCTCCGGCCCGTTTGCAGTTAGGCAATCTGGCTCAGCAACAAAAGCAGTTTTTGAAGGCGATCGAGCACTATCGACAAGCGATTCAACAAGATGCCCAATTGACGACTGCTTGGTGCAATTTGGGCGTTGCCCTACAGGCGATCGGTGATCTGGAGTCTGCAAAACCAGCTTTTCAGACGGCATTGCAGCAAAATCCTGATTATGTAGAAGCCCACAATGGACTGGGTGCGATCTATGAACAACAGGAGCAAGCTGAAACGGCACGATACCATTATAGACAGGCCCTCGATCGCCAGCCCGATCATTTACCGGCCCTGATCAACTGGGCCAACTTACACCTGCGCCTTGAAGAATTTGCGATTGCCGAATCAACATTGCAGCAAATTCTCCAACAACAGCCCGATCGAGTTGCTGCCCTGGATCAACAGATCAAACTCAGTTTACTCACTGCAACATGGGATGATTGGCCACGACAAATTGATAGATTCAAGCGGGCATTTCAAACCGCCTCAACCCAATGTTCCAGCTCTCCTGCTACAGAGGATTTAATTACACCGCTCAATAGTCTTTATTTACCATTCTCGGCGGCTGAACAGCAGGTCATTGCCCAGCAATATGTGCAAAGCTTAGAACAGCGAATGGTTGATGTGAAGCAACAGTTTCAGGACTGGGTTGTTCAGCATCCGGTAGATCGATCGCATCATACTAAAATTCGCTTGGGATATGTCTCTGGCGATTTTCGTTATCATGCAGTTGGGCAACTGATCCTGCGATTATTCGAACTGCACGATCGGCAAAAATTTGCAGTGTTTGCCTATTCACTTGGACTCAATGATCAGAGCTTAGAGCGGCAAAAATTTGAACGAGATTGTGATTGTTTTCGAGAGATGCAAGGTCAATCTGTGTTGACGATCGCTCAGCAGGTTTATCAAGACGAAATAGATATTCTCATCGACCTGGCTGGATATACTAACTATGCCTGTCCCGAATTATTCTGCTTACAACCTGCGCCTTTACAAATTAACTATCTCGGTTATCCCGGCACCTTGGGTGCTGCTTATATCGATTACATCATCACTGATACAACGATCGCGCCACCCTCGATCGCGCAGCACTTCACTGAACAGTGTATCTATCTGCCAGAAACGTATCAACTTAACTGCTATCCCTACCCGGAAGCGGTTGATCGAGTCGCTAGTCCGAACTCAGCTTTTTTAGCTACAAACCCAACTGACGCAGCGATTTTAGATCCGATCCAGCAAGAACTCGCCTTACGATCCCTTGTTTCTCCCCAACAGTTGCGACAAGCTCAAGGGCTGCCCAGTCATGGGTTTGTGTTTTGCTGCTTCAATAAAGTGCAGAAAATTGAGCCAACAATGTTTGCAGTCTGGATGCGGATTTTGCAGCAGGTACCCCAAAGTATTCTCTGGCTACTCAGCGATCGACCGGAGGTAGAAACCCAATTGCGATCTCAGGCAGCCCAGCAGGGAATTCAACCCGATCGGTTACAATTTGCGCCGCGTGTGCCCAAGGAACAACATTTGCAGCGGTTGAGGGCAGCCGACCTGTTTCTAGATACGCAATACTACAATGCCCATGTGACTGCCAGTGATGCGCTATGGGCCGGGGTGCCGGTGCTGACATTGCAAGGAGAAACCTTTGCATCGCGGGTTGGCGCTAGCTTACTCCATGCGATCGGCTTACCTGACCTGATTACCCATTCTCTAGAGGAATATGAGCAGTTTGCTGTGCATCTGGCTACCCACAAAACTGCCTTGAAGGCCTTTCAACACTGGTTAGGGCATCGACGATCGACCTGCGCTCTCTTCAATACGGCTCAAACCATTCGTGACCTGGAGTCTGGCTATGCGCTGATTTGGCAGCAACATCAAGCAGGATTACCCCCAGTTCATGTACATGTAGTTCGTGATGATATCGCTCGTGATGATATCGCCGTGAGTGACGCTCTTCATAGTAATGCTCTTGATAATGATATTGCCAATAATCTAGATCGTATCGATATCAAACACAATTATATTATAAGTAATGATAGTCATGATATAGCTTCAAACTCTCATTGTTCTCAACGGAATGTTTCCAGAGAGACAATCCCCGTTTCGATCGCCGCAGAAGTCTCTCTGACGGCCAGGGCAGATGTGGGGTTTCAAAATTGGTTGCATCAAATGCAGGGCTCTTTGCTGATTACCACCTATCAAGCGGGCAAGATTCTGCTAGTGGGTGCGGTTGATCATCAGATTACCCTACTCGCCCGATCGGTACAACGCCCCATGGGAGTAGCTGTGAGCGGCGA
>JALOOM010000028.1 GCA_025454395.1 Elainella sp. Prado103
AGGTTTGCATTCAAGGTTTGCATTCAAGGTTTGCATCCAAAATGGGGGTGATTTTCTGTAAATCTCCTGATGGCAGATCGCTATTCTCCCTGAGTGGGCTGCATTTGGGCCAGATCGGGCGATCGACCCCCTAAGCCAGTCATCAGCCGTAACGCCAGATATTTGAGCGGACGAGCCTGCCGCATTATCTGTAGCCCCAAGCGGCGCACCATAACGACCGGCAACCAACGATTGGAAAAGCAGCGATCGAGTAAATCGGTAAACCCCAAAATGATCCAGTTTTCGGCTTTCCGCCAGCGTTCGTAGCGCTTTAGGATATCCAGCGATCCAATGTCTTGTCCTTGCTGGTGCGCTGCTTGCAGCACTTGAGCCAATGCCGCAGCATCCCGAATCCCCAGGTTCATCCCCTGTCCACCCACCGGATGGCAGCAATGGGCCGCATCACCCACCAAGGCAAGGCGAGGCCGACTATATTCCTGGCTCTGCATGAGCTTGACCGGAAACAATGCCCGATCGCCCACCAGGTTTAATTGGCCCAGTTGCCCATCATACCGGCGGTTCAACTCTGCCAAAAAGGTCGCTTCATCCACAGTCAACCAGTGCTGGGCTTCAGCATGGGGAGCGGTTAAAACAATCTGGCAGCGGTTATCCGGCAGCGGCAGCGTGGCGAACGGGCCACTTTCCCAGAAATGTTCGCGGGCCACGTTGCCATGGGGTTGCTCTGGGCGAATCACTGCCGTGACACAAGATTGCCAGTATGGCCAGCCTTGCGTCAAAATGCCAGCCCACTGACGAATAGAAGAACGGGCTCCATCGGCTGCCACTACCAACTTAGAACTGATCTGCTGGGTTTGCCCAGCCATCAACAGGGTGATGATCGCCCGATCGGCTTGATAATCTACGGCAGTGACTGCGGCTGGACAGAGCCAAGTGAGGTGCTGAGCCTCCTGAAGGGCGTTGAGCAGCGCTTCCACCAGCACATAATGTTCACCCACATAGCCTAACTCTGAAGTACCCAAATCGATCGGGTTGAGGTTGACTACAGCAGGGTAATGCTCATCGGCTAAGCGAATTTGGCGAAACGTGGTGATGCGCGGCAAAATCTGCTGCCACAACCCCAACCCCTGGAAGATCCGGCCAGTCATCAGGGTCAAGGCATAGGCTCGTCGTTGCTCCAATCCAGCCGTTTGCGGTTTTGCATCGACCAAAGCAATGCGTAAACCGGACTGTTTTAGCGCACAGGCCAGCGTCAAGCCCACAATCCCACTACCGGCGATCACCAAGTCATAGTCTGTTGCAGCCATCTGAGCTTCAGTCCGAGACTCGATCGAGGGTTGTAAAGGCTGTTTTGAGAAAAAGCGATCCCAGAGCATGGAATTTTTATTAAGAGATGTTTCTTTTATCACCACTTCCTATTGTGGCGTGATTCTGAGCCACTATCAATCGCCTTTCTGATCAGCCAACCCGGAAGGCTATGGCGAATTGAGGCACCACTCATAGGTGGGAGTTAATAGGCTATTTTTCGCACTTTCTGCACAAAATTTGTGAATTCCATCGTGATCCGAAGTCATTTGAAAGCTATGATGTTCTTTGGTTAAGATCAGGTTAAAAATCGAGTTTTTTTGTTAAGCATTGCTTAAACGAGGATTGTGCAATTTCCTGAGGCGCTCCCGATCGGAACAAGAGTAGAGATCATTCAGCCAGACTATGTGGCTGGGCAAATTGGACTTATTCTGGGGCGGGAAGAGGTGGTGGAAGGCGAACCGAGTCGTCGGTGGCTTGTTCGGATTGTCAGCGAAGATGCCGTCTTATCTTTGGCAAGAGAGGAGTTTCGGATTCTGTCGCAATCCAATGGCGGAGAATGCGATTGAGGCAATCAGCCACGGCTACCATGCCAATCCCAGCTCTACTCATCAGCAGTGGCATTAACTAGAGAATCTCCTAGCATCCGGTCAGCATTATGCCGAGGCAGGAGACTGGAAGTGCTGAAAGCTCTGTTCTAAGGTAAGAATTTCATCTGGATAAATGTGGCTACTATCCCTGAGATACACGATCGGTTCAGGAATAATCGTGCCAATGATGCGAGCCTGGGAGCCAAGCTGCTGAAGTTGGTCAAGCAAAGCTTGGGCATCCGATCGGGGCAAGCAGAGCACTAATTCAAAATCTTCGCCGCCATACAGCGCCCATTCGATCGCCTGAGCTTCTGAAACCCAGGCCGTCAGACAAGCCGGGAATGGAATCAGATTACGTTCAAGCTGGGCACCGACTCGACTCGCCCGACAAATTTGTAAGACGGCATCAGCTAAACCATCACTGCTATCCATGCCGGCCGGTGGGCGACGCGCAGACCGGAGCGCAGGCTGATGGATCGCATCGAGGCGGGGCTGCGGGCGTTGATGAGCCTGGATCAACTGTGCCCGATCGGCAGCGGAGAGTGCTTGTCCTTGAGTAGGTTGTAACAACAGCTCTAACCCGGCCCGTGAGGCTCCATGGCTGCCTGTTACCAGAATGACATCCCCAGGCTGAGCGGTAGAACGCCGAATCACCCGATCGGGTAAAACTTGACCAAATGCCGTAATTGCGATCGTCGGGGTGACCGCACGACAGATATCACCACCCACAATCGGAGTTTGGTAAGGCTGAAGGCAATCGACGATCCCTTGATAGAGCTGCTCCACCCACTCGACCGAGAGTGCTCCGGGTAGGGCCAGCCCGATCGTGAGTCCGAGGGGATTAGCCCCCATCGCCGCCAGATCCGAGAGGTTCGCAGCCGCCGCTCGCCAGCCTGCATCAGCCGGAGTGGTCGTCTGATCGCTAAAGTGGATTCCGTCCACCAGCAGATCGGTCGTCACCACCAGGGCATGATCGGCCGCAGGGGTCAGTAGAGCCGCATCATCCCCCATGAATTCGATCGGGCAGAACCGCCGGAGTCGCTTTAGCAATCCTTGTTCACCCAAATCTTGCACCTGCATGGGCTTCATTCTCTGATCGAAAATTGGCTGCTCAATGGGGTGAGTTTTGTCCTTGCCACCCTGATTGACTGACAAAACTCAGACTACCCTCGCCCCAACCCCTTTCCCAGAGCAGGCGAGGGGCTTTCGAGCTGGGTATTTGATTTGAGATCCCTTCGCCCCTAGCGGGAGCAAGGATTAAGGGATGCGGAGAAAAGATTTATCAGTCAATCAGCCTTGCCACCTCTAGTTCGGTTCAACCAAGTTGTCTAGGCCTTCGATCACTTTGGCGGCGATGATTTTGTCGCCTTGCTTAAGCTGTTGCAACACATCTTTATTTTCAGTGACGTAACCAAAGACGGCATAGCGACCATCCAGGAGGTTCAGCCCAGCCGGTGTGAGTTCAGGCTCAAACAAGAAGAAGAAAAACTGAGAAGACCCACCGTTCACATCATCGCCCGGACGAGCCATCCCCAAGGTTCCGAAGGCTGAGAAAGGTAAAACGGGTTGATCGAGATAACGCCCAATGTCTTCTAACGTGGTGCCATAGATGGGTTTCTGATCGCCCTGCACCATCACTTCCAGTGGGATCGCTCGATATTGCTTGGTTTTGGGATCGATAAAACCGACCTCTTTGCCGGGTGGATCGCCAATTTGTAAGACATAATTATCTTCAGCTCGGGTAAATTCTAACCCGTCATAAAATCCTCGCTGTACCAGATCGACGAAGTTACCAGCGGTGATCGGAGCGTTGTAACCATCCACCACAAGCTGTAATGTACCTTTGGTGGTTTCCACCGCAACAGTGGCTCGTCCCTTCAATTGAGGTAGGCTGGCATATTCTTCTGGCACCTCAAATGGGAAGCGAGCTACCATCAGTTCTTCGATCGCCCCAATCGTATCCAGTGCTTCCGATCGAGCCGTCCAAACCGCGTCTTTTTTTAGGCTGTCGGCCTCCGCTTTCATGGCATCCAGATCGGTCTTGAGCTGAGCCAATAGCGCTGTGGCTTGGGGTTGGCGATCAGCAGGCACACTCCCTATAATTTCTGCTTCTTTACGGGTTAAGAGCTTCTGCGTTGTCTCGACCGATCGAGCCACAGCCGATAAGCGGCGAGCACGCAAAAACTCGGACGTATTTTCGATATTGGCTTGGATGTCTCGAATCGCTTTGTTATCGATGGGGAGGGCATAGCGCAGGAGGGCTTTGCCATCGGTGATAGCATTACCAGGCGGCAGTGCAGCAGCCACCGGAGCCCAGCCCCCACTCCAGCTCAAAAATATCAGCAGCGCAAAGCTCAGTTGCAGAAAAGCTCTGAAGGCAGAAGCTAACTTGCGTTGAAGATTGGGTTGAAGATTGGATTTACCGTTGATACCGACAGCCATATCTTTCCTTAACGGGTTGCCCGATCGCGACAAGCTGAAAAATTCCAACCATCATCTTCCCATGCTTAGGGCTGCATTCGAACAGAGAATTCGATTTCCCTTCATGGATCGACATCAATGCGCAAAATTAATTCGCGAAAAAGAATCGGATAGCCCAAAAGAATCCGGGATGGAGTGCCATTTAATCAGGTAAAATGAGTTGCCGAATGTTCTCCCTCTAACAGCAAGATTCATGATTTCCAGTAATGATTTTCGTCCCGGTGTCAGCATTGAGTTAGATGGATCCGTGTGGCGGGTAGTCGAGTTTTTACATGTCAAACCTGGCAAAGGGTCTGCGTTTGTGCGCACCAAACTCAAAAATATGCAGTCGGGCAACGTCGTTGAAAAAACCTTCCGGGCGGGGGAGACTGTGCCTCAAGCAGTGATCGAAAAAATGACGATGCAGCATACCTATAAAGACGGAGATGAATATGTCTTTATGGATATGGAAACCTACGAAGAAGGGCGACTGACCGCTTCCCAGATCGGTGATCGGGTGAAGTACCTGAAGGAAGGCATGGAAGTTAACGTTGTGAAGTGGGGAGCACAAGTGCTGGAAGTAGAACTCCCGAACTCAGTCGTCTTGGAAGTGGTACAAACCGATCCAGGTGTGAAAGGTGACACGGCCACCGGGGGCACAAAGCCAGCGATCGTGGAAACGGGTGCCCAAATTATGGTGCCTCTATTTATTTCAATTGGTGAGCGCATCCGAGTAGATACCCGTGATGATAAATATTTAGGACGGGAATAACGATCAGTCCGATCGATCGAACCCGAACGCTATCAAACATTGTTTCCTTTTCGTTAATTAGGCAATAGGAATTGTGGAATTGGACTTTAACGAACTCCGCGATCTGATCACGGTGATTAACCAAACCAACATTGCAGAGTTCACACTCAAGAGCGGTGAGTTTGAGCTAGTGGTACGCAAAGAAGCTCAAAGTGCTGGATCCTTACCCCCCGTGGAAGTGCCTGCGATATCGGCCTTGCCCGATCCGGTTCCTGTGCTGCCAGCTCCCGTTTTGTCCAGTCCTGCCTCGCCTGCTCCACCTGCCGCCTCACCGCTGGCCAATGATAAGCTGCTAGAAATTATCTCACCCATGGTCGGCACGTTCTACCGCGCCCCCGCCCCGGATGAACCCCCCTTTGTGGAAGTGGGCGATCGGGTACGCATCGGTCAAACCGTCTGTATTATTGAAGCCATGAAACTGATGAATGAGATCGAAGCAGAAATCAGTGGTGAGGTGGTGGAAATTCTGGTTTCTAATGGCAATCCGGTCGAGTATGGGCAAGTTCTGATGCGGATTAACCCCAATTAGGTCTAAACAGCGAACCGTCTGACCCCTCTCCCCCATCTGAAACTGATCCATCGGCCAGGTAGCGATCGGCTAGGTAGCGATCGGTTGGGTATAGAGGGGTTGGGTATAGAGGGGTTAAACTTAGCCGAGCCCTGGAATCAACCCCGCACTCAGCCGCTTCAAAGCCCGGTTCGCCACATCGCTATAGCGTAGCTCTCCGCACAAAATTTGCCCCATCCGTTCCGGTGCAGTGGGTCGTTTCACACCTACTTTGTAACCGATCCCTGGCACACGATAGAAAATGCTAGCGAGTCGCTGGGCCCAAACCATCTCGCTGCCCCATTCTTGAGCAATCACCTCACTATACTGCTCCAAGGCACTCAGGTTGCCGGCCAAGGCTGCGTCGATCGCCTCGGCTGCCTTCATGCCACTAAAAATGGAGGGACGGATGCCTTCAGCCGTCATGGGGTCAACCACACAGGCTGCTTCACCCGCTAAGACAGCATTTTGGGTATGTAACGCCTGATCACCATCCCACAATCCAATGGGATGACCATACTGGCGCGTTTGTTGAAGGTCAATCCCAAAGGCAGCGGCATATTCGGTCAAGATACTTTTAAAGTCTTGGGGCTCACCACCTCTGAAAGTGCCTATCCCGATCGAGTAGCCATCTGCTTTCGGGAAATTCCAGATGTAGCCGTTTTTCACCATGCCGAATTCGAAATGCACCTGCGGGCTGGCAATTTGCACCGCCGCCTCTGCTTCCAGGGCCCCAGCCAATCGCCGCTTCCGCTCCCGAAAGCCCAACCATCTGGCCATTGGCCCCTTAGAACCATCGGCCGCGATCAGATAACGCGCTTCGATCGGCTCAGTTGATGCTGGATCAGCCGTCGGAATAGTGACATTCACTTGCCAGCAATCATTCTTAAATTCGATGCTTTTGACTTCTGTTTGATCTCGTAAGGTTGCCCCCTGGTTTTGGGCTTGCTGCACCAGAAAGTGATCAAACAGATCCCGACGCACCATCCAAATGGGTTCTGTCTTCTCCAACTGGGCTTCGACCGGATCGCCCAAATTCCAAGTAAAGCGCAATGAATTCGTTTTCAACGAAATAGCGGGCGTGAGGTCAAAATCAAACCATTGGGCCACCTGGGGAGAAACCCCGCCACCGCAAGGCTTATAACGGGGGAGAGACTCCTTCTCCAGAATCAAAACTGATCGACCTCGCTTGGCCAAATGGTAGGCCGCAGTGCCGCCTGCAGGGCCTGCGCCCACAATGATGCAGTCATACATGCCTGAAGTTCACTCCTACGGTAGTCCAATTTTTGCGAGAGGCAGGCAAGTTCAGGCAGGTCAGTCCAGACAGATGATTCCAAGCTGAAGTGATGCACCCTCGCCGATTGCCCCAGGTTTAGATAGTCATGATGTCTGCTTCTTTCTCTTGCTGAAGCTGCTCCACCTTACTGCTGTATTTGTCAATCAGCTTTTGGATACTGTCTTGCAAATCACGGGCTTCGTCTTCAGAAATCTCCCCGCTTTTCTCCTGCTTACGCACAGCATCGATCGCATCGCGTCGGATATTCCGCAGGGAAACCTTGCCTTCTTCCGATAGCTTCGCCACAGATTTCACCAGCTCTTTGCGTCGATCGTTGGTTAGAGGGGGAATATTCAGGCGAATCACCGTACCGTCGTTATTGGGGGTCAACCCGATATCCGACATGGAAATCGCTTTCTCGACAATATTCAGCGTGTTGCGATCGTAGGGCTGGATCAGGATTGTGCTAGCATCAGGCGTGCTAATTCCTGCCAAAGATTTTAGCGGCGTGGGTGTGCCGTAATACTCAACCGTAATTCGATCGAGCAGGGCTGCGTTCGCTCTCCCTGTCCGAATCGTGTTAAAAGAGCGCTGAGTTGCCTCAACCGTCTTTTGCATATGCCCTTCAACATCAGCTAATTTCACAGGATCCTCCCACAATCGTTCCAATCGGTTCTCCCATCACTGCCTTCCGAATGTTACCAGGCACAGACAGATCAAACACAATGATGGGGATATTGTTATCTTTGCACAGGGCGATCGCAGTCGTATCCATCACGCGCAGGTCTTGGGTGAGAACATGACCGTAAGTCAGGCTTTGGTAACGCCGCGCATTGGGATGAGTACGGGGATCGGCATCATAGACTCCATCGACCTTGGTGGCTTTAAACACAACTTCAGCATTGATTTCCGCCGCCCGCAGGGCCGCTGTTGTATCTGTGGTAAAGAAAGGATTGCCTGACCCGGCCCCAAAAATCACCACGCGCCCCTTTTCCAGATGGCGAATCGCCCGCCGCCGAATATAAGGTTCTGCCACTTCCTGCATTTCGATCGCTGACAGCACCCTTGTGGGCACTCCATTTTGTTCAAGGGCATCTTGAAGGGTCATGGCATTCATCACCGTGGCAATCATCCCGATATAGTCTGCGGTTGCCCGATCCATCCCGGCTGCTGCGCCTTTCACACCTCGGAAAATGTTGCCCCCGCCAACGACGATCGCTGTTTCCACCCCATCTGCCACAATATCTGTGATCTCTTGAGCGATACTCTGAACCACCGCTGGGTCAATGCCGTAGGACAAACTGCCCATCAGCGCTTCGCCGCTCAACTTCAGTAGAATCCGCTGGTATGTAAGTCCCATGGGACGACAATTTTCCTAATCTAGTTTCCAACCTAAGATAACAGTTGCCATGCCGCTTGTAATCTGTAATATTCCACGATACCTACAGCACTAGGGCATGTTCCGTGAGCCTGATCCCTGGACAGGCTCTACTCTCCTGAACCAGCAGGCACTTTTGTATGAGGCAACCAACCGCAGTTGGAAGTGCAGGCGATAGCAGCTTGAGGAGCACGCTTTAGAAGGAGTGCGCTGACATCACCTCATCTGGATACTGATCATCCATGGAAGTGTGGAAGAAAAAGCGACACCCCCCGATCGTGTAAGGCGCATGACTCGAGCCAGGTTGGGAAAGCAGGTAATCTCCTGCTCCATACACCTGATCACCGACGATGAGGTCGCCTTCCAGCATGAAGATTTCTTCCAAGGCAGCATGACAGTGAAACGGGTATCGCACACCGGGCTCTGCCTTTAAAAAGCCCACAATTTCTCGCTTAATTGGATCTCGATGCACGATCGCCACCATGACTCCTGGCGTGGGATGGGGTTGCCAATCCAGATCAGCGGCTCGAATTGCCTGGTAGGAGGGAGGAGGACAGACTGCTGGCGGTTCAGCAGGTAACTCAAGATCGAGGCGATCAAATAGCCGCTGTTTCAGATCCGTTGGCATGGGTGCAGCCGACACGCTGTAGGGGATAACATCAACCGCAGATTGATAAAACGCTAACTCTTCGGCCAAGTCAGGATGGGCTGCAACTTGCTGCTCCACCCAAGCCTGTTCCGCTGTACTCAGCAGATCCAAGGCGTAGAGCGGCGCTAGTTCACAAAAACAGTAATTCTCAATGCCCATTCCGACTCAACTTCCTCGCTTTAGCCATTCTGTTTGCCCAAGGCCACTTTCAATCTACTTAATCCTAACCGAGTTCGAGTTTTGACGGTGCCCAGCGGCAACCCGGTTTGATGAGCAATCTGACTCTGGGTCAGCCCCTGATAGTAGGCCATTTCTAAAAGACGGCGTTGCTCATCAGGAATTGTTTCCATGGCAGCTCGCACCTGTTCGCGGCGTTCCCTCATTAATACTTCTTCAAATAAGTCTACGCCATCCGCTTTCGGCTGGATTTCTAGCATCTCCATCGATATTGTGGGAGTAGAGCGCGATCGTTGCAGCTTACGCAATCGATCGAGAATGCGGCTGCGGGCCAGCGTAAAAATCCAGGTATCACCTTTGCCTTTGCGAGCGTCATAGCGATCGGCAATCCGCCAGATTTGAGCAAATACATCCAACACCACCTCTTCACTTTCTTCGACCGAACGCAAGCTTTTGAATGCCAGACTATATATCAGTCGAGCATAGCGATCGTATAACTGAGAGAGGGCAGCCTGATCCTGCTGGGCGATCCGGGTCAGCAAGGCGACATCATCGACTGCAGGTGAGTTCTCCATCCAAACGAGGTATCTCTGAGCGGGGGCATACCTGAGCAGTATACCCAATTCCTTTGCCGGGTTCAGTGAATCTTTTGCAGATGCAATATTCGGCAAGTCACAGCATTGCTGTTCTGGTTTGGATGGTTTTAAGATTGCAATGCCCATGCTAGAAATCGTTCAGTATAGTAGAGTGAAATTTGGTTGCCGATCCCCCGGAAGATGGCATCAAAGGCATGTTCTGACCAAGGCAGTGGCACGAGTAAGGCAAGATTGTCGGCGGATCGTAATCGCTCAGCGAGAGCCAAGCCAAATTTAAACTCAACAATGTGATCACGCTGACCATAAATCAACAGCGTCGGCGGCAAGCCAGGTTTGACCCACTCTATCGGTGAGGCTGATCGATACAGATCAGGCAGTTGATCGGGTGTGCCGCCTAAAAACGTCTCCAGCACCGCTCTCGTATCAATGGGATCAGGTTGCGGCGGATCATAATAGCCAGCGGTCAAATCGACCGGGCCGTAGTAGCTCACGATCGCCCGAATGGGGGGTTCTACCTGTTCATCTTGATAGCCAGATAATAGCCCCAGATGTCCCCCTGCTGACCACCCGACGATCGCCAATCGATCAGTATCCAGATTATAAGCAATAGCATTCTGACGAATCCATTGTAAACATGCTCGGGTATCTTCTAGTTGGGCTGGAAAATGATATGCTGGAGCATGACGATAATCGATCGCTATGACGATGTAACCTTGGGCGGCCATGTAGGTATTAAATTGAGAATTTTGCCCAGAATCACCCCGCTGCCATGCACCTCCATAAATTGCCATGATGCCAGGATAACGGGACTGGTCAGGAGATCCTTGAGCAGGAGATAACTGATGCAGCGGTCGGTAAATCTTTAAACGGAGAGTGTTCCCTGTGGGGGTGACAATGGAGTGGTGATCTTGGCGAACGGGAGGGATAAAAATCCCCCGGATCAGATCAGTCCAAATGATCGGCTGGGATCGCATTGGATCAGCATCTATGAACTGGGGACTATCCACACGGCCCAAGATGGTCTGAAACTGGCTATTTGCCTGGTTGAGTGTGGCTGGAATTTGCAACAGGGGAAGGCTACTCAGAACGATAGCAAAGCTACTTAGAAGAACGACCAAGTAAACAAAGCGCGATCGGTGCAACCCTGTCAAAATTCCAGCAAAAATTAGTCCGGCAAGATGACCGATCAACAGCAATGGGCTAATCTCAGGAGCCCCAACCGCCAAGGGCAGGAGAGCAAATGTTGGAGCGGGGATAACAATCCAACTACTCAGAAATAACCCGCCGCTACTCCATATCAAACTGAGCCATTTGAGCCTATTCATGTCTGTTCAGATTGGGCGATCAGTCAAACGGGTTCGATCGAGGCAGCGATCTGCCAGCCTGTCACACCTTGATATGCCACCATCCTTGATATGCCACCCTGATGAATGTCAGGGTTGCTCTAACTCAGCCAGCATGGCTCCAGGATTCCAATAGGCCCGCATTGATTGAATTTTACCAGCCGTATTGAATTCAAACAGATCAATTCCTTCAAATTTCACCGATCGACCCATTGTGCTGATACCTTGCCCGATCCACTTCACAGCAGCTTCGTTGCCATTAATAGAAATAAATTCGGCTTGTAGTCCGATCGTGACAAATCGATCAGCAATTTGCCGAAAAAATTGTCGCAATTGATCATGCCCACGCAACGCAGCGCCCTCCGCCGGATCATAATTGACACTATCGGGGGCAAAGCAAGCAACCATTGCTTCTACCGGGTCATCACTCTGACTCGCCTGAAAATATTGCTGAACGGTCGATCGAATTTGATCTGGAGATATCGCCAGTTGAGTATTCATAGATTCCGTGAATGATCAAAGGGAAAAATGGGAATATCACAGTGAATTTCATCTTCAGCTCACCACCCCACTTCCCTCAAACCACCATGAATACGGTTCAATTGGTGGCTCAACCGAAAGGGTTTTGAGCAGATGCTAAAACAGAATACGTTGAGATCAGCCAGTTGGATTGATCGGCCAGTTGGATTGATCGGCCAGTTGGATTGATCGGCCAGTTGAATCAGGTGAACTGGTAATGATAATGATGCGGATTTACCCTTCGATCACTTGAATCTTCTCACAGGTGCTGAATCATCAGCTACTTCACTATCACGGGTGCAACGTTTCATCTCGCAATATTTCATCTCGCAATATTAAATTAGCAACCCTCAACTTGTAGAAGTAGGAAAATAGAGTATGAGTTGCGATCGTCACCCTATGAAACATCACAATCCAGGTCAGAATCTCTATCATCCGGATCGTTATCCCGTTGAGCACCTATCGCGGCTGATTCGCTTGGGCTGGGCGATCGGGCTGGGCTGGGCGATCGGGCTGGGCTGGGCGATCGGGCTGGGCAGTACCCTGTGGATCGTCGGCATTAGTCAACCCCCCCCGGTCTTTGCTGAGGATCTGATCGCCCGTCGGATGGAGGACTTGAAACAATCGTCCGATCGCTGGATCGAAGTGAATGTGGCAACTCAGCGACTGATCGCTTGGCAAGGCAATATGCCAGTCTATGCCATTATTATTTCAACTGGCACTGATGAACATCCCACCCCAACCGGCACCTTCGCGATTCAATCCAAACACCGAACCGCCCGGATGCAAGGCGATGACTATGATGTGCCAGATGTGCCCTTCACCATGTATTACTCTGGCAACTATGCAATCCACGGAGCCTATTGGCATCGGCGGTTTGGTACACCTGTGAGCCATGGCTGCGTCAATGTAGCGGTTGACCATGCAGAATGGCTGTTTAACTGGGCTGGGATCGGCACACCGGTAGTCGTACATTTCTAACTAGATTTCTCTAATCGGGTGCCTCAATATGCGGTTGAGGGAAGCTCCTGAGCTGCCAGTATCAGCCCAGATTTTCGGTAATTTTGCGGGTTGATGTGATGGGTATCACCTGAACTTTAGACGGCAAACACGGTAGCAAGGGGCATCCATCACGAGGAGGCTACCGAAAGATCACCTTTGCTCTGTAGGCAGCATCACTTAGAAGAATAGGCAGAACCCCGATACTAAGCTCTGTGAGATTACGGAAGCGACCTGCCATGCAAGTTGTCTTAGTTTTCCCAACCGTCTAGGGTGCATTAATTGACGGTGCTTAAAATCAGGGTGCATATATCAGGGTGCATATATCAGGGCGCATCATTGGTCTGATCCAGGATCGCGAATGGCTGAAGTGGAAGTATGCCGCAGAGGAGAAAGTAATTTTCTCTCATGTTGCAGCATGACCGTTTTGAGGTTCGCGTTCCTGATCCGGCTCGGACGCTCAGAGCTGAGGAACCTATACTGGAAGGTAGATACTGGACGGTAGATGAGGTCAAAGGTTCTCAGGCATGAGCACAGAACTAAACCCTGCAATGATGCGGGCAGTGGAAAAACTAGACTACCGAGTTACGATCGGTGATGTAGCAGCCCAAGCCGGATTGGAAGTGAAAACGGCAGAACGGGATCTGCTGGCTCTGGCATCGGCGGCTGGTGGACATCTGCAAGTGTCCGAATCGGGAGAAATTGCTTACCTGTTTCCACGCAACTTCCGTCAAATCCTTCGCAGTAAAGACTGGAGGCTCCGCTGGCAGGAAACCCTCAGCAAGATTTGGAACTTCATCTTTTATCTAATTCGTATTTCTTTTGGTTTGTATTTAATTGCCTCGATCGCGCTAATTGGAATTGCGATCGTGATCATTTTGATTGCCCTCAATAGCCGAGATGACAATGGCAACAGTGGAGATTCTTGGGGTGGGGGCTCTGTCAGTACCGGCGGTTGGGGCGGGGGCTGGGGCGGCAACTGGTTTGTCATCTTCATGCCGGATTACTACGACCGGCGCGGTTACTACAGCTCAAGACATCGCAAATCAGGTAACCGACGGGGTGGGCGATCGGACGAGGAAGGACGTTCCTTGAACTTTTTGGAGGCAATTTTCTCATTTCTATTTGGAGATGGCAATCCCAATGCCGATCTGGAAGAACGTCGTTGGCAAACCATTGGGACGGTCATTCGCAATCAGGGTGGAGCCGTTGTGGCCGAGCAGATTGCTCCCTATTTAGACGAGCTGGGGCGATCGGCCCAGTTAGGCGATGAAGACTATATGTTGCCCGTTCTGAGCCGGTTTAACGGTCGGCCCGAGGTCAGCCCGACAGGCGAATTGATCTATCACTTTCCTGAACTGCAAGTGACTGCCCAACAGTCAAAACCTCAGCCGATCTCAGCCTACCTGAAAGAACGCTCCTGGAAATTTAGCGAAGCCAGTGCTGGCCAGATCTTGGCGGCGATCGGGCTGGGTGGCATCAACTTAGTCGGCGCGTTGGTGTTGGGTGGTTTGCTTGGCGATGGCTCGATCGCTCAAGAGTTGGGGGGCTTCGTCGAATTTGTCGCTGGCATCTATTGGCTCCTCTTAGGCTACGGCACTGGTTTTCTGGGCATCCCCCTGGTGCGCTATTTCTGGGTGCAAGGGCGGAATCGTCAAGTGGAGTCTCGCAACGACCAACGCCAGACACGCGCCATCACCGCCAATCAGTTGGAAGCCGCAACCCCTGCAAAGCTCGATTTTGCCCGTCAGTTTGCTGCTGAAACGGTGATTCGATCGGACGATTTAGCCTATACCACTGAAACCGATCTGACGGAACAAGAGCTGAGTCAAGCCGACAAAATTGATGCAGAATGGCGGCGGCGATTAGAACAGGGTGAAGCCTGAGGGGTCAAGCGAGATCAGCCCTCTCTCCCGATCGAGCCAGCCGACAAACTACACCCAACCCTAAAATTGTCGTCTCGAAAAAATCAGGGTGGTAATCGCCAGCAGCAACACCGTATAGAAAATGCCATAGGCTGCATGGTTGAGCAATTCCAGGGGAGGAGGCAGCAGGGCGGTTCCATAAACAGCCTGATTTCTCCAGGTCAGCCGCGCCAAATCCGGCAAAATTAAATAAAGAGCCTGGGTCACTGTTTGAATTACCGGGGATTGAGCCAGTTCCCCTAAGGCAAGTAGATCGCGACTGAGATGCCCCATTAAATAAACTGCGATCGTCAGCAGCATCGCCAACACCGGGCTGGTGATCACACCAAACAGGAGCGCCACTGCCACCATCAGCGAGAGTTCCAAGATCTGAAACAGGGCCGCGATCCCTAAACTCAGAGCCGGAAAAGGGATCTGCTGCCAATAAAAAATGCCAAAGCTAATGGCCGTCATGGCAATCACCAGATCCGCAATCACGGCTGTCAGTCCCCAATGTTTGCCCACAATGAACTCGGCCGCACTCACTGGTTTGGCAATCATCACAAACACGGTTCGCTTCTCAATTTCTTTACTGACTAAGCTAGTGCCCACAAAAATGGCAATCAGTAGCCCTAAAATGCCGATCGCCCCCACTCCCACATCTACCAAAATTTTGTTCTGAGTATTGGCTGCCACATAGGGTAACAGCACTGCTGCTGCCACCATTAACACTGCATAAAACGCAATCAAATATAGGATGCGATCCCGAATCACCTCCCGAAAGACATTGCGAGCTACCACCCAAGTCCGCGCCAGATTCACAATATTTCCTTCCTGATCTTGAATAGACTGGATCTTAGATAGACTAAGATGACTGACCTGATACTGCCGATTATTGTATGCCTTGATCGATCTAGTCGGTTACCCTAGCACTTCCATACGGCTGGGCTGACACTGGAGATCAAAGCTGCTGCCCTGCTGCAAGTCTTCAAAGGATTGGGGATTGGGGTTGACCACTTCCCGGATTGTACAAAGTCGCCGAAACACGCTGCGATCGGGTTGGGATGTTGGGCCACGCCAGATTGCCCGCAGCAGTAAATCAACCTGGCTGGATTGGAACACCGTCTCCGGGAGAATTTGCCAGAAGGCTGACTCTCGTGGCAGTTCTTCTCCATAAACCCGACGAATCATTTGCTCCCTGAGGTTGGTTTGGGTGGTGGTGCGATCTTCACCATTAGTCAGTTCATTCAGCCAGCGCTGGGCTTCGATCCAACTTTTGCCATTTAATGTCTCTCGAACAACCGTTTCAGCGGCATCCAGGATCTCATACCCCTTGGGCATAGCGGGTGGAGCCGCGCCAATCCGAGTCACGAATACACTGCGGCTGAAATCCTCCGATCGCAGACTCGGGTAACGTTGCAAAACATCTTGAATCACAAAGTGAAACTGAAACCAGCTCGACAGCAACCCACTGATCAAAAACAGCAGCACAATATCTTGCCGATCCTCTGATTTAGGCAACTCAATCTTCAGGCCTGCCTTAACAAAACGATTCCAACTGGCTAATACAGCCGAGAAGATCGGCCAGCTAATCAAAGCCCCCTGCCAGTCTCGAATGATGAAGTCGTTGGTGAAAAAGGCCATGGTAGCCACCATGCCCGTCAGCCAGGGCCCATACTTCAGCTTGTAGTCAATCAGGGGAATTTGAATGGTTTTGCCTTTATAATCCTTGCCAAGCAGGGCCCAGTCAAGTCCGATGATCAAAAATCCCCAGGCAAAGATGGACACAAACTTACGGACATAAATGCCCTCCAACAACAGCATCACAAACCAGGAAAACAGGCTAAGCAGTAGGGTTGCTTCCCAGGAAAACGCTTTGACGGTTTTAAGCCATTGCTGCACCTTTTCTGCTTGAGCGCTGGCAAATTTCGCAAAATTACGAAACAGGAAAAAATCCAGCAGAAATCTCGTCAGGTTATCCACGCCCGCCTCTCGACAATTGGGTCAACAGCAATAGAATTAGTAGGATCGCGCTATAGCTCCAAGCATTGGCAAACAGCACCGCGGCAATATTGAGCTGGCCTTCTCGGCGCGGATCTTTCCGTAGATCCCGAATGGTTTGGCTTTTTTCTCTCTCAGGTTCTGTTTCTTCGGCAATTTGAGGGAATTCCGATTGCAGGAGCCAGCGGAGCGCCCATAGCCCGACTTGCTTGACAATAAAACTGGCAAAGAAAGTCAGGAAGCCCAACAAAATCAAAATACTGAGCGATTGGTTGGTGTAGCGATTAAAAAACAGGAAGTTGAGCAGGGCGGTTTCCACTCCCCCTGTTAGCTGAGCCGGTAAAATTGCCGTCAGTTCAAAGAAGGTAAAGATCGTGAACCAACCCAACACCGTAGACAGCAGATTCATCGATAGTGCATATTGCACACTTTGCTTCGGCGAAATCGGCTGATTATTGGGAGTACGCAGCATCCGAAAAAAGACCGATGCCTCAACCGCCACCGCCACCATCAGCAGCAGACACTGCAAAATCATCGCACGTAGCGGCAGCACCTCCGGCAGCATTCAGGCTTCTCCTCACAGAGGCGATCGATCGAGAAGATGGCCACTCGCCCCCAAGTGTCTCTCAATTCTAGTCTTTTCTGGTCTTTGATCAAGGTTCATGGATCAAGATTGATGAGCAGCGATTGGACAGCGTGAGTTTGATCCACGACTCTCAATAACTCTCTATATCTAGTGTTAACACGAATTTGGGTCAGGCTGATACAATCTAACTGCCCAGACTGGATAACAACGCTCAGCCTTGGACTACAGACGGACTGAAGCACGGACTAAAGCGGCTTTTCGGCAGGGTGACGATGGCTCAAGTCGGGCTTAAACAGGGCTCAACCAGTATCTATAGAGCAGTATGGCGAAAACGGTATGACTAGAACAGGAATTGGTATTCGCACCGCCCAAACTCGTTCAGAGCGGCTCGATGGGCAGATCCATGTCTACGATGGCGTGGGCAAGGGAAAATCGCAGGCGGCGCTAGGAGTAGTGCTGCGATCGATTGGACTAGGGATTAAGACGGGCAATCAAACGCGGGTGCTGCTGCTGCGGTTTCTTAAAGGACCTGGCCGTACCTATGACGAAGATGCAGCGATCGAAGCCCTGCGGCGAGGCTTTCCCCATTTGATCGATCAGGTGCGGACGGGTCGAGCGGAATTTTTTGGAGCGGAGGAGGTGACTCGCTTCGATCGACTGGAGGCACAGCGCGGTTGGGATGTGGCTAAGGGAGCGATCGCCTCTGGGCTCTACTCAGTAGTGGTATTAGATGAAATTAATCCTGTGCTCGATCTAGGGTTACTCCCAGTGGATGAAGTGGTGAAAACCCTGGTCAATAAGCCAGAAGAATTAGAAATTATTGCGACCGGACGAGCCGCCCCACCCCCCTTGTTAGATATTGCCGATCTACATTCTGAGATGAAAGCCCATCATCATCCGAATGCGGTAGCCCACGGCATTGAAGGGATCGAAATATATACGGGTGAAGGGAAAGGAAAATCAACCAGCGCATTGGGTAAGGCATTACAAGCGATCGGCAAAGGAATCAGTCAGGATAAATCACACCGCGTTCTGATTATGCAGTGGCTCAAGGGGGGCAGTGGCTACACCGAAGATGCAGCAATCGCAGCTCTCCGCCAGAGTTATCCCAATTTGGTCGATCACCAGCGCTGTGGTCGAGATGCGATCGTCTGGCGAGGTCAGCAGCAAGACATTGACTATGTGGAAGCGGAACGGGGTTGGGAGATTGCACGAGCGGCCATTGCCTCTGGTTTATATAAAACAATCATTCTAGACGAGCTGAATCCCACTGTAGATTTGGAATTGTTGCCCCAAGAGGCGATCGTTCATGCCCTGTTACGCAAACCCCGGGATACAGAGGTGATCATGACTGGTCGCTGCAAAAATCCCCCTGGTTATTTTGATCTCGCTAGCGTCCATTCAGAGGTATTTTGCCACAAACACTATGCTGAGAAAGGCATGAATTTGAAGCGAGGCGTAGATTTTTAATCAGGCTGGTATAGCACCACATTCTCCTGCTCGTTCGGATCGTTACGGGATACGATCGCATGGGCAGGCTCTTGATCACTCAGATTATGAGGTTGGTGCGGCACACCGGGTGGAATGAAAATAAAATCTCCCGCTTCATTGATCACCGACTGCTTCAGCCCTTCGCCGTAGCGGGTTTCAACCCGCCCTTTCACTAAATAGATCGCAGTTTCATAATCGCGATGATAATGTGGTTCGGCAGCTCCACCGGGCGGAATGATCACTAGATTCATCGAGATGCCTTTTGATCCAGCCGTCGCCTCAGAGATGCCAACAAAGTAGGGAAGTTTCTGTTTCGTCAGGGTTGCCGCATCCGGGCGAATGGTTACAATGGCAGCATGTAGATTGAGGGTATTGGGTAAATTAATGGGTGCAGTGACAGGTGGGTTAGGGGGAGTCTCTGAAGTCGTCATGATGGTTTGACCTCTATGAGCATTAATTGATCTTGATCATAGCGATGTTCGGGTAAAGTTTGTCGAGGCAAAGTATCCGAGTAAAGTCTATCCAACATCTATCTAGGTAATATCTATCTGGGTAACATCTATCTGGGTAACATCTATTCTGGAATCGGCGATCAGAATAGTCCCACATCTATCTGGATGGGGATTTGCAAAGATTCAACACAACAGCTCAATAAGGAATAGTAAAAAATGAATATTGAGGAGCCCCAATTTCGTCATCTCATTTCTGGCTCAAAAACGAGGATTCAGCTTTGGGATCGAATCTTAAGAGCGATCAACGTGACAACGATGCTGGAGGTTGGCGTTTGGAAGGGGGATTTTGCCAAACAAATCCTCGAGCAGTGTGAATTTCTACAACAATATTACATGATCGACCCTTGGGAAAATCTGCCTGACTGGAACAAGCCCTTCAATGTTTCACGGGAAGTATTCAATGAAATCTATGAAGAAGCGATGGCAAAGACAGAGTTCGCTTCCTCTAAAAGAACCGTCCTGAGGGGACGAACCAAAGAAGTAATCGCTACTATTCCAGATCACTCACTTGACTTTGCCTATATTGACGGAGATCATACGCTGCGCGGAATCACAATTGACCTCATCAAAATTCTACCTAAGATCAAAGAGGGTGGACTCATCAGTGGCGATGATTTTACAGCTACGCCATGGCAGCATCACATCCAATATGAACCCACGCTGGTCTGCCCATTTAGCATCTATTTTGCTGAAGCCATGGAGCTGCCAATTCTGGCTCTACCATTCAATCAATTTGTGATTCAAAAACGCAGTAACTCTGCCTTTACCTTCATCGATACAACTGGTAATTACAGCGACATCTCCCTCAATAAGCTGCCGTCAGGGTTGACAAAACCGCAAGTTAAAGCGAAATAAAAAGTGGTTGAACTAATTCTCCTGTTGAAAAATCTGCCACAGAAAAGGCGCAGGATCCAGATCCCACGCCTAGATGACCCATGTTTTCAAAACCAACTAAACCCGCATACCTTACCGATAATCCTGGGTTTGAATATTCCGTAAACGGGCTTCCGGTCGCTTAAATCGATCGAGCTGCGCTTCGAAAAACTGACGGTTTGCCATCAGGTGTTCCGGGTTAGGGTCATCCAATGGATAGAGCAACGCCGTCCGCAGAGCTTGAATCACCGCAGAAGTCACACAGTACATCGATCGCTGGAAGCTAACGGCTAATTGAATCAGCATATCGTCTTCGCCCCGACAGTGGTGCTGATAGTACTCCACCAGGTAAGGCGGCAAGAAATGCAACATATCTTGGGCCAGCAATGTCGGCGGAATTCCGGCTGTACCAACTGGAAACTTATCCGCATAGAGCACACCATAGTGGAAGTCCTTCTGCTCAGCGGGTACCTGTCCGGCTTGGGCATTGTAGGATTTGGTGCCCCGGAAAGGGGAAGTGCGGTAAAACACAGCTTCTACATAAGGTAAGGCAGCCTCATAGAGCCACATAAAGCCCTTAGATTTAGGAATGATCTCGTAGCATTCACCGCGAATATAAACGTGATGATAAATTGGACGACCAGAAATCGCAAAAATACCATTCACCAGGAAATTCATAGCATCAGGAACGCTGGCGATTTTACCTTCATCATAGAGGTCAGACATCTCAAAGAATACAGGAGCCATAATCTCCCAGAACAAGCCTAAGTTCGAGTAGTACGACATCTGCCGCACCTGCTCAATGAACATTTCTGGGAAGGCTTTGTATAGCCCTAGCATGAGCGGATTGCCTTTGAAGTAGGCTTTGATCGCCCGATCGGCATTTTGGCGATATTCTTCGCTATCTAAATAAGCATCAAACTGTCCCATGCCCATATCCCGACCGTGCCAAAGCATGGCTCGCATACATTCTTCGGCAAATTCCATGTTGATGCGATCGTGATACCAATGATGGAATAATCGCGGCAACTTAGATTTCAGCTCACCTTTTTCGATAAATTCCAACAACTCCGGGTGAGCTGTGGCTTCACCACGCCAGATCCGTAAATCCGCATCATCACCCGCATAATGGTTATGCAGCTTCAAGTATTCATCTGAAATGAAATATTTGAAGAAAGGCAGTGGATTTAAAAACACCTGCTCGGCAATGTAGAGCAGATCGCGCCAGTAGAAATCCATCGGTACGGCATAAGCCTTATACAGACCGATAATCTGCATCAGGTTCTCGGGTGTATCTGGTAGCATTGCTCCACCCGCTTCCAAGCGATGAATCACTTCAGCAAACTCGTGGGTGGAAGGCGGTAGTTTCGTTGGTGTAGGAGAGACGATCGTGGCTGTCATAGGTTGATTGAATGTTGAGTCAGTGGTCGGCAGGTCGCAAATTCGTCAAGGATGGAGTTCTGACTGCATGAAGTGTCAGATCGAGTGTTAGATCTACGGTGTGGTCTGAGCTGGCAGCAAGATTTCTTTGGGTAGAGCCACTTCAAGCTGAGTCGCGTCAGGTACAGTCGCGTCAGGTACAGTCGCATCAGGTACAGCCGCGTCAGGTACAGTCGCAATCTGTTCCACAGTCGGCACAGCCGCAACCATAGCCGTAGAAGTGGCTTCACTCCATTTCACTAACCAACTCGGCTGAATGCCCAAAAATGCGATCAATCCAGCCAGAATCAAGGCCGGGAACCGATCCTCAAATTCCACCCGCGGATAATACGCTGTGGCATTATCGAGGCGGCCGAAGCAGGTACGATTCAGCAGAATCACAAAGTAAACTGCCGTTAATCCGGTTCCGACGACGGCGATCAGGGTTTGCAGCGGGAAGATGCTGTAGGTGCCTTGGAAGATCAGAAATTCTGCGATGAACCCAGCCAATCCGGGAATACCTGCGCTGGCCATTGCTCCCAAAATCAGCAGCGAACTAATTGAAGGCAACCCGCGAATCGGATTGAGCAACCCATTCAAGACATCTAATTCTCGACTGCCCACCTTTTGTTCAATCACACCCACCAGATGGAACAGGATCGCCAGAATCAGTCCATGGGCTACCATTTGGGAAATCGATCCCACCAGAGCCAGTGGAGTCAGTGCTGCTGCCCCTAATAGAATGTAGCCCATATGCCCGATCGAACTGTAGGCTACCATCCGCTTGATATCTTTCTGGGCGATCGCCGCCAGAGCCCCATAGAGAATGCTAACCGCTGCCCAGATTGCTAATACCGGCGAGAGCTTGGCCCAGGCTTCCGGGAATAGTCCTAGCCCAAAGCGGAAAATGCCATAGGTACCCAATTTCGCCAAAATACCGCCTAGCAGGATAGTGACCGGGGCTGAAGCTTCCACATAGGTATCAGGCAACCAGGTATGGAAAGGAACCAGCGGAATTTTGATGCCAAAGCCAATGATCAACACCGTCAACAGCACCACCTGTAAGCCCAGAGGTAAGGTCTGCCCCAAAGCAGATGCATAGGAGAAATCAGCCGCTCCAGAAAGCCAAATCAGTCCTAAAAAACCAGCCAGAATCAGCGCCCCAGAGATGGCCGTATAAATCAAAAACTTGATCGCGGCATAGCCTCGTTTGGCTCCACCCCAGATCGAAATCAATAGGTAAAAAGGCACGAGTTCTAGTTCGTAGAACAGGAAGAATAGCAGCAAGTTTTGAGCTACAAATGCTCCCGTCACCCCACCGCTCACCAGCAAAATCAAAGAATAGAACAGGCGAGGTCGCTCAATCCTGGGGCTACTGCTTAAAATGGCGATCCAGGTCAACAGGCTATTCAAACCCACCAACACTAAAGACAAGCCATCCAAAGCCAAGTCGTAATCCAAACCCAGTGTTTCGATCCAGGGAAGATGCTCTTGGAACTGAAAGACCGGATTCGTCAGATCAAACTGGGTAAACAGCCAGATTGACCACAGCAAAACCACACCAGAAATCGCTAACGCACCATTGCGAACTTGTTTCGTGGGCACCGACTGCGGCAAGCACCCCAGGACGGCCGCTCCAGCGATCGGGAGCCAGATCAATACACTCAGCATAGGTTGCAAGAAAGAAGTTGCAGAGAAAGATGACCAGAAGGAAAGATGACCAGAAGGAAAGATGACCAGAAGGAAAATTGCAGAAAAGAAGATTGCCAGAAAAGAAGATTGCCAGAAAAGAGCAATGGTCAGAAATCAATACGTTGCTGGAAACTATGAGGTTGCAGCCAGTTTGATCAAGCAGCCAGTTTGATCAAGCAGCCAGTTTGATTAAGCAGCCAATTTGATCAAGCAGCCAGTTCGAGCCCAAAGCACTCATCAGGCTTGCTCCCAAATCAGCACCTGATCAACTGAATCAGCCTCCAGGATTAACTTCTAGGACTAGCTTCCAGTCACCAAAGAAACCAACTGGGTTGTAATCGAGAGATGGGACAGGAACGACCAACTCATCCACAACGCCGTCAGCACTAGCCCGATCGCGATCGTCAGGACATAGGACTGGGTTTGTCCGGAGTTACCATACTTCAACACTTCACCACTAAAGATCGAGGAGAGACCCACCAGATTGACGAAGCCATCCACGATGTAGCGATCGATCCAATCCGTAATCCGAGAAATGATATCCACACTCCCCACCACGCTCGATCGATAGAGTTTCGGTGTATAGAAGTCATAGGCAAACAGATCTTGCAGCGGCTTCCAGGGAAGTTGGATCGGCTTCTTCACGCCATTCCCCACATAGAGCACCGCCCCTAAGGCCAAACCAAAAATCGTAGACCAGGTGAGCACTAGCGCCATATCTTTGCTGATTTGCGCCCAAACTGGCAGCAGATCGAGGCTTTGCAAAATCATTGGGATATGCAACACAAACCCAGCCAGTGCAGTCATGGGCAAAGTGACAGCCCAGAGATTTTCTGGCGATCGAACCGTCATCGGCTGCACAGAACCTGCAAAGATTAACCCAAACGTGCGCGTGATGCTAAAGGCAGCCAAAGCATTGATCAACAACACCAAACCCACTAAAGCCGGACGGGTAGACCATAAGCCATCCGTCAATTTCAACAGTGCCCAGAATCCACCCAGGGGCGGCAGGGCCACCAAGCCAAGCGCACCCGCCACAAACGAGAGCCCGGTGATGGGACGACGACTCCATAATCCACCCAACTGAGTCAGGTCTTGCGTGATGTTGTTCAACACGATCGATCCACAGCTTGCCACCAAAGCCGCCATGGCAACTGCATGGGTGAGAACAATCAACAGGGCTGCCTCCGTTTGCTGAGCCCCGACAGCGATGAACACTAAGCCCATGTAAGCACTAACCAAATAGGATAGGGCTCGCTTAATGTCGATTTGAGCCGTTGCAATCAAAGTGCCACCGATCGCCGTTACTGCCCCGATCGCAATAGCGGCATTCATCACAACTGGCGAAAGAGATAACACGGGTTCTAGTTTCACCAACACCCAGGCTCCAGTGGCCACCACGACCGAGTTCCGCAGGATCGTGCTAGGAACCGGGCCTTCCATGGCTTCATCCAACCAGAGGTGCAATGGAAACTGAGCACACTTGCCCATCGGCCCAGCCAACAAGGCCAAACCCACCAACGTGATCAGCTTCGGATCGATCGAGGCAGTTTGAGCCCATTGTGCCAGTTCGTCATAATTCCAGGTGTGAGCCAGAGGATAGATAGCCAATACCCCCATCAGCAAAAACAGATCCCCGACCCGTTTGGTTAGAAAAGCATCCCGCGCTCCGGTCACCACAAGCGACTGATTAAACCAGAGCCCAATCAGCAGATAGGTACCCAGAGTCAAAATTTCCAAAATCATGTAGCTGAAGAAGAGGGAGTCGCATAACACGAGGGCGCACATCCCAGCTTCAAACAAGGCTAACAAAGCATAAAGGCGAGCCCAGCCCCAATCCATCTCCAGGTAGCCCACCCCGTAAATTTGACCAGCTAGATTCAAGCCATTGATCAAAATGGTGGCTCCAACCGTCAAGGCCGAAATCTCCACCGGCACCGACAGATCTAACCCGGCGACTTGCAACCAGGACAGGGAAACATGGGTGGCAGGTTGACCCAGCAGCACCGGCATGGCCAGCGCTCCATGAATCAAGGCCAGAAAAGTAGTAATTGCATTAACGTAGCCAGCCGGGCGGGGGCCAGTTCGGCGAGTGATCGAGGGAAACCACGCGATCGAAAGTAGCATTCCCACCAGCGGATAGCAGGGAATTAGCCAGGCAGTCTGAGCAAGCAACTGGGTCATCGATACCATCCTTGATGCGTAAGGTAATCACGGTCAAAGCATCAGCGATATAGATAAAAGCCTAGAGTTTTTCAAGCAGAATATAGACTTTTTTCTATATATTTTTCATCATACCGGAAGGGTTTCCCAATGCAAGCCCCTAGGTCAATAGATAGTTCTTGATAGGTTGATAAGGAAATCTGAAGGGAAAGAGGCAGTCGAAATCATTGCTAGTCAGACGATCCCACGATCCCACTACTATGATCCCACAATTCACTAGCTTTTTTAGATCCCTGGTGAAGGTCTGGGGCAGGTCTGGGGCAGGGATCAGGGCAGTAATGCAGATGTATGGATTTCGTTGGCTTGACAAATTTGGTAAGGTCAGGTTAAGTAATTCGCACTCACTAGCAGCCTTGAGCTATGCATATCCTTCACGGCACCTGGATTCCAGCAGAATCAGATCAGTTTATCCAGGAAGGAAACTTTTGCTTATGGGTGGAAACGACGATCGCCAAACGTCGCCGCACTCCAACCCGTCTGCATCCACGTCAGTTGGAGAAATCCGCTCTGGGGGAATTTTTGCGAGGATTAGGCATCAAGCCCAGCAGTTCTACCCTGAAGTTGGATCGGGCTATCATCCCTCAATTCTTTTGCTTACCCACGGCTGATGACAAACCACTCCCTTCCCTGGAGTTAGCCCGCTATTTAGAAGAAGAACTACCTGAGGAATTTAGTTGGCAATACTGGCAAGTCGATTGCTTTGTCGCTGCCTTGGATGGTGATATGTTCACAAACAAAACCAATCTCATCCGCTTGCTCAACGATTTACACTTTGCCGCCCTGCACAATCTGGCAGACGTGCAACTGGGAGCCGATTTGCTGTTCTGGTATCACTATACCCAGCATTTCAAGCAGGTCATTTTGCGCGATCAATATATTCCAGCATTGCGTTATCGATCGCTGCCACAAACTCTGCAACCTTCGTCTTCTAAGGCAGCTACCAAATCAACCGCCCAGTCAGCCCGAAAAACCACTCCCAAAACTGCAACCCAGACACTCACTCAAACATCAGCCCACACAGCAACCCGGAAATCAACTCGAACTCAACGATCCAAACCCGCTCAAGAGCCGACTGTTTCACCCGGTGCTGACTGTGAAATTTACCCCAGTTGGGAGATCATTTCTAACGCCTACGAGCAAGCCTTCGATCGGTTTATTGAGCAAATGCCACTGGTCTGTGGGAGTGGACATGCGATTGCCTTAGACACTCCGCAACTCTACGATCGAGAAACTTTGCTGCGCCATTTTTCTGAATGCTGTTTGCATCAGTTGGTCGTAGGTCTACCCAGCAGTGCCGCATTGACGAAGAAGATTGCGAATACTCTGCTTTATTCCTGTTTATATCCGGGTAAACCCTGGAGTGGATCATCCCATTTAGCTCAATATCAGCAGTGGCAGACCTGGCGCGATCGAATTGCCCAAAGCCAGACCAATTTACCCTTTTATCTGTGCTTCCGGCTCCATGCCCCCGAAAAGCAAACCGATCGCTGGTTTTTAGAATTTCAAGTCGCCAGTCGAGAGGATCCTTCAACTCGGATTTCGCTGTTAGATTTTTGGCAACTGACTCCCGCCCAGCAGAAAAAACTCCGCAAAAAGCTGAGCGATCAGTTTGAGCAGCATTTACTGATGCATTTGGGCTATGCAGCACGTATTTATCCCAAACTCTGGAGTGGGCTGGAAACGGATGAACCGATCGGGATCCAGTTGACAGTAGACGAGGCATTTGATTTTTTAAAAGAGCTGGCCTGGGTATTAGAAGAATCTGGATATAAAGTAATTATCCCGTCTTGGTGGACACCACAGGGATGGCAACGAGCCAAGATTCGGCTACGAGCAAGTGGACGTAAACCAACCACAAATAATAAGAATAAAAGCTATCTTTCGTTATGTACTCTCGTAGATTATCAATATGAGTTATCGATCGATGGTGAGCCGGTCAGTGAACGAGAATGGCAGAAGCTGGTTAACAGCAAGTCTGCTCTGGTTCAGTTTCGAGGTGAGTGGATCGAACTCGATCGAGACAAAATGCAGCAAATGCTGGAATTCTGGCAGACTCACAAGCAGGAACATCCCGAGTTAAGTCTGCTTGATTTCATGAAGCTAACGGCATCGGCAGATGAATTTGAGGTGGTACATGATCAAACCTTAGCAGCAATGTTGCACAAGCTGAACGACACAAGCCAACTGGAAGAATTACCCGATCTCAAGCAGTTCCAGGGAGAGCTACGGGGTTACCAAAAACGGGGAGTTGCCTGGTTACATTATCTAGAATCGATCGGCTTTCACGGCTGTCTCGCTGATGATATGGGGTTGGGTAAATCGGCCCAGGTGATCGCCCGATTGGTTCATGAACGGGAATTTGCTGCCAAGCAAGGTCGAAAACGGATTACTCCACCACCCACTCTGTTGATCGCCCCCACATCGGTCGTGGGCAACTGGGAAAAGGAAATCGAGAAGTTTGCGCCCCACCTGCGATCACTGATTCATCATGGTAGCAGTCGCATTCAGGATACCCAACAGTTTATGGAGCAAGTCTCTCACTGTGATGTAGTCATTACATCTTTTACGATCGCTCGTAAGGATCAAGAATTACTTCACACTGTACAGTGGCAGCGATTAGTAGTCGATGAAGCGCAGAATATTAAAAATCCCAAAGCAGCGCAAACTAAAGCGATTTTAAAGCTGCCGGCCAACCATCGGCTTGCTTTAACTGGAACCCCGATCGAAAATCGTTTGCTAGATTTATGGTCGATTTTCAACTTTCTCAATCCAGGCTATTTAGGCAAAGAAACCCAGTTTCGTCAATCATTTGAGGTGCCGATCCAGAAAAATAACGATACAGCGCGATCGACTACCCTGAAAAAATTGGTAGAACCATTCATTTTGCGGCGCGTTAAAACCGATCCGACCATTATTCAAGATTTACCCGATAAGGTCGAGCAAAAGCTATTCTGTAACCTGACCAAAGAGCAAGCTTCACTGTATGAAGCCCTCGTCCGAGATGTAGAGCGACAACTTCAAGAAGTTGAAGGCATCCAGCGCAAGGGCTTGATCCTATCAACCTTGCTGAAGTTGAAGCAAATTTGCAACCATCCTCGCCAATTTTTGCAAGATGGTAGTGATTTTACGCCAGAACGATCCCATAAGCTCGATCGGCTAGTAGAAATGGTCAATGAGGTGATCGCTGAAAACGAAAGCCTGCTAATTTTCACCCAATTTACCGAAATGGGAGAAGCGATCGAAAAATATATCAAATCTACGCTACATTACAACACCTATTATCTGCATGGTGGCACCTCCCGACCAAAACGAGAACAGATGATTGCCGAGTTTCAAGATCCCGACACCGAGCCTTCAGTGTTCATTTTATCGCTCAAAGCGGGTGGGGTCGGAATCACCCTGACAAAAGCCAATCATGTATTTCATTTTGATCGCTGGTGGAATCCGGCTGTGGAAGATCAGGCGACCGATCGGGCGTTTCGGATTGGTCAAACAAAGAATGTATTTGTGCATAAATTCGTGGCCATTGGCACGCTAGAAGAACGAATTGATCAGATGATTCAAGATAAAAAGAAGCTGGCAGGATCAATTGTTGGATCGGATGAATCCTGGTTAACCGAACTGGATAACGCCGCATTTAAGAAGCTAATTGCATTAAACCGTAATGCCATTCTGGAATAGGGATGCGGCCATTCAAGCTCGAGCAAACAATCTCACAACCCGCAGAGCAGATCAGCAAGGAGATCAAAATGACAAAAGGCTTTTCTAAAACCTGGTGGGGACAGCAATTTATTGCCGCATTAGAGGAAATCACCGATCCAGGTCGGTTGAGTCGGGGACGTTCCTATGCACGGGGCAACAAGGTTAAATCGTTTCAAATTCAAGATGGCGGCGTGATGGCCCAAGTGCGCGGCTCGGTCAATCCCTACTTTGGGGTTTACAAAGAGCCGCTCTACACGACGGTCGTGAACATGAAACCCATTAGCCCGGCTAAATGGAATGCGGTGATCGCCCACATCGCAACTAAGGCCAGCTTTATCTCGAAACTATTATTAAACGAAGTGCCCGACAACATTGAGGAGGCTTTTCAACCCCTGGGAGTTCACCTGTTACCCCATGCTCGATCGGACTTTGAAACCAGTTGCACTTGCCCAGACTATAGCAATCCTTGCAAACACATTGCCGGAGTCTATTATTTACTTGCCAGTGAACTCGATCGCGATCCCTTCTTACTATTTGAGTTACGCGGCCTCTCCCGTGAGCGTCTCCGCCAAGAATTAGCCCGATCGCCGCTAGGTATTGCCTTGGCAGCCGAACTATCTGAGCCATCTGCACCTCGATCGGCCAACTCATATCACACCGCACCTCGATCGGAGGAGATTGCCCCAGCGGCTGCTCCAATTAGCCTACGAGATTTTTGGCAGGGAGCCAAGCGTTTACCCAAAACGATCGATCCACCTCCTTCCATCCAAGTGCCAGCCGTGTTAATTAAAAAGCAGGGAGACTATCCGTCGTTTTGGGATCGGGATCAGTCATTTATTGAGACGATGACGGAAATCTACAAACGAGTGCGATCGACCAACAAACTTTAAGTAAAACAAACCCCATCCGGGATAGGTTGGATCAGAAGCTGGGATCGGTTGGGCTAGAGACCAGAACCAAACGGCTGTATAAGCCGCATCAACCGTATAAGCCGCATCAACCGCATAGGCTACATAAACGGACTGCATAGGCTGCAAAACCGCATAAAAAGAGCAGCCCCACCTGATGAACCCAAAGGTTAAATCGATGAGGCTGGAGACGCAGTTAGGAGGTATCTTGTGCATTAGATTAACTGGATAAATTGAAAATTTGGCTGCTTTTAATAAGTTCTTAAGCTATGGGGATGGCAAAACAGAAATGAGACCTGTTTTTTGATATTTTTGTGTTGTTTCTTACAAAAACTTCAACTTTATATAATCGCCTTCTAGAAAAAACACCCTCTAGAACCCTGCCTTTCATGCCCTCCTGCCTTATGGATCGCATGGATCGCTCTGAGGTTATTTCATTGCCCTTGAGGAATCAGGGGGCTCACGGCAATCAGACTCACGGCAATCAGGCGAGATCAGGCTACTGATCAACCCTGGATCCGATCAATCCTGGATCTGATCAATCCTGGATCTGATCAATACTGGATCCGATCAATCCTGGATCTGATCAATACTGGAAGAAGTGTAATTCATGTTTTGGCTGAAATTTGTTGGATGAAATCGTGGGATTCAGGTATGGCGAAAACAGAGGTATGGTCGTTGCAGCAGGGGCGCTCGCGCTGGAAGCATCTCCTCCAGCGGCAGGTGATCGCAGATGTCCTTTTAGGAGCACTTTTGATCGGGCCAGTGATGGCTCCATTTTTAGCAGCGATCGGCTGGTTTCCCATGGGATTTATCGCCCAGATTATTTACTGGATGGGTGATCATGTTTGTCCCCAGCCAGAGATGGGACTGATGCTGATGCCACCCCACCTGATGTCGGTTTGTATGCGTTGCTACGGCGTACTGCTGGCCGTGTTATTCACCAGATTGCTCTACCAGTTCGATCGCGGGGCAGGTTTCTATTGGTTACATCAATATCGATTTATAGGAGCAACGATCGCGTCTATTCTCACCTTTGCCTATCCCATTGAGATGATCATCGAGCTGTTGGGCGGGTGGAGCTACAACAATTACATCGTCACGTTTTTTGGAGCATTGACGGGCTTAGGGATGGGTCTATTTTTAGTGCCGGTGCTGTATCGTCGTCCTGTGAAATCCCATGCAGCCTGATGCCGCCCATTGGTTAGGACTGCTGCAAAACCAGGTGAGTGACCATTTAGGCTGGTTACTCCGCTTCCCCAACCATGAGGATGGTGGATCGCTGTTGCCGATGGTTTGGGATGAGTCAGAACAGGGAGTTTTAAGCCCGATCGCCCTGCTAAAATCGCCAGGATGGCTGAGGATGCTCCCCCCTGAGCAAACCTGCGATCGAATGCTGGAATCACTGCTGGAATCTTGGCTGAAGCCAGAACAGGTCGGGGCGGTGAATGGGGCTGAGTGGTTAGTACCAGAGGTTGATCGAGCGGGGATTTTGCTGGATCGCACTCAGCAGATGGCACGGAAACAGCAATATGTCGCCCTGCTAGACGGGTTATGTTCTCAACTGGAGACGGGGCAAACTTGGCAATTGTCCTATGATGCGGAGTATGAGTTGCAGTTGCTGATTGGTCGCTTACCCGATCCAGCTTCTCCCCAGTGGGTTGGAATTGCTCCACGGGTTCCCGTAGCCACACCCGATCGAGATCCCCCCATTCGATGGATCGCAACTGATCGCTCCAATACTGATCACTCGAACAATACTGATCGCTCCAATACTGATCGCTCCAATACAGAACAAAACGCTGATCCAGCCAACCCAACTGAATCGATCGATCGAGCCGGACAAGGATCGTTCACTCAACCTGAAGCTCAACCTGAAGCTCAACCTGAAGCTCAACCTGAACTACAAACCTATCTCCAACAGGCGATCGAACAATTAGGTGAGGTGCAGATCTATGGTTACTATGGCGGTGGCTATGGGCAACTCCATCGCTATAGCTTAGTGCAGGCAATGGCCGCTAGTCCAGAAAGTGCGATCGAGCAACTGTTACTCCAAGCAGGATTCCTGACCATAGGGCAGTTCAGTGGGTTTGCAACAGAACATCTGGCGGCAAACGAATTGAAGCAAGTCGAAGCATTGCAGGCTGAGTTGGAAAAATTATCGGAGCTCAGGCTGTATCAATTCCACTTTTGGAATCAAGAACAGGTCTATGTGCTGGGACGGCTGAATGCCACGATCTGGGGTGGTATCGCGTTGAGCAGTCGTTTTACCTATAATCCTTAACGAATTTAAACTGCTGGACACTGCGATCTCAGTCCCATGCAGGGGTGGAACTCATCCTAATCGAACCCATAGCAGAATCAAATTACTAGGATCGACAATCTGACCTCCTGAACGGGTTATCTTTAGGATACTGGGTTAAGACGCAGGAGGTTGTGGGCATGTCAGAACAAAAGCTGCGAGATGTGCAGGTAGCACCACTGGGGATGGAAACGCTGGTTTTGCGATCGAGAAGTTGGACGCGCCTGCGGTTTGAGGTGGAGTATGCCCGCCAGAAAGGGACAACCGCTAATTCTTACTTGATCCAGGCTCCCCAAGTTGCGCTCATCGATCCACCAGGCGAGTCTTTCACAGATATTTTCTTGGAAGAGCTGCAACAACACCAATATTATCAACGAATTGACTATATTATTCTCAGTCACGTTAACCCCAATCGGATCAGTACATTGCGGCAGCTATTATCTCTAGCATCCTATGCTACGGTAATTTGCTCTAAACCAGCCGCCAATACCTTACGATCGGCCCTGTCGAATCAGGCTCCCGATCCCCGCCAAGCTCAGGAGGAAGAAGCACTGAATTTCGGCATACAATATGATGCCAATGTCTCTTTTAAGCTGCATATTGTCCGCGATGAAGAAACCCTGGATCTGGGGAATGGCCACTGTTTGCAATTTCGCTTTGTCCCCACGCCTCGCCATCCAGATGCGCTATGCACTTTTGATCCGGCAACCGGCATTCTCTATACCGACAAGCTGTTTGGCACCCATGTCTGTGCAGACGATTTAACCGATGCTCACTGGCGCGCACTCAGCGACGATCGGCGTTATTATTTCGACTGCCTTCATGCGGCCCAAGCGCCTCAAGTAGAAGCAGCGATGGACAAGCTAGCAACTTTTCCAGCCAAAATCTATGCTCCCGGTCATGGCCCGATCGTGAAGCATAGCCTGAGCCGGTTGACCTTAGACTATCGCGACTGGTGCCAACAACAACAAAACAAAGAGCTGAATGTGGCTTTACTCTATACTTCAGCCTATGGTAATACCGGCTTATTGGCTCAGGCGATCACCCAAGGCATCACCCAGGCAGGGGTATCGGTTCGCGCCATTAACTGTGAGTTCAGCTCGCCATCTGAGATCACGCAAGTGGTTGAAGCTTCTGATGGGTTTATTATTGGCTCTCCTACCTTGGCCGGCCATGCGCCTGTCCAAATTCAAACTGCCCTGGGGATCGTCCTTTCCACCGCCACCAAATCTAAGTTGGCCGGTGTGTTTGGTTCTTTTGGTTGGAGCGGTGAGGCCGTTGATCTGCTAGCAACTAAGTTGGAGGATGCAGGTTATCGCTTCGGGTTTGAGCCCATTCGGGTCAAGTTCAAGCCAACGGAGGAGGTTCTGCAACAGTGTGAAAGTGCCGGAGCCGAGTTTGCCCAAACCTTGCGCAAGCTGAAAAAAGTCTGGACTCCCCGCCAGCAGGTTGCCGATGCCCAAAGCGATCGAACCGCCCAAGCCGTCGGTCGGATCACAGGATCGCTCTGTGTGATTACCACCTGTCAAAACAATCAGCATCAGGCGATCCTCACTTCCTGGGTCTCTCAGGCGACCTTCAACCCACCGGGGATCACGCTCGCGGTCAGTAAGGAACAATCCAATGCCCTGGCAGATGTCGGTAGCCCATTCGTGTTAAATGTTCTCAAAGAGGGGCGAAACGTGCGGCGGGCCTTCATGCGATCCCTCCTGCCAGGTGAGGATCGGTTTGCAGAGGTGGCAACCCATCCGGCTAGCAATGGCTGTCTGGTCATCGAAGACGGGCTAGCCTTCCTGGAATGCAAGGTAGAAAATCGCATGGAATGCGGCGATCACTGGCTTATCTATGCGGCCGTAGATAACGGCAAAGTGCTGGAAGCAACCGGAGTAACAGCGGTTCAACATCGTAAATCAGCTTCTCATTTCTAGCTGAGATCGGCAACGATGCAGTCTATACGCTTGCAGCAGGATGCTTGCAGCAGGGGCGATCGGGCAGAGGTTCCCCACGCTTGATGCCCTCCGTTGTTCGGCGCACAATTGCTCCGAGCAGAAGCGTCATGGGATCGGTCAAGGACTGAAGCCACTGAATTTCCTAATTTCCGACTGAATTTCCTCAAGTTATTTTGGCATTTCGTTAGGAAGGTTTTATATTCTAAATAGTTCCAGATAGAATTGTTAGATTCAGAAAGAATTCGGAATCCTTGTTTATAATTTTTAGGGGAATCTTTTAGAAAGCTTTCTAGACTCACCTAGTTTCTGACCAGTTCCTCACTCATCGTAGTGACTATTCATTTACCTTAATAGTGATGCCTCGTATTCTTGTCATTGACGACGACCCCGCAATCTCGGAGTTAGTTGCTGTAAATCTAGAAATGGCTGGTTACGATGTGAGCCAGGCCGCAGATGGCATCAAGGGTCAAGCTTTGGCACTCCAGCTTCTGCCTGACTTGATCATGCTGGATCTGATGTTGCCCAAGGTGGATGGCTTCACCGTTTGTCAGCGCCTACGACGAGATGAACGCACAGCCGATATCCCGGTGTTGATGCTTACTGCCCTTGGTCAAACCCAAGACAAAGTAGAGGGCTTCAATGCAGGTGCCGACGATTATCTGACGAAGCCGTTTGAGATCGAAGAAATGCTAGCCCGGGTGAGAGCTTTACTGCGACGCACCGATCGGATTCCTCAAGCGGCCAAACATACGGAAATTCTCAATTATGGCCCGCTCACCTTGGTACCAGAACGGTTAGAAGCGATTTGGTTTGATCAAACCGTCAAGTTGACCCACTTGGAGTTTGAACTGCTGCACTGCTTGCTTCAGCGTCATGGACAAACAGTTTCGCCTAGCGAAATCCTCAAAGAGGTCTGGGGCTATGATCCCAATGATGACATTGAAACCATCCGGGTGCATGTTCGCCACCTCAGAACCAAGTTGGAACCCGATCCCCGCCATCCTCGCTACATCAAAACAGTCTATGGGGCGGGTTACTGTTTAGAGTTACCGGCTACAAAAAATGCGGGCAATGAGGAGCCTTCTCCAACAGTGGCTTAACCCAACCCCGGATTCCTGAGCGAATTTCTACACTGGGATGCAGCATCCCACTCCCAGCAAGTCGATTCGAGAGCATGAGCCGATTGGTTCTGATCGATCGGGATGCACTGTGATCGGGATGTACTGTGATCGGGATGTACTGTGATCGGGATGTACTGCGATCGGGATGTACTGCGATCGGGATGCACTGTGATCGGGATGTACTGCGATCGGGATGCACTGTGATCGGGATGCACGGCGATCGGGATGCACGGCTTAAGATGGCAACCCACCCTTCCACCCAGCCTGAAACCCGTCTCAGGACAATCAATTCAAGCAATCAATTCAAGCAATCAATTCAGAACAATCGATCGCCCGTTTGCGGATCAAACCAATGTAGGGATTCAGAGGGCAACATGAGACTGATCTGCCGATCGGCCCAAGACTGATCGGGAGAAAGCAAGGCTCGCAGCCAGTAGGGTGTGTTTTCAATCTGAATGCTGAGCAGATCACTCATGCCGAGATTCTCCACCAGCATGACTTGCCCTTGCAACGCTAAAGCCAGGGTTTCGCCTGGCCGTGCTAACCGCAGGTGTTCCGGACGGATCCCCAACACCACCTCAGGTAAGCGAATTGGCTGAGGCAGTGGCACTTTATAGCGACCTAGCAGAGCATATTCTCCCTGACAGGGCAAGCTGAGTAAGTTCATCTGCGGGCTGCCAATGAAGCTGGCGACAAATCGGTTCGCTGGGCGAGTATAGATGCGTTTGGGGGAGTCAAGCTGCTGCAATAGCCCTTCATTCAGCACAGCCACGCGCGTTGAGAGGGTCATGGCTTCGGTTTGGTCATGGGTTACATAGACGATCGGGGTGGGTTGATCGGCAAAAATTTGCTTCAGTTCTGCCCGCACCTGCTCCCGCAGCAAGGCATCTAAATTACTCAGGGGTTCATCCAACAAAAATACATCCGGGCGGCGCACCAGAGCCCGCGCCAAAGCTACCCGCTGCCGTTGCCCCCCCGACAATTGCCCTGGTTTGCGCTGCATCAAGCCATCCAGTCCTAAAAACTGGCTCACCTCATCGATCCGGTGATGAATTTCCGTCGCTGGCATTCGTTTCAGCCGCAGCCCTGAGGCCATGTTGTCATACACACTCATGTGGGGATATAAAGCATAACTCTGAAACACCATGGCGATGTTGCGATCCCCCGGAGGCTGCTGCGTGACATCCCGATCCCCGATCCAAATTTCGCCTTGGGTGGGCTGTTCCAGTCCGGCAATCAGCCGCAATGTCGTCGATTTACCACAACCTGATGGTCCCAACAGGGTCAAAAACTCCCCATCCTCCACCTCCAGACTCAAATCTTTCAGTGGCACCACCTGCGGCGCAAAGGTTTTGTTCAAATTGCGTAAGCTCAGTTTAGCCATTGCAGTGCCTCCGCCAGCCAACCCTGCTGCTCGATCGATATTTTCCAGCTCATCCCTTTACTGCCCCCGCCGTTAACCCCTGCACGATCCGTCGCTGAAAGAGCAGCACCAATACCACCAACGGCAAAGTACCCACTACGGTGGCGGCCGCCAAGGCTCCATAGGGAATCTCAAACACGGCCGTGCCGCTCAACTGAGCCACCGCCACTGGGATTGTTTTCATCGATTCGCGCGTAATGAAGGTTAAGGCGAAAATGAATTCGTTCCAGGCGGCAATAAATGCCAGAATACCCGTCGTGACGAGGGCAGGCAGAGTCAGGGGTAGCAAGATCTGCCACAGCATCTGGAGGGTGTTGTAGCCATCCACCTTGGCGGAATCCTCCAGATCACGCGGCAACTGCTGGAAAAAGCTGCGCATCACCAAAATTGTCAGCGGCAGATTGATCGCCGTGTAGGGCACGATCAACGCTAAGTAGTGATTGGCCAGTCCAAACATACGCACCAACTCCAGCAAGCCCAAAAACAGCAGAATGTAGGGAAACAGCGTCACAATCAGCACCCCCGCCAGGAGCGCCGATTCACCTGGTAATCGCAACCGGGCTAGTGCATAGGCTGCCGGTGTGCCGATCGCCAGACAGAGCAAGGTGGAGAGGCTGGCCACTAAAAAACTGTTCAACATATAGTTGAAAAAAGGCTGTCGCCGAAAGATCTCCAGATAATGTTCCGCCGTGAACTGCCGGGGCAAGTAAACATTCGGGATCGCGGCGATGTCGGCAGTAGTTTTCACCGAAGTTAACACCTGCCAGAGGATCGGAGCCAGACTGAAACCGACGATCGCCCCAATCGCCAGCCCGAACCCCAACCGTTGCATCCAAACCACCTGAGCGCGCCGATTTGATCGAGAAGAGGGCGATCGGGAGGATTGCCTGGGTGAAAGTTGGGTCATCGGGAATCTCCTAAATTGTGAGCAGCGCGTAGCCGAGTCAGCCCCCAAGCGGCCAGAGCCACCGCCAAACTGAGAATGACAAAGGTAACCACAACCAGTGCCGCCCCATAGCCAAAATCAAGGTAGCGCATGATCGTGGCATAGATATAAATCGAAACTGTTTCCGTGGCACCGCCGGGCCCACCCCCAGTCATCACCTGAATCAAGTCAAAAATGCCAAACGCTTGGGCAAATCGAAACAGACTGGCGATCAAAATCTGGGGCAACAGTAACGGCAAGGTAATTTGCCAAAAGCTTTGCCAGGCAGTGGCACCATCGATCGCATGGGCCTCATAGAGATCGGCCGGAATGGATTGCAAACCCGCCAGGAGCAAAATCGCAATAAAGGGAGTCGTTTTCCAAACATCTGCGGCAATCA
Source organism: Elainella sp. Prado103 (assembly GCA_025454395.1). GTDB lineage: Bacteria > Cyanobacteriota > Cyanobacteriia > Elainellales > Elainellaceae > Elainella. The sequence goes on from JALOOM010000028.1 coordinate 38,079, forward strand.
CCGTCCAGAGGGCCCAGTTGGGATCGCCTAGCCAGTTGACTCCGGTTTGAATCAGCCCCAACCGCAGGAGCAGATCATTCCAGACCCCAAACTGATCGTTAAAAATCCAAGTCCAGGTTGTCGCAATCAGGGCAGTGGGCAAGGCCCAAGGCAATAGAGCGATCGTCCGCACCACCCCGCGGCCCCGAAACGATCGATTCAGCACGAGGGCGATCCCCAAACCCAGCAGCAGTTCCAGCAACACCGACAAGACTGTGAATAGGGTCGTATTACCCAGACTCTGCCAAAAGCGACCATCAACAGCCATACGACTGTAATTACTCAAACCCGTAAACACGGGCTGCAATTCGGTGCCCAGGTTTTGGCTAAACAGGCTTAAGCCGATCGATCGGGCGATCGGATAGGCATAGATCAGGATCAGAAAGAGCAAAGCCGGCGCAACTAACCACCAGCCGGTGCGCTGTTCCCGCTGCCGTAAGCTATCTTGGCGCATTTAACTCACCTCCTGGACTGGGTCAATCGGCTCCGCCGCAGAGAGTGGGTTGGTCGATCGACCCAGAAGCGCCCGCGTTTCAGTGGCAGCCGCCTGGAGAGCCGCCTCAGGAGTCATGCGATCGGTAATTGCAGCACTGAGGTAGCGCTGCAAAATGTCGGATGCTTGGGCATATTGGGCGATCGGGGGGCGCAAGACTGCATTCTCTACCACCGGCATCAAGTTGGCAAAGTAGGGATACCGAGCCAGCACCTCCGGATCGGCATACAGAGAACGCCGGGTAGGCAAATAGCCATTGTCCAGAATCGATCGCTTTTGACCGGCCGGACTGGCATAAAACTGAGCCGCCTTCAACGCTGCCTCCGGATGGGCTGTCGTTTTTGCAATGCCGATTCCCCATCCTCCCAGGCAAGCGGCACTGGCTAATCCAGGTTCATGTACCATCAGCCGAATGTTGAACTTCCCTTGCACCGGCGAATCAGCCGCATTGCTGAGCGGATAGGCATAGGGCCAGTTGTGCATAAACGCCACCTCACCCCCTTGAAATAGCCGTCGAGCATCTTCATGCTGGTAATTGGTGACACCCGGTGGCGAAATCCCGACTCCAATCGTGTTGCGCAGAAATTGCAGCGCTTGGATCGCTTCCGATCGATCGAGCCCCACTTCCAGGTTGTCCGGATTCACCCAAAAGCCACCATGCCCCGCCAAGATATCCACAAACACGGCGGCCAATCCTTCAAACTGTCGCCCCTGCCAGACATATCCCCAGCGAGCGATCCCAGCGCTTTGTAACAGTTGAGCCGCCGCCACCAGATCGGCAAAGGTTTCCGGCGGTTGAATGCCCACTTGTTGCAGCCAATCCTGCCGATAGTAGAGGAGTTGCACATCCGATCGCACCGGCAAGCGGTATAGCCGACCGTTATAGCGTCCTCCTGCCAGATCAGCCGCCATAAAATCTGCCAGATCAGCCGCAGGAATGCGATCAGTGAGATCCAGCAACCAGCCCGCCGCCGCGAATTTAGGCAACCAGACCACATCCATCATGACTAAATCGTAGGGCGATCCGCCCAACAGGAAAGCAGAGGTGTAGAGGTCTTCAATCAAATTGGAAGCATTGGGCCCTTCAATCACATCAATTTTGATGCCTGGATTTTCGGCTTCAAATGCTGCCACCAAACTTTTTCCCTGAGCAGCATCCAACGCTGAGGTGAGCATGGTGAGATGGATCGGCTGCTGTGACCAAACCAGCCGAGCACTCACAACAATCCCCAAACAGCACAGCATCAAGCCAATAAACCGCAGTCGCTGATTGAACCAGGACAATCCTTGCGGTTTAATCCAGTTTAAGAACCCGTGGCGTGGACGATCGAGACCCATGATGCAGAAGCCGGTATCGGCGATAGCTATAGGAGCCATGCTAGACAATTATCTAGATCGACTTTGAAATGTAGCAATAATTTTTTACATCCACCCGATCGTTCCTAAACAGTTTATTCGGCAATGGTCGGACGCTTCTCCGTTATTTACTAAATACCTCCAGGATATATGTCTGTGTCTACCAGCCATCCTTGTGATCGATCGGGCATTTCTGGATCAACGCTTACTTTGAGAATGGGATTTTTGAGAATGGCATTTTGCCCGAATGTAGTCTTCAAACCGTACCACCGCCGCTCAATCTTTGCTGCAATTTTGATCGATTCAACGCTGCTATGAGCCAATAGATCTCAAGGCAAACTCGCTCAATAATCCCGATAACATTGTGGAAGAACTGAAGCCGCAATTCAGAGTCATTCCCTTCATTAAGCAATCCCAGCACCAACCCTTAACCTGCTTTCACCCTCGCTGGAGAAATCGGGCTTGAAGTTAACAAATTTGACAAGAATCAAGAAATATTTTGGATCAAAAAATCTTATTTATTTTTCCGTCTTTGGAGTATATTTAGAGAAATCGGGGGTTTGTATGTCTTGACAATCGTACCTTTCAAGCTCTACTCCCAACAAAATTCAATTGTACAATTTTTATTTATCAAGAGAAATAAAATTAGCGTTTCTGAACTGGCCGAAATCACTAAAAAATTTTTGAAAAGATTTAAAAAGTTTCTTTCTCTATATATAGCGTTGATCACACTACATCCCAAATTGGCATACGCTAAAAATAGAAAAGCAACCAACTTTTAGGACTCGGTGAATAGTTTCTGGTAGCCAAAAATAGTACAAATATATATCGTCTCCCTGATGCAAGTATGTTACTCATAAAAAAGCGATGGAAGAATTTTAGTTTTTACTTCATTCTTTCCTGATGCTGATAAAGGTTCGGTGAAATCAAAAATATTCAGGTTCAATCCCTGGAATTTTCACGCCTTTCAATGGATCTATCTTGTAGTAGATCTACTGCTGATAGAGCGAGTTCAGTTACGGTTCCGTTTCTTCGATTGAGCCGTTGAATTTGTTTTACTTACCTTCTTTGAGGAAAAGCTATGGAAACCCTTGCATATCTCCACGGTGCTGAAGGCTACGAGTCTGAAGCAAAAGAACTGAACCTCGGTGGTTTGAAAACCGTTGTCACCGCTGGCCTATTGGCTGCTGGTGTCACGGCTGGTGTTGTTAGCGCCACTGCTGATTCTGCATCGGCACACTGCCATGGTTGCTACCGCCGCGTTTACTACCGTCCGATCTACTTCCCTCGCCACTACTATGCATACCCTGTTCACTACCGTCCTTGCTACTACTACTAAGGCGGCAGAATCAGGAAGGGCAAGTATTTACTAATATTGCAATTAGCAAGTTAGTAATGTTGCCCTGAATGCATCTGGCAAAATGCAGGTATATCAGAAGAGAGGCTTCGTTCTGCGGAGGACGGAGCCTTCACTCTTGGAAATGGAGAGAAACGATTTCAAGTGATGTAGGGCAGTAGGCTGCTTTATTCGTTCTCCACTCTACCTTGCTTCCTGTTTTAAATCCCGTTCCATCAAAGCTTCTACGGCTTGTTGCGCTGTAATCTGTCCATTCAGCAATCGATAAACCTGGCGAGACACAGGAACGATGATGCCTTTGCGATCGGCCAGTTCAATCAACACATTGGTCGTGTTAACACCTTCAGCCGTACTTTGTAGTTCCGTCAAGATTTGTTCTAGTGTTTTGCCTTGGGCCAACCCGTAGCCAACGCGATAATTGCGGCTCAGAAAACTCGTGCAGGTGGCCAGCAGATCCCCTAGACCAGAGAGTCCAAAGAAGGTTTCTGGTTGACCGCCCAGTTGCGTGCCGACTCGAATCATTTCAGCCAGGGCTCGCGTAATTAAACCCGATCGGGCGTTTGTCCCCAGGTTCAACCCATCGCAAACCCCAGCCGCAATCGCAATCACATTTTTGAGGGTGCCGCCCAATTCGGTGCCGATCGGATCGGTATTGGTGTAAATGCGGAACCGATCGGAAGAGAGCGCCAGTTGCACCTGGGATGCCGCTGCCGCATCATGACTGGCCACCACCGTGGCAGCGGGCAACCCTTGCTGAATTTCCTCCGATAGATTGGGGCCTGATAGCACCACGATCGCTCGATCGGGATAGGCTGCCTGCCAGATCGCTGAGGCAGTTAATTGAGTCGCCGGATCTAAGCCCTTGGTGGCACTCACCAGAGTCGCTTGAGGCGGCAGGGGCATCGATCGCAGCCGCTCAATGGTTTCCGGTACCCCTTTGATGGAAAGGGCGGAAATGATCAGACTGGTTCCCTCCACAGCTTCTGCCAGCGAAGTTGATCCCTGCCGCGACCAGACCTTCACCTGATGCCCGCGCTTACGAGCCAGCGTGGCCAATGCCGATCCCCAGGCTCCCGATCCTAAAATGGCGATCGAGGTCGGAGTTGGCATCCCATCCAGTGGCGTGGGTTGATGCTGATGATCTGGTCGAGCGTCTCCCGGTTCCGTTGGGCGGGTATCAGTTGGGCTATCAGAAGATGAGTTCACTGCGATCGATTCCCCAAAGAGTCTCGGCTAAGCTGCCAGACCATTATGGCGCAACAGAGCGGCCGTGTTCGGTTCGCGCCCTCGGAAAGCCCGATAGACCTGCATCGGATGCTGACTTCCCCCTAACGCCAGCACCGTATTTCGGAATCGATGCCCCACTTGAGCGATCTGTTGCTCATCGTCGAGTCCTGCTTCCTCAAAGGCCGCAAAGGCATCGGCACTCAGCACTTCTGCCCACTTGTAGCTGTAGTAGCCCGCTGCATACCCCCCAGAGAAAATATGCCCAAAGGCAGAGAGGAAAGAGTCTTCCGGTAACGGAGCCAGCACCGTTGTTTTTTCCGCGATCCGTCGCCGCACCTGTTCCGGCGTTTCGCTGCCATGGGGCTGATAGCGATGGTGTAGCTCTAAGTCAACCCAGCTAAAGTGGATTTGCCGCAGCATCACACTGCCACTCATGTAGGTACGGGCTGCCAGCAGTTTCTGGTAGTAGTGTTCTGGCAGGGGTTCGCCGGTTTCGTAGTGCTTGCCGAGGCTGAGCAAGGTAGGGCGATGATAGCACCAGTTTTCCATAAATTGGCTGGGCAGCTCAACCGCATCCCATTCCACATTGCGAATCCCAGAGGCTTTACCATAATCAACCTGGGTGAGCATATGCTGCAAGCCATGCCCAAATTCATGAAATAGGGTTTCCACCTCGCCAAAGGTCATCAAGCTGGGCTTGCCGTCCACCGGCGGGGTTTGGTTGCAGACTAAGTAAGCCACGGGGAGCCGAATCGAGGCTCCTGCTTTGCCGCTGACTCTGGCCCGGCCGATACATTCATCCATCCAGGCTCCACCGCGTTTTTCAGCGGGTCGGCTGTAGGGATCGAGGTAGAAATGGGCGATCGGACTACCCGATTGATCGGACACCTGGAAATAGCGGACATCCGGATGCCAGACGGGGGCTGTCCCATCGGCAGGGGTGATCACCAAGCCAAAAATCCGCTTCGACAGATCGAATAAGCCATGCAACACCTGTTCTAACGGGAAGTAAGGGCGCAGTTCTTCGGCATTAAAGTCAAACTTTTCTTCCCGCTGCCGTTCCGACCAGAAGGAAATATCCCAATGTTGCAGGGGCTCAGTTTCACCCTTCGATCGGGCATAGGCTTGCAGGGTTTCCAGATCTTGCTTGGCTGCGTCATAGCTGGCTTGCCGCAGCTCTTCCAGCAGTTGCTCGACAGATTCCACACTGGGAGCCATTTTGGCTGCCAAGCTCACTTCGGCGTAGCTGTTGTAGCCCAGCAATTTAGCTTGCTCCTGCCGCAGTTCCAGAATGCGCTCGATCAGGGGCTGGTTGTTCCACTCGCCGCTGGAAGCTCGACTGATAAAGACGCGATAGAGCTTTTCGCGTAGATCACGCCGCTGGCTGTGCTGCATAAACGGCAAATAGCTGGGCATATCCAGGGTAATCCGCCAAGGCCCGGCTTCCGGCGTGGCTGACTCTTCCCCGGCCGATCGGGCTGCCTGAGCGGCCAATCCCACCAAGCTAGGCGGCAATCCGGCCATGTCTTCCGGCTGGGTCAGGGTCAAACTAAAGGCTTTGGTGGCATCTAAGACATGATTCGAGAAGCGCGTCGAGAGTTCGGCCAACTCCAACTGAATTTCGTTGAATCGCTGCTTGGCTGCACCCTGCAACCCCACCCCCGACAGTTCGGCATCCCGCAATGCTGACTCGACGATCCGTTGCTGGGCGGGTTCGAGTTGCGGCCATTGCTCGCCCTGACGTAGTGCTTTAAAGCCTTCATAGATCGGCTGACTCTGGCTGAGGCGATTCCAGAACTTGACTACTTCCGGCTGCATCTTCTCGTAGGCTTGCCGCAATTCGGGGCTATTTTTTACCCCCATCAAATGCCCGACAATGCCCCAACTCCAGGATAACCGCTCTTCGATATGTTCCAGCGGCACCACCAGTCCTTCCCAGGTCGGTACCAAGTTGGCTTCGAGCTGATCCAACTGCGCTTCTAAGGATTGCAGTAGCTCGGTAATGGCAGGCTCGACCTGCTCAGGCTGAATTTTCTCAAACGGAGGCAATCCTTCGCCAATTAACAGGGGATTGACCGCAGAAGTGGTAGTCATGAGAATGCCGCGATGATTTTCATTTAGGTCTATTTTTCCCACTTTAGCGCACCGATCGAGTCGATCGAGCCAACAGCCGATCCATCTTCCTTCAGTCAACCTATCCGGCGGACTGTCCCATCTCTGCTAGAAGTTTTGTAAGATTGGCTTTTTTACAATCAGCTACAGTATTAGCGGCTACAATATTGGGCTCGGCTCAGAGTCGGACAGATCAGAGTCGGACAGATCAAAATCGGGCAAATCAAAATCGGGCAAATCAGAGGCAGACAAATTAAAGTCGGGTAGATCAGAGGCAGACAAATCAAAGTCGGACAGATCAGAGGCAGGTAGATCAGAGGCAGACAAATCAAAGTCGGACAGATCAGAGGCAGACAAATCAAAGTCGGACAGATCAGAGGCAGGTAGATCAGAGGCGGGCAAATCAAAATCGGGCAAATCAAAATCGGGTAGATCAGAGGCGGACAGATCAGAGGCAGGTAGATCAGAGGCGGGCAAATCAAAGTCGGACAGATCAGAGGCAGGTAGATCAGAGACGGACTATACAAAGATGATTTGCAAAAGATGACTTGCAGCCATTAGTCTTCGCTACGCCCGACTCCAGGCTTCAACCCCGATCACTCCTGATCACTCCCATGTCATCATTCATCAGTAAGGGAATAGAGTGATCGCCCAACTATTCACGCTGTAGTGGTATTCACGAGTAGTATTCATGATCGTTGAGACATTCAAATACTGGCATTAGCCGGAGTCTCAAACTTCTTGTTCCCACCTATGTTCTCACTAAAATACTAATAGATGTCACGACGATGAAAACATTGAAAAACCAATTTCGCGGTTGTTTATTAGGATTAGCCACAGGCGATGCCGTTGGCACAACCGTTGAGTTTCAGAATCGCGGCTCCTTTTCACCCCTGACGGATATGATCGGTGGTGGGCCATTTGGATTGCAACCTGGACAATGGACAGATGACACCTCCATGGCCCTCTGCTTGGCCACCAGTTTAGTAGAACAAGGTGGCTTTAATGCGACCGATCAAATGGATCGCTACTGCAATTGGTACAACCATGGCTACCTGAGCAGCACAGGCACCTGTTTTGACATTGGCAACACCGTGAGACAAGCGTTGGAGCGCTACAAGCAAACCGGCGATCCCATGAGTGGTTCTGATCACGCCCGATCGGCTGGCAACGGCTGCCTGATGCGGCTCGCCCCTGTCCCGATGTTTTTCTTTCCCGATCGATCGCAAGTGCAACATTTTTCAGCCGAAAGTTCCCGCACGACCCATGGAGCGATCGAATGTATCGAAGCCAGTCGTTTATTGGGAGATATCCTCTTCCGTGCCCTCGCTGGAGCCAGTAAACCTGAGATTCTGCAAGACCATCCCGCCGATCTCATCACTTCGGCAGCCATCCAATCGATCGCCACAGGCGAATATCGCCATAAGCCGATCGATCAAATTCGCGGCAGCGGCTATGTGGTGGAAAGCTTAGAAGCAGCCCTCTGGTGCTTTTGGTCAACTGAATCCTACGAACAGGCAATCCTGACAGCAGCCAATTTAGGGGACGATGCCGACACCACCGCTGCCATCTGTGGTCAAGTGGCAGGAGCCTATTACGGAGAAACGGGCATTCCCGATCGCTGGCTGCACCAACTGGCGATGCGTGATCAGATCATCGAACTCGCGGAGCAGCTTTATGCATCTGCACAGTAAGCCGTTGATCCCAACAGGCTAGCCACTACCAGAAGCTTCGAGCTACCAGAGGCTTCGAGCTATCACAGGCTCCGAACTATCACAGGCTCCGAACTATCACAGGCTCCGAACTATCACAGGCTCCGAACTATCACAGGCTCCGAACTACCAGAGCACCATCGACAGATCGATCGGAGCAGGTACCATTTCGCCCCGAAAATCGAGAAACTGCACGATCAATAAATAGGCAATGCTGAGTAAAACAGCGATCGCCCCAGTGATCACCGCCACAATCTTGGAACGTTCCATCAACCTTTATCCTCATTCATCCGGTTCTCTTCAACTTTAACCGATCGTTCTCCCTTCCCTCTCCTCCGTTTACCATGCAAAATGACACCCCTGAAAACTCGGAGCATAGCGAAAATGGATCGAATTCACATCAATGGCATTCGGGCCTACGGCTACACGGGCTATCTGCCAGAAGAGCAGATTTTGGGACAGTGGTTTACGGTTGATCTGACCGTCGTAGTAGATCTCACCTCTGCGGGTCAGAGCGATCGCTTGGAGCAAACTTATGACTATTCCAGCGATGTGGCAGCCATTCAAACCCTGATTCAAACGGCTAAGTATGCCTTGATCGAAAAACTGGCGGATGAAGTCGCGGCAATTGTGCTCCGCTCTAGCTTGGTCGAACAGGTGACCGTGCAACTGACCAAAGAACATCCGCCGATCCCGCACTTTAGCGGTCACGTCACCCTGGAAATCACTCGCCGCCGATCCTAGCGTCGTCTCACCTTGCTGACCATCTTGCGCGAGAACCGCAGATTTAACTCCTCCTGATCGGCCCAGTCTTGCAGGATCCGAAAAAATGCTTGTCGATCGTCCGCTTGCAGCACCGCCGTTTGATCGGCCGTTTCGATCACATAAGGATAGCCACTGCCGATAATCACCTCACCCCGCACCCAGTCCAACACCCGATCGAGCAAGCCTGCTTCATACACCCAAATGGGAATTTCCAACCGGGCCGGATAGCTGTCACGATTGGTTTTCAGGTAGGTAAAGCCGATCTGGGTGGACTGATCTTCGTAATCTGCCAAGATACCCGATCGCTGACACTGAAATAAGGGAGTTCGATCGCCCCACTCCATGGCTTTGTTGACCAACTGAGCATCATGGATCGCTTGGGATTCCGGCAAATCATAGAGGGTGCGTAACATCGTCGTGAGGTCTTGGGCATAGGAAGTGTCAATGTAGGCAACCAGGGGCACTTGGTGAGATTGACTGGCATGCAGCAAATCCAGCAAGCATTCCACATAAAACTGACGACTTTTCGGATCAAACGCTTCCGCGAACGTAGCGACTAGCGATCCATCCAAAAATACCAGACAGTCTTTGGCGCGAGCATTCGTTTTAATGTAATCTGTCAGTCGCTCCGTCTCCATCTGAAATCGCCGCATATTCACCCGTCGATCGACCGGATCGCCACTGTTGCCTGCCTGCAAATCGGTAGGAGTCATCACATCCAGGGCAATCTCTTTCTCATATTCTCCGGTCGGCAAATGGGGATTTTCAAACCAGCCAATCTGCACGAGAGCGATCGGAATCGACAAATCTTTGCCCGGATAAATTTGGGAACCATCCACAGCAAAGGTGGTAATTCCGGTTAAGCGTTGCCGCACCCAGCCCAAACTCTGCTCTCGACTCTGCCACACCAAATTGAACGGAATAATGCCATGCTGCGCTCTGTCTAAGGGCTCCAACAGCCGTGCCCCCAAATTGCCCAGATGTTTAGCCGATCGCTCTCGCACATCCGCCTCACCCTCGCCACTCAGATTTTCTAGTACCGATCGATAGTCTTGCAACTGCTGCCAGGTTTCCTGGTTAAAGGCGATAAAATCATCGCGCTTGCTGTTCAAAATTTCGTGAATATGAGAAGGTCTGAGAGGCATGGCAGTTGTCAAGAAACCGGCAAGGGTTGAACGAAAAGACTGGATCAGTAACCATCTGAACCATTATCCCCCATTCTCAGTCCGCTCTGAGTGAAAAGCCGGACGAGAAATTGCTGAGGGGTTTTATTAAGAAAGGTAAAGATCGGTCTCCTAATTTAGCCGATCAGACAGCTCAATTTCACCCAACTTCCCTGAGTGAAATCAATCAAAGTCGCCAAAATCATCAAGCGTATTCATTGCATGATTTAGAATGAAACAAAAAATGATTCAATACTCACTTGAGAAATATAAAATATAACGTTTGAGGAATATTTTTACATCTCATACACTGGGTATCGGTGAAGCCAAGATAGCATCCTCCAAACCCTTCCTCGCCTACATCTCCACTCAACCCATCGACCCCAATTCCCGTTTATCCTAATGTCGCGTTTTAATGTTAGCCGAGTTACCTGTTACCGAATTACCTATTATCGAGTTACCTGTTACCGTGTTACCGATAAAATTTAGCCGATCGCATCGCCACTTCTCCCATCTATTCGGTTGACACTCTGAATCGCCTTGAATCGCCTTGAATCTCGACTAACCGACTCATCTGGCTGCATCGACCAGTCCAAGACCAGCTCCAAGACCAGCCTTCAAGACCAGCCTCTAACCGTCTGATGACTGACTCGCCTCAATGACTCACCTCAATGACTCACCTCAATGACTTGCCTCAATGACTCACCTTAATGACTCGCCTCATGTTAAAGACTCGATTGCCAGGCTAACCAACCTACAGCCATCCAATGAATCATCGATCGGCCGATCGAACAGCCGACTGCATTGGCAATCATCTATTCTGGTTATTTGTAAACTCAACTTGACAGCGATCGGTCAGATCCCCTTCCCGTCTCAATTTGGTGTGTTTTGTATCGATATATTAAGGTGTGTTTCAATTCAGTTAGATCTGCTGAGATTTCTCGAAACAGGCTGCGATCTCCATGATAGGATGCCTTTCGTAGCCTTAGGAGAGTAGGAGAGTACCTTTGACACTGCGGGTTGCTGTTGTTGGATCCGGTCCGGCAGGTTCATCGGCTGCCGAGACATTAGCAAAAGCTGGAATTGAAACCTTCTTAATCGAAAGAAAGTTAGATAATGCGAAGCCTTGCGGTGGTGCGATTCCCCTCTGCATGGTGGATGAATTTGATATTCCCCCAGAAATCATCGATCGGCGCGTGCGTCGGATGAAGATGATTTCGCCTTCGAATATTGAAGTCAATATTGGCCAAACTTTAAAGAATGACGAATATATTGGCATGTGCCGCCGGGAAGTCCTTGATAGCTTCCTGCGAAATCGAGCTGCCAAGTTAGGTGCAACCCTGATCAACGGCACCGTTCATGCCCTCGATCTGCCAACCGGGAATTCCGGTGTCTACACCCTGCACTACGCGGATCACTCCGATGGCAGCGTGGAAGGCGTGGCTAAAACTCTGCAAGTTGATCTCGTAATTGGGGCAGATGGCGCAAACTCGCGGGTTGCCAAGGCGATCGATGCGGGTGACTATAACTATGCCATTGCGTTCCAGGAGCGGATTCGCCTCCCGGAAGACAAAATGGCCTACTACGAAGATCTAGCAGAAATGTATGTGGGGAATGATGTTTCTCCCGACTTCTACGCCTGGGTTTTCCCCAAGTATGACCATGTGGCAGTCGGTACGGGCACGATGAAGGTCAACAAATCCCTGATTAAGGATCTGCAAGCTGGTATTCGTACTCGCGCTGCAAAGAAGCTGGAAGGCGGGCAAATTATCAAAGTAGAAGCTCACCCAATCCCGGAACATCCTAGACCGCGTCGAGTGGTCGGTCGAGTTGCACTGGTCGGTGATGCCGCAGGCTACGTCACCAAGTCTTCGGGCGAAGGGATCTACTTTGCCGCGAAATCAGGTCGGATGTGTGCAGAAACGATCGTAGAATTTTCCAACAAAGGTCAACGCATTCCCACCGAAGATGACCTCAAGGTTTATCTAAAGCGTTGGGATCGGAAATATGGGGCAACCTATTTGGTGCTCGATATTCTGCAGCGGGTCTTCTACCGTTCTGATGCAGCTCGGGAAGCTTTTGTGGAAATGTGCGCCGATATCGATGTCCAAAAGCTGACCTTCGATAGTTACCTCTATAAGACCGTTGTGCCCGCCAATCCTCTGGTACAACTCAAACTCACAGCTAAGACGATCGGCAGCTTAATGCGCGGTAATGCTTTAGCTCCCTAGTTTGAATGACAACCGTGGATCGTGAGATCTGAATCCTGAAGAGGTGCTGACCGCGCCTCTTTTTTGTTGGTTTGACTAGGTTCACGATCCGCTATTTTGCCCAGATCTCATGAGCCAGGGTTATCCAGATCGGTCGCAAAGATCGCCTTGTCCTGCTGAAACGCTTTGAACTCTAAGGCATTACCACTGGGATCGAGTAAAAACAGGGTTGCCTGTTCTCCAACCTCACCTTTGAACCGGATATAAGGTTTAATCACAAAGGCAACTCCCTTTTCCTGCAACGAATCCGCTAGAGTCTGCCAATCTGCCATCGCCAAAATCACCCCCCAGTGTTGCACCGGCACCTGCTGACCATCTACCAGATTTGTAGGAACCGAGGGCATTGAGTCACATAGATGGGCCGTGACTTGGTGCCCAAACAGATTAAAGTCGATCCAGCGATCGGAGGTGCGACCGATCGAACAACCGAGGATCGTTTCATAAAAATAGCGAGTTTCAGCTAAATCACGCACTGGAAATGCAACATGAAAAGGACGGACTGATATCGGCTGCACTGACATTGGCATTCATAGACAAAACAGCTTATCTATCCTACTCAATTCCTCAGCGTTTCAGGAAATCGCTCCGGATTGGTGGTTTAGCTGACCCATTGATTCACCAGTTTGCCTTATACTGAGCCCTAAGCTGGTTATACTTCGCTTGATCCCAATCCAACCTAGTTTAAAAAACAATGATTCAAACGCTGGAAGCTGTATTTGATGGTTTCACACTTCAGCCTGAAGTTCCTCTCAACTTGAAGGCGGGTACAAAAGTGCGAATTATTGTGGAAACGATATTGCCAGATGCAGCAGAGCCGATTCAGCCGGGGTTTCAGGTAGCTCAACCCCAACCTGAGGCAGCCGATCCACCGCATTTAGCAAACATAGATCACTACCTATATGGTGAGTTTGGTCTGAATGAAGATCTGATCTTGCTGGAATTTACTACTTGAGCGAATGGTGACTTGAGCGAATGGTGACTTGAGCGAATGGTGACTTGAGCGAATGGTGACTTGAGCGAATGGTGACTTGAGCGAATGGTGACGAGCCTGTTAGTTAGTAGGTTATTCCCTCACTCACAGATTCTAGATTCTAATCACCACTGGCTTACTTTTAAATCATTTTTCGTTTGATCGATCAATCGAATCGATCGTTCCAGTTGCTTGCATTTGACGATATTGGGATCGAGTCAGAGCATAGTAATTCACTTCTGTGCCGTTATAGCGAATCTGCTTCTCATACTGCATTCCCAGTTTTTGTAGCACGCGCTGGGAAGCATGGTTATCAGGCCCTGATACAGCCACAATTTGCGACAACTGAAGGGTTTCAAACCCCCAATGCAACACAACCTGTGCCGCCTCCGTTGCCAACCCCTGCCCCCAATAATCAGGATGGATCGTGTAAGTGAGTTCCACTTCGGGGTAGTCATCCAGGTAGTGCAACCCACAGTGACCGACAAGGGCTTGATTGTCTCGATAGAGTAATGCCCAGGCTCCAAACCCATGTTCATACCAATGTTTCAAACGACGATACAGAATGTATTCCGTGTTGCGAATGGTCAGCTCGCCTGTTGGAGATAGGGTTTCGGCTACTTTAGGATGGCGATAAATGGACTGATGCAGCAGGTCTAGGTCAGCGGGAACAAAACGTCTGAAGGCGAGGCGAGGGCTGGACAGCATAGATAGAACAAAGATCAAGATAGAACAAAGATAGAACAAATACCCAAAGGGGACGGGTCATGAGATGTTAACAGGTTACAGGATGCAATCAGCCACAGGATATAACAGGTCACAGGATGTAACAGGTCACAGGATGTGATAGGTCACAGGATGTGAAAAACCACAGGATGTGACAAACCACACAGTTCTGTCACACCATAACCGATCCATTTAGTGAGTTGTCTCATACCCAATTCACTGGTTCAATTGGCGACGTTGCAATTGATTGAAATCGCTTGCATCTAGCCTTTCAGCAGCGGAATCAGCCAGGCTACTGCGATCGTACCCAATAGGATCGCTTCCAGGAGCTTGAAAGTTGAGGCAAAGGCAATCCAGCCCCTCAGTCGATCGAACTGGGCAGCCTGCCACCACTGACGCACCTGAGCTAGCCAGTATTTGGGGTGTTCCTGCGAGCGAAACTGCCATTTCATCACGGAGAGTAGCAGCGGTGTGCCGCCTACCTTAGCGCTCATCAACACATGCAACGCTATGGCTGCCACCATCATCACCCAGCCGATCAAATGGGCATAATACCAGCCGTGATCCAGCTCGCCGTTGGGCAACCACTTTTCGTTCATCATCTTGCCGGAAAAAAGCGCAAAGGTGAGGGACAGTAGAGCAATTGTGTTCGTCAGACGATGCCAAGCAGACCAACCGATCGGTGTACCGACCTGAGCAATCTGAGGTAGGGTTCTGGCTTGAATCAGCCGGTGTTGTCCCTGACGGTAGGAATAGATCAAAAAAGCTGGAAACAACAGGAGGGCATAGAGCCCAAACGTGCCATGAATCCCTTCAATCTCAGGAAACGCAGGGAGGGGAAGCAGTTTCCCCCAGCGCCCATCGTAGGTGTTGTAAGTCCAATAGGCAGTCACGATCGCGGCCATGACAGACAGTCCGGTCAGTCCATGGAGGATTCGAAACAATAGGGGTTGATAGGGCTGGAATGGCTGTTGAGGCATAGATTGAATCTAGCAATGAGGTCAATCCCATCCTCCACCAATTGAGCTAGCTTGTCATCCATTCAGGTCATCCGATCGGGTGAAGTATGTCATGAAATCTGCTTTTAAGGTGATAATGTGTTCCATCTGGGAGAATTCAATCAGGAATTTTACAGAACTGATTTGTATAACCTTGGTGGCTCTGCAATTTGACCCTAAAGATAACTTGCAGACGATCCAGATCACTATTGCAGTAGAAGCTTGGTGAAATGGATCGACCTAAAAATTCCTGAAGATTTCGTTGCAGCTACGCCTAACGAAGATAGCTGTTTAGGTGGTTACCCAAGCCGATCTGGGTGATTAGTTTCGTGTGAAAATTTAATCCTAAGGAAAATTCGAGTATGGCTATTATTAAAGGAACCCGATTCGACGATAACGATACTGTTAACGGCAATCCAAATATATTTCGCCCTAGCCTGGTAGGCACACAATACGATGACACTATCTATGGTTATGCAGGAAATGATATCCTGGACGGCGGCGACGGAATAGATTACCTCTACGGTGGTCAAGGTGATGATACCTATGTCATCAAGAATAACTATCTACAATTTATTACTGAATATGCAAATCAGGGTTACGATACTATCATTTCGGGCATCAGTTACACCTTAGGAGTGAACGTAGAAGCGCTTTATCTCCTGGATAATGCATATTCGGGAATTGGAAACGGTTTAGATAACTACATGGCTGGCAATGAGGTCGATAATGTCCTATTCGGCAATGCGGGGAACGATCGCATTAGTGGGGGTGGTGGCAATGACTATCTAGATGGGGGAGATGGCAACGATTCCCTCACCGGCGACGATGCCGATCTACTGTCGGGCGGTGCAGGGAATGATCTATTCATCGTTTTATCGGCTGATGTTCAGGTGAGTGAATACTACGGTGGTGGGCGAGATACCGTTGATTCAACCGTTAGTTATACACTCAGTTGGAATCTTGAAAACTTGATTTTGTTTACCGATGAGTCGATCGATGGCACTGGCAATAATTTGGCGAATATGATCACGGGCGGCAATGGCAAGAATGTCATTTCTGGACAGGGCGGCAATGATACACTTTTGGGGGGCGAAAATGATGATTCCCTGTGGGGTGATGGAGGGAGAGACTCCCTACGCGGAGAAGGTGGAACTGATAGTTTGACGGGTGGAGCTGCCGCCGATCGATTTATCCTCGATTTTCATCCCGCTCATCCATCCACACCCGACACAATTCAAGATTTTCGTCAAGCACAGCTCGATAAAGTGGTGATCGCAGATAGTGCTTGGGCTTCCCACCAGTATTTTTCTTACAGTGCAGGAGTTTTGAGATATGATCATCCGACAGATGCTTTTCCCAGTCGAGTAGTGGTCAATCTGGCTGGTAACCCCGTCTTTGATCTCAATAGCGATTTAGTGCTAGCGTAGATTAGTGCTAACGTAGAAACGCGATTCCCTATCAGCAAGAGAATCACCAGCAGAGTGAACAGGGATATAAAAGACGCTAGTGTGAATTGGGAGCAGGCAGTTGATGCACCTGGACAACCCAATCATCGATGGCATCCCGATCGATGCGTTCTAAGCCAACCTCAAGCATGGCTTGATTGATATCTAATTCATAATCGATCGTATATCCAGAGGTAATGAGGTAAGCCTGTCCCGGTGATTTGAGAGCGGCTCGATAATCAGGAGCAAGTTGAAGGTGGATACGTCCGAGCAGATTAGCCACGATCAGATCAAACATCGCTTGGGGTTGGATCGATGGGATCGAGTGGCTGAGCGATCCTCCCATCCAATGACCCAATTGGCTCCCCTGTCCTAAACTGCCCTCTTGCACCGCTGCCCTCACCTGATTTTGGTCGATCGCGGTTTGTGTTGCCAACACGGAAGTCTGATCATTGTCGAGGGCCAACACGCTTGCGCCTAACCTAGCCATCGCGATCGTCAGGATTCCCGATCCACTTCCCAGATCTAGTGCTTGCAATCCCGGTGTCACATAGCGTTCGATCATGCGAAGTGCCAGTTGAGTCGCTGGATGTAAGCCGCTACCAAAGGCGAATTGAGCTGTCAAGTAGATGGGTAGATCGGTGGTCGTGGTTTTCCCAGCTAGTGGTTTCCTGGCATCGGACACCATAGACTGATCCGACACAGGTTGATCTAACACGGGCTGATCTAACACGGGCTGATCTAACACAGACTGGTTTGATACAGACTGGTCTGACATGCTCATTGCATCTGGCACAATCACAAATCGACCGATCCGCTGAGGGAGGGCAACAACGGGCAAAGGGAGTGTATTAACCAGATGGGTTTCAGGTTCGCTGATTTGTTGGGTACGGTATAGCCCCGAAAGCCGATCCAGCAGCTTCTGGAGAGAGGTATGCGCAGGTTGGGGGAGATAAACACAAATTTGCCATTGCCAACCGGATGCGTCACTTTTCTGTTCCGTGATGGCAATGCTGCGATCCTGCTCTGGATTGGCTAAGGTTCTTACCCAGTCTACGGCTTCATCAGTGGTCTGCAAACTGACCGCTAGCCAGGACATAAGAACCTCCGATTGGTACACTGTTTTTCATCCTTCAGGGTGTTCTCACCCCAGCTTCTCTGATCATACTATTTTGAATGTCAGGTCGGAGGTCACCAGCCAATTAAGGAGCCGTGGGCATGAGCAGCCAAATTTTAGACCCAGTGTTGCAAGAATATCGGTGGCATTTGAATGAGTTGCTGCATCGGGTGCAACGTCTCGCTACCAGCCTAAACAATCAACGGCTGCAAGAAACGGTGGAGAGCCTCCGGAGAAACTTGACGGAGCCCTTTCTATTCGTGGTTGTAGGCGAGGTTAAGGCAGGTAAGAGTAGCTTCGTGAATGCGCTGCTAGAGGCAGAGGTCTGTGCCACTGATATTGAACCCTGTACTGATTCGATCCAGCAAATTGTTTACTCCAACGATCGATTTATTACCCAGGTAGAACCAAATCTGCGTAAGATTGGCCAACCGATCGAGATTCTCAAAGATATTTCGATCGTCGATTCTCCCGGAACCAACACCATGATTGCTGAGCATCAGATTATTACGGAGAAGTACATTCCGAATAGTGATCTCACTTTCTTTGTTTTGTTTGCCAAGAATCCCTACCAGAAAAGTGCCTGGGATTTCCTGGATTATGTTAGCGCGGAGTGGCGAAAAAAGGTTGTCTTCATTCTGCAACAATCCGATTTACTCAAACCAGCCGATTTAAACACTAATATTGAACGAGTGCGGGCATACGCCAATCAAAAGCAAATCACAACCCCAATTATTTTCGCAACTTCTGCCGAACAGGAACAAGCAGGCGCGCAGGAAAATAGCGGGTTTGATGCTGTGCGTCAGTATATTCGTGCCATGGTTGCCAGCGGCGAAGGATATCGGATTAAATTAGGCTCAGTGAGCAGCACAACTCAGAAAATTATTGATGACTTGGCAGACGATATTCAGGCGCTACGAATCCAGCTTGAGGCAGATCGGAAAACGGCCGATAGCATTCAACATAAAATTGCAACCGGACGGAAACGATCGCGCTACGAGGTGGATAATTTAGCGGAACGTCTCATTGGTCGCTATGATCACATTGCTGGCCGAATTAAGCGAGAGTTCCGGGAAAGCCTGTCGGTTTTCACAGTGATCCGGCGATCGTTTGCTGGATTGTTTAACAAAGAAGCCTCCATGCAAGCCTGGATCAATGACTTCCAGGAGCGCTGCCAGCGGGAACTCAAAACCTCTCTAGAGGAAGTCTCCAATGAAGGAGCACAGCACTTTGTGGATGGCATTCGTCAACTTTTGGAAGGGGTCTCGCAGGATTTAAACAACATTCAGAACTCCTACATTCCCAATCACAGCATCTCGCTCAAAGTGCTAGAACACCGACAGTCAGTAGTAGAAAGCGTGCGCCATAAGGTACAACAACTGATGGAGAATGAAGGGCTCAGTCAGTCTCTGTCTACTAATGCAGATAATATGGCTGCTGAAATTGTTGGAGGCGCTTTTGTAGCCATATCAGGAATGATATTACATATTATTCAGTTTACCGTAGCAGAAGCGATCCTAGATGCGATCGGTATTGCCTTTGCAGGAGTAGGGATTGTCTTATTCGCTGTTGGCATTGCTTGGCAGCGCAACCAAATTATCCAACGGTTTGAACAGGCATTGGATCAAGAGAAAGATCGGTTCAAGCAAGAAGTGACTGAACGCCTGAATCAAAAGCTGAATCTAATTTATGAAGAGGTAGAACGTATCTTTGTACAGTTTTATGAATATGTGAATCGCGAGCAGCAAGAAATTAGTCCGCTCATAGAGCAATATAGTGCCATTCAACACGAGTCTCAAAAGTTATTACATCAAGTTCCCGAACAAGGAAGACCACAACAGGTTTTGCAACGGGTGGAGGCTTTGGTTCAGTAGCCCTGGTCGATCGACCGATCCTGATCGACTTTATCGACTGATACCGATCGACTGATGCTGATCGACTGATGCTGATCGACCAATACCGATCGACTTTATCGACCAATACCGATCGACTGATGCTGATCGACCAATACCGAGCGACTTTATCGACCAATACCGATCGACCAATACCGATCGACTGATGCTGATCGACTGATGCTGATCGACCGATCCTGATCGACTTTATCGACGAATACTGATCGACTGATACCGATTGACTGATACTTACTTTTTTGAAACTACTTTCCAAACTCACCCATTCTCCTTAGCATGATGAAGGATTATCCGATCGGTTCACCTGATCCCAAGTTCTCCATCCAGACTTCGAGTTTTTAAGGATATTGTTATGGCACATATTTTGCATCTTGATGCGAGCCCCCGTGGCGATCGATCGGTTTCTCGCCGGTTGACTAAGGAATTCATCACCGCTTGGAAGGTAGCTCACCCAGATGATACGGTCACCTATCGCGATTTGGGGAATCACCCAGTTCCTTTTGTGACTGAAGCCTGGATTGCGGCTGCCTTCAGTTCACCAGACACCCATACTCCCGAAATGGCCGAAGCGATCCATTTGTCGGATCAGCTAATCGATGAGTTGCTGGCTGCCGATCGATATGTATTTGGTATCCCAATGTATAATCTCAACATTCCTGCAAACTTCAAAGCCTACATTGACCAAATTGTTCGAGCAGGACGCACTTTCGCGGTTACCGAATCGGGCTATCAGGGCTTGGTGACTGGCAAAAAAGCGCTTGTGATTACCGCAGAAGGTGGGCAATATCGACCGGGAATGCCGAGTGAAGCTTACAACTTCCAGGAACCCTATCTACGCGGCATTCTGGGTTTTATGGGTATCACTGATGTCACCTTGATTCACGGAGATGGCACTACGATGGGTGATGAAGTGCGGCAACAATCGATCGCTGAGGCACAGGCAGCAATTCAGCAGGCAATCTCGAATTGGTAGATTTGCGTCAGTAGATTGATTGATATTTTGTCAACTATCTATCGGCATATCCTTGAAGCAGGTTGCTGCATAGGTTGCAGGTTGTTGGGGGTGGTATTCTGGTTAGCTATCTGTTCCGCACCACCCTTGATCACTCAGACAGCTCATTCCCAATGAAATCTGCGCCTCTTTCCCCTACGGTATTGGTTTTTCTGTCGATCGCTTCCACCCAACTTGGATCCGCAATCGCTAAGACCCTGTTTGATCAGCTTAATCCGGCCGCAGTTGCTGCTTTACGGGTGGTTTTTGCCGCCCTGATGCTAGTGTTGCTTTGGCGACCCCAATGGCGGTTGCTCGATCGATCGACCACTCCAATTGTGCTTGGATTCGGGCTATCTTTGGCGTTGATGAATCTGTCGTTTTATTTGGCGATCGACCGAATTCCGATTGGCATTGCGGTAACGCTGGAGTTTTTGGGGCCGTTAGGAGTAGCAGTTTTCACCTCGCGCAAGTGGCTCGATCTACTATGGGTGGTTTTGGCTGCCGGTGGGATCGTGCTCCTCACGCCCCTGGGCGATGCCGCATCACTTGACTGGACGGGAATTTTGCTCGCTTTAATTGCCGGGGGCTACTGGGCCATGTATATTCTGCTGTCGGTTCGCGTGGGGCGAGCCGTGGCGGGCGGGGCAGGTTTAGCGATCGCAATGGTGATGGGAGCGCTGCTATTATTGCCGATCGGGCTCCTGACGGGTGGGCGTGATCTCCTGCAGCCGGTTGTGTTGCTGATTGGTCTGGGCGTGGCCTTACTGTCTTCAGCTTTGCCGTACTCATTTGAGCTGGAAGCCCTGCGATGGCTGCCCACCAGTGTGTTTGGGGTGCTGTTGAGTTTGGAACCGGCGGTCGCTGCTGCGATGGGTTTTTTGATTCTCGGCGAAACCCTATCGCTTCGATCGATCATGGCGATCGGGCTGGTGACGGTCGCGGCGGCAGGGGCAGCGATGGAAACTGCTAGGTCGTCGAGTTAGCTGCGACTTGTTTCTGCTATCTCTCAGTGAACGACAGCATCTCCAGTCTGGATCGGCATGAAAAAAACGATCCAAATCGGTTGGATCGTCATCAGCAATATTAAGCGCTCTTCTAGAAAGAATTGGCTGGTTTTCCTCCAGCCGAAACGTCTAGCCCCCCGGTAGCTTCATATTCTCCAAGCCCGACAGCACTCTAGCCGACGTAATTCGATCGCCCTGCTGAATTTGATCGACTACCTCCATGCCGCTGGTAACATAACCAAAAACCGCATAGTTACCATCTAAGAAGTCCAGATCAGTCAGAGCAATATAAAACTGAGCCGAAGCCGAATCCGGCAGGTTGGAGCGAGCCATCGCCACCGCCCCACGGGTATGCTTCAGCTTAGGTGATTTGCTAATGCCTGCGCTTTCAAAGGTTTGGCTATAAACAGGCTGCGTCGCTTCCTCCGGCGTAATTTCGAGAGGAATGTAGCGCGGCAGGGTCGTCGTCGGATCGATAAAACTGCCGGTACCGAGTCGATCGACCGGAAAACTGGGATCGCGCCCTTGGGGATCGCCACCTTGTACCACAAAGGGCTGCGGTTCACGTACTACCCGGTGGAAAGCCAGCCCGTTGTAGACACCGCGATTGACTAAATCGACAAAATTACCTGCCGTGATCGGCGCATCAGTGCCATCCACTTGAATCACAATCGGTGTTCCCTTAACCACCAACTCCACAGTTGCTTCCCCGGCCAGTTGGGGTAAGTTGCTAAACTGCGAGGGAACCGCCGCAGATACTGGCGAGGGAGTTGCCACACTTTCAGTCGGAGTAGGGCTAGGGCTAGGGCTCGACACATCCGCAACCGTTGAGGAGTTTCCTTGAGTACAGCCGGAAACCATGACAACACTACTGAGGATGCAGGCTAGCATCCAACCATCCAGCTTAACTTGCATAATCCTTCTCCTTACAAACCTTCCAGGGGTACCGCGAGAAAGCGGGCAAGCTCAGCGCCTTGATTTTCTAGTTCTGAAAGCGCGATCGGCTGCCCCACCCGCGTCAATGGAATTTCACCCTTACCCCGAATTCGCAAATAGAGGGCCCGTCTCGGATTGAGGCCTTCGCGAATATCTACTCGAATCGATTGAATATCCTCTAGTGAATGAATAACTTCAATCTGACGATTTTTGCCTGGAAATCCCTGCCGAAAGATTTTAACCTTGCCGGTTTCACGGTTGAACTCGTTATATCCGCCCCCTACATTCCAGGCAATGATCAGCCAGAGATAAAGCCCTAACAGCGATCCAGCCACACCATAAAACCCCATTGCTAGCCCCTGCGGGATAAAAACCAGTTGAGTCGGGTCTGAGAAGGGCAAAAGGTTCACTTGTAACAAGCTAGAGAGGCTAGAGAGCAAGAAGCCAAGCCCACCCACCGTCGAGACAGCAGCCCAAAAGTAGTTGCTAGGGCGACGGGCTCCTAAGATGGGTTGGCGCAGCAAATTATTTTTCTGTTGAGAGGCGATCGGTGCAGCCATAGATGAAAATTAATGAATTTACGATGAAAAAGACAATGGTTTTTAATTCTGAACCGGGGCCCGCAAGACGAGATAAATTCAGATTAAAGTGAAACAGAGGGAGATCTGAGGGATGAACAGCCTTTGAGAGGACGGTGAGTCTCGACTCAAATGAATCCGTACGTATCAGATTGTAAAATTTTTCATATCTCCCTATCATATAGAAACGTTAACTCCTCTCTCAGCAAACCTTGATAAGTATTTATACAGGTTGTTTGAGGAAAGTTATGGAATAGGTCTTGTCATCTAATCCATATCGGTTTAGCGTCAACTTCCAAGGATGGTTTCCCTCAGGTGCAGAGTGCTGTCCTTCCAAGACACTGGTATCTGAGAATCTCTTGTCATATTAAGAGGATATGAAATGACCATAGCAATGGGGAGAGCGCGAGCAGAGCGGGGATGGTTCGATGTCCTCGACGACTGGCTCAAGCGCGATCGATTCGTCTTCGTCGGCTGGTC
>JALOOM010000109.1 GCA_025454395.1 Elainella sp. Prado103
CCATAACCGCACAGTCACAACTGCACAGTCACAACCGCAACTACGGCGGAGTATCCACAGCCTAGCCATCCATTCTAAGCCGTTTTGCTTATCCTCTGGCTGGCGCAGGTTCGCTATTGGTAACCGGGCTAGAGAGAGGAGTCGCGATCGTTATGGCTGCCCCCGGCTCAGCTTGATTGGCTTGATTGGCTGGATGAGCCTGCTGAATGCGAGTAACCTGAACTGCACAAGCTTTCAATTCTGGTTGGCGCGAATCAGGGCAGGCGGCTGGATGGGTGAGGGCATTGGCCTCTGCCTGTTCAGCCCATAATGCTCCCCAATGCATCGGCACAAACACCGTACCGGGAGTGATCGCCGCAGTCACCTTAACCATAAATTTCGCTTTGCCCCGCCGAGAGCGCACTTCCACCCCATCTCCCTCTTCGATCTGTCGTTTGGCGGCATCGCGGGGGTGGATCTCCAAAAACGGATCCGGATGCATCTTGCGGACTTTCTCGATCCGGCCAGTCCGGGTTTGAGTATGCCAGTGTCCATACAGGCGGCCAGTTGTCAAGACCAAAGGATAATCCGGATCAGCCGGTTCAGCTAGCCCCCGCGAATGATAGGCTCCAAATCGAGCTTTGCCATTGGGAGTCGGAAATTGCCGATCGAGATAGAGCCGCTCAGACACATGATTGGCTGGAGGTTCCAGGGGACAAGGCCATTGCAACGGCCCTTCTTGTTGTAACCGCTGATGGCTTAACCCCGACATGTCACAAATTCGATCGCGGGTGAGCTGGACAAACTCGGCATGAACTTCCGCCACCGTCGTAAAGCGAAACTGCTGGGTAAATCCTAACCGTCGTCCCACTTCAGCGAAAATCATCCAATCTGGACGGGCTTCGCCCGGTGGCATCCGAAATTGAGGACAATAGGTAACCCGCCGTTCTGAGTTAGTCATCGTCCCTGGCGCTTCACTCCACTGAGCGGCTGGGAGTAGCAGATGGGCAAAATCGGTGGTTTCCGTTGGGTGATAGGCTTCCTGGTAGATTGTGAAGGGCGATCGGCGAAGAGCAGCTTTGGTGCGCTCCAGATCGGGAAGGCTCACCACCGGATTGGTAGCAGCAATCCAGAGTAACCCGACCTCACCTGTTTCTAGCCCCGTGATCATCTCCCAGGCTGTGCGACCTGGCTCAGATGCGATCTGCCCATTTGGTAACTGCCAGAAACGTTCCACTTCCGCTCGATGTTCTGCGACTTTCACCGATCGATAACCGGGTAACAGGTGAGCCAGCCCGCCTGCTTCGCGCCCGCCCATGGCATTCGGTTGTCCAGTTAGGGAAAAGGGGCCCGCTCCAGGTTTACTGATGTTTCCAGTCAACAAATGGAGATTGATCAGGGATCGCGCCTTGGCTGTCCCTTCCGACGATTGATTGATTCCCATCGACCAGAGGGAGAGCACCCGTTGGGAGTCGCCCCACCAACGAGCCGCCTGCTCCAGAGCTTCCATCGAAATGCCACAGCGTTGGGCTACTCGATCGGGCGGATAATGCTGGATCAGCTCGGTATATTCGGCAAACCCCGTAGTGTGGCAATCGATAAAAGATCGATCAATTTTCTGCCATTGCAGCAAGAGATAAGCAATGCCATTCAACAAATCAATGTCGGTTCCGGGGTGGATCGCCAGATGTAGATCGGCCACTTCGGCTGTAGGAGTATGGCGTGGATCCACCACGATAATCTTGACCTGACGATTTTGTTTGTGGTGCTTGCGGAGACGGTTAAAAATGATTGGATGGCATTCGGCCGTGTTGGTGCCAATCAGAAAAGCACAGTCCGTCAGCTCCAGATCGTCATAGCAGCAGGGCGGCCCATCCGAACCGAAGCTCTGCACATAAGCCGATACCGCCGAAGACATGCATAACCGTGAGTTAGCATCAAAATTGTTCGTGCCCAAGCAGCCTTTGATCAGCTTCTGAGCCACATAGTAGTCTTCGGTATGAAACTGTCCCGATCCATACATGCAGATCGCATCTTTTCCTTGAGTTGCCCGCACCGTCTGGATCTGCGCCACAATTCGATCGAATGCTTCATCCCAGCTAATTGTTTGAAACGGCCGATCGAGCGAATCGCGGAACATTGGATGACAGAGTCGATCAGGGTGCAAAGACTCGGTCACAGTGGCTCCTTTCACGCAAACCATGCCCAAACTGGAGGGATGGGCACGATCGCCACGCACTTGCCAGATCGGTACACCTTGACGATCTGGCTGACCCGATTTACCAGACGCAGTAGCAGGTAATACTTCCAAGCCACAGCCAACACCACAGTAAGGGCAGACCGTTTTAGACATGATTGCTATTAATGAGAGGCAAAATCAAGAACATACGAATTAGCTAAAGCAAATCAGCATAGAACTGATATTACTTTAGTAATGCATCAGATATATATTTGGATCATTCAATATTAACCATTTAAGAAAGCAATTCCTGGATCGCTATTCCACATCATCGTGGGCAAACCGACGATAGAGAAAGTCAAGGGCATGGTTGCGCAATTCATAATACAACGGCGACTCCATCACTCGGGATCGGTTGCGGGGACGGGGGAAGGGAATATCTAAAATTTCACCGATCGTTGCTGCTGGCCCATTCGTCATCATCACTAAACGATCGCTTAACAGTAGAGCTTCATCAATGTCATGGGTAATCATCAGAACCGTGACTTGATGCTCAGCCCAAATTTTTAATAATTCTTCCTGTAACTCTTCTCGGGTGATCGGATCTAGGGCTCCAAAGGGTTCATCTAGAATGAGTACCTTCGGACGTAACGCCAAAGCCCGCGCAATACAAACCCGCTGTTTCATTCCACCAGAGAGTTGGCCTGGTTTTTTGTGGGCAGATTCTAAGAGCCCCACCATTTCCAAATGCTCGCGGGTAATGGCTTCCTTTTCGGCCTTTGATTTGTCTGGAAAGACCGAGTGAACGCCCAAATAAATGTTTTCGAATGCAGTTTTCCAGGGTAAGAGGGAATAGTTTTGGAACACAACCATTCGATCGGGGCCAGGTTGAGTAATGGGCTGCGACTCTAGCCAAACCTGCCCTTCTGTTGGTTGCCGGAACCCAGACACCATATCCAGCAAGGTCGATTTACCACAGCCAGAATGCCCAATTACACAGACAAATTCCCCTTCCCGTACCGTCAAACTGATCCCTTCTAACACCACATAGGAGCCGGTCGGCGTGGGATAGACCTTGGACACATTATCGATCACCAAAAAAGGAGGCTGCCCGGTCGATGGGTCAACGCGAAGGTCAGCATTACTGAGAGTTTGCATAGGATTACGATCGCTAAACACGCTAAACAGTGGGAATAGGGCAGATCGGAGCAGGCAACCTGGGACAGGTCATGTCTAGGCTGCAACAACAACGGCAGGCTGGTCAATATTCACTTCTTCAACCCGAATCTCTCGTTTAATCGGCAGCCCATTCAGATAGGCGATCGGGTCATCAGGGTTAAAAACCGTGCCATCAAAGAGGGCGAAGGAAGAACGGTTCGGTTCGGTATCAGGCAGATCGAGTGCTTGGGCAGCCGCTCGATAAACTTCCATCCGGTTGACCCGATCGATCACATCCACCCAGTTGCGAGGGAAAGCGGTGATACCCCAGCGGGCCAGTTGCGTCAAGATCCAGAGCCCTTCAACCCGGCTGGGGCAGTTGGCCATGTCAACATGGAACTGGTTGAAGCGTAATAGCAGTTCAGGCGGATTGCCATCCCCCCGATCATAAGGATCGAGAAATCCGGCTCGAATGTAGTCTAACTGTGCCCCAACATAGTCAGGTTTAGCCAGCAGTTCGGCAATTTCTTCCCGGTTACGGCGATCATCACAATATTCACAAGCTTCCAGAAGTGCCTTCACCAAAGCTAAATGGGTTTCTGGATATTGATTGGCCCATTCTTCCCGGATGCCCAGCATCTTTTCTGGGTGCCCCATCCACAGATCTAAATCAGTGGCGATCACATAACCGGCCTTTTCATTCACAGCATAGGAGTTCCAGGGTTCGCCTGCGCAGAAGCCATCGATATTGCCCGACTTGAGAGTAGCCACCATCTGCGGCGGCGGAATGATAGCCAGGTTCAAATCTCGATCGGGATCGAGATCGGCAGCAGCTAACCAATAGCGCAACATCAGGTTTTGCATAGAAGCTGGATGCACGACCCCCAAGGTATGAGTCTGATGGGGATGGTTTACCAGTGCTCCTTTCAGGTCAGCTAGAGAGCGCACCCCTGCTTCATAAAGGGAACGACTGAGGGTAATGGCATTGCCGTTACGGCTTAACACCATCCCTGTGACGATCGGGGTTGGAGCATTCCCTTCCAATCCTAAGGTCAAGGCGAGGGGCATACCGGCCACCATCTGGGCGGCATCCAGCCGCTTGGAGGTGATCCCTTCTACAATTGCCTTCCAACTGGGTTCGCGAGAGAGGGTGACTTGTTCTAAGCCATGCTTTTGGAACAGGCCTTTTTCCTGAGCCACTGCGAGCGGCGCACAATCCGTCAGGGGCACAAAACCAATTTCCAGGTTGATTTTCTCTAGCCCATTGCGAGCGATCGCCACTGTTTGTTTGACCTTGCGTTGTTTGGCTTGCTTTTGCTGATTCAGGAAATAAACAATTTCGCTTCGCAAAGCATAGTAGTTAGGATGGTTGACCACGTTTAGGCGTTCTCGTGGTCGGGCAAATGGTACATCAATAATCTGCCCCACATAGGATTCCGGCCCATTGGTGAGCATGACAATTCGATCGCTCAACAACAATGCTTCATCCACATCATGGGTTACCATCACACAGGTCAACTCATGGGTTTGAGCAATTTGCATCAATTGATCTTGTAGACCACTGCGGGTGAGGGCATCCAAAGCACCAAAGGGTTCATCTAACAGCAGAAGTTTGGGACGGATAGATAGGGCGCGGGCGATCGAAACCCGCTGCTTCATCCCGCCCGAAAGCTGCCCAGGGCGTTTGTCGGCCGCATGGCGCAACTTCACCATATCGATGTGCTGTTCGACGATGTCGTGCCGTTCGGCAGCAGGCAAATGTCGCATCACCTTGTTGACTGCCAAGGCAATATTCTGTCGCACGGTCAGCCAGGGCAACAGGGAATAGTTTTGGAAGACCACCATGCGATCGGGCCCAGGTTGAGTCACCTGTCTTCCTTCCAACAGCACACCACCGGCAACCGGCTTTGCCAAGCCTGCAATGATGTTTAACAGAGTCGATTTACCACAGCCAGAATGGCCGAGCAGACTCACAAATTCGCCCTTCTGAATTTCCAGATTGATATTTTTGAGCGCCACATAGGATTGGCCATTCGGCAATCGAAATGCTTGATCAACGTGATCAACAACAACAAAGGCAGTCATGGTGGGTTGAGAGATGAAAGAGTGAAGGGATTAGTCTTGCAATCAGGGGTTGAGTGTAGCGCAAAGACAGAGCGTTTACTGTTCCTGCCGAGCCACTGCAACATGAGGCTGAAAATTCTGAGAGCTGAAAATTCTGAGAATTGCGCAACTCAGTTAGGCTGCAAAGGGATGTCCTTAGCTCATCTCGTTGGGCACTACGAGCGTGGCAATAAAGCTGATCAGTTTATCCAGCAGTAAGCCCACCAGCCCAACATAGAGAATTGCCAGAATCACCTCACTGATATTACCACTGTTGTAAGCATCCCAGATAAAGAAGCCGATCCCCACACCACCAGTCAACATTTCTGCTGCCACGATCGCGAGCCAAGATAGCCCGATCGCAATTTTCAAGCCGGTAAAAATGTAAGGGACTGTGGCCGGGAGGAGAACATTAGTAAAATATTGAATCTTTGAAAGTTGAAGCACCTTGGCAACGTTGTTGTAATCTTGCGGGATATTTTGTACGCCGACACCTGTGTTGATAATGATTGGCCAGATCGCCGTAATGAAAATCACAAAAATGGCAGCAGGTTGAGAATCGCGCATGGCAGCCAGGGAGATGGGCAACCAGGCCAGAGGCGGCACCGTTCGTAGCACTTGAAAGATAGGATCTAGGGCATCAAACATTAAAGTGCTAACCCCGATCAAAACTCCCAAAGAAATTCCCACAACTGCGGCTAAGGCATAGCCCATGGCCACTCGTTTGAGGCTAGCGGCGATCTGCCAAAACAATCCTTGATCCGTTCCTTCTCCCTGAAAAAATGGATCAATGATCAGGGGATCCCAAGTATCTTCCAGCACTTGCAGGGGGCCAGGCAATGTTGCATCTGGGCCAGAGCAGAGTAATTGCCAAATGGCGAGGACGATGATCACTGCAACAAGGGTCGGCACCGTTCGACGCACCACTTTATTGACTTTTTCGTTCCAGTTTGGTGCATAGGCACTACGCACGTTTGTGTTGATATTGGTTGCCATGGATCAACTTTCCTTCAAGAACTGCATGAGCGATCGGGCGAATGGGAGAGTAAGGGAGGGGGAAATAATTCCCCCCTTGATCGAATCAATCGTTAAGCTTTCTTGATGGTTAGACTCTTCAGATAGGCTTCGGGCTTCTCTGGATCAAACTTAACCCCATCAAAGAAGGTTTCTACGCCGCGCGAAGTGCTCTTAGGAATCGCGGCTTCCTGACCGATCGCTTTCGCGGCTTCCCGCCAGATATCTTCCCGGTTGACTTGAGCAATCAAGGCTTTGGTGTCGGTGTCCGCAGGTAAATACCCCCAGCGAATATCTTCGGTCAAGAACCAGAGATCATGACTTTGGAACGGATAAGATGCATCATCTTTCCAGAATTTCATCAGCAGATCGCTATTTTCAAGGGTGCGCCCATTGCCTAGATCAAAGTTACCTTTGGAACGTTCCAAAATGTCGGCTGCAGGCACTTTTAGCCATTCTCGTCCAGAAATAATGTCACACATTTCGGCTTTATTGGCCATGTCATCACACCAGATCTGCGCTTCTTGAACTGCCATTACGATCGCTTTGGCCGCTTTGGGATTTTGCACACAGAATGCTTCCATGTTATTGACTTTGATGTTCGCAACCATTTGCGGCGGAGGTACCACGATCGTAGATACATCTTTATCCGGGATCGTAGATACATCTTTATCCGGATCAATTCCACCGGCTGCCAACCAGTAGCGCATCCACAAATCGTGAGTGCCACCGGGAAAAGTCACTGCACATTTCATTTCTTTCCCAGCAGCTTTCCCTTGTGCAAATGCTTCTTTCAACGGAGCACTATCTACTCCAACTTTGAGATCGGTATAAGCATTCGACAGGCTAATCCCCTGCCCATTCAAGTTGAGACGGGCTAGAATGCTCATCGGCACTTTAGCATTCCCCTTCGTAATCTTACCAGCCGTCATCAGGTAAGGCATTGGGGTCAGAATGTGAGCCCCATCAATGCCACCACCCGTCGATCCCAGTTCCAAATTGTCACGAGTAACCGCCCAAGAAGCTTGTTTGAGTACTTCGACATCAGGCATACCATATTTCGCAAATAGCCCCTTCTCTTTGGCAATGATCAAGGGAGCCGCATCTGTCAGAGCAATAAAACCTAGTTTGGCGGTGGTGACTTCCGGTGTATCTGCGGCTGCAACCGGGCTAGGGGATGGGGAAGCATTGTCACTTGACTGACTGGTGGTTCTAGAAGAGCTACAGCCATTCACAATTAAAGTGGTAGCGGTCGTTGCCCCAGCAGTAATCAAAAAATTGCGTCTAGAAATCTTGGACATGATGAAATCTCTCAATAATGAAACGGGATCAAAAATATCAATTGGGCGGGTGGGTGAACCCTAGAATGAGGTCAAACGACCTACTAGAAATCAAGCCTGTGAACGAATCAGTAATGCAATGCTGATTCCTGAACTACGAATTGGCTGTGGAAAAAATTAAGCATGAGTTACTTGAATCAGTTGGTCAAATTGAAGTCAGAAAACCTGAAGTCAGAAAACCTGAATAAAACCTCGTGCTGCGCCTCATCCACTCATCCACTCATCCACTTATCTACTCATGCCAATCTGCTCAATTGGTAACCAACTCAGTTTCAGTCAACTCAGTTTCAGTCAACTCAGTTTCAGCCAGCTCAGCTTTGTTTCGGCTTGGCACCAAACTGCTCGATCAACACATTCCGCAATCGATCCTCCAGATCATCACAGGCAATACCTTTCTCGACACATTCACCCAAATGGGCATCCTTACCAACAGTGCCACCTCCGTAGAGGTCAACCCCATCGACTGCTTTGCCGTTTTTGCGAGCTTTAGTGCCCATCAAGCCGATATCAGCAACTTGCGGTTGTCCACAGGAGTTGGGGCAGCCTGTCCAATGGATTCTCACGGGTCTAGTCAGTTCAAGCTGCTCATCCAGGGCTTTTGCCATCGCTAATGCCCGACTTTTGGTTTCAATCAGGGCAAAGTTGCAGAACTGAGCCCCTGTACAAGAAACCAGAGAGCGAACCAATGGCGAAGGATTCACCGAAAACTTTTCTAACAATGGCTCCTGCAGTAAAGCTTCTAGGCGAGCATCGGAAACATGGGGGAGAATCACATTTTGCTCAACGGTCAGCCGTAGTTCTCCACTGCCGTAAACCTCTGATAGCCGAGCTAACTCAAACATATCAGCAGCGTAGAGCCGCCCTACCGGAACATGCAATCCCACAAAATTCAGCCCGGATTGCTTTTGACGATATACGCCAATGTGATCGCGCTTGTCCCAATCAATTTCATCTTTCTCTGCCGCTGGTAAGAGAGGATACTCTAGGCGTTGTTCTACCATCGCCCGGAATTTCTCTAGCCCCCATTCATCGATTAACCACATCAGGCGGGACTTTTGGCGATTGGCCCGTAATCCGTGATCGCGATAAACCTCAAGAATGGCCCGGCAAAGCTGAACGACTTGCTCTGGAGCAACCCATACATTCAGAGGAACTGCCGATGCACAGCGTTTAGCGGAGAAAAAGCCACCAACCAAGACATTAAAGCCGATCGTTGGTTCTGATTGCTCCCCTGCTTTAAAGGCAGGAATGAAGGCGATGTCGTTGATTTCTGCATGCACCGAGTTATCTCGTCCACCCTCGATCGCAATATTGAATTTGCGGGGTAGATTGGTAAACTCCGAATTCCCTTCCCCTCGATTCGTGATCATGTCTTGCACAGCCTGCACCAGATCACGAACATCAATTAGCTCATCGGCATCCAGCCCAGCCACTGGCGAAGCCGTGATGTTCCGCACATTATCCATGCCAGATTGCACACTGGTCAATCCGACTGATTTGAGTCGATCGAAAATATCGGGGATATCTTCAATCCGAATCCCGCGAAGTTGCAAATTCTGTCGTGTCGTAATGTCGGCACTACCATCTGCGCCATAACGCTGCACAATCTCCGCCAAAACCTGCATTTGAGGACTGGTTAGGATACCACTTGGCATCCGCAGCCGCATCATAAACTTGCCAGGGGTGACTGGGCGAAAGAATATCCCTAACCATTTCAATCGATGATCCCGATCAGTTTCGTCAATTGCCTCCCAACCGAGTTGCGCAAACTGTTCTAGATCCTGTCTAACCGCTAAACCATCTTTTTCAGCTTTGAACTTCTCAAACTTATTCTGGCTAGTTGCTTGGTTCGTAATAACGCTGGTCACAGTTCTATCCTCAATGGGTCGAAACAAAACGCCCTGCTTGAGTGGATTGCACACTAGATTAAGGAAAGTAATCGCCAAGATTCGTAGCTTTCGTTACAAAAAATTTCATTTGATGAAGTTTTTGCGTTAATCGATGCAAAGATTGCATTAGCTAATAGTTTTGCCGGGTGTGCTCAGCGCGATCGGGGTTGTTTCCTCGTCGATCTGGTCATAAGATTGAGAAAATTGGAAAAATTGACTATTCCCTGCTGCGATCGAACAGGTCTGAGGGGCAATTTGAATCTAGTGCCCATCGCTGAGATTGCTATCCGGATACAGGCGCAGTGTCCCTAGGGAATATTGAACCCCGCAAGTTATTTAATCTTTATTCCTCAGCCATTTGTCCTGATGCAGGCAAAACATTCTGATACAGGCAAAACGTTCTTGAAAGTACCCGAAAGATTTGGTTTGAGTATATTGTTTTAATTCATTGAATCATACATGCCCTCTTTTCTGCCTTCTGAAACCGATCTGCCTTCTGAAATCGATCCCTCTTTTATGGCAGTGGATGCTGCCCTGCGACTCTTGCAGGAAGGTGACTTTCACAGCCGGTGGAATATTGCGAAAACACTTTCGACCCTGGGTGAGGTGGCGGTGGCTCCTCTGTTAGAGCTGCTCCAGACTGAGGAAGAAACCGACTGGGAACTTCTCTGGTTCACGGCTCGAATTTTAGGCAACCTCAACTGTGCATCGGCATTGCAAGGGTTAACTCAAATTCTGCACCAGACTGAACATCCGGATGTAGCCGCTATGGCCATATCTGCCTTAGCCAATTTTGGCTCCCAGGCTATTCCGACGCTCAGTGAATTGCTGCATCAGCCGTCAACTCGGCAAATTGCTGTTTCTACCCTGGCTCAATTGCGGCATCCAGAAGTGGTACCCCTGTTGTTAGAGGTGCTAGGGGATCCGAGTCCCATAATTCGGGCGACTGCGGTGGAAGCACTCAGCCACTTCTATAGTCCTGCCATTCAAGCCGCATTGTTTACGGCGCTGCATGATCCCCAAGCAGCCGTACGTCAGGCAGCCGTATTGGGGATTGGGATCCAGGTCAGCCAATCTGAGACGGCGGATCCTGATGAATCGATCACTCAGTTAGAGCCGCTACTTTGGGATCTCAATTTAGAGGTGTGTCGGCAAACGGTGGTGGCATTAGCCCGGATTGGCAATGAACGATCCGTGCGGCTCCTCGATCGAGTCCTGCAATCTATCCACACACCGACCGCTCTACAGCTAGACATTATTCGTAATTTGGCTTGGATTCACCATCCGGCCGCCTTAGAGTCTTTGCGTCGCTTTTTGCTGCAATCGCAACTCGATGCTGATTTTGCTGCTGACTCTGCTGATGCTTTAGTGCTAGAAGCGATCGCTGTCCTGGGACGATTGACCGAAGCATCTCGTCCGATCGCCGCCCAGCTCTTACTAACTCTACTCCATACAAATCATCCTGTACTCCAAACTGCTCGTGGCAAACAGCAAATGATCTTTAGCTTGGGACAACTACAGCAGTCGATCGCTACCGAGTCTCTGATTCACCTGCTCGCCGATCCCGATCCTGGAGTGCGATTTCATGCTATTGCGGCCCTCAAACAGCTTGCTGCTCCCGATACCTTGCAACGGCTCCAAACCGCCCAGCAGACTACCTCATCTGCTCTGCAAGCTGGGATCGCCTTAGCCCTTCAAGAGTGGAATCTTCCGGCCTCAGCCCATTAGTCTCAGCCCATTAGTCTCAGCCTACTAACCCTCAGCCTACTAACCCTCAGCCTACTAACCCTCAGCCTACTGTCCCTCAGCTTACTAACCCTCAGCCTACTAACCCCAACCCATAAATCTAAACCGCCTGACAGGAGGCAGAATCACAGAAATTACGAAATCCGGTGATGCATCACCCCGCTCCTCTACTCTGAGCCTGGGACGATCAGCCGGATCTCGTAAAAATCAAATCAGTCAATTACTTTGCTACCATTTCTTTGAATTGTTTGCCCGCTGAGAAGGCAGGAACCGTCGTTGCTGGAATTTTGATCGCTTTACCCGTTTGAGGATTGCGCCCTTCACGAGCTGCCCGCTCACGGGGTTCGAATGTACCAAACCCTACGAGTGTTACCTTTTCTCCAGAGGCAACCGCTTCCATAATGGCCTCAATGGCGGCTGTCAACGCAGC
Organism: Elainella sp. Prado103; assembly: GCA_025454395.1. GTDB lineage: Bacteria > Cyanobacteriota > Cyanobacteriia > Elainellales > Elainellaceae > Elainella. The sequence continues at coordinate 11,839 of JALOOM010000109.1, forward strand.
ATCAGCTTCCTTTTTGCTGGCTTGGGTTTTTGCGGCGATCGCATCTACTAATTCACCTTTGTTCATACGTTAAAAATCCCTGTATCGGTAAACGCACTGTATTCTAGTGCATCTTTCCAGGTTTGATCGCAGTTTTTAGAAATATTTCTAAACCGCTCTGTAGCAAGGGTTATCCGATTTTGGGCCATCCTGATCAAATGAAGCCACAAGGTTGATCAATGGGAATCGTTCTAGTTCAACGTTGCGATCAGCACAAGTGAGCAATAGATAACAAGCAAAGTCCTGAAAAGCCTTGCTAGACAAGTGGTTTGGCGTTTCACAATCTCCAAATTTTCCATTTAGAATGCATCAAAATAACCGCAATCCAAAAAGGGCAAGGATGTTATCCCTGCCCACAGTCCACAGCAATCTCCAAAATCTCCCGGTTTCTGAATCAGCAGAAAGATTAACTTAGGTTACGAATTTCTGGTTGGTTGGGTGAAACAGGGGCTTCGATCGGGTTAATAGGACGTAGGGAGCGGGCAGATTGACCATCTAGGATCGAGGAGTCATGCCAGGATCATCATAGGGAGAAGTACCTGGCACATTGGGACTACCCGACGGAGTCTCACTGGGGCCAGGAAAACCTTCTCCTGGAACGGTGCTTGGGCTACTCGTCTCGTCCAGCTCTTGCCCAGTTGGACGATTCAGAGCGTCCTGTTCAGTCCGAGATTCATTGGGATCATCGTAGGTCGAAACCCCTGGCACATTCGGACTACCCGATGGAGTCTCGCTGGGGCCGGGGACACTTTGCCCAGGTACTGCACTAGGGCCAATATTGTCACTGTTACTGGCATCCTGATTGGAACGGCTGACTCCGCTGGGTTGCTCCATCTCCTGCGGTGTGATCTCGCGAGTTGTCGGTTGGGTCGTCATGCCCGGATCGGTATGGGGGGTGACGGTTGGGCTGCTCGGCTCACTTGCCCCTGCTCGGTTGGATTCACCGATCGCCTCATTTTCTAATTGTTGCCGATTACCAGGTGTAACTTGAGCTTGAGCCAGGGCAGTCCAGCCCATCATCAAAACCAGCGTGGACGTTCCTGCGAAACCTAGCATTTTGACAATGGGTCGGAATACTATCGTCGAATTCATCACTCCAAGTCCTCAAAGTTCAACGTTAAATTCTTTGAAGTAGAGTAACGAGAATTCCTAGTGCATCAGCTCTGTCAAAAGAGCCACTTCAGGCTGCATCGGAAGAGCGACATTCTAGCGCCCCCCCTCACCCTCATCCGATCGGGTCTTCCAGCGGTTGAGGATGAAAATAATCATAAATTTGTTGGGCCATCTTGGTGCCAATCCCCGGAACTTCGGCAATTTGCTGAAGGCTGGCTTCTCGCAGGTAGTCGATCGATCGAAAATGGGCAAGCAGTTGTTTCTGCCGATGATGTCCCAGCCCCGGAATTTCATCCAGGCGGGATCGACGCATTCGATCGCTACGCTGCTGACGGTGAAAGCTGACCGCAAAACGGTGGGCTTCATCTCGCAACCGACGCAGCAGTTGCACACCGGGTTGCTCCGCTTCAGTCACTAGCGGCAAAGATTCACCGGGTAGGAAAATTTCTTCCCGCTGCTTGGCCAGGCTAACCACCTTGACATCTTCCAGCAGGTTCATGTCTCGCAACACTTCCACCACTGCCGAAAGTTGCCCCTTGCCACCGTCGATCATCACCAAATCTGGAAAGTCGCCATCGGGTTTAGGGTTGAGAATGCTACTATTACGGTTCTTTGCCAGGTGATCTTCCTGGCTCTTGTCATATTTGCGGAAGCGGCGACGGATCACCTCAGCCATACTGGCAAAATCATCGGAATGTCCCGATCGCACCGTTGGATTTTTGATTTTGTAATGTCGGTAATGCTGTTTGGCGGGCAATCCATCAATAAATACCACCTGGGAAGCGACCGCATCCGATCCCTGGATATGGGAAATATCATAGCCTTCGATCCGATGGGGTAAATCAGGCAAGTCCAAAATCGTGGCTAGATCGAGCATGGCCTGATTGTTGCGATCAGCAAACCGTTGGGTGCGAGCCAGTTCATACCCAGCATTCCGCTCCACCATTTCAATCAGATCGGCTTTTGTTTGGCGCTGGGGCACATCAATGCTCACCTTGCGGCCTTTGCGCTCTGATAGGAAAGTCGCCAACATTTCCTGTTCCGGCAAGGAATGCTGAGTCAGAATTTCGGCTGGGATTTCTACCGCTTCAACTGTCGAGTAATGCTCCTCTAAGACCCGTTGTAAGATCGCGCCTGGAGTCCCTGATTGCGCATCTGCCACAAATCCCAAGCGCCCCACCAAGCGCCCCGCTCGCACCTGAAACAGTTGAATGCAGGCATGATGATCGTCAGACATCAGGGCAATGGCATCGCGAGACACGGTGTCATCAGGCAGAGCCACTTTTTGATCGGCATTCAAAGATTGGATCGCCTTGATTTGATCGCGCAACCGGGCCGCATATTCAAAGTTCAGCTCTTCGGCCGCTTTTTCCATCTGCAAGGTCAGAACTTCTTCCAACTCTTTAGTGCGCCCTTGAAAGATCATGGCCACTTTTTGCATCATTTTCCGGTATTCGTCGGTTGAAACCAGCTTTTGGCAAACCCCCAAACAGCGACCAATATCGTAATTCAGGCAAGGACGATCCTTAAATAAAGGTTGGGGGCGCTGCCGCAAGGGAAAAATCCGCTTAATCAGCCGCAAGGTACTGCGTAGAGCAAATACATCCACATAGGGGCCGTAATAGCGATCTTTCGACTTACCCAGATGCCGCTTGCGCGTGATGAACATACGGGGGTATTCGTCACTCCAGGTAATACAGAGGTAGGGATATTTTTTGTCATCCTTCAGCAACACATTGAAGTGGGGCTGATGTTGTTTAATCAGGTTGGCTTCCAGCGCTAGGGCTTCAGCCTCTGTATCGGTCACGATGAACTCGATTTCGGCAATCTGCATCACCATCAGGGCAATGCGGGGATTGCGATCGGGATCTTCGCGAAAGTAGGAACGTACCCGTGATCGGAGCTTTTTCGACTTACCAATATAGAGGATTTGATCGGTGACATCGCGCATGAAGTAAACCCCAGGTTCCGGCGGAATTTCCTTCAGCCGTGCTTCAAGGCGATCGGGGTCTTTGAGTAACGGAACTAATTTGGTGGAAGCAGTCATGGGATCGGTTAGCGTCCGGACTTCTAACAGCAATTTCTAGCAGTGGCTATTTACTAGCATACTGTGTGGGTTTGGGCTGGGACGGCTGCGATCGATCGGAATTCCCGATTCGGTTCTACCTGCAATAAAAAATCCCCCAAATCTGGAGGATCGTTGATTGAGTTTATGAGATGCTATTCCAGTCAGCAGCTTGCCGATGGGTTGATTGATTGATCGATTGGCTGCTTGACTGATTGATTAATTGATTGATCTAACCTGATCAATGACTGAACTGGCTGCTTGACCGACTCATCAGCTAATCTACTTGAGAGTGCCTAACACTGGAGACAACTCCGGTTCAATGAGCTGAGGCGCATGCAGCGCGTAGATAGGCGATTGGTTCTGGGCAATCTGCGTGTAGGTTGCGCGCATTTGAGTGTTGACTGCCACCGTCTTGGCATCATAGAGCTGGGTGGCCAGCTTCGGATAGACCCCAATCCCAATAATCAGCATCAAGAAGCAAACGGCAATGAATACTTCCCGTGGCTTAGCATCACTGTAGACCGCATCCGTAGGCAGAACACAATTGGTTCCGAAGCAAACGGCCTCTTGCTGCCCCGCCATAGGAGGGGCCAGATCAGCCAGGTTGCAGGCAGGTGCTGCATCCGAGTTGTAAAATACTTCCCGCAACATCGACAGCAAGTAAATCGGAGTCAAGATTAATCCAACCGCAGCCAGTCCAATCACCACCACCCGGAAAGCAGTGCTGTAAATATCACTGGTGGCCATCCCGACGAATACTTCCAGTTCGCCCACGAACCCACTCATACCGGGTAAAGCCAGCGAAGCCATCGATCCTGCCGTGAATAAGGCAAACACCTTCGGCATCACCCGACCGATCCCTTCCATTTCTTTCAAGGACAGGGTATGGGTGCGATCGTAAGTCACCCCTGCTAGGAAGAACAGCACCGAGGCGATCAAACCGTGAGATAGCATTTGCAGCATGGCACCGCTAATCCCAACATCGGTGTAGGACGCAATGCCTAGCAGCACAAACCCCATGTGGGAAACGGAAGAGTAAGCCAGCCGCCGCTTCATGTTGGGTTGAGCAAACGAATTAAAGGCCCCATAAATAATGTTGACCACACCCAGCACTGCCAAAACTGGAGCGAAGTAGACATGGGCATTGGGTAACAATTCCATGTTGAGGCGAATTAACCCATATCCCCCCATTTTTAACAGCACGCCTGCCAGAATCATTGAAACTGGAGCAGAGGCTTCACCATGGGCATCGGGTAACCAGGTGTGCAGGGGGAAAACAGCTAGCTTCACCCCAAATGCCACCAGCAGACCAGCGTAGAGCAGCAACTCCATCACGAGTGGGTAGTGCTTCAGCCCCAGATCAACCATGTCAAAGCTGAACTGATTGCCATAGAAGGCCATCGCGAGAGCAGCTACCACAATAAATACCGACGAAGCCGCAGTGTAAAGCAAAAACTTCGTTGCGGCGTAGCGCCGTCGTTTGCCACCCCAAATCGAAATTAAGAGATAGACGGGGATCAACTCCACTTCCCAGGCGATGAATAGCAGCAGCAAATCCTGCGCCACGAATACCCCAATCTGGGCAGCGTAAAGCACTAGCATTAAGAAATAAAACAGCCGCGGTTTGCGATCCACCTGCCAAGCCGCGAAAATCGAAAGCGTTGTCACGAAACCAGCCAGCAGTACCAGCGGCATCGAAACGCCATCTACTGAAACCGCCCAGCTTAACCCGATCTGAGGTAACCAGTCGTAGCGTTCCACCATTTGAAACGTCGAGCTACTCGTGTCATAGTGCGTCCAGAAGGCGTAGCACATGAGCACAAAATCGATAATTCCGACACCAAGGGCATACCAACGAATCTGCTTACCATCCTTATCGGGAATAACTGGCACCGCCAGAGCGGCAATCAGCGGGAGGAGGATGATCGCGGTGAGCCAGGGAAATTGATCCACCATCATGTTTTTGAGCAAAAATACTTATTTACCAGCAAGCTCATTCTACTCGACTTTGTAACGAAATGTTCATTATTCTTTCTCTTGGTAACGTATAAGGTGAAACTGACCCATCAGTTTGCCTTACAGCAATCAATAAAATTAGGGCAATTGCTACTGGTCAGCGCTACTTTCGCCGCTGTCAAACCTGCTTGCCTGAGGTCTACTCTGGCAGAGACATGTTCCGGAAATCACTTGCAATGAGAGGGCTGAACCCAAAGTGATTAGGCTTGATCAAACATCAGAACGGCCGATCGTCGTTCCTGCTCAGTCAAGGGTTGGCTGACAACTTGAATGCCAAACTGTTCAATCGCAGCCGTGGTTAAGGACTGAATGATGGTTGGTAAGTCTGGCATTGGTAAGTCTGGCATTGGTAAGTCTGGCATTGGTAAGTCTGGCATTGGTAAGTCTGGCATTGGTAAGTCTGGCAGTAGATCTGGCAATCGATCTGGTAGTCGATCTGGTGATGGCTCGATCGTCCCTGCAAGATCGCCGACCGCTGCATCTGCTGCACCAAATACCTGCTGAAAGAGTGCTAGATCGGCATTGAGTCGCATCGATCCATGCTGCAAGATCGCTGGGCCGCGTCGCAATTGGGCACTGCCAATGAACTTCATGCCCTTTGCTGTGACGAGATCGGCTGCCGTAGCCGTACCAAAGCAGTTGGGATTGTGGATGTAGCCTCGTCCGGCCGCACCAAAGTGCAGCTCAACGCCTAACGATCGCCACCCAGCAATCAAAAACTGACAAATTTGCTCATAGACTTGGTGACGAGTGCCGATCCATCCAGACCCGATCACCGCATAGGTTAAATCACCTTGATGCAACACGGCCCGTCCGCCGCTGGGCCGTCGCACCAGATCGATCGGTTGCCCCTGCCAACGAAGTTGCCGCCATGCTGGTGGGTATTGCTTTTGGTGGTAGCCCAACGAAATAGCGATCGGCTGCCATTGGTAAAACCGTAGAGTCGGCGGATGCAATCCCAACCGATGCTGCTCCAATAACCAAGTGTCGATCGCCATCTGTTCTGCGCCACTGGCCGTTAGACAGGGGATCAACCGCCAAACAGGAATCATGCGCTAAGCCATCCGGTAGGAACCTCTAGGCAGGCGGAAATTCAGCTTGCAGGGCTTCGTCGTTATCGTCGGCAATGGTGGCCACGATCGTGATGTTGCGCGACACTTCAGCGGGCGAAAGTTCGGCTAGGGTGCGCTGAGAACAGACAATCACCTGATTTTCGACAATGGCAAACCGGGACTCAAAAGTGCTTGACCAGTTCATTTCCATCAGCTTGCGGAGCAATTTGGCTTCATCCTGCACAGGCAGCTTTAGCACCGAAGACCAGACGCTGAGCGTATCTTCATCTGAGGTGCCCGGTAACTGTACAAACACTTCAACACTGCCATACTTGAATTTCCACAGATAGCCACCATCTTCAGAATGACTGACCATGGCGCTCTGATCTTGTTCCAGGCTAGAAATGACGGTTTCAATGACTTCTACATAATTCATTGTGAGGCTAGTTTCACCGGCTGTAGTCGCTGGGTTGGTTTCTAGCTCAAGTTCGTAAGCGCTCATCGTTAGATCCTGTGATTTCAATACACCTGTAAGTCCAAGCTCAATCCAGTTTAAGCTCACCAGTTTAAGCTCACCAGTTTAAGCTCAATCGGCTCCAGCCCAACTCCCAATCCCGTTTCTATATTGTAGGTGGTCTCGTAGGCACTCTTGCAGGTGCTCAAGATTCCTGTCCGATCGAGTCTAAATCGAGTCTAGCTTTATCCCCATTCTGATTTGAAGCGCTACCGGAATGGTTTGGAGCGTAGCATATTGTTTGAAGCACAGCATATTGTTTGAAGCACAGCATATTGTTTGAAGCACAGCAGAATAGGCTCGTACAGAATAGGCTCGTACGGAATATTGAATGGTAAGCAACCTCAGTAAGCAACCTCTACTGCTTCGGTCGGCTGTATTTCCGTAGGCTGTCCAGATTGAATCACCAAGACTGCACAAGGAGCGTGATGCAACACGTAATTACTCACACTCCCTAACAGCACTTCCGTGATCCCTTTACGACCGCGCCTACCCATAATAATCAGATCAGCTTGGTGACGTTGAGCTGCCTGACAAAGCCCCTGCCCTGGTTCGATCGTACGATAATCGCTTTCAACCCTGACCCCTTGTGCTTTAGCAAGACTGCAATATTGATTGAGCAAGAGTTGAATTTGCCGCAATTGATCCTCAAAGCGAATATATTGCGATTGATAAGCCTGACTGACTAAGTGAGGCGAAACCCCTAACTCACCCGCAAACGGTGGGGTCGCCGAGATCAGATCTGCCGTTAGGCAATGAAACAGAATGAGCTGCGCTTGGTTGCTCTTCGCAAGCTCTAGTGCCTCTTCAAAAACAGAGTGACTGAGCGGAGAATGATCAATAGCCGCCAAAATTCGTTGAAACCCCATAAGCTTTGCCCCTCTGGGATGCAGAATGCTTAGTTAATGCATGGACTTACCCAAAACCTAGCGTAAGTTACCCATAGAAGCTTGATCTTGCAATAAGGTTTGATATTTGCTGCCCATCTAGTCAACAAAGTTTACGGAATCTCAGCCAGCAGCCGTGTTTATTCTAGGAGCACTTCGGCAGCCAATTCAGTTGGGCTTTGCTGTATGCTATAACCCCATCTTGCTTGTAGCCATTTCTTCTCTAAAAATGAGGTTTTCCAAGCGCACTGCAAGATAGGGGGTGGATCGATCAACTGATTAGATTGGATCAATTGGATCAAAACGTTAGCCTCAAGGGAGTCAGCCATGTGTGGGATTGTTGGCTATATCGGAACGCAAACGGCCAGTCGCATTCTGCTGGAAGGATTGCAAAAGTTAGAGTATCGAGGCTATGACTCAGCCGGGATCGCTGCGATTTGGCAGGGTGAAATTCATCGGGTGCGGGCGAAGGGCAAGCTGCAAAACCTGCAAGAAAAGCTGGCCGACTGGCAAGTTCCGGCTTCGATCGGCATTGGTCATACCCGTTGGGCCACCCATGGCAAACCGGAGGAGTATAATGCTCATCCTCATACGGATGTATCTGGTCGGATCGCGGTGGTGCAAAACGGCATCGTCGAAAACTACCGCGAGTTACGGGAGAACCTGAGAGCCAAGGGCTACGTCTTCCATTCGGAAACCGACACCGAAGTCATTCCCAACCTGATCGCTGATTGCCTCCAAGCGTTGCAGTCCCACAACCCTGCTGCTACCCTGCTAGAAGCCGTTCGACTCGCGGTCAACGAGCTACAAGGGGCCTTCGCACTAGCGATCATCGCGGCTGACTATCCCAATGAACTGCTGGCAGTACGGCAACAGGCTCCTTTATCGATCGGCTTTGGTCAGGGTGAGGCCTTTTGTGCCTCCGATACGCCCGCCATGGTGGCTCATACCCGCACGGTGCTGACGTTGGCAAATGGCGAAATTGCCCGCCTAACTTCCCACGGCGTGGAGGTCTACAGTTTTACAGGCGAGCGACTGCGCAAATCTCCCGTTACTCTGAACTGGAACCCGATCCTGGTGGAGAAGCAGGGCTTTAAACATTTCATGCTGAAGGAGATCTATGAGCAGCCGGGGGTGGTACGAGCCGGGTTAGAAGCCTATCTAGACAGTGACTGGACAGCAGACGGCGATCGATCGCCCATTCAGCTTGGTCTGCCCGCAGATTTCTACACCGATCTAGAGCAGATTCAAATTGTTGCCTGCGGCACGAGCTGGCACGCTGGACTGGTGGGCAAACATCTACTAGAACAGTTGGCGGAAATTCCCACCCAGGTGCATTATGCCTCCGAGTTTCGCTACGCCCCTACACCGTTGATGCCCCACACCCTGACGATCGGTGTGACCCAATCCGGGGAAACGGCTGATACCCTGTCGGCACTGGATATGGAAAAACGGCGACGATCGGAAATGGGTGGCAAGTTTCAGCCTAAACTGCTGGGCATCACCAACCGACTCGATAGCACGATCGCCCAAGTCGCTGATTATTTGCTCAACACCCATGCTGGCATCGAGATTGGCGTGGCAGCCACCAAAACCTTCACCGCTCAACTGGTCGCCTTCTATTGTTTAGCGTTGGATTTGGCCTATCGTCGGCGCACCCTATCGCTCGATCGCCTCGAACAAATCATTGCTGAACTGCGGCAGCTCCCAGCTCAGATCGAGTCGATCTTAGAAGTACAGGAACGTTATGTGGAACAGCTCGCCCATGAATTTGAAGAAACCCAGGATTTTATCTTCATCGGTCGCGGGATCAATTTCCCGATCGCGCTGGAAGGAGCACTTAAACTCAAAGAAATCAGCTACATCCATGCCGAAGGCTATCCGGCTGGGGAAATGAAGCATGGCCCGATCGCGCTACTGGATGCCAAGGTGCCGGTGGTGGCGATCGCGATGCCGGGGCAGGTGTATGAGAAAGTGCTGTCGAACGCGCAGGAAGC
>JALOOM010000001.1 GCA_025454395.1 Elainella sp. Prado103
TTGCGGTCAATAGGTTATTGCGGTCAATAGGTTATTGCGGTCAATAGGTTATTGCGGTCAATAGGTTATTGCGGTCAATAAGTAGAGTTGATGAGTATTCAGGGCGAGTTGGCAGCATGGCGTTTTGTATCACAACCATCTGTATCGTAAACAACAGTTAAAAATCTCAATCCTCTGTTTTTTGCCAATAGCAGATTCCATGCATTCTGCTACGATGAGCTTGGAGCGCTGAACCAAACAAAAAATCATGCCACTAACAATAACGCCAGAAGCGACCAGATTTCAGCAGGAAGTAAAGCTAGGGCGGGTTTTGATTGTTGAGGATGAAGAACTCATTCGGGAAACGCTTGCTCTTGCCTTAATGGAAGAGGGGTATGAAGTGGCCACGGCTGAAGATGGGCGTAAGGGATTAGAACTGCTCTCCAAATCGAGTGAATCTACTTATGCCAGCCCACCCACTTTTGATCTGGTCATTCTTGATTTGATGTTGCCTTATATCAATGGTCTGGATCTCTGTCGGCTGATGCGTCATGAAGGGAGTAGTGTCCCCATTTTGATGCTGAGTGCGAAAGGTACGGAAACCGATCGCGTTGTGGGGTTAGAAGTCGGGGCAGATGATTATTTGACAAAACCCTTTGGGATGCGAGAATTGATTGCCCGTTGTCGGGCTTTACTGCGGCGGCATCGTCGATCGCAACTGCAAACCCAAGAATCAGCTCTCCGGTTCCATGAAATTGTGCTGTATCCCCAAGAATGCCGAGTCACCATTCGGGGGGAAGAGGTTAATTTATCTCCGAAAGAGTTCCGCATTTTAGAGCTGTTTATGTCTCATCCGCGTCGAGTCTGGTCACGAGAACAGTTAATCGAACGGATCTGGGGCCCGGATTTTATGGGTGATAGCAAGACAGTAGATGTCCATATTCGCTGGTTGCGTGAAAAGTTAGAGTTAGATCCGAGCCATCCAGAATATCTACTGACAGTGCGGGGGTTCGGCTATCGGTTTGGTTAGAGTCGGCTAATCCGTATTCTCTTTTCTTTAATAAATGTTACGCTTAGGGGTCAGAGCAGTTTCTGCAACTTCTGCAACTGAAGGCAACGTTAATCAGCAAGTAACGTTAATTAAGCCGTGGCATTTTCAGATTTTTTACTTGGCTTATCGATCGGAGTGGCACTGCTCATCTGGCAGCGATTTCAAGCCGACAGTCGATTGAAGAAAATTCTGAAAAAGCTCCAGACCGATCAAGCAGAATCACCTTTTTCGTTAGCCTCCCAGCTTTCTTTGGCAATCAGTCAGCAACGCGAAACCCAATCTCACTTGGAACAGCAAATTGCCATCCTGAAACAGATTATTCAAACGGCTCCGGTCGGCTATCTGCAAGTAGATGACGAAAACCGTCTACTCTGGTGCAATCAGCAAGCCCAAAGTATTTTGGGAATTGCCGAAGAATGCAACTGGTCTAAACCCCGACTATTGCTGGAATGGGTGCGATCCTACGAACTGGATGATTTGATTGAACAAACTCGGCGGGCAGAACAGCCCTGTCAAAGCAATTGGACGTTTTATCCAACCAGTTCCGATCCCTCTGATCTTTCACGCCAACCGGCCCTGACGCTGCAAGGATATGGGTTACCGCTCCCGGATAGCCAGGTGGGCGTGTTTTTGGAAAATCAGCAAGAGCTGGTGATGCTTTCCCAGCAGTGTGATCGTTGGACTTCAGATCTAGCTCATGAGCTGAAAACCCCTCTTACCTCGATCCGTCTAATTGCGGAAACCCTCCAATCTCGCTTAGAACCCTCGTTGCGTACCTGGATCGATCGCTTGATCAACGAAACCATTCGGTTGAGCGATTTGGTGCAGGATTTGTTGGCCCTCAGCCAAATGGAGCGGGACGCATTTCGAGATCTGCAACGCCAACCGACTGATCTAGTTCGGTTGATTCACTCGGTTTGGAATAGCCTGGAGCCGCTGGCCCGCCGCAAGCAAATCGAGCTGGATTATCAGGGGCCTGACCATCTCGTGGTACAGCTTGATGAGTCGCGCATTCACCGACTGCTCATCAACCTGCTGGATAATGCGATCAAATATAGTGCGCCTGAACGACCGATCCAGATCAAACTGGAGGTAGAGACCGCAGCGAATGCAACCCCTGAGATGGCTGAGCCGACCCAGGTTGTCTGTTTAGAAGTGATCGATTCCGGTGGAGGCTTTCCGGAACAATCCTTACCTTATGTGTTTGAACGCTTCTTTCGGGCCGATCCCTCTCGCTCTCGGTTAATCACTGCCCCGGCCACCCGCTCCGCAAACGATCCTACCCCAGCAACCCTAGAGCCTCAACCTTTCGATGCATCTCTGGGTTCGACCGATCGCCAATCCACCGATCGCCGATCCACCGATCGCCGATCGGCTGATAGCTTTGCACAGGGAGGGAATGGCTTGGGATTAGCGATCGTACGGCAAATTGTAGAAGCGCATCAAGGATCGGTGAGTGCAAGCAACCATCCTGAAACCGGCGGCGGTTGGTTGCAAGTCCGCTTTCCTTGCCCCATCCATGCCATTTAATGGTGGTTGCCTCCTTGCAGAGGCTTGTACTGGCGATCCCGCAAAGCCCTCCATGCTGACAGAAATTTCAGCAAGGATTCTTGCAATAATTAAACAGAAACTCTGGGGAAAGCGTTGAGTCCGGAACTTTCACCTCAAGATTTCAATCCTAAACCTTTTATGTCTGGCACCTCTGAACCAGGATTGACCTAACCGCCATGGCTGAACGACTGCAAAAGATTCTGTCTCAATGGGGGATTGCTTCCCGGCGACAGGCAGAGCAAATGATTTTAGAGGGGCGAGTGCGGTTAAACGGTGCCTTGGGTACCTTGGGGCAGCGGGCCGATCCAGCCGTGGATGCGATCGAAGTCGATGGTCAACCCATTCGACCTCACCAGCGCCCGGAACTGACTTATCTATTACTCCATAAGCCAGCCAGAGTCGTTTCCACCTGTGATGATCCTCAGGGGCGGCGTACGGTACTCGATCTCTTGTCTAATCAGTGGCGCTCCTTGGGGCTGCATCCTGTGGGTCGTCTAGATGCGGCTTCTACTGGGGCCCTATTACTGACCAACGATGGCGCAGTGACGGCCTGTTTGACTCATCCTCGCCATTCGATCTCTAAAACTTACCAGGTTTGGGTTCAGGGTCATCCTTCACCTGAAATTTTGCGGCAATGGCGACAAGGTGTGCTGCTAGATGGTCGGCCAACCAGGCGTGCTGAAGTTCGAATTCTTGCAACTCATCCGACGGCAACCCAGTTAGAAATCATCCTGCGGGAGGGTCGAAACCGCCAGATTCGCCGAGTTGCTGAGCAACTGGGGCATCCCGTTTTAGAACTGCATCGAGTGGCGATCGGTTCCATCCAACTGGGATCGCTCAAACCAGGACAACATCGTCCCTTATACCCATCAGAAGTTCAGTTTCTGCGCCAGCAAGCGCAATCGGCACAACTGCTATTAGTAGCTACTTCTATCTAGCGACTGTCATTGAGCCCCTTGAATTTGGCATCTTAAATCTGGCACCTTAAATCTGGCACCTTAAATCTGGCACCTTAAATCTGGCACCTTAAATCTGGCACCTCAAACACAGTTCAACGCTTTTTATTAGAAAATGGGTAAGCGAGTCAAATGAAGACAATGAGCAGAGAGACGAGCCTTTTACAACAAGAGCAGGTCGAGCGGCTAATGCAAATTGGCGCTTATCTCCGGCATATTCGTGAGGAGAATGGGTTTTCGCTCGAAGATGTGGCGACTCGCACGTTGATTCAGACCCGATCGATCAAGGCGATCGAAGAGGGCAAGCTGCACCAACTGCCTGAACCGGTCTATGTCCAAGGCTTTATTCGTCGCTATGCCGAAGCCATGGGGTTAGATGGTGCTGAGTTTGCCGAAGCATTTCCGGCTGAAAGAAGTCTGCCAATCGATGTCTCTTGGAAAGACCTGCCTGCAGCGCAACTCCGGCCGCTTCACCTTTACATTGCCTATATTGCCTTAATCATGGCCTCTGTCAGTCTGTTGTCCTATATTGTGGGGCGATCGGTGCCTTCACAAACAGAATCCTCTAGCCCCACCCTGCAGGTTTCCCCTGCGAATTTAGGCAATGCGGTGGCTTCTCCCGAAGCGCGCAGTTTGGCAGCTCGACCTTCCCCTACCCAATCTGTGGTGCCCGATAAACCCGTGCGGGTCGATATCAAACTCACGGGGCAATCCTGGCTGGAGGTTGAGGTGGATGGAGAAGTGAAATTGGCCGAAGTCTTATCAGAAGGTACGGAACGAACTTGGACAGCCGATCGCCAAGTGCGGGTCAGAGCCGGGAATGCAGGCGGAGTGACGATCGCCCATAACGGTGGCAAATCAGAACCAATGGGTGTACCAGGAGCCGTTGAAGAAAAAACCTACGCACCGACTGCTACTACAAATACTCGCAATGCCACTTCTGCCCCCGATGCGGCTGCCCCCAATTCGGATGCTAATGTTAACAACTAAACTCGATCAGGCAAAGCAGCAAATCAATAGCGGGGAAAGGGGCAGTTTTGTAGATCCCAATCGCTAGAAAATACGCCGTTGATTCATCTCCTGCGGTATTGTGATCAATGTAATCAACTGCATGATTCTAGCTTTTATAGAAGATTTTCAATGACTGCCATTACCCCAAACTCCAACTCATCACCGATCGCCCCTCACAAGAAGGCAAAGGCGCTCAAACCTAGTAGCCGTCGCCCGGCCAAAGAGCTGTGCAGTGAATGTGGTCTTTGTGACACTTACTACATTCACTATGTGAAAGAAGCTTGTGCGTTTATCAACCAACAGATTCCTGAACTAGAGGTTCAAACCCATGGGCGCAGTCGCGACCTGGAAAATCAGGATGATTGGTATTTTGGGGTGAACCAGCAGATGATGGCGGCCCGCAAAACTGAGCCGATCGAAGGAGCCCAATGGACGGGAATTGTCAGCTCGATCGCGATTGAAATGCTCAATCGAGGCTGGGTTGAGGGAGTGGTTTGTGTGCAGAACACGAAAGAAGATCGCTTCCAACCGATGCCAGTCATTGCTCGCACCCCAGCCGAAATTTTAGCAGCCCGGGTCAACAAACCTACCCTTTCACCCAACCTATCCGTACTGGAGCAGATCGAACAGTCGGGCATGAAGCGGCTGCTGGTGATTGGAGTGGGCTGTCAAATTCAAGCGTTGCGGGCTGTCGAACAAGAGTTAGGGCTGGAAAAACTCTATGTGTTGGGTACGCCCTGTGTGGATAACGTGACACGGGCTGGGCTGCAAAAGTTTTTGGAGACGACGAGCCGATCGCCTGATACCGTGGTGCATTACGAATTTATGCAAGATTTTCGGGTTCACTTCAAGCATGAAGATGGTTCCACCGAAACCGTGCCCTTTTTTGGCTTAAAAACCAATCAACTGAAGGATGTATTTGCCCCGTCCTGCATGAGTTGCTTTGATTATGTCAACTCGCTGGCCGATCTGGTCGTAGGCTATATGGGTGCGCCATTTGGCTGGCAATGGATCGTCGTCCGGAACGATCGCGGCCAAGAGATGCTGGATTTGGTGATGGATCAGATTGAAACGCAGCCGGTCATGTCCCAGGGCGATCGAAAAAATGCGGTGCAACAGAGTATTCCTGCCTACGACAAAGGAGTGACTTTACCCATGTGGGCAGCCAAATTGATGGGGGTGGTGATCGAGCGAGTTGGGCCAAAGGGACTGGAATATGCCCGGTTTTCGATCGATTCCCATTTTACGCGCAATTATCTGTATGTGAAGCGTAACCACCCGGAGAAATTGGCGGCTCATGTGCCAGAGTTTGCCAAGCGAATTGTCGGTCAATATAAGTTGCCTGATTAACCTAACGGGATGGATCGGGAAGTGCTGCTCCAGTAAAAATTGCCCAGCTTTTGAATGCGCCTGCTCTGACTCGAACTGGCATTTTAGTGACTGCCTGAGGTTATTCACCAAAATCAGCAACGGTCGGGAAGCAGGGCTGAATTCAGGGCGATCGATCGTAGCTTGATCTGAAGTTTGATCTGAAATTCGATCTGAAGTTTGATCCGCAATAGTCAGCAGCGAGTAGGGTTGCGTCAGATCGCTATAGAGGATCTGACCAGCCGTCGAGCAGATCAGGGTGCGGGGCTGCGGCTCAGTGGGGGCAGCGATCGATAACAGATATTCGGGAGATTGATCGCCCGTTAATTCCATCGACTGCACTGACCAGTCCCCAATCGCTTGGCTCCACTCGGTGACAGGTAACTCGCTGGAAATTAATTGAGCAGCCTGCAAAGCTTGCCAGAGTTGAGGCAGCAGAGTCTCTTGCCAGTGGGCGTGTTGGCTGACCAGATCACGCCAGATATGAGTATTCACCACAGGTGTCCAACTGACCGTGTCCGGGGTCAATGCTAAGTGAATCGATCGGTCGATCGGGCGGAGGGGTTCGCTCGCCACCAACAACCATAACCGCTGGTTGTGTAACCGCATAGCTTGAAGCTGGGCCGGAACCGTTTGGACTGGGCTGGACTCTTGCCAAGTCGTCAACTCAAGGGAAGTGGACTGGGCAATCTGAGCGAGGGAGTCAGTAGAAACGGCGGATTGGGTTGAATGGGACTGGGTTGAATGGGACTGGGTGAGCCCCTGTTGCCAGAAGGCTTGATCATGCAGGGTGATCACTTCAATTTGATACCAGCGCTGATTGGCAGCCAATTTCAGAGGAGCTGGGGTGGTGATCCAATCAGCAGCGTTGGGTTGGGTAATTGGCACGATCGCACCGAGCAGTCCAGTTAAGGGGCGGTTGATCGCAGGGGAGTCCGAGGTGGTTGAAACTGCTGAAGCCTGCGCTAGAGCGGGAACGATGGAGGGTGGCTCCGCGATCGGGGGTTCCATCAAAGCCAAAATCGGGGCAATCTCGGCGGTGGCATGATCCGAGCGCGGTTGGCGACGAAACCAGCTCTCAGCTTGAGCAGGGGTTTGGCGTACTGACAGCACCAGGGCTCCCCATTGTTGTAGCGCCGATTGGGTCGGATGCACCCGCAAACCCGCCTCAATTCGCTGCCAGAGTCGATCGGAATTGGTGGTAACTAGATTTTTGACATCGTAGCCACTGCGGTGCGCTGTTTTGAGGGTAGTCAGGGCTTGTGACCAACGATCATCCATCAGCAGAGCCAGGATTTCTTGCGTTGGACTGGCCCAGTCGCGTTCGGCTTGCGATCGAGTAATAGCTGCATGGAGTTGGATCAAATCAGCTTGGGGCTGGCTGTGCGTTGGCCAATGATGCTGTTGTTGGGCAGTTTTCAGACGGTTTAGTGCCGTTGCCCATAACCCATGGCGGGCTAGTAACATCGTGTGGGCATAGGTGCGATCAGACTCAGTTGCAGTTAAGCTAATGGGTTCCAGCCTGACTGCATCGGCCGAATCGAACTGAATTTGAAACACCTGAAATTGTGGCTCTAGCCCGATCGATTGATCCACCACTAGCTCGCTACGTCGATCGCCAGTAACCTGTTGCCAGGAGGGAAGCTTACCAGCCACACTGCTCCAACTTTGCAAGATCTGCAAGCGGGTTCGCTGTGGATCATAGTGCCAGGTTTGGCCATAAACAATGCGGCTGCCCCGCTTCCACTCCCCATGCAGGTGAAACCAGATGCCCGTGGGTGCAGGATCAGACTGGCTGGGAATCCAGCTCATTTGGGTCAACGGTAAAGCACGAGTTGAGCCTTGAGTAAGCTGAGAAGTACGGCTGAGAGGAGCCAGTACGGTTAATTCTTCCGGCTCTGTAATGGTAATTCGATCGAGCAAAGCATATCTCAATGGCTCGTTGCCAGTCTCTTGGGGGCGATAAACCTCTTGGGGGCGATAAACCCGCAACTCCAGAATCTGACCGCAGTCTTGCCCAGTACAGGCTTTACGGGGGCGGACGATCGACAGTAACAGGTCATGGAAACCTAACTGAGATGAGGTGAGCCCAGGCGCGCTACGGAAAGACACCACCTGCCCGATCCGATCCCCTTGCTGTTGAATCTCTGCTGTAATCTCGGTTAAGGTTTGGGGTGCATGGTCGGGGACGGTGCCGATCGGCAATAGGGTTCCTAGCCAGGTGAGCGCGGCCGGATTGACAATCCACTGCACTGCCAGCCAGCCACCTCCTAAAATCAGACTGCTTGCCGCGATCAGCATAGTGCCCATCAGCATCCGAGTCGTCCAGACCCGTCGAGTGGGCGGTTGTCGGATCACCCATATCCGCACTTTGCCAGTTGTCTGTTTCATGGGCTGATTGGCTTCTCGATCGGTTGAATCCAGTGATCTATGGCTGAGTCAAGCGGCCTATGGCTGAGTCAAGCAAACTGTTACAGAGGCTGCCTCCCCGGTGAGCTGTGACATTGAGCTGTGACATTGAGCTGTGACATTGAGCCGTGACATTGAGCTGTGACATTGAGCTGTGACATTCAACCCTGATTGACTGACAAATCTTTTCCCCTCATCCCTCAATCCCTTCTCCCACTAGGGGCGAAGGGACTTGCAATCAAATCCTGGTTCGAAAGCCCCTCGCAGTTTGAGTTTTGTCAGTCAATCAGCATTCAACCACAACATGAGGCTGCGATATTAAGCGATGACATTTGCCTGTGATATTTAGCTGCGACATTAAGCGATGACATTGAGCGATGACATTGAGTGATAACATTGAGCTATGACATTGAGCGATGACATTTGCCAGTAATATTTAGCAGTACCTGTTCATAGGCAGCACCGGCTCGCTCCCAAGTATAGAACTGCTCGATCAAAATGCGACTGGCTTGAGCGAGATGATAGCGTAAATTTGCGTCCTCAAAGGCGCGTTCGATCGCCGTCAGATATTCCGCCACCGTATTAGCTCGTAAAGCCCGCAAGGGGATTCCATCGCCATCGCCATCGCCATCAACGGCTAATCCTTCCAAGGCCCGATCGCTCCCCACAACAGGCACTCCGGCTGCCATCGCTTCCAACGTTTTATTTTTAATGCCAAAGCCGGTGCGAAGGGGAATCACCGCCAGAGTAGATTTGTGCAGTTCTTCCACCATGGAATCGACCTGACCTGTAACGATCACACCTGGCAAGTGCGACAATTGCTGAACTTCAGGTGTTGGTCTGGCTCCCACAATCCGAAAGGTGGCTTGGGGATAGCGTTGGCGCAATAGGGGCATCACCTCTCGCGCAAAGAAGCAGGCCGCGTCGATATTGTGAGAGGCATCCATTGCACCGATAAAGATCAGGTCGTAACTGCTGGGGTCATGGGTGCGGTAAGGGAACAAATCAAGATCCACCCCGTTGGGAATGACGGCGATCGGCTTGTGGGGGCTAAACTTCAGTAGTTCTTGTTGGTCTTCCTCAGTGGTCACGACAATTTGGGAGAATTTTTGACAGTAGCGTTGCTCATAGCGTTTAAGCAGTGGTAGATAAAGTCGATCGCGCCAAGGATGGAGCGATGCCCCCATTTCTAGATGGTTGCGTGTCCAGGCATAGACCGAACTGTGAACATCGACGATCGTAGCTAGCGACTGGCGAAAAGCAGGATGAATGTAAATTTCGTTGACGCTATGTTCGCAGGTGATCACATCATAGTTGCCAGCAGTTACAGCCTGATTGACCCAGTCCTGCATGGGTTGCGAATAACGATGGAGGACGTTGGGCGGCGTAGTTTGGTTGATCGCTTGGGCAAAGCGAGAGAGGGAGCCAACAGTTTGAACGAACCGATTGGTCGAGCGAGCTGGCTCTGGCAAGGGAAAAATCACCAGCTCAGTGACCGCCGATCGTAAGGCTTCAACCTCAGCATCAGTAACGGCTGTATGACGCTGGGTGACTAACGTAACCAAATGATGTTGGGACAGATATTTCAGGAGATTATAGGTGCGAATCTCCGTGCCTCCCCGACTAGGCGGGTAAGGGAAGGTGGAAGATAACATCAAAATATTCATCGATCGATCAGCCCCTCAGCAATCATAAGGTCTTTTTTAGAGTGCCAAGGTCGCGATCGAAACTATCAACCTGACTAGAACTCGATTAATCCGGTAGAATAAATTTGACTCATCCCCATCAACTCCAGTTGCTCTCCGAGTGCTGATGGGTCACTCAATTGATGAGTGCTGATGGGTCACTCAATTGATGCTGATTGACTGACAAAACTCAAACTACCCTCACCCCAACCCCTCGCCCGCTCTGGGAGAGGGGCTTTCGAACCAGGATTTGACTGCAAGTCCCTTCGCCCCTAGTGGGAGAAGGGATTGAGGGATGAGGGGAAAAGATTTGTCAGTCAATCAGCAATTGATGACTAACCCAATTGATGAATGAACTGAAATGCACTGAATGAATGCACTGAATGAATGAACTGGATGACAGTGCCGGTGCTGCATAAATCCAGGGCTCAATCAATTATTTCAATTGATGATTTCTAAAAGATTTGATATATCGCTCAGATGATTATCGGTATGTCTTCAATATATTTGATTTATATCCTTTAAGCTTAAATTAGCTCTGAGGCAATTAACCTATGGTGGCACCCCTAAGCTGGTCAGAATTAGAAGCACTCACTGACTTCCAGATTGATACGGTTCATGGACTCACCAATGCCCAGGCTCGTCTGCGGTTATTTGGACATTCTGAATCAGATGTGCGCGTAACCCTCTATCGCGATAATCACGCCTGGTGTCCCTATTGCCAAAAAGTTTGGTTGTGGCTCGAAGAAAAGCAAATCCCCTATCGGGTTGAAAAAGTCACAATGTTTTGCTACGGGGAGAAAGAAAGCTGGTACAAGCGCAAAGTCCCTTCTGGCATGTTGCCTGCGGTAGAACTGGATGGTCGCCTGATTACGGAAAGTGATGATATTTTGATCGCCTTAGAACGAGCGTTTGGGCCGTTAGGGCAGGGCATGGAAGATCCAAGTGTTTTGCCCCTGCGTCGATTAGAACGCTTACTGTTTCGGGCTTGGTGCGCCTGGTTATGCTACCCAACCCTCTCGGCTCAGCAGGATCGACGATCGCGTGACCAGTTTGTGGAAGTGGTAGATAAGGTGGAATATGCGCTGGCTAGCACCCCCGGAGCCTACTTCCTGGCAGAGTTTGGTACCGCCGATGTGATTTTCACGCCCTATGTGGAGCGGATGAATGCCAGCCTCTACTACTACAAGGGGTATTCTCTACGCGAAGAAAATCCACGCTTTTCAGCCTGGTTTGATGCCATGGAAAGCCGTCCCACCTATCGCGGTACCCAGAGCGATTTTCACACCCACGTCCATGATTTACCGCCACAAATGGGAGGTTGCTGGGCCAATGGCGAGCCGCAAACCCAGATCAATCAAACGCGGGTAGATCAAGGGCCTTGGCTGGGACTGCCCGATGTAACCTATCCCGAACCGGCCAATTCACGCCAGGAAGCATTGCAACGAGTGATCAAACATCGATCCAACATTATTCGAGTGAATCCAGCCGATCCAACTTTGTTTGATCAAGCGCTGCGTTGTGCCCTCACAACTCTGATGACGGGAGAAGCCTGCCCACCGCCATCGGGTACCGATCCGGCCTTGCGATATTTGCGCGATCGGATTAATGTGCCGCGAGATATGTCCATTTATGCTGCCAAACGGTTACGAGCAGCCCTGGAGTCAACGGCCGCTCTGGTCGGCGAAGGACAGGGAACCCCAATTCCGATGAAACATCGTCGAGATCAGGATCCGGCTAACTTTCTGCAACGATAAGTTGGTGCAAAGTGTTGCAAAGTGTTGATGCAAAGTGTCAAAAGCCTAACTCTGGGGAACTTTGCCTGGCGAGTCTAGTCGGGAAAATTCAACCGGGTCAGTTCGTCAGACGCGATAAAATCAGGATAGATTGAAATTTGCGCAAAATTTGGTCAAAAAGATTGCCAGTCGTTCAAATCTAATGATTGTGTGAGTACGTTGCCGTCTAAGTCTCGATCGCCTGAGTTTCTCAGTTCTATTGCATCCATGCCTTGGTGGCGCAGGTTTCTCGGTGAAGCGCGGACACGCATCTTATTGTTGTATCTGCTGCTGATGTTGATCGTCACAATGGCATCAGTGCCGCTATTTTTGATGTTGTTTTTCAACAGTGTGCGCGATCGCGTACAGGCAGATCTGGAATCCGAAATGACCCGGTTTCGCGGGGCCTACCTGGATTGGGAGCGATCGAATGCTCGCTCGGAGACTGAGCTGCGCCAATTTTTGCGAGATTATCTGGCGGTGCAGTTGCCGAGTAATGATAATTTTTTGATCGCGTTGATCGACAATCGGGTTTTTCAGTCGAATCCGGCGGCACTTCCGGCTGAACTGACTCCAGAGTCTGAATTGGGCAAACGTTGGCTCGATCTGACCCAACCGATCGCCGGCCAAATGCCAGTTAATAATGAACAGATCGGCAGCATCCTCTACATTGCCCAGCCACTCGTGGTTCAAGGAAAAATTCGCGGCACTTTTGTGGCGGTACATACCACTGCGGGCGAACAAGAAGAGGCTATGCAAGGAGTCCGTATCTTTGTGCAGGTAGCTCTGGGCGTGGTTGGTGTCTCGTTCTTACTGGCTTGGGTGGCCACGGCTCAAGTGCTGGCTCCGGTGAAAAAGCTGGCCGCGACAACGCGATCGATCAGCGAGTCCGATCTAACCCAGCGGATTCCAGTGAAAGGGACGGGTGAAATGGCCGAACTGGCTGCCACCTTTAATGCCATGATGAATCGGCTGCAAGAGGCATTCACCAGTCAGCGCAATTTCATCAACGATGCTGGGCATGAACTGCGAACTCCGATCACGATTATTCAAGGGCATCTAGAACTGTTGGGGGATGATCCAGACGAACAAGCCGAAACCCTCAGCATTGTGATGGATGAATTGGCGCGGATGAGCCGCATGGTGAATGATCTGATTCTGCTGGCCAAAGCAGAGCGTCATGACTTTTTACGGCTGGAAACGATCGAAGCCCAGACCTTTACGGAAGAACTATTTAGCAAAGTCTCCAAACTCGCCGATCGAGATTGGGTGTTGCACTTACAGGGCAATGGGCCTTTTGTGGGCGATCGACAGCGCTTAACTGGAGCAGTGATCAACCTGGCTCATAATGCGGCACAACATACCCAACCCGGTGCCCAGATTGAACTGGGGTCGAGCCTTTCGCGACAGGAAGTGCGGTTCTGGGTGAGCGACAGTGGGGAAGGGATTGCACCAGACGATCAACCCCGGATTTTTGAACGGTTTGCTCGGGTCAAAGGGAGCTTTCGCAAATCGGAAGGATCGGGGTTGGGATTATCGATCGTACGGGCGATCGCTGAAGCCCATGGCGGACGAGTTGAACTCACCAGCACCGTTGGAGTGGGTTCCACCTTTACGCTCATTTTGCCTCTAGAACCCCCTCAGGAGAAATGGTCGGTATGAGTCACATTTTATGAGTCACATTCTAATTGTTGAAGATGAACCGCGCATTAGTGCCTTTATCGAAAAGGGGTTGCAATCGAACGGGTTTACAACCACGGTGGTGCCAGATGGCAATAGTGCAATCGATCTGGTTTTAGCAGGTGAGTTCGATCTGGTGGTGCTCGATTTAGGATTGCCAGGTAAAGATGGGCTGATGGTGGTGGAAGAATTGCGCGGGCAGGGTGTGCAAATTCCGATTCTGATTCTGACGGCACGGGATGATATCAATGACAAAGTGAGTGGGTTTGAATCAGGAGCTGATGATTACCTGACCAAACCATTTCGGTTTGAGGAATTGCTGGTGCGGATTCGGGCCCGGCTCCGATCGGCCACACCCACGACCCAGGCTCAGGCAGACATGGTGATCCGATTTGGTAATATTACCCTCGATTTACGAACCCGACGGCTACGGGTGGACGATCGATTAATTGAGCTTTCGGCGCGTGAATTTACGCTGGTTGAAATTTTTCTCCGGCATCCAGGGCAAGTGATGAGCCGCCAACAGTTGCTCGATCGGGTCTGGGGCTACGATTATGACCCTGGCTCGAATATTGTCGATGTCTATGTCGGCTACCTCCGTAAAAAGCTGGGCAATGATGCGATCGAAACCGTGCGGGGGATGGGGTATCGGTTGCGCACCTAGCCGATCGTTTCGTTAAAAGGCCACTTGAGGTTGTCAGGGGCAAGACCAGCAGATATCACCACGATAAGAAAGCTCTCATCGGAATCTCATCCCGGATTTACAGCGATCTGCGATCGTAAAACTATGCCGGAATCGCAGGGGTTAGCCGCCTGAACCACAATGTATCAAATTCTGATTGCTGAGGACGAATCGCGAATTGCTGCATTTTTAGAGAAGGGTTTACGCCGCCAAGGTTACTATACCCAAGTTGCTCAGAATGGCAGAGAAGCGCTCCAAATAACCCAGACCCAGGGTGTAGATTTGCTCCTGCTTGACCTGGGTTTGCCAGATCAAGATGGATGGGAGGTATTGGCAAAGATTCGTGCTGCCCGTGGGGCTACTCCAGCGGTGATTGTTGTCACTGCCAGAGATGACGATCGGGACGCGATCAAGCGCCTGGAATTGCAAGTTGCAGATTATATCACCAAGCCCTTCCGCTTCAATGACTTGCTTGAGCGAATTCAGCATCAGTTGGCTGAACGATCGATCGGCCAACCCGCTCAAACGCCGAATTGTCGCTGAGCGATCGGGTAATTACTGGTAATCACTGGTAATCACTGGTAATTACTGGTAGTTACTAAATCATTACTGGCAATCACTAATATTTATAAACCTGTTACCTATTTATAAACCTGTTACCGCAATCGATCCTGCATCCGGCGGGCAAAATTGGCATTTTCGGCAGCTTTAGCAGCGGCTTCCGTTTGGATCTGTTGGCGACCATTGCGGATCACCCGCATCATTTCCGAAAACTGCACTTCTAGATCGCTGAGTACCCGATCGGCATAGTCATCAGCTCCGCGCTGGATCTCCTCGCATTCGGCGATCGTCATCCGCTGGATCTCTTCAAACTCCTGGCGAGCCTGCCGCCGCATTTGATCAATATCCATCATCACTTGCTGCTGCATGGCTTCACATTCTTGCTGTACCTGCTGGCGAATCTGCTGGGCTTCATGCTCGGCTTGCCGCACAATATCCATGTCGTTGAGGATCTGGGCGGCCCGCTGTTCGGCGGCGGTGATGATCTGCTGGGCGATCTGTTCGGCATCCTGGATCACTTCTTCTTTGTGCATCAGCAGCTCAGTAGCTTCCTGAAAGGCGGCAGGCAGATTGAGCCGCACCAGGTCGAGCTGATCGAGCAACTGTTCCTCATCAACCACTGTACGGCGGCTGAGGGGAATGCGCGGACTATCCAGGATGATTTCTTCCAGCTTGTTGAGTTCGCGCTGGATATCTACACCCCCAATCCGAGGGGCATCTCCCTGGGGGACGCGATTCGAGAAGCCTCCCGTTGAATTTATCGAGGCTCTTCGGCGATTGGCTCCGATTCGATCGGTGTCTTGGCGTAGCATTTGTAGATATCTAGAGCAACAGCTTGTGGAACGAGATGATCAACTGGCCCGCCAAATCGGGCAATTTCCTTGACGACGCTACTACTCAGGAAGCTATGTTCCGTCGAAGTGGCGAGAAAAACCGTTTCCAGGTCATGGTCAAGGGTTTTGTTGGTATGTGCCATTTGCAGTTCCATCTCAAAGTCTGAAACCACTCTCAGACCTCTCAACAGCACTTTAGCCTGATGCAACCGCGCATAGGTGACTGCCAAACCGTCGAAGCTATCTACTTTCAGGTTGGCCAGATGCTGGGTTGAGCGCCGGATCTGATCGATCCGCTGAGTCACGGGGAACAATGGCATTTTGTTTGGATTTTGAAAGACTACCACAATCACTTGCTCAAAGAGACGACAGCCCCGCTCAATGACATCAAGATGACCGCGTGTGATCGGGTCGAAACTGCCTGGATAAATTGCAATCACGATTCTATGCCAGCGATCGGGTTGGATCAAATGTGAACTGAGGCGATTATACCGAACTGGCTTACCCCGATCCCATTTCTGGGTTCCGATCCCCGCTTGATCTCCAGTTCAAGGGATTTGGCTTCGCTGAATTCGTTCTCCCTGTTGTCTTAAGTCGCTGGGCGTAATGGAATACAAGATAGGTTTGGGGGTAGAGGGGGCATTTTGCAGTTCATTCCAACCCCAGACTCAATTCCTGTGCCTTATTCCTGTGCCTTATTCCTGTGCCTTAACTTTTGCCAAGTCCAATCTTTGACGATCGATTTCAAGATAATTGTCTTGCAATTGTATGACTTCAGGAGTAGCATGGGTACCTAATTTTAGTTTCGCTTCCGAAAGCATGACTGCTCCATACCTGTCTGTGAAGGAAACCTCTGAAATCCTCAATTGTTCTGAGCAATATGTTCGCCAGTTGCTGCGATATGGGGAGATCAGTGGTGAAAAAATCAGCAGTCGGTGGCTGGTGGCCTCAGAATCGATTCAGGAGTATCGCATCAAGGGTGAGGATGCCAGCTCCCATATTCCAGATCATGGGCGGCGATCGTGGAGTAAGCCTGAACTCAAAGCCCTCAGCTTTTTTTCCGGCTGCATGGGACTCGATTTGGGGTTAGAAAAAGAAGGAATTAAGGTACTTCTGGCCTGCGAAATTGATGGGGCTGCTCGCAAAACAATCGAAATCAATCGACCAGATATGGCGCTGATTGGCGATATTCGCGATTATTCAGCCGCTGAAATTCGAGCAAAAGCCGGATTGAGTTCAATGGATAAGATTGATGCCATCATTGGCGGGCCGCCTTGCCAAGCCTTCAGTAGCGCCGGAAAACGGCAGGGATTTCATGACGATCGAGGTAATGTGTTCTTGACTTTCATCGATTTAATCATTGAACTCCAGCCTCAATTTGCTGTGATTGAAAATGTACGAGGATTATTGTCAGCTCCGTTAAAGCATCGACCCCATGACCTGAGAGGAAAGAACTTTCCACCCTTAACTCAGGATGAACAAAGAGGAGGGGCGCTGCTTTTCATCATGCAAAAACTGAAGCAAGCGGGATATGGCATTTCTTTCCATTTGTATAATGCTGCCAATTTTGGATCGCCTCAGCAACGAGAGAGGGTTGTGATTGTTTGTAGCCGTGATGGGGCGAAACTGCCCTATCTCACCCCGACTCACTCTGAAAAAAGACTATACGGTTTACTGCCATGGCGAACATTGCGCGAGGCTTTGATAGGTCTTCCGCCAGAGGGACATCATTTTGTCACGTTTCCAGAAAAACGACTCAAATATTATCGGCTGCTGAAGCCTGGTCAATATTGGCGAGATTTGCCGGAATCCTTGCATCAAGAAGCATTAGGAGCTTCTTATCACGCGGGGGGAGGCAAAACCGGGTTTTATCGGCGCTTGGCTTGGGATAAACCTGCTCCTACCTTAGTCACCCATCCAGCAATGCCTGCTACCGATTTGGCTCACCCAGAAGAGGATAGACCGTTGAGTATTGAAGAGTACAAGCGGATTCAAGAATTGCCTGATGATTGGGTGATTGCAGGAAAGCTATTGGATCAGTATCGACAGGTTGGCAATGCAGTTCCCTGCTCGTTAGGACGGGCAATTGCCAGAATGTTACTGACGCATCTAAGCGGAGAAAACCCGATCGTTTATCCAGATTTTCCCTATTCTCGATATCAGAAGACGGATGATGTCAGTTGGCTGGCTGATACGATCGGTTGTTTTGAAGCCTCTTCAGCCCAGCAGTTATCTCTCGATTTAGTCTGAACCGATTTAGTCTGAAGGCGAGGATTGCCCAATTAGTCTGAAGATGAAGATCGCCAAGGATTATGGAGTTCAACAGCTAATGCATTGGGATTGTGGCTTAAAACCTGCTGTACAAAAATGACAAAATTTATTTCAGAGAATCGATCCGTCTTATATTTCTCATTGAAATAAAACCATTGATCACGCCCAGTTTTGGCATCCACTCTATACCATTTTTCGATCGGTTGATTAATTCTGACTCGGGAAGATGAGCTATTTTCTGAGTTGCTGCGGTTCTTAACTTGTAGAAGAGAACCATCAGTATGACAAAAATCGACATGGCGAATCGATTCTCCCCAACAGCAATACCAGCCGTAATCCGCAAGTTGCTCGGCTAAAAATTCTTCTAAGAGCAATCCTTGAATGTTCTCGGCTGACATCGATAACCTGTGGGCAAATTTGATTTGCTCAAGATGCTCTGTTGTCAGATCAGTCAATCGAGCCTTGATGATCGTATCAACAATTGGATCGGCCACCGTACTCGGTGGCTGTGAAGTACGCTTTGAAATTCGATTTTCATAGCTATTGTTGTACCGCTTCAACCAAGCCTGAGCCAGCATTTCTGGCTTATTGGCTTTCAGAGCTGGAGAAAGTCCTGGATTTCGGTAGCAGGCGGCTAGAATAGTGCGGTGCGCTTCCAGAAATGGCTGATTCTTTTGAGAGAATGTATCTTGAAAGATCCGCAAAAAGCTTTCTTCAGACCCTGAATTTTGAATAAGAGTATCAAAATTAACAGCCACTCATGGTATACACTACTTAGAAAGTTGAGAACTAACAGATCTGGGGCTGTCCCCCTTGTGACAGTCTCCCCAGTGAGGTCTAAACCACCTGCTGTCGTAAAAAGGTGAGTAAGGACTCGTTGACCTTCTCATGCCAATCTTCCTGAGGGTAATGCCCCACCTCTGCCAATTCCACCAACTTGGCATTGGGCACCTGTTGGGCAAAAGTTTGGGCTTCTGAGACGGGCACCCAGGGATCGCGAATTCCCCAGGCGAGCAGGATCGGCTGCTGCCAATCTTTGAAGCCAACATCGATCGCGCTCAGCGCGGGAGCGAGCTTCAGATTTTGCAGCAGGACAAACAGCGATCGACCCGCCGCAGAACTTTTCAAAAATGGGCGACGATAGACATCCAGGTCAGCATCTTCGACCCGATAGCCGCCACCACCTTCCAACGTCCGATCCACCAATAGCGGATCCTGCGTCATCATTTCTCCCATGAGCGGTAAACCCATCTGCTTGATCTTCCAGGGCAACTTGCCCGCCGGAGTCAGAGGCACATTCAAAATTGCCAACCGATCGATCTGCTGCGGATATTGCAAGGCATACTGCAACCCAAACGTACCCAAGAAGCCCTGAACCACCAGATGAAATCGATCGATTTCCAACGCTGCTAGCCAGTCGGCAAGGGCTTGAACGTAGGCTTCGGACTTGTAGTTAAACTCTCGACGATCAGGGGTGGCGGACTTACCGAAGCCGATCCAATCAGGAGCTAGGGCGCGGAACCCTTGTTCAGCTAGAGCAGGCAAGACATTCCGCCAACTGTAACTTTGTGCGGGCAGATCATGCAGCAGCACCACTGGCAGCTTATCGGATGCAAAGGACGGTTGCGCTTCTCGATAGAACCAGTCCAACCCCTTAACCACGATCGAATGTTCTTGAATGGTCACGAATCAAACCTGATGATGAAAGTGAAGATCAGTTTACAGCATGGACTGATTGAACCAGAGCTGACCGCTGAATGGGTTTACTCAGCCAGGGTTCCTTTTAAGCAAGCTCCAGTCAGGTTGGCTCCGTCCAGATTTGCCCCAGTTAGATCGGCGCAGAGGAGATTAGCACTGTTCAGGTTGGCTCCTGCCAGGTTCGCTTCTCGCAGATCGGCATCTTCCAAATTGGCAGTGCTCAAACTTGATCCTTGTAGATCAGCTTGACATAGATTGGCCCCACTTAAGTTAGCCCCATTGAGATTTGCTCCCCGTAAGTCGGCTCCGCGGAGATCCACACCTTGTAAATTCACACCGATCAGGTTGGCCCCACTTAAAAAAGCCCCCATCAGGGACGTTTGGCTCAGTTTAGCTTGCATCAAGTTAGCCCCTCGCAGATTCGCACCCCGCAAGTCGGCCTGAGTCAGGTCAGCTTGCATCAAATTAGCCCCCAGTAAATTGCCCCGCAGGTCGGCTCCAACCAACTGACAACCCGTGAGATTGGCTCCATCCAGGATGGCTCCGGTCAGACGGGCCTGTCGCAAATTGGCTCCGCTGAGTTTGGCTCCGGCTAAGTTCGTTCGGCTCAGATCAACTTGCGAAAGATCCTCATCTTCTAACTCGGCACCTGCCAATTGTTTGAGTTGCCCCGATCGCACTGCTGCTAAATCCATCCGCCTATCCTCTCGCTGCCAGTGGTGAATCAGACTCAGACGGTGCATCAGATGAGGTTGACTTGGAGAGGGAGGATCCGGCTGCAACGGCGGCTTCTGGGTGATCCAATAGCCACAACCCGGCGGCAATTTTAGGTAGGGTAACAGGCACACTCACGCCTTGTTGCAGGGCCACCACTAACAGCTTCAAAGTATCTAAGACTTTAGGATCCCAGCGATCTGCTGCGGTTGCTTCACAATCCGTTAATGCCTGAGAGAGCATGGCTTCTGGGCTGAGGTTGGGTTGGGTTGATCGTAACTGAGCCAAGCGAGCCTGAAAATCGGCCAGCAAAGCCAAAATTCGCGACTCGATCGGAATTTCATCCCCGCACAGTCCGGCTGGTTGCCCAGCGCCATTCCACCACTCACTCTGATGCATCAAAATGGTGGCGATCGCTCGCAGACGCGGCATTTTGCGGAGGGCTTGAATCCCTGGAATCAAAGGACAGGCAGGAGGTTGATCAGGCGACTCGGCATACTGTTGCACCGAAGTGCCAGTGGTGAGTAGCAAATCTGGATGTTGCAGGAAAGCCATCCGGTGGAGTAGCCCTGCCAAGCGCAAGCGATGCAGTTGCCAAGCCGGGAGATCGAGAAGCTGCCCCATGGCTTCTGCTAAACTAGCAACTTCCGCAGCGGCTAAAGGATTACTGAGATCGGTTTGATCCATCAACTGAGAGACTCTCAGGAAGGCCTGCAACTCATTGGAGAGTAAGTTGACATCAAGCGCATCAGAAAGGGTGAAATCCAGATCTTGCTGGCGCGTTTGCAGATAGTCTACGACCCGTTCCACCACTTCACTCAGATGCTCAGCGGCTGGCATGGCTGTTGCTTCGACTGTCATCCGATCGACAATTGCCTGCCGTTGCATGATCAACTGGGATTGCAGGGCTGGATCGTACTGCCCAATATGCTCGATCGCCAGATCGACGGTTTCTAGCACCAAATTGGGCTCAAAAGTCCAAAAACCGTAGAATTTACGCTCTAAATCGGCTTGCGGCACCCCGGCAACCGCATAGTCTGCTTCTGACAGCTCTTGGCAAAGCACCATGGCAGTATAAGTCGGTGACAGAATGATCAAGTGCCACTCTTGGGCTACTGGATCGCCTGGATCCAGATGAACGAGGGCAACATTTGATCGCTGGCTAGTGGGATGTTCGGCAAATCCCGACTCTGAGGCAGCCATAATGGCGATCTGTCGCGATCGATCGGCAATTTCACCGTATCGTTCGGCTTCTTCAAGGTACCATTTACCCCGCTGAAATGCGGTAATCATCAGCGGTTGATAGTCAGCGTGTAAGATGGCATCTTCGAGGGCATGACAGAGCGCCACCAAGGTGTTTTTGTAGTAAACCCCAAAATTGAGTGGGCGCTGGGTCGGTTGGGGCGATCGATGGGGCGATCGAACCGATCGATGGGAATCGTGCAGTTTTTGTAGAATCGAACCTGGAAGCATGGATATGGAATGATAGTGCCGCGATTGAGTGCTTAGTTAGGAGTGTAACTTAAAAATATCTTTGACTTGAGTTAGTCCTAACTTATCGATCGATCGATTACCGCATAACGATGTAGCTGTTTTCAATGATCATCTTGGTGTTTATATAACTTAGCGGCTATCTAACTTAGTGGTTATCTAAATAGCTGCCTTAATGAATGACTGTCTTAATATGCTGATTGACTGACAAAACTCAAACTACCCACTGCTACGCAGAAGCAAGCTACACCCCAACCCCTCTCCCAGAGCGGGCGAGGGGCTTTCGAACCAGAATTTGATTGCAAGTCCCTTCGCCCCTAGTGGGAGAAGGGATTTAGGGATGAGGGGAAAAGATTTGTCAGTCAATTAGCTTAATATGACTGTCTTAAATATGACTGTTTTAATCGGAGTATTTAGAGTATGCAGTGTACAACGGTAATGGCTGTCTTAAGTTTTGTCTAAAATTCGGAGTATGCAGTGTACAACGGTCTAGATTTCCAGACAATTGTCAAATTCGGACTGCAATCATTCTTCATGCCTGTGCGCTAGGATACGAGATTCTCTACAGACCCTGGACTGAGGCGGTATTTCAGGGAATTCCTAGCAGCAGAACAGGCGTTTGGCAGGGCGAAGATGAACCTTAAATTGCCTGAATGTTGGATGATATCTCTGTTGTCGGTTGATTGCAAGGATGGCTAAACCCCTCGATCGGCAACCGCTGTGCTCTTTTGTACATCAGGGCTTCAGGGATCTTCGCTGGGATTAATACCTGGTGTTTCGCCCCCGCTCTGGTCGCAGTTAACCACAACTCTTTTTAAGATTCTTAAAATTGCCTTATTGACATCCCTGAGTGCAATGCAGAGGATGAACTAGGAGTTCGAAGTTTTTACAAAATCAATCGTCACGATCGCCTGAGGAGGTTTCCAACATTCCCTTAGACGATCTTGTTTTTGTGTGACCCTGCATTCATTTAATGAGGCTCTATATGAATTCAACCAGCCTGCTGTCACATCAAGGCGGCGATTTGGTGCGCCCTCGAATCTTCAATCACGACATCATGAACTGCACCCATGAGGCAGTATCAGGCAACTATCTCTATGGTGGTCGAGCCCTTGGTTTAACCGAACCAGCAGACATCATTCAACTACATCCTGACCTTAGCTCAGAGTGGCCGTTTATTACTGCTCACTATGAACGAATTGGCTTGAGCCATAGTCAAACTGCAATCTGGAATGTTTCACGTCATCGGTTGACCCAGTTCCCAATCTGCGACATTTCGGTATTTTATTTCGGTGATGCGATGGCGGCCCATAGTCCGACTCGTGACTGGTTTTATCATCTTGATCCCCAATGGTGTGAGGTGGTTGAGTATGTAAATTGCAAAAATAGCTTTACCCAGTTGGCAGAAATTTTAGAGATCGCAATCCCCAAAACAATGCGGTTTCCGAGTAAAGCCGAAATTGAACGATTTGATTTTCTCCCCTATCCCTGCTATGTCAAACCGGCTGTTTCAGTGAATGGGGTGGGTATCACTCGTTGTCAGAATGAACTGGCTTTGCGACAAGCTCTGCTGAATATTGAAGAGAATGTTCCTCTACAAGTGCAACAAGAAATTGTCGCTTCTAAATTCCTGAACTTGCAATATCAAGCCACTGAACAAGGGGCAGAACGACTTGCTGCAACTGAGCAGATTCTGGATGGCTGTGCTCATTTAGGAAATCGCTATCCAACGATCCATCAACCTTGGGAATTGGTTGACCCCATGGCTCATTGGATGGTGAATCAAGGCATGAAGGGGATTTTTGCCTTTGATGTGGCGGTAGTTGAGCAGGCAGGTCAAACTCATTATTTTGCGATCGAGTGTAATCCACGTTTTAATGGAGCTTCTTATCCGACTGGCATTGCCCGCAAACTTGGCATTTCTGAATGGTCGAATGAGTCCTTTAAAACCGATCACCGCAGCCTGAGTACGATCGATTTAACGGGATTGGAATATGATTCATCCTCCGGTTCTGGTGTAATTGTAGTGAACTGGGGCAGTGTGCTAGTGGGGAAATTGGGGATATTGATCGCAGGCTCAGTCAGTGAGCAACAAGTAATTCGATCGCATCTACAGGATCGTCTAAAGCAGCGAGTGTTACAAGAAGCCTAGTTGATAAATATCAGGAATTGTTAGAGGCTAAATAGCAGGGTGCATCTCTGTTGATTAAATGCTCAATTCTCTAACTCTGTTCATGATTTAGCCTTCCCCCTGCTGCTTGGGTTTCCGCATTGTTTCGCGTAAATTAAGAGTTTTGAAATCAGCACCAGGGTAGATGGGCAAAATGCAATAGTGTGCTGATTTAAGCGTTCAGATTTTAGTCAAGAAAAACCTCAGAAATTGCTCCCATGCTGCCAAAGATTTGGCAAGATCTGGGTAGTGAGTGCCGTTGTACCTGCTCACCATCCTGTTAGCTGAGAAATTACTAAACTATGAATCGAGGCTTGAAGCGACGAGATATTATGATGGGAACGCTAGCGGTTGGTTTTGCAATCGCCGTTCGCCCTGTGTCATCTCAGACGATTAGCACGAATTCTCAAGGGTTAATGGCTGGTGAAACTAGCATTCCCACTGCCGATGTTGAAATTCCGGGATATTGGGCAAAACCGGCAATCGGTCATCATTTTCCCGTTGTCCTGGTTGTGCAAGAGATTTTTGGCGTTCATGAACATATTCAGGATGTTTGCCGTCGCTTGGCTCAATTAGGCTATTTGGCGATTGCTCCTGAACTGTTTAGCCGTCAAGGAGATGTTTCGCAACTGACAAGTATTGATGAAATTCGCCCGATTGTTGCGCAGGTGCCGGATGCACAAGTGATGTCTGATCTAGATGCAACCTTGGCATGGGCAGGACGATCGGGTGGAGATCTCGATCGAGCAGGTATTACAGGGTTTTGTTGGGGCGGGCGGATCGTGTGGTTATATGCGGCCCATAGCCCTCAGATTCGGGCTGGGGTAGCTTGGTATGGCCGTTTAGTCGGAACTCCCAACCCCCTTCAACCCCAGGCTCCGGTGGATGTGGCTGCCTCTCTCCAAGCTCCCGTGCTAGGGCTCTATGGTGGTGCAGATGAGGGCATTCCGGTCAGTACGGTTGAACAAATGCGACAAGCGATCAGCCGTGGCAATAGCAACTCGGAAATCATCATTTATCCCGACGCTCCCCATGGCTTTCATGCCGATTATCGCCCCACCTATCGTCAAGCTGCGGCTGAGGATGGTTGGCAACGGCTCCAAGCTTGGTTTAAGCAACATGGCGTGGTGTGAACGATCTGAACCAGTTGAAGGCGTGAGTAGAAACCTCGGCGCGGTGGAAAGCGATATCGACTGGCTTAGCGCACTTCTTCATAAAATCGTTTGAGGGTTGTGGCTGAAACGCCAAGCCCCCAGAGTACACCGATCGCTAGATAAATCCCGGTTGCCTTCCAAGCTCCCCATTGGGCTACCCGCCGATCGGAGGTTTGGACAATTCGGTTGAGCTGGCGAATTTTGCCATAGCGATTGAGTTTCAAACAAAGATCCGCTTCCTCCATAATCGGCAGGGTAGGATCGTAGCCTTGACAATCTAGAAACTGTTGCCGCCGACAAAAAATCACCTGATCGCCAAACAACAACCGCATTCCTCGCCAGAAAAACAGATGGGGACGAAAAATCAAGGGGGCATAATAGGTTTTCAGCCAATTATGCAGTGAAATCCCCCAGCGCGTTGTTTTGCCAGTCATTAAAGCGGTAAAGCCCCCGGCAGCGATCGTCGGGTCGGTTAGAGTCGATGTGATCACGGCGATCATATCTGTTGGGACTAAAGTATCTGCATGGACAAAACAGATCAAATCGCCGGTTGTGGCGGCCACACCCTGATTCATCTGGATCGAACGACCCAGGCGATCGGTTTCTACCACAATGACTCCAGCGGCTTTGGCGATCACAAGGGTTTCATCCTGACTGCCGCCATCCACCACACAAATTTCCCAGGCAGGTGGATCCAACTGGTTGAGACGATCGAGTGTATCACTCAAAACCGTGGCTTCATTCAAAGTGGGAATGACGATCGAAACGTGCGTCATCCGGCTCTCCTCAACTCGGTATTCCAATGCGGTTCAACGGATCGCAAGCTCAGTGGATCCATTGGCAGGAACCACCTGAAATGATCCTAAAGCGATGCCTAGAAATGCGGGTGAATCCGAGAGCGATCGATAGAAATTTTCCGAATCCAACAATTTGATCATTCAATTCTGTGACCTGATCTGTGGCTTGATCGGTGACCTGATCTGTGGCTTGATCGGTGACCTGATCATTGAATTCTGCGTAATCCTGCGACCTGAATCCTGCAGTTTTGCAACTTGATCATTCGAGGCTGCGAGTAATTGCTGCGACCAGTCGCCGGTAGGCTAGTCCGATCGCCGTTTCGACTGCATGGCTGATTTCGCTGGTCTGCCGAAATTGACTATGCCCCGATTCGCTACGACCTGATTCGCCATAGCCAGATTCGCCATTTGCCCTTAAGATTTACTTCATAAACAAGCATTTCCATTGGTAAACTAATTTCAAGACCCGGTTAAGAATTTTCAAAATGAATCAACTTTGATTCAAAGACGGTTAACAGAGTTTGCGTATTTATGCGATTTTCTTCATTATCTCTCTACAGGATTCTCTAGAAGACTATGGCCCCCCTTGTTGCAAATTACTACCTAACCTATCGCTGTAATGCTCGTTGTCATTTTTGCGATATCTGGGCACTTGAACCCAAACAAGAAGCCAGTTTGGCAGCCATCCAGCAGAATCTCAAGGATCTGCGACGACTGGGTGTCAAATATGTAGACTTTACAGGTGGTGAGCCGCTATTGCGATCGGATGTGGCAGAAGTGTTTGCCGAAGCCAAGCGGCAGGGCTTTACCACTAGCATGACCACCAATACGATCCTCTATCCCAAAAAGGCCGAGGACATGCGGGGGTTGGTCGATTTCCTAAATTTTTCGTTGGATGGGGCAGATGCGGAGACTCACGATCAGTCTCGTGGGGTCAAGATCTTTGATACTCTGGTCGATTCAGTCAAGATCGCCCTGTCGCTTGGGGAATATCCGGTTCTCAACCATACGGTCACGGCTCAAAACTACCAACGGATCGGGGAAGTCGCTGCCTTGGGAGCTCGGTTGGGGGTGCGCGTGTGGCTCAATCCTGCCTTTACTGCCCACAGCAACTACAACAACAAGAAAAACCCTACCCCGGAAATCGCGAAGGCGATCGAGGATGCAGCCAAGCAGTATGACAATGTTGGTTACAATAGGGCTGCCCTAGCGTTCATCGCGGCCGGTGGAAATGATACCCAAAATCCTCGCTGTAAGGCGGTGGATGCGGTAATCGCGATCTCCCCCCACGATGAGCTGCTGTTGCCTTGTTATCACTTCGCCCAAACTGGCATTCCGATCGAAGGTCGGCTTTACGAGCTTTATCGCGAATCCGAGAAGGTCGAAGAGTATCGTCAATCTCAGGGCAAACTATCCGTGTGTGAAGGCTGTACGGTGTGGTGTTACCTCATCCCCAGCTTCTTCAAGGGTGTAGACAAGTACTGGTTCCTCAATCAAATGACCTATGCAGGGGAATTCCTGGCAAGAAAACGATTCCTACGGCGAGCCAATCAGCTCACTCCTGTCTGAGCTTTCCGTTTCGCTGGATGATCCAGACCTGGATGATCCGGAGCTGATCCTGGAGCGATTCAGTGATGGGTTTGTGGGGCGACGGCGGAAGGCCGCGATTTTGCTGACCATGATTTGGAGCAGCACGATCGCGTTGCATTTATTTGCCTGGGGCACCTGGTTGGTGATGGCGTTGACCGCAGTGATGGGAGTTCATGCGCTGCGAGTCTTATTTGCACGTCCCATTCCCGTGCCTCCCCCGCTGACTGGCGAAAATCTGGATGCTTATCCCTATGTGTCAGTGTTGGTAGCGGCTAAAAACGAAGAGGCTGTGATCGGTTCACTGGTTGAGAATCTCTGTAATTTGGATTACCCCACCAGTCGCTATGATGTCTGGATCATTGATGACAACAGCACCGATCGCACCCCTCGCCTCCTAGATCAGCTATCCACTCGCTATCACCATCTCAATTTAGTGCGCCGATCGGCCAACGCAATGGGGGGCAAATCGGGGGCGCTGAACCAGGTTTGGTCTACAACGCAGGCAGATATCATTGCGGTGTTTGATGCTGATGCTAAGGTGCCCAAAGATTTGCTGCGGCGGGTAATGCCGCTATTTAACCGCGAGCAGGTAGGGGCCGTGCAGGTGCGTAAGGCGATCTCCAACGGCATGGTGAATGGCTGGACACGCGGCCAGGTTGCCGAAATGGCGATCGACAGCTATTTCCAACGCAAACGGATTGCTCTCGGTGGCATCGGCGAGTTGCGCGGCAACGGGCAATTTGTGCGGCGAGCAGCTCTAGAAAGCTGTGGGGGCTGGAATGAAGAAACCATCACCGACGATCTAGACTTAACCATTCGGCTTCATCTCGATCGGTGGGATATCGATTTTCTCAACCTGCCTGCTGTGGGTGAGGAAGGGGTGATCAATGCTGTCGGGCTGTGGCATCAACGCAATCGCTGGGCTGAGGGCGGCTACCAACGCTACTTAGACTATTGGCGATTAATTGCTCGCAACCGCATGGGGACAGCAAAGACCTTTGATCTGGTCATGTTTGTCATTACTCAGTATTTGCTCCCAACGGCAGCCGTGCCGGATGTGCTGATGGCGATGCTGCGTAGTAGTTCCCCCATGCTGATGCCGATCACGAGTTTGGCGATGACCCTCTCGCTGATTGGCATGTATACCGGATTGCGTCAGACGACGGTGCCGCAAAACCTCTCGAAGCGATCGCGCTTGCTCTCGCCGGTTACCACCCTCATGCATACCCTATTTGGCAACTTTTACATGCTGCATTGGATTCCGGTGATGGCCAGCACGACGGCCCGGATGTCGGTGCGACAAAAGCGGCTGAAGTGGGTGAAAACGATCCACCATGGGACTGCGGAACCCAGTCATTAGCCTGCCGATTCAGCGCCAATTTGCTGGATCAAGAACCGAGCAGTACCATGGGGAGTCAAGATCATGCTGGGATCGATCGACTGATTAGCTTGAGCTTCCAAGTGGGCTCCTTGCCGAAGCAGATCAGCGATCGTTGGATCATGGGTCTGATGGATCAAACTGAGATGGGCATCGTTCAGGTAGAGCAAGGCCGCAATTTCGTTCTGAGGAGTGGGTTGACCTGACAGGCAGGCATTGAAGCCTACTAAGTAGTAGGGCAGGTCTTGATGGGCCATGCTGCCATAGGGGGAATGAATGCGCTTTTCTAAAATTAATCGGGGTCGAATCGCCTCATTGACTAGGTTGATTGATTCAATCTGACCATTGGCATGTAAAAAGTAGGTCTGAGTCGCGGTTTCTAGATGGGAAATCACGGTGCCAATTTCCTCTTCTCCTTCTCGCAGAGCACAATTCACTAACGACTCGGTCGCATCCTGCCGCTTCCCTCCCACCCCGAAAAAGCGGACTCGATCGGCCGTGGGGCGCAATTCTCGACTTGGAATCGAAAAAACATGGTAGCCTTCCCACCACAGAAACAAGGCAGTTCCGGCTGGGGTTTCAGGCTTAATCAAATCGGCAAGATTCACAGCAGTTTAATCGCTAAGTTGGGTAAAATTTGAATCAATCATGAACTCACTTCTCCCTTCGTAGACCGTAGCCCAGACTACAAAAATGAGAGATTCGAGTTTGTACACTGCATACGAATCTAGCCTTAAACAGCGATCGATGAGTTCTTGATGGCTCATTGAACTTGATTGCTCATTTAATCAGAGTACCTGTCATCCCCGGTCGGCTCTCATGTCGGATAGCAGCGGTCGTTGTCACTCCTTGGGGCGTGTTATGGTCTTGATGGAATCGATCGCAGTGGCACACCATGATTCTGTTGGGTTACGTCCGCCGATCGATCGCATGTAAGGAGGATCCCCTGCTTTGACCCTAGCTGTACCCCCAATTCAGCGTAGCAAGTCGCTTCACGAACAAACCTATGAGGCTCTGAGAACCAGCATTTTGTCGGGAGATTTACCACCTGGCGAACGGTTGGTGGAAACGCAACTGGCTCAGTGGCTTCAGGTCAGTCGTACCCCCATTCGGGAAGCCATTCGTCAGCTTCAGAAAGATGGGCTGGTGACTGTCGATGGCATGGGAAGCTTGCAAGTTGCCTCGATTTCTGTGGCTGATGCAGCCCAACTCTATGATTGTCGGTTAGCCCTAGAGGAACTCTCTGTTTCGCAGGCTTGCCTCCATGCCAATGCGAATCAACTCAAGCAACTAGAAGGCTATGTGATGCAGGCCGAGAAACTGATGCAGCAGGGCGGAGCCGATCTCAATGTCATGCAGCTTCTGGATCTAGATTATGGCTTTCACCGGCTGATTGCTGAAAGTTCTGGCAACCGTTGGCTGGTTACCCTGCTCGATCAGGTGTTTGATAAGATGATTCTGCTGCGGGTTCAAACCACACGCCACAATCCAGAAGTGCTGGAAATTCGGATTGAGCACCGTCAGATTTATGAAGCGATCGCTCAAAGCCAGCCTGATCGAGCCGTCGAGATGATCCGGAGTCACCTTCATGCCAGCCGCACCCGAGTGGTCAGCGATTTGCAGCAACAGTTCAATCAAGCCTGAGGCAAAATCAACGGCAAGATTAATGCCCAGATGAATTCACCCAGATGAATTCACCCAGATTAATGAGTCAAGATCAATACCCAGATTAATGCCCAGATCAACGAGTCACGGCCATCACCGATCGCGGCAACAGAGCGGACTAAGTGTCAGGCTGGGCTTGGACTGGAGAGGATGGTGTTTCGTTCAGCGCTCTTTGTTCGGCTCTCTTTGTTCGGCTCTCTTTGTTTAGCACTCTTTGTTTAGCGCTCAATGCCATTCTGGATCAGCAGTTTCAAATCTTCAATCATGACTGCCAACAAATTTCTAGCATCAACTTCCAATGCTACCCAAGCATTCGCGGAAGATTGTACCCCATGGCGGCGATCGAGCAGTGTTTTGCCGCGTGTCCAAATGCCCTGAGTTTCGATCTCCACTTGAGCATGGCGGAAGCGTAGGGTTTCTGGGTAAAACAAGTAGGCTAACGTGGCAGCATCATGCACCAGAAAGCCCGCTTGCCCTCCTGTTTCTCGATAAGCCATGGCAGTGCCAACCATAAACTGACATAGTGCAGTCACAAATTGAGCGATCGGACTCGCTGGATTCACCGCACTGATCTGAGCAGCCATCTCTGGCGTAAAAATGAGCTGATGGGTGACATCTAGCGGCATCACCACCAAATGTTTACAGGTGTCAAATACCAGTTTGGCGGCTTCCGGATCGTAGGCGATATTAAATTCTGCTTCAGGAGTGATATTACCATAATGCAAAAAAGCACCGCCCATAATCACGATCTCCTTAGCCAGGTTTAAAACGCCAGGAGATTTTTGTTCTGCTGCCGCTAGATTGGTTAAGGGGCCGATCGCCACGATCGTAATTTCGCCAGGAGTAGACTGTAATTTCTCGATTAAAATCTCATCTGAAAATCGAGCCGCCTCGTAACTCTGTTGCGCTTCCGGTAATGTATGGGAAAGATTACCCATCCCATCTGCGCCATGGATCGCACCGGCATCTTCGACATCTTCACTGTTCGATCCACCAATCACACCCCGCCCGACTTCAATGTCGCTGAAGCCACCGAGCTGAAGCAGCTTACAGGATCCAACAAATGTATCCTTTGCATGAACATTCCCATCTACGGCAGTCACAGCGACAATTTCTGCAAAGCCTTGTTTGGCCAAACTCTGAAGCCACAGAAAAGCGAAAGAATCATCGCCACCTGGATCGGTATCAAGGATGATTTTGATCGGATGATTTGCCATAGATGAGTCCTTTAAGAAAGATTGTTTGAAACCATGACAAAGGATAAATGGTGAAGGTAATTCGGATTACCGCATTGCTTAGACGCAAGAATAACTTAAAATCGCCATCGAAATAATTTGGAAATCCATCATATATTTCACTAATTATTTCAACGATTTATTCCACCATATATTTCACCAATTATTTCATTTTGATTTCCCACCCCGCATTCACCGACTCTTTAGTGGCTTCTACTTTTGAGAGTATCAGAGGTTACAATAGCCTCTCTGCGGCAATTTGCACGGCTGCTTCAAACAGGGTGAGATCGGTGTAATAGAATTCAGGATGAACGGATTGACGGGTGAGGACTCCACCGCTGCTGAAGATGGCACCTTCTAGCATCAGATTATCCGCCATTTCGAATTGTTCGATCGTCAGCCCATCAGGATCCAGACCCGGTTGGGAGACTGGAACGCGATCGACATAGAGTCGTCCATCATTGCTATAGCCAAATATAGGTTTGCCTTGGGCTGCCATGTAGCCCATTTCGAAGGCGGTGCCGACATCCATACTAGAGCCGCGAAACGGAGTCATATTAGCCACAACCAGGTTACAGCTATCCATCAACTCAATATTACTTTTGTAGATGGCAATACCCATCTCATAGGGAGATAAATGGGTCAAGTCTAAACTATTATCCCAAGGAAACATGCCGACAAAGCCATACTTTTGACAAACTTCTTGCTTCAATCGAGCAATTTTAAGGGGATCGGGCAAGAATACATCAGGGCCAGCTAGATAAAGTTGCACACGATGTCTCCCAAGTGAGTCTAGAGGTGAATGCAGCCGTCGGTTTTAACGAATATCTTTAGGGTACGTTGAGTAATAACCCAGCAATGCAAGCGCTGACAAAATTAGTAAAAGAACCAGCCACCATGGCCCGAACCCCCAGTTTGGCCACATCATTACGCCGCTGGGGCACCATGCCACCGATCGCACCAATCTGCTGACCGATCGAAGAAATGTTGGCAAAACCGCAGAGCGCAAAAGTGGCAATCACTTCGGCGCGGGGTGAAATCGTACCAGCCTGAATGGCTTCTGCCAGACTAGTATAGGCAATAAATTCATTCAAAATAATTTTCTTGCCGAGAAACACCGCCACTTGGCTACAGTCGGCCAAGGGCACACCCATAATCCAGGCTAGTGGGAATAGTAAGTAGGATAAGATCAGTTCAAGCGAGAGCTGAGGGAAGCCGAATAGGCCACCGAACCAGCCGAATAGAGCGTTGACAAAGGCAATTAAGCCTAAAAATACGATCAAAATTGCCATAATTGCCAGCACTAATTGGATCCCTTGAATCGCCCCATCCGCAATCGCGGCAATTGGATCGGTGGCCGTTGAGGCGGCTTCAGGGGGAATCACAACGGTATCACCTTCTTCTTGCCGTTTGGCATGGGCCAGCCGCAATTCTTCGTCTAGTTCCGGCACATAGGAAAATCGATCGGTTTGCGGGAAAAAGACTTTTGACATGGCCAAGGCACCGGGCGCGTTCATCACCGAAGCGGCAATCAGTTGTTCGGGAGAAATGCCAAACCCAATAAACGCTGCTAAGACTCCACCTGCCACAGTCGCAAAGCCACCAGTCATGACGGCATGGAGTTCAGACAGGCTAATCCGACCAACGAATGGACGAATCAGCAAAGGAGCTTCGGTTTGGCCAATAAAAATGTTGGCCGCACAGGAGGTGGTTTCCGGCCCGGAGGTTCGCATGGTTCGCTGCATGACTGAAGCGATCGCCTGCACCACTTTTTGCAAAACGCCTAAATAGTAGAGCAAGCTGATCACACCGGCAAAAAAGATCACGGTTGGCATCACTTTAAAGGCGAAAAAGTGATCGCGAAAGTCCGCCCCAAAGACAAATTCTGCCCCAGCATCGGAGAAATTTAAGAATGTGTTGACCGCACTCCCGATCGCATTAAAAATCGTAAAGCCAAAAGGCACTAGCAACACAAACACACCAAACAAAAACTGGAGCGCAAAGCCCCAGGACACCGTGCGCCAATTAATTGCTCGGCGGTCTACGGAGAGCAGATAGGCAACTGCAAAGAAAACGAAAATTCCAATCAGCGAAATCAAGCGTTCCATGACAACCCCGGTTCAGTGAATACCATAAAGCAGACTAATTGATAGATAGAGGGACAATCAAATGTTTGATTAGTACCAATTGATCGAACCACGAAACTGCCATAGTGAATGTCACATCCTCAGCTCTGGTGCTCTTAAATTGAGGCAATCTAAATCAAACTATCTTGCGACAAGTTCAGCTAGACTGAGTTTAATTTTTGAGAAGATTTTTGTAGTTTTGCCGTAATTTATCCTACGGTGCCATATTTTGAATGAACTTACCTGATTGAACTAAATCGTAATCAAAGCTACGAATAATCCATTCACAACCCACTATATTGCTGCCATGCCAAGTGCTGTAATCAAGTGCTGTAATCAAGTGCTGTAATCATTTCCAAGCAGAAACCCTGATTTTGTCTTAGCTGCCGAGTCGGTGCAGCTTTTTTCGATTAATTG
This sequence comes from Elainella sp. Prado103, assembly GCA_025454395.1. Taxonomy (GTDB): domain Bacteria; phylum Cyanobacteriota; class Cyanobacteriia; order Elainellales; family Elainellaceae; genus Elainella. The sequence goes on from JALOOM010000001.1 coordinate 34,248, forward strand.
ATATGTTCATCTACCCATTGGTGTGAGAGATAGAGTCTGATTGACTGACAAAACTCAAACTACCCACTGCTACGCAGAAGCAAGCTACACCCCAACCCCTCGCCCGCTCTGGGCGAGGGGCTTTCGAACCAGGATTTGATGGCAAGTCCCTTCGCCCCTAGTGGGAGAAGGGATTTAGGGATGAGGGGAAAAGATTTGTCAGTCAATCAGGAGATAGAGTGATGATTTCAAAACCCAGCTTGAGTGCTTTGGTCATCGTTCAAGCGCTTTTTGGGGTGCTTACCCTTGCGTCTAGTGCGATCGCTAATCCGAGAGTAGAGACGGTGGAGACAGTAGAGATAGGAGAAGCAGCAGAAATAGATGATACGACCTATGCTCCCGAGCAGTCGTTGGATACATCTAGAAAGCCATCCATGGTTAAATCTGATTCAATATCAACACCGTCATCAGATTTGGCATCTCAGTTGGTGTTTGAGAGAGAACCTGGAAATCCTAATTCTCACGTGACTGAATCGGGTGATGCACCAGTTCCCCTCGATCCGGCAATCCCATCCTCTGCCCTGGATCAACTCACCTCTGTGACTCAGCTCTCTGATGTGCAACCGACCGACTGGGCCTATCAGGCTTTGCAATCTCTGGTCGAACGCTATGGCTGTATTGTCGGTTATCCAGACAGTACTTATCGGGGACAGCGGGCGTTAAGCCGATTTGAATTTGCGGCCGGCATGAATGCTTGTTTGGATCGAGTCAGCGAGTTGCTGGCAGCCAGCACATCCGACCTAGCCACCAAAGAAGATCTAGCGACACTTCAGCGCTTGCAAGAAGAATTTGCCGCCGAGTTAGCAGCCCTGCGGGGTCGCGTCGATGTGCTTGATGCCCGCGTTACAGAACTGGAAACCAACCAGTTCTCGACCACCACCAAACTGACGAGCGAAACTATTTTCTCGCTCTCGGATATCTACGGGGGCAACGGGGTCAGTGATGCCAATCAGACGATTTTCCAGAGTCGGGTGCGGCTCAACTTTGACACCAGCTTTTACGGCAACGATCAACTGCGGGCTCGGCTACAATACCGCAATACTGGCTTTTTCAACTTAGGCGACAATGAGGAACCCCTCAGCTTCACCGATGGCGATGTGGTACCCATGGTGGCTTACCCCAGCCCCTACGTGCGGCAATCTACCCTCTATTATCAGTTTGGTGATGATGGGACAGATATTAAACTCTCGCAACTGTTCTATCGCTTTGCAGTCGGCGATGGTCTACAAGTGGTGCTAGGCGCAACCGGAACTGGCATGAGCGATGTCGTCTCAACTGTGAGCCCGATCGATGCCGGTGGTTTTGGCTCAATTAGCTTATTAGCATACAACCCAATCTATGACGCAGGCGCAACCGGAACAGGGCTGGGCATCACCTACGACTTCACAGACGATATCCAGTTGGGTTTGGGCTACCTGACTGGGGATGCGGGGAATCCGTTGCCCGGACGAGGCTTATTTAATGGTGGTTATACTGCTTTCGGCCAGCTCACGTTCAGTCCTGGCAATTTCACGGCGGCCCTATCCTATGCCAACGCTTACCTGAATACGCCAGTCGCTTTTCAACCGGCTGCCGTTAGCAACATTTATGCTCTGTCGCTCAACTATGGGATCACCCCTCGCATCAACCTAGGTGGCTGGTTTGCCTATGAAGACGGTAAGTTGCTGAGTCGGGCTGACTATCAGTCGTTTGGCTATGCGGGGTATCTAGCGATCAATGATCTAGGGGCAACCAACAATCAACTGATCCTGGCTTTGGGTGTTCCGCCTCGTATCTCAGACTATCAGATTGGTGATGAACGGATCGGAGAATTTATCGATGATGCGGCATTAAATGCTGAAATCTCTTATCGGATCGCCGTTAATGAAAGCATCTATGTCACACCTGGTTTAATTTGGACGACCGATCCCGGTAACGATAATGAAAACGCTGATATTTTCTTACCAGTGATTCGCACCACTTTTTACTTCTAGGCGCTTCGGGTCAGTAGGCACTTGGCATAATACGGGCTTCGGATGAATAGGGGCTTCGGATACCCCCCGCTCAGAATTGCACTAAGTTTTTTGAAGCTTCCTCCAACCCCGATCGAGCCCGCATCGTATACTAGAGCGCATCCCCAATGAGGGGTTTGAGAGTCCGCCTTCTTCGTTCATCTATATCTCCCACCTTGTGTTATGAGTGTGATCGTCTTTGGTAGCATCAACATGGATCTGGTGGCTCGCACGCCCCGGATTCCAGTTCCAGGCGAAACCTTGATCGGTCATAGTTTTGAAACGGTGCCAGGAGGTAAAGGAGCGAATCAGGCTGTGGCCGTGGCACGACTAGAGATCCCAACCGCTCTGATTGGACGAGTGGGTGGAGATGCCTTTGGCGAAACGCTGTTGAATGGCTTAGTGAGTAGCGGAGTGGATTGTCAGGGCGTGTTGATCGATCGCACCACGCACTCTGGGGTGGCGATCATTACGGTCGATGATGCTAGCGAGAATAATATTGTGATTGTGCCAGGGGCAAATGGTCATGTCGATGCCACGGATGTCGATCGGCTGCCAGCAATTTTATCTGGAGCGAAAGTCTTGCTCCTCCAGTTAGAGGTGCCCCTACCAGCGGTCGTTGCGGCTGCCAAAGTGGCGAAGCAAGCCGGACTTACCGTAATTCTTGACCCGGCTCCGGCCCGATCGGATCTGCCCGATCAGCTTTATCCCTTGGTGGACATTATCACGCCAAATCAGGTGGAAACCAGTCAGCTCGTTGGGTTTGAAGTTTCTGACTTGACTACTGCACAACAGGCGGCTCAAACGCTGCATCAACGCGGTGTCGGCACGGTGATTACCAAACTGGGTAAAGCAGGTGCCCTCTGTATGACAGCTACTGAAACCTTCGAAATTCCCGTGTTTCCGGTTAAAGCAGTAGATACGGTGGCGGCAGGGGATGCGTTTAACGGTGGACTGGCGGCCGGATTGGCGGCCGGGTTGGATCTGCGCCCAGCAACTCGCCAAGCTGCGGCTGTGGCTGCTCTTTCGGTCACCAAAGCCGGTGCTCAGCCTTCGTTGCCGACTCGATCGGAATTAGATGATTTTTTGCGATCGGTCTAGTCATTTGCTGGTCGATCTTATCCCTCTACCTATCTTGATGCACGCCACCGAAAAGCCACTCTACCAAGTTTTCTTCACCTCTCCCAGAAATGAGGGGAAAAGATTGGTCAGTTAATCAGGTCTTTGCCCACAATCAGCCATACTAGCCAGCCCAAATAATGCATCACCACAACCAACCAAAACGCAAATTGATAGGAAGGTTTACTCACTTTGTGACGAAACATTCGCTGAGCTATAAATCCACCCATCCAGCCGCCGAAAAGATCCCATAGAATTAATGTCTTCTCCGACGTTCTCCAAGCTTTTTGTCTTGCTCGGTCTTTGTCATCTCGATACAGCAGAAAACTGATACATCCGACCCCTGGGTAAAGCAGTAAAACCCAAAAATATCCCGTTGTGAAAGCAAAATGAATGGCTCCAATCACTGGGAAAATCGCCAGCAGGAGTATGGGCAAAATAGGTAGTGGAGCGTCCGATCGGGCTGATGGATCTCTGGTAGAACGCACTGAAGCCGATGCACCAGAACGTTGCAACCTGGCTCCTAGAATAAAGGCGTTAACTGCCCGCACCTTACCCGCTTGCTCGATCGCGTGATAGTAAATTGTGTCACCTACCACAGGACGGCGGCTAGCATCTTTGAGTTCGCTCACATGTAAGAAAACTTCTGAACTGCCATCTACAGGTTGAATGAAGCCAAACCCTCGCTCATCCTTCCAGGTTTTCAGTTGTCCTCTACGCAGTCCAGGCTTCATCTGTCTTCTCCCTACGCTCAGCAAGTTTTATGCCATCAGGATGGCTTCACTATACTCTCGCTGAGTCGTCCTGGCAGGATGCAACTGCTTCAATACTAGGGAGCAATATTAGGGAGCAATATTAGGGAGCAATACTAGGGAGCAATATTAGGGAGCAACATTAGGGAGCAACTTGATCATGCAATACTCAGATTCATAATTGATCGATCGGGCTCATCAACTCAACCGATCGGAGCAGGATAGAGCCAGAGAAGACTGTTACAATGCTTTACATAGGTCTAATTTCTGAAACATTCTCTTGACGACCACCCGTAACTGGCGGTCAGAAGACAATCATCAGAAATCCACACCTTTTGAGGTTGGTTTTTGCGATCGAGCGTTCATCCTTGTGGCTCAGCAAACTGACTAGAGTAGGAAGAAGTGGCGTTGACCTGCAATTCCCCTGTCACCTATCCAATGTCGCCTATCAAACCTCAGTGGCGATGGCTGAATGGCTACCCTGACCGATCGATTATCTGGAGAGTTATGCAAACCTACACCTCGTCTGAATCTGATGTCGTTCAAGGGATTGTGATCGAAAGCGAACTCAATCCTCTACCCCAAGAACACTTGAAGTCGGTGCCGGTGAATGAACTGGATCCAGATGCTGTGGCTCAACGGTATGATCCGGAGGTGATTTCAGCCTACTATCGAGGTCGGCTGTTCCAAGTGGTGGGTCGTACAATCACCATCTTCTGGACTTTTATCGTTTTTCTACTCTCTCTCTGGTGGGATCGGCAAACAGGGCGAATTGATAAGAACCAGGGCAAGCGCGCCATTCAACTGCGGGAAATTTTGACCCGTTTGGGGCCAGCCTACATCAAGGTGGGACAGGCTCTCTCAACCCGCCCAGACTTGGTGCCGCCTCTATATTTAGAAGAATTAACCCAACTGCAAGATCAACTGCCGCCGTTTCCGAACGAAATTGCCTTTCAGTTTATTGAAGAAGAGTTAGGCGATCGACCGGATCAAATCTATGCGGAACTGTCCGAACAGCCGTTGGCAGCCGCATCTTTAGGACAGGTTTATAAGGGTAAGTTGAAAAGTGGTGAAACGGTGGCTGTGAAGGTGCAGCGACCGGGATTGGCGCAGCGGATCACGCTGGATATTTATATTTTGCGGCAACTAGCGCTCTGGGCGACCCAAACCTTCAAGCGTATCCGCAGTGATCTGGTCGGCATCATGGATGAGTTTGGAGCCCGCATCTTTGAGGAGATGGATTACACCCAGGAAGGGCGCAATGCGGAGCGTTTTGCCCAGCTCTATGGTCATTTGCCTGACATTTATGTGCCGCGCATCTACTGGCAATATACCCAGCGTCGGGTGCTGACGATGGAATGGATTACTGGCACCAAACTAACCCAACTGCAAGAAATTCGAGCTCAGGGGATTGATGCGGGCTATCTAGTAGATGTAGGAGTTCAGTGTTCACTGCGGCAATTACTGGAGCATGGCTTTTTCCATGCCGATCCCCATCCAGGCAATTTGTTGGCCACCCCGGACGGTAAGCTGGCTTATCTTGACTTTGGCATGATGAGCGAAGTTCAGCCCCCTCAACGCTACGGGCTCATCGAAGCGGTGGTGCATTTGGTGAATCGCGATTTTGAGTCGCTGGCGCAGGATTATGTCAATCTGGAGTTTCTCTCGCCTGAAACCGATCTAACTCCGATCGTGCCAGCCTTTGCCAATGTGTTTAACGATGCTTTGGGCGGATCGGTCGCCGAGATCAATATTAAGAGTATTACCGATCAACTTTCGGCGATCATGTACGAGTTTCCGTTCCGGGTGCCAGCCTATTATGCGCTAATCATTCGATCGCTGGTGACCCTGGAAGGGATCGCAATTAATGTCGATCCCAACTTCAAGGTCTTAAGCAAGGCTTACCCCTATGTCGCCAAACGACTGCTCACGGATCCGGCTCCGCAGTTACGGGCTTCTCTACAAGACCTGTTGTTCAAGGACGGTGGGTTCCGCTGGAATCGTCTAGAAAACCTCTTGCGGAATGCCAGAGATAGCTCTGACTATGACATTAACCGTGTACTCGATCAAACGGTGGAGTTTCTCTTCTCCGAGCGGGGCGCTTTTATTCGCGAAAATCTGGCTGACGAAATTGTCAAAGGGCTCGATACCGCCGGCCGCAATGCCATCGACCAAATGAAGCAGCAACTTTGGGAATTCGCTGGTCTATCTACGCCTGCCTCGGCTTCTCCTATCCCGTCCGAGGCACCTACTCCCACCACGTTAGATCATGTTGCCCGCATTATCGATTTGCTGCGAGAAACCCCAGGGTTTGATCCTTTGCGATTTGTGCCTTTGGTGCCCCGCATTCTGGCGAAACCTGAAACTCACCAATTGGGGCAACAAATTGTGGGTGGATTGGCACAAAGGGTGGCAGCTCGGATGATTCGAGAATTGCTGTTACGAGATCAAGCAGCCCAGCCCGCGCTCAGCCCTCCTACCAGCCTGCCTCGATCGCTGCCCGCTGCCCGATAAACCATTTCCGCAGCAATTCCCGCAGCAATATATCTAGCAGCATATAGCCATCAGTATTGGGGCTGGGACAAGGGGCATGCCTGTTGATTCCAGCCTTTGCAAAGTTCTCACGATCGGAAATACTGCTATATTTCCTAGCCCCATCCACTTGTTGGAGCAGCCAATCGAGGAACGATACCCATGCGTGGCTCGATCGACTCATCTCTGACTAATGCTCATGATTCAGACAGTTCGCCAAACCAGACAGTTCGCCAAACCAGACAGTTCGCCAAACCAGACAGTTCGCTAAACCAGGCACTGAGCCAGACATTTAGTCTGACTTTGCACTGCCTAACGTGTCTTCTTCGCCGTTCAGGTTGGCACGATACTGAGCCGCGAGCTGTTCTAGCTGCTCCTTTTCGGCCTTGAGGTTTTCCTCCAATTCCTGAATTTGCTCGCGCCGAGCCTCCATTTCCAGAGTGCGGCGTTGCAGTTCCTGACTTTTTAGGGTTAGCGACTGCCGCCACTGTTCAGCCCGTTGCACTTCCTCTTGCAAATCCGTCGGCGTAATCCCTGCTACCAAGTATTGTTCAATGATTTCCAGAATCCAACTGGTGGCATCTTGCACCTTCTGGACTTGCCGCGTGGCATTCAGCTCCACCAGCAGCAGCGTGCCTTCGGGATGATGGTTATCCTCCAGATAGAGATCGGTAATTTCTTCCGTCACCACTGTCCATGCATATTCAGCCCTTTGTTGAGCAAGGAGCTGCAATTGCGCCTTACCCCCAGGATCACACCTTTTGACCTGAGCCAGATGCCACATCGTTGTGCTTGTTCGATCGTTGAGAAAAGTATATCCCTTGATTTGGGCGTTGAGTGTTGTCTAACTCACGAGCGGCTAATCAGACAGCCCTTTCAGCCTATTTTGGAGGATTTCCGCCTGTTTTTCAGCTTCGGCTAATGCAGTTCTAGCATTTTGCACGACCTCTGCGGGGGCTTTGTCTACAAAATTAGGATTACTCAATCGCTGCGTGAGGGATTGCCGCTCCGCTTCTGCTTTAGTCAGATCCTTTTGCAGCTTGGCTCGCAGCAGATCCAGATCCACCACACCGGCGAGCGGGATAGAAACCTGCACTGTGCCGATCACCCCTACCGCTTGTTGTCCTGCCGTTGGAGTGGCCACCGTTGGAATCGTATCGGTCGGAGTTGCCGCCACTGTCGGCTGCACATCGTTGATGCTGCCGCTAATTTGTTGGCGTAAATGGTGAATTTGATCGGCTAAGGTCTGACGACTTTCGGCAGTGCGTAAATAGCGATAGATGAACCAGATCGTGTAGCCCATACCGATCAATTTCAGGATGGGTGAAATCAAGAATAACCGATTCATCGATCCCACCACTGCCAGCAGTACCTTAGCGCTCAAAAGCACGATCACCAGATATAGCAAAGTAAAAGCCGGTTTACGGTAGGCTGCCAGCCCAATATCCGCCAGCGTATCGGTTAGGTCTTCGGCAAAATCACTCAGATCAGGAGTATCAGCAGCCACGGCATGGGCGCTAGTAGCGGGTTGGGCCACTGGAGATTGGATCGTCAGACGCTCAACACGAGCCAGATCTTGAATATAGGATTGACCTGCGGTCAGGATCTCCTGCTCACTCGGATCCTCGGTTTCCAGAATCGTCTGAATTTTCGCACCGGGCTTGATGTCCGACTCGGCTCGCAGGTTGCGGATCGTGCGAATTGTGCCAATCAGCAGCTCAAACTGCTGTTCCAAATCTAGATTGATCAGCGAGTCGATCGTCTCTGGATAGGATTGCAGCGCCAAATAGCTGTGGGCATCGGCTTGAGTCAGGGTATGCCAGACCTCCTCAGTCAGGTGGGGCATAAACGGATGCAGCAGTCGGAGGGTGCCTTCCAGCACGTAGGCCAACACCTGTTGCGCCACCCGCCGCGAGGCCGAACCGGGCTGCTGGAGCCGTGACTTCACCAGCTCAATATACCAGTCGCAGAAATCGCCCCAGATGAATTCATACAGCCCCTTAGCAGCTTCGCCCATGCCATACTGATCGAGGTCGGCGCGAGTTTGCTGGATCGTGCGGTGATAGCGGGACAGAATCCAGCGATCGGCCAATTCCAGTGCGGCTGGATCGGGTAAGCCTAATTGGGCTGGGGTTTGACCCTCCAGGTTCAGCATCACAAATCGGGAAGCATTCCAGATTTTATTGGTGAAGTTGCGAGAGGATTCGACGGAGGGTGATTCGTCGGTTTTGCGATCGTACTCTAGCTTAATATCTTGCCCGGCTCCAGCCACTTCTTTCACTAGGGTAAACCGCAGCGCATCCGTGCCATATTTGGCGATCAAAATCAGCGGATCGATGCCGTTGTTGGCCGATTTCGACATTTTCTTGCCGTTTTCATCCCGTACCAACCCGTGGATGTAAACCGTGCTGAAGGGCATCTGGCCGGTGAAGTGACCCGCCAGCATCGTCATTCGTGCCACCCAGAAAAAGATGATGTCAAAGCCAGTCACCAAAGTGGTGGTGGGATAGTAGGTGGATAGATCGGCCGTTTGATCGGGCCAGCCCATGGTCGAGAAGGGCCAAAGCCCGGAAGAGAACCAGGTATCCAGCACATCCGGATCTTGTTCAAGCTGTACGGCTTCGCCCCACTGAGCCACCGCCTGCTGTCGTGCTTCTGCCTCATTCATGGCCACAAACAAAGGGGTTTCGTCGGTGATTTCGCCGTTTGTTTCACTGACTGCATACCAAGCGGGAATTTGATGCCCCCACCAGAGCTGCCGCGAAATACACCAATCCTTCAGGCTAACCAGCCAGTCGCGGTAGACCTTCGTCCAGCGTTCCGGCACGAAAACCGGATCCTGCTGCTGATCGAGAAACTCTAAAGCCCGATCGGCCAGAGGGCGAATTTTGACAAACCACTGGGTGGAAAGCAGCGGCTCCACCGGCACCTTACCCCGATCGCTGTAGGGCACGGTGTGCTTGTAGGGTTCCACTTTGACCAATGCCCCCAACTCTTCCAGGCGTTTCACCACATTTTTGCGGGCCACAAACCGATCTTGCCCCTGAAACTCGCCGCCGTTTTCGTTGATCGTGCCGTCTTTGTGGAGCAGATTGATCATGGGCAGATTGTGGCGCTTGCCCATCTCAAAGTCATTGGGATCGTGGGCCGGGGTCACCTTAACGCAGCCCGTACCAAAGGCAGCATCGACATACTCATCGGCAATGATGGGGATCTGCCGCTCCATGATCGGTAGCTGTAGGGTTTTGCCCACGAAATCTCGATAGCGATCGTCATTGGGGTTGACTGCCACCGCCGTATCCCCCAGCATGGTTTCTGGGCGAGTTGTTGCCACTTCCACGTAGCCCGATCCATCCGTGAGGGGATAGCGGAAATGCCAGAGATTCCCTTCAACTTCCTTGTTTTCCACTTCCAGATCCGACACCGCCGACTGGCTGGACGGGCACCAGTTGACCATATACTTGCCGCGATAGATCAACCCTTCCTGGTAGAGCTGGGTGAAGGCCGTCAGCACGGCTTTAGACAAGCCTGCATCCATGGTGAAGCGCTCGCGGCTCCAGTCTACTGAAACCCCCAAACTGCGGAGTTGTCCGACGATCGTGCCACCAGATTCCGCTTTCCACTGCCAAGCTCGCTCCAAAAAGGCCGATCGCCCCACTGCATCTCGACTCTTGCCCTCGGCTTTGAGCTGCCTTTCCAGGATCGTCTGCACAGCAATGCTGGCGTGATCGGTGCCCGGCAGCCAGAGCGTATTGCGTCCCAACATGCGTTGATAGCGCACCAACGTATCGATCAAAGCATTCTCGAAGGCATGACCCATGTGGAGGCTACCCGTGACGTTGGGCGGCGGAATCACCACACAGTAAGGCTCCCCCGGATGATCGGGCTGGGACTTAAACACCTGATCGGCTTCCCAAGCGGTTTGCCACTTATTTTCGGTTGCGGAGGCATCGTACTGGCTGGCGAGAGACGGGATCGTTGCAGTCATGAACTCAATCAAAAAGAGGGCGGAGGCAAAAACACGGGCGATGTCTGGATCGGACAACCATCAAGGGAAAGGAGCGTTGATCGATCGGAGGTTATTGTATTGAATCGAATCTGGCCCAAATCATGTTCCCGATATTCTGATCAAATCTGATCAAAGCAGACATCTTCTCTTAAAGATATCTGAATTTCGCCCATCGGGTAGGGGTAGCCAGGTTTCTTGCTATGCTGAAAGACTGGAGATTTACCGAACATTCATTGGTTTCAGCCATGCCTGCGCTTGCGAATCCTTCCATCAGCAGCCCTGCTCTCAGTGCCTTTCCCCTCACGGCGGTAGTAGGGCAGGCCGCGATCAAATTAGCCTTACTGCTAGCGGCGGTTGATCCAGGCTTGGGCGGCGTAGTAATTGCTGGACGCAGGGGCACGGCCAAATCGGTGATGGCGCGGGCGATCCACGCTTTACTGCCGCCGATCGAAGTCATCCAGGGATCTTGCTGCAATTGCGATCCGACCCGCCCGTCGGAATGGGATGATGAGACAATCGAGCGATTTCAAGATTGCTCTCTGGAGAATCTGCCGACCGAGATCATGCCATCTCCCTTTATCCAGGTGCCGCTAGGGGTTACGGAAGACCGGCTGCTGGGATCGGTGGATGTGGCCCAGTCGATCAAACGGGGCGAAACCGTCTTTCAACCCGGACTGTTGGCCGAAGCCCATCGAGGGGTGCTCTACATCGATGAAATCAACCTGCTAGATGATCAGACCGCCAATCTGCTGTTGGGATCGCTCACCGAAGGACGCAACCAAATCGAGCGGGAAGGCATCAGCTTTCAACACCCCTGCAAACCCTTGTTGATCGCCACCTACAACCCGGAAGAAGGCGATCTGCGAGAACATTTGCTCGATCGAATTGCCATTGCCCTCTCGGCCGATGCGGTGCTGGGGCTGGATGAACGGGTGCAGGCGGTGGATCAAGCCACCCAGTTTGCCGAGTCGCCGCAAACCTTTTTAGAACAATATGCCGAAGATACAGACGGACTGAGAACCCAGATTTTGCTGGCGCGGGAATGGCTGAAGGAAGTGCAGATTTCAGCCGATCAAATTGCCTACCTGGTGAATGAGGCGATCCGGGGCGGCGTGCAAGGGCATCGGGCTGAACTGTTCGCGGTGCGGGTGGCTAAAGCTCATGCAGCCTTGGATGGCCGGAATGCCGTGATCGCCGATGATCTGCGCCGTGCAGTGGAGCTGGTGATCGTGCCGCGATCGACGATCATCCAAACTCCCCCTGACGAAATGCAGCCACCACCGCCACCGCCGCCACCCCAGAGCCAGGAGGAACCGCCCCCAGAAGACGAGCCGGATGAGCCGGACGAGGAGGATCAGGACGATCAGGACGATCAGGAAGAGGAGCCGCCTCAAGAGCCGCCCAGCGTGCCGGAAGAGTTTGTGTTTGATCCAGAAGGGGTAATTCTTGATCCAACGGTGCTCTACTTTGCTCAAATGGCTAACCGGCAGGGTAAATCTGGAGCCCGTAACATCATCTTCTCGGAGGATCGAGGACGCTATATTAAGCCGATCCTGCCCCGTGGGCCGGTGCGTCGCATTGCGGTGGATGCGACCTTGCGAGCGGCCGCTCCCTACCAAAAAGCCAGAAAACAGCGACAAGAGCAGCGGCAGGGCACATCTCGTCGGGTCTATGTAGAGCAGGGCGATCTACGCGCCAAACGCTTAGCTCGTAAAGCTGGATCGCTGATCGTGTTTGTGGTGGATGCCTCTGGATCAATGGCGTTGAACCGAATGCAGTCTGCCAAAGGAGCCGTGCTGCGCTTACTCACAGAGGCTTACGAAAACCGCGATCAGGTGTCCTTGATTCCGTTCCGGGGCGAACAAGCCGAGGTGCTGCTGCCCCCTACCCGATCGATTACTTCTGCCCGTCGTCGCTTAGAGCGCATGCCCTGTGGTGGTGGATCGCCCTTAGCCCACGGTTTAACCCAGGCGGTGCGAGTCGGTATGAACGCACGGCAATCCGGTGACATCGGGCAGGTAATGATCATCGCGATCACCGACGGCCGCGGCAATATTCCCCTGGCCCGATCGCTGGGGGAACCCATGCCGGAAGGTGAGAAACCCGATATTAAAGCCGAACTGCTCGACATTGCGGGCAAAATTCGCCTCACTGGTTTCCAGCTTTTAGTGATCGATACCGAAAATAAGTTTGTCTCTACCGGCTTCGCCAAAGAAATCGCCAAGCAGGCAGGCGGCAAATATTATCACTTGCCCAAAGCCAACGATCAGGCGATCGCTGCCATGGCACGCGGGGCCCTGCAAGATGCCAAGCGCTAAGGTCTAGCGATGAGAGGCTGGATTAGCTGATCGTTCCGGGATCATTCCGGCCCAATCTGCATCTATCTGCATCTGTCTAGGGTAAGGCAACGATCGCGTTGGGCTGCCCAGAATTTTGGCAGACCAGTCTAGACTATAGAAGAATCTGAAGAAGAATCTGAATCCTCCAACCGAAGCCAAGAGGTGTCTATGAATCCATTGACTCAACTGCTGCATCTCGTCGGATCGGGAGCAGTGGCCTATATTAGTGCGCGGAATTTGCGCGATCGGCAAACCCGCCCTAACGTGCTAGCAGGCTTTCAGTTGGCAGAAGCTGGTGCCGTGCCGTTTTTATCAGCTTTGTCGGAGCGAGCGAGCACTGAAGGCGATGATTGGCTGGCCGAGAGTTTGGCACGCCATGCCCAAGATGAACGGCGGCATAGCCAGATTTTTGCTCACGCCCTCAAGCAACTCAACAAGCAGGTCATCGACTTTAGCCAGGTGCCTGAACGCGATGCGGCTGGCAACCCTGACAAACGACGACGCAGCCCGTTTTTTGAAGCCTACTATCGCGGATTTGAGCAGACCGACCTCGCACCGCAAACCATTGACTGGATGGCGTTTTTCATCAGCACCCACATTTTGGAACTGGATGCCAGTAAAGACTTTGCTCGCATGGCGTTGACTTTACCTGACAGCGATCCGGCCAGCTCTAACTTGAAGAAGGGCCTACTCAGCATTGCCGAAGATGAAAAACGACATGCTGCTTACCTCTTAGAAGCGGCCCAGCGGCGGTTCTCCTATGCCGCAGTCAGTCATCAGGTGGATGAATGGCGATCACGCAAAGTAGATGCCTTGATCGCCATGGTGGGTAATCTGGTGCAGCAGGGAGGCGAAAGCCCCTCGTTAGTGCGGGATGGTGCACCGGTGGATATGGTAGAGGACATGGTAGAGGACACGGCAGAACTGGCAACGGTTTAAGCTTGGTGCGATCTGGTTTTCATATCCCAAAGGAGTGCAAAGCATGGCTCTGCTGTGGGGAAAGAAAACGGTTGAACAATTTGGAAGCCTGGACAGCGCGTTCTCCCGTTCGATCGTTTGGCAGCATAGAAAAATGGTTGAACAATTTGCCTCGTTTTCGGTGGTCGCTCAGTCCAATTTAGTGATAAAACGGTTGAACAATTCCTCAAAGCTTTACCCAAAGCAGCTTTCAAACGCTGCATTTTAGACGATAGCTGTTGCCGGATGCTGGATGATTTTTCCGGCGTAGAAAGTCATGGATAGGCTTTTGCCGGAACCCTGGGTATGCCAGATCACCCCGGCGCGTTTGTCGCCCTGGGGAGAGACTGCATCGAGGGTGGCGGCGATCGCCTTATTCACGGCATGGTATTGATGGTAGCCTGCCATCTTTTTGATGACGGTATCACCATCGACCTCAAACACCATGAAGTAGCGGATCAGGTCGAGGAAGTGAGTGGGTTCAAACACCCCTCGGATGACCACTTCCAGATCGGGGGTGTTGGGTGGGGCGATGTCGATGCCGTCGATGGTGCGTCAGGGCATGAAGCGTTCGCGGTTGGCGGTGAGGGTGCCAATGCGGGTGGTGAGGCCATCGGAGATGACCAGGGCTTCGTTGTAGGTGAAGAGGCTGGGGATATCTTTTTTGTAGGTCTGGAGCTGGTTGAAGGCGGCGGCAATGTCGGCGTTTTCGGATGCAGCGTTTTTCAGTTCCAGGACGGCGAGGGGGATCCCGTTGATGAAGAGGACAATGTCGGGGCGGCGGTTCTGGTGTTCGATGACGGTGAATTGGTTTACGGCTAGCCAGTCGTTGTGGGTGGGGTTGTCCCAGTCGATCAGCCATGCCTGGTCGTGGACGGTACGCTCTCCCTGCTGATAGCTGACGGGCACTCCATCCACCAGGAGCCGATGGAAACGGCGATTGTTTTCGATCAGGTTTTGGGTTTCGGAGCGGAGCACCTGCCGCACGACTTCATCGAGGGCTTCACCGGGAATCTGGGGGTTGATCTGCGCCAGGGCGGAACGGAGGCGACCTTCCAGAATCACATCGCCGGGGGTGTTGCGTTCGGCGTTGGGTTCGCCGGGGGCGATGTCGGATCCATGCAGGGGGGTATAGCCCAATTCCTCCAGGTAGGACAGGGCCACCTCTTCAACATCTGACTCGGTAAACTTGCTCATGGGCTATTCTGGGGCGCGGCTTGTCCAGATGGGCTTCTCTCTTAGTCTGGTTGTACGCGATCTCTCCTATCAATGTCAGGGGTTATGCAGAATCTGGCGGGCTTCTTTGATGGAGTAACCAAAGACATGGGCGGCTAATTCTCCAGAGGGGAGGTGCTGATTCAAGACTTCCGAGTCGCTCAGATAATCTGGGCTATCGACATCATTTTGTTCTGAGCTGAGGCTGCTACGCCAGAGGTTGATGAACAGACGGCAGCGATTTCTCAAAGCTATTTTCTATTGTTTCGATAACAGATGGGCTATAGCGGTCGAGGAGAACGGCTAATCCCTCCTGGTAGAAGATATCTGGATCTGTTTCGTCGTCCAGGATATCTGGGCCAACCAACTGGCCGATTTGAAACCCATGAATGGGAAAGGTGGATGCCCAGTCTACGCATTCGGCTTCTAAGTATTCACCTCTATACATTGTGCAGAAGCCGTAATAGTAATCCCCCAGGCACAGCAAGCAAAGCACCGATTGGCATCGTTCGAGTTCTGTCGAATCCTTGACCAGCCCTGTCTGATTCAGAGTCGTCCAGCTTTACTTGGCCCACTCTAAATCTCCTCCGTAGTACCAGACCTTAAAGATTCGCTCGGCAACATGTACTACGTCTTCCCAATCCATCGTCCCTCCTTCATGGTTCTGACATCCTTGGGGGGTGCTCGTAAAGTCGCATCAACTGGTTCCCGCCCAAGGTTTCCAGGGCATAGGTTTTGCCATGCAGGTCAACAAACTCGACTTCAAAGGCTCCCGGCTCATAGATTTCAACAATCGTGCCGATCTGCCCCCGGTACAAGTTGAGATCAGGCAAATCTTCAGTTAGGGCAACGACATCTAAACACTTCATTTTCTGATGGGTGAGCTACTGAATCAACCCTTGCGATCGCGCCAATACGTCATTTAGGACAACAACAGAAGTTGGTGACAAATTCCAGGTTTTTACCATAGGTTGGAGAGCTTGTTTGAGCGCATCCTGTAACGGTGGTAGCCAGTCTGTTTGATGCCCATTGACAACCAGTATCAAACGAAATTTGGTTGTTTTTAGATCAAGCATTTGAAATGAGTTAGGCAATTCTCCACAGGTAGAATGTCGCTTTAGGCAAGTTGCTACACTTAAAGTGAGCGCATTTACCAATTTCTCTCGAATTTCTGCAATAAAGTTATCGAAGTTTGGTTGGGTTTCAGGACGAGGTGTACTGGATTTTGCCTCAACAATCCAAACTGTGGGATCATTTTGGGAGTGACGAAGCAATAAGAATTCTGCAATCTTCACCCCATCCTGAATGCTTTGGTAAGTTTCACACCTTTCAATGTAGAAACAACTTCCTTCTGGATAAGGGCCAAATATCATTCCAGACTCATGAATTGGTTCAGTCGTCATTGCAATGCCAGCTCCACCTCTTCTTTATAAAGCTGGATTGACTCGTCAATAATTGGGTTGCTTGGCAAACCTTCCCTTAAATTAAACGTTTTCCAGTGATCATCCACCGCAGAAATGATTGGAATTGAGAGATTCTCTTTCTTCTGGGAAACAAGAAACAGCTTTTTGATCACAAAGTAAGAATGGCTGGCCATAAAAAATTGGATTCCAGACTCAGCCAACATGGCAATAATGTCAAGAAACTTCGAAATAGCAGTTGGATGTAGTGCTGATTCTGGTTCGTC
The DNA here is from genome assembly GCA_025454395.1 of Elainella sp. Prado103. Lineage (GTDB taxonomy): Bacteria > Cyanobacteriota > Cyanobacteriia > Elainellales > Elainellaceae > Elainella. The sequence continues at coordinate 50,888 of JALOOM010000001.1, forward strand.
AATAAAAATAACCGAATCTGGATCGAGATAACGATTTCCTAACAAGGTATCAAGAATAGAAATTTTCTTAATTCCTTCTGCCGTTACACCAATTGGAAACTTTTGGTTTCCTTTCTTAAACTGCCAGCGCCTAGTCTTGTCATCATATTCAATCTTGCCGTCCAGAATCTCATTTAAGTGCTTACGGGATGAAGCAAAGCTTTGGTGGTTTTTACCTCGTTGGGGAGGTTGTGTTAATGCTCGTGCTAAATCAACATAGGTATCATCGAAGCCGAAGGTTTTCTCCAGGTCACGAGATTCTAAAATAACTTGATACAGGGAGAGAACTTCTTTTGTGGGTAGAAAAATTGAGTTGCTACTCCGGGGGGGAAGGTGATTTTCTAAAGACTGAATATTTCTAGTAGTATCTTTACCGAATCCATAGCAGAACTCCTTCCCATCAAAACTGAACCTGAAAGATAGGGGTTCCTCTGCTCCTTTACTTACAAGATCACCAATTTTATCTACTTCAAAAGTCCAATATAGTTTTTCTGCAAGAATTTCGGAGGCATTGCGCGGCTCGTTCCCTCGCCTGTAGCCTTCTAACGTTCGTATAGCACTATAAAGAGCTTTGAGCAGAATGGTTTTACCTGTCTCATTACCACCAATAACCAAGTTAATATGGCCCAAGTTGTCACACTTAATATGATGAATTGGCCCAAAGTTTTTAAGTTCAAAACTGTTTATCATTAGTCATGTCCAAACTATCGGGTATGATTGCCAGCGATCGCGATATGGATCTCGCTAGACAGCAATTTTGGAGATATTACTGATTTTAACTAAGTCTCGGCTGTGACTCTGGCTGCTGAACAGTTCAATATTTTCAGATTCAACCAGCCAGGGGGTAAAGCCGATATCTTCGCGCTCCCAATAGGTGCGAACGTCAATCTTCTCAAGTCTGCCGAGAATGGGCTTGCCGGGAGTGTTGACCATCACGCTACCTCCGCCACAATTTTTTCGGCTTCTTTGACGCGAATCTCACCAGATAGTAGTTTTGGCAGTAGGGCATCACGAGTATTAATAAGAAATTGCTTCTCATTATCATTGAGTGACATTTTCTCAAACAGAGAGCCGACAATTGCATCAAACTTTAAGGAGAGATCGGCAGATGGAGTACAAAATCTAAATGCCTGAATTCGTCCTGGGGAGGTGTGTTTTACAGTTGTCCCTGTTGCACCTGCCAAAATTTCATGTCGATATTCATTAGTGCAAAGCAAGTAATAGAGATATAGCTTTCCAACAGTGGTCTCATTCTTGATAAGAACTTTTCCTAATCTCTGATTATGCAAATATCGACATTCTTGTTCTGCTGGGACAATGGCTGGATAACCGAGAGTATCACCAAGCTTACTCAAGTCGGTCATCGTAACAAGTAAATCCCCCTTGTTAAGTACAAATTCCTCTGGAACTGCTCCAATGTAGTATTTGAGTTTGTCATCTTTGAACCCCCCACCGATCGCAAAATTTCCTGGAGTTAGAAGAATGTCACCTGGGGGTTGATCACGGAAGAACTCACCTTTGAAAGCGTATCCATGCTTGATATCGATAAAATCACCAAGCATTCTAACCTGCCATCCTTTCGGAATCTGCCCGATCGCCCCTCCATCCTCGAACTCATCAGGAAACAGAGCCGCAGTTTCCGCATCCATGCCTGCGGGTTATCGTCCATCCAGCTTGGCACGGACGGGGTCAAAGTCGATGAACCAGGATTTGAAGAGGGCGCGGGCTATGCCTTCCAATGTCCGGTTCATCTGCTGATTGAGTTCGATTTTATCGTCGAGGGAAGAGAGGATGTGGGCGATCGCCTTCTGCTCTTCAAGTGGTGGACGGACAAACTTAAATTCCTTGATCTGACTGCTGCTAATATGTGGAACCGCTGTTCCCGTTTGAATGCCTAGCACATGCTGAGTAAACGCCGAACTACCAATGATGTATCGTAAGAATCTTTGATCTAAACGTTCCAAAGTCCTCATTCGAGCTACTCGTTAAACCAACAAGCAGGGAAGATCTTTCTGAGATAAACAAGCGTACTTCAGCCCAGCCTCAATCCAAGGATGATCCATTGCAACGACAATATCACCTGCTTTCAGAAAATAATTTTCAACTCCTTCTAATTCGTTACTTGACCATCGTTTTGCGTTATCCCACCGTAAATAACCTTGAGCAAGATTGTCTCCTCTTAGAAGTAGGATGTCATGTGGGTCTTCTGTATATCGGGCACTTTTGAAAGGAAAACCTGTTAGCAACTCAACCTCATCCCCAAGAGTTGTCCAGCACCAGTCATCACACTTCATAGCCAAGTCCCTTCAGGTTGAGCCGAATTGCCTTCTTTAAACGTGCCGATTCCTTAAATTGCTCCTCCAACTTTGCCGTCAACCGTTGCATCTTCTCCTCAAACTGCTCATCGTCATCCTCCGCTTCCTCCGCCCCCACATAGCGCCCCGGAGTCAGCACATACCCATGGGATTGAATTTCCTCCAACGTTGCGCTCTTGCAAAACCCTGGCACATCGGCATAGGTGCCCACTCCTGGCTCCCCGCGCCATGCGTGATAGGTATCGGCAATCCGTGCCAGTTCTTCTTCCGATAGCTCCCGGTGGGTGCGATCGATCAACCCCCCCAGCTTGCGGGCATCAATAAACAACGTCTCACCCCGGCGATCGCGCAATGCCTTAAATCCCTTGGCTCCCACCACGCTCTGCTTATTCCGCGTCACAAACCACAAACAGGCGGGAATCTGCGTCGTGTAAAACAACTGCCCCGGCAGCGCAATCATGCAATCCACCAGATCCGCTTCAATGATCGCCCTGCGAATCTCCCCTTCCCCCGACTGGTTAGAACTCATCGAGCCATTCGCCAACACAAACCCTGCAATCCCATTCGGCGCGAGGTGATGGATCATGTGCTGCACCCAGCCATAGTTAGCATTGCCCTTTGGCGGCGTGCCGTACTGCCAGCGCACATCTTCAGCCAACGACCCATTCCACCAATCGCTGATATTAAACGGCGGATTGGCCAGGATGTAGTCTGCCTTTAAGTCTTTGTGCAGGTCATTGGTAAAACTGTCTGCTTGCCGGTCTCCAATATTGCCATCAATCCCCCGAATCGCCAGGTTCATCAAACACAGCCGCCGCGTCGTCGGGTTCGACTCCTGCCCATAAATGGCAATGTCGCCCTTGCGCCCCCCGTGCGCCTCCACAAACTTCTCCGACTGCACAAACATCCCACCCGACCCACAGCAGGGGGCATAGATCCGCCCTTTGTAGGGTTCAATCATGGCAACCAGCAGCTTCACCACCGACTGCGGCGTATAAAACTCCCCGCCCTCCTTGCCTTCCTTCTCCGCAAACTGCCCCAGAAAACACTCATACACCCGCCCCAGAATATCCTTCGATCGACTGGAAGAATCTCCCAATCCTAGGGTGCTAATCAGGTCGATCAGTTCCCCCAACCGCTGCTTATCGAGATCCGGTCGGGCATACTGAATCGGCAATCCCCCCTTCAGGCGTGGGGTCTCCTGCTCGGTCGCCAGCATCGCCTCATCAATCAGCTTGCCGATCGTCGGCTGCTTGGCGTTTGCCTGGATATGCGACCACCGTGCCTCCTTCGGCACCCAAAACACATTCATCCCCAGATACTCATCCCGGTCTTCTGGATCGGTATAGTCGGTTTCTTGCCGGGCTGCCAAGTCATCGTAGAGTTCCTGGAACGCATCTGAGATGTACTTGAGGAAAATTAGCCCCAGCGCAACATGCTTGTACTCAGCAGCATCCATGTGACCGTTAATAGCGGCTTCAGTGGTCAGCCTGTTGTGGAAAAAGCGGCGATCACTGCTAGCCTAACCGAACTTGTTTATCCCATTCACTTCTTTGACTTTGCAGCCCTACGAGCAGTTGTACTTTCAATGTTGTACTTTCAATGTTGCACTTTCAATACAGTTGCCACATCCTCTACTGCAATTAAAAGCCGGTGATGAGATTTGAACTCACGGCCGCTCGATTACGAATCGAGTGCTCTACCACTGAGCTACACCGGCAATCACAGTTCATCAGTATAGCAAGTGAAAACCATTCCGTCACTAGCACCCCTGCGATCAAATCCAATTGGTTTAGCAACCTAACCCCAGAATTGAGACCGGAGTTCCAGCCGGACAATAGGTTTGACCGATCGGCAACACCGCCAGAGCGTTCGTTTGAGACAAATTAATTAAGTTGCCGGAGCTAGCAGATCCACTAGCCAGATCAAAGGTCAGTTCCCCCTGGCTCCAGGTAGCCCGTCCCCACAGATAGGTTTCCCGTTTGCCGTCCGATCGCAGGTCTTGCAGCGTGCGTCCCTGGCTCCAAGTCGGTAGCCAGTGGTCAGATAAACCCGATAATTTGCGTAAAGCGGGCTGGACAAAGCGCCAGAAGGTAACAAAAGCGGAAACTGGATTGCCCGGTAACCCAAAATAAAGAGTGGGGAACTGGGGGGGTGGGAAGGTGGCAACTGTCAACGGCTTACCCGGTTTAACCGCCACAGCTCGGATGGCAATCTCAGCCCCTAACTCAGCCAAAATCCGATCGATATAGTCATAGTCTCCAACCGAAACCCCACCGGAGGACAATACCACATCCGCCATGGAGAGAGCTTGGGTGATCGCCTCGCGGGTCGCCTCCGGATCATCGCGGACAATCCCCAGTGGCAATGGTTCTGCTCCAGCTTGAGCCACGAGAGCTGCCAGGGCATACTGATTTGAGTCTACAATCTGTCCGGGTTGCAAGGGTTGCTCGGGGCTGACTAACTCATCACCCGTTGAGAGAATCGCCACCCGTACCCGGCGGTAGACCGGCACCTCCAGACATTGTACGGTTGCCAAAATGGCCATATCTGCCGCAGACAGCAAAATGCCAGCCGGTAACAACGGTGCTCCCGCCTGATAAAACGCGCCTCGATGACGCACAAAGGCTTGCGGCTTGGGGGCAGACAGAATCGTTACCCGATCGCCCTGATGTCGAGTTTCTTCCTGCATCACGATCGTGTCTGCTCCGGTCGGGAGCATCGAGCCGGTCAAAATGCGAGCCGCCTGACCTGCCTGCACCGGAAGAGTAGGCACCGCTCCCGCCGGAATTGCTTCGATAATTTCTAGCGTCACTGGCTGATCCGGATGGCAATCCTGCACATCGGCATAACGCACGGCATAACCATCCATCGCCGAGTTGTGCCAATGGGGGATGTCTAACTGTCCGGTGACGGGAGCGGCCAGAATGCGACTAAGAGCCGCCCTCAAGGGAACCACTTCTCGATCGCGTTGGGGATCGAGCGGTTGAGTGAGATTCAGAATGATTGTTTCAGCTTCGGTCGCAGATAGCATGGTTGAGTAATGAGGCGGATCATCACCATCAAGATCTATTCTGCATCTTAATGCCAGACCCGCCTGATCGGATCGGAGAGTTGAATCAGAACTTCAGTGTGGATCAGAACCCAGTCGGTTTCCTACATGCCAAACCCTGGAGCCGAAGACGAAGTTAAAAATATTGACTAGGAAGCTCCGTAGATTGCGTTAGAAGTGCCCGTAATGGATCGATCGAACGTGCCTTGACCCGTCACCGGATCGATCCGAATTTGCTGCCGACCCACGGTATACCCATAGAAGGTGCCATTCACTTCAGACAGCCCAAACACATTGCTGAAGCCAATATTGCCAATTAAGCTACTTGTGCCATCCAGGTTAATCCCATAAAGTTGATCGGTGCCAGTCCCTTGCTTCGAGCTGGCCAAAAATCGGTTACGAACTGGATCAAACACGAGATCGCCGCTGCTCAGAAAACCAGGGATGTTAGCGACCAAAGTGGCTGCTCCCGTCTGTGCATTGATGCTATAAAAGCCGCTATTGCCAGTGCCGTAGAGTGCGCCAGTGGGGGAGAACGCCAACCCATTCATACCGAACGTATTTAACGAACCGATCTCGGTGATCGCGCCTGTTGTAGAATCCACACGGTTTAAGCGATTCGAGGTAATGCCAAATAATTCGCCCTGGTTGGATCGGGCAATATCTGTTAGCACGCTCGTGGTATTGAGTGGGGTCAGCACCCCAGTGGCGCGATCGAGCCAGCCAACTTCAGCATTGCTGGTTGATAAAAAGGTAAGGGCTTGAGGTTGAGGTTGAGGCTGAGGAGAAGCAAGCCCATTCGCGCCTAGTTGCAACCGATAGGGCGTATCCTTGCCCCGTCGCTTCACCTGGAGATAGTAAGTGCCTGGCTCCAAAGCGGTAGTGATTGACTCAGCCGATCGACCAGGCTTGCGGGAAGCAGCGATCGGACGACGATTTTGATTGAGCAAAAGTAAGTCAGCATTTTGCTTTAATCCTTGGAGCCGGGCTGAAAAACTGCTGCGATTATTTAGTGAAAAGCGATATAAATCAGCCGATTCTTTAGGACGTAAAGCATTGTTCAGATTGCGTGAGCGATTCAGCAACCCTAAATTTTTGACGCGGTTTTGTGCCATGAGGGATTTCGATCTAATTCAAATCTAACGAGCAGAACGACTCTACCCAAGTTTTACAAATAGAGCATTCCCGCAGATCAACCAGCGGATCCAACCGCTTTTCACAAAAAGTTCAAAAAAGTAAATTGTCTTCAAGGGGTTGGGCTACCTGGGATGGCCAACTGGCTCAAATTAATTCCCCAGAAAAATTGCAGCTTCAAAATTTGTGTGCTATGATAATAACTCGTGAGCAAGGGCTTGTAGCTCAGTGGACTAGAGCACGTGGCTACGGACCACGGTGTCGGGGGTTCGAATCCCTCCTAGCCCGTTCAAATCTAGCAGGTGTGTCTTGAAAGGCATTTGAAAGGTGTCTGAGAAGCATAGTTTACCTGCACCCAACATCTGTATCTAGTGGACTCGATCGCTTCTTAACAGGGGATCGGGTCTTCTTGTTTTATCTGCTACCCCGCTCATTGCTTCTCCCACCTCCGATCCGATATGTCTCTCCTACCCACGCTGTTCATTTCCCATGGCGCGCCCGATTTGTTGCTGCACGCCAGTCCTGCCCGCGATTTTTTACAACAGTTGGGGGGTCAATTAGAAAAACCGCAGGCAATTCTAGTCATCTCAGCCCATTGGACTGCTCAGCATTTAAGCGTGAGTGCAGCTCCCCAGCCGAAAACCATTCACGATTTTTCGGGCTTTCCGGCTCCACTGTATGAACTAACCTATCCGGCACCGGGTGCGCCTGAGTTAGCCATCGCCTTACAGGAGCGTCTCGCCCAGTTTGGGCTGCCATGTCAGGTCGTGACCGATCGGGGTCTAGACCATGGGGCTTGGGTGCCGTTAATGGCGATCTATCCGGCTGCCGATATTCCCGTGATCCAACTGTCGATCCAACCCCACTTAGATCCGCAATACCATTGGCGGTTAGGAGCTGCTCTGCGAACACTGCGATCCGCCGGAGTATTGATTTTGGCGAGCGGTGCGATCACCCATAATTTGCAGCATTTTCGTGGGCAGGATCTGGATGCTGAGCCCCCTACCTGGGTGAAGCAGTTCGATGATTGGATGGCTGAATCTCTGACTGCAATGGCAATCGATCGCCTGTTGCAATATCGCCAGGTGGCTCCCTACGCTGTCGAAAATCATCCGACTGAAGAGCATTTGCTGCCGTTGTTTGTGGCGTTAGGCGCAGCAGGTGACCGCCCCCAGAGTCAGCAACTCCATACCAGTTTTACCTATGGCATTTTGAGTATGGCAGCCTATGCATTTGAGAATCAGGACTGATCAACCGTGAATGATGGCGTGAAAGCTCAACTGGCAGACCCGATCGATTTCACCATCCACATAGATTGAGTGTGATAGCCCAGCTTTTCATAGAGTTGGCGGGCCGGTTGGTTCTGCTGAAACACTTGCAGCCCAATTTGTCGATCGCCCCGTTGGCGGGCCCACGCTTCCACCTGTTGCATCAGCGCTGAGCCAATGCCTTGCCGCCGAAACGCCGGATCGACATAGAGCAAGAAAATATGAGGATGCCGCCAGCCAGTAACTTGGTCGATCGCCATTCCCAGCCAAACGCAGCCGATCGGATTAGGAAGGGGAGTCACCTGCTGATCATTGACCTGCTGATCTGGGCAAGCTTGATCGACCCGATCGACCCACCAGAGAGGTGTTTCAGCCGAAAAATACTGCTCCACCGTCTGCGCCAGATGCGCAAAACTTGCACTGGGGTATAACTCCTGATAGGTGCGCTGCATAAACTTGACCAGGAGGGCGCGATCGAGCCCCGCCCCTTGCCGCAATTGATAGCCGGGTTTGAGCATAACGGAGGAAAGGGAGGATGACATGCAGCAGGCAAGGGAGGGAAGGTCAACGTCGGCAAGCCTAATCGACAGACATCTTGCTGGGCGAAACCCCCTCTACCGTATCGAGGGGCAAGCCTTTCACTAATGCTTCCAGTCCAGAGGGAAGGTCTGCCACAGGCGTGAGCGCAGGAGTAAGGGACTGCTCAGCCGCTGGAATATTCGCGTTTTGGATGTCCTCAATCGGAGCCGGAGCGGCCATATCGTTGGGTAGGAAAGTACGCGCCCCGACTGCCACGAGAGCGATCACAAATACGATCACGATGAGTAAGGGTGCAATGTATTGACGGAAAATAGCCATAGTGCAATAAAACGCAGTATTAATGCTGGGCTGAATGAAAGCTGGACAAGCCAGAGCCATGATTGGAAATCATGATTAGAAATATAGAACTTTCTGTCTCAGCTCACCTGTGCATTCAGTGAGATTCGATCTGCTCCAATCCTGATCCGGGTCAAACGCTCCCTCTGCAGCCAGGAAAACGTCTTCCTGAGCAATCTCGGTCGTGATTGAACGGATCGATCAAAAGGTGCCAGCCCCAAAAGATGCCTCAAATACTATCCTACCGCTCAATTACTCTACTGCTCAATTACTCTACTGCTCAATTACTCTACTGCTCAATTACTCTACCGCTCAATTACAACTTCCGCGTTGACCTCAGTAGGGCAGATCCTCGTGGTCGAGCCCAGGACGTGTCACAACAACACTGTGCGATCGGCCTAGCTTGCGCAGCCAAACGCCTCCCACCACCGCCATGATCAGGGCAATCCAACCCGTGAGAGATTGCAGCAGCAGGAAGCCTCCACAGGCAAACATGGTGCCAAACAACAATAAACAAGCCGCTACCACTTTCAGCAGCGATCGAGCTAAATCTTGGGCCGGAGGCAAGCCAGTTCGTAATTGCTGGGGCCGCCAACCCAAGCCACCAGGACGAATTTTGCTGTAGAAAGCGTCCAGGGTTTCATCGGTTTCGGGGGGAGTGAGAAACATGACGGTAAGCCAAATTGCCGCCGTCAGCCCAGAGGTGACAATCAGCCGCCAGCCAAAATCCTCAATCTGCAAAACGGGTACCACACTGGTGAATAACCCGATCACAAACCCTGCTAGCATGGCTGCCAACTCTGCGGCGGCATTAATCCGCCACCAAAACCAGCGCAGAATTAATACCAGCCCTGGCCCCGTGCCGATCGCAATCACCAGCCGAAACACGGTTGTAATGTCTTGCGCAAAAAAAGCCGCCATGGCTCCTAAAACCGTCACTAGCACAGAAGCAAGCCGACCGGCATTCACCAACTCAGATTGACTGGCATGGGGACGGATGAATCGCCCATAGAGATCGTGGGTGAGATACGATGCCCCCCAGTTGATCAGCGTTGAAACCGTGCTCATGAAGGCTGCCAGCAACGAAGCGACAACGAGCCCCAACAAGACCGGGGGAAGAAAATCCAGCATCAGGCGGGGATAGCCCAACTCTCGATCCTCCAGATTGGGATAGAGCACCACGGCTGCCAGCGCCACCACGATCCAGGGCCAGGTGCGAATCACATAATTCAGCACATTGAAAAACCAGGCTGCTTTCTCGGCTTCGGCTTCGTCCTTCGCCGCTGCCAAGCGCTGGATAAATTCACCGCCGCCATCACTGCGCCGGAATGACCACCATTGCACTAAGGTATAAGCGGCAAAAGTACTGGCGGTGATTCCAGCTCCATCTTTCCAGGTCAGTCCATTGGTTCCCCACCCGATCGGCCAAAAAGATAGAAGATCGACCGCAGTAGACTGTTGAGCCTGCTGGAGCAAATTGGCCATACCTCCCACTTCATGCACCGCCGCTCCTGCCACAATGACGGCACCGCCGATCGCTAGAAAAAACTGAAAAAAGTCTGTAATCACTACGCCCCACAGCCCTGAGAAACCGGCGTAGAGCAAGACAAACCCACTAATGCCAATTACACTCCAGAGCTTCAGGTTTTCACCCGGCGTGATGCCAAACCCTTGCCAGATTTGCAGGGCATCCATCACTTTCACCATCGCCAACATGGCATAGCCGATCCCAATACAGTTGATGGGGACAGCAAACAAAAATGCCTTTGTCGCCCGCAGGATCGCGGCCATCCGCCCACCATACCGCAGCTCGATCAGCTCTGCATCGGTGACAATTTCCGATCGTCTCCACAGGCGGGCAAAGACATAAATCATCACCACATGGGCAATGCCGAAACTCCACCATTCCCAGTTACCGGCGATTCCCCGGTTGCCGACAACTCCAGCCACATACAGGGGGGTATCGATCGAAAAAGTAGTGGCTGCCATGCTGGTTCCTGCCAACCACCAAGGCAAGGATCGCCCCGACACGAAGAAATCCACCATACTGCCTGAGGCTTTCCGGGTCAGGTATAGTCCTAGTCCCATGCTCAATGCCAAATAAACCAGCACAATTAGCCAATCAACCCACTGCATCGCTTTGCTCCGGTTCTTCTGATCATCCTGATGATGCTAGCCCTTCTTGAGGCTAGTCACGCTAATGACTTCAATCACGCCGCTTGGTTTGATCGCTGCGATCGCTCTCATAACGGCAATTGCAGCGATTATGGCGATCGTGGAGTGACTCTGATGACTTTAGAAACTCACTTCAGAAATTCACTCTAGAAATCCTGATAGCCCCAATCGAATGGGGCTCATTGTCGCATGAAGTCGCATGAAGTCGCATGAAGTCGCAGTGGCAATCACACGAAGTCGCGTGAACCGGCACAATACTCATCTACTGCTCTACCCATCTACTGCTCATGCTGACCTCAATGCAAATTAACCCCACCCCTCGATCGAATTTGGTATTATCATGACCGCTCATTAAGTCCCCTCGACTGGCTCAACCCTCAAGCTCAACCCTCAAGGAAGTCTCCCATGAATCGACTGCTGAGATTCGCAGAATGGATCGATCGCCTCACTGAACAACTCGGTAAACTGGCGGACTGGCTGGTAATTTTCACTGTGGCAGTGGGATTTTATAACGTGATTGCCCGCTATATTGGACGTTTTCTAGGACTAAAATTATCTTCTAATGCGCTGATCGAATTACAGTGGTATTTATTCTCCGTCATGTTCCTTCTGGGATTTGCCTACATTCTCAAGCATGGAGCCAATGTACGAGTTGATTTTCTCTATAGTCATTGGAGTGATCGGCGTAAAGCCTTAGTTGATTTACTCGGAACTGTCTTCTTTCTAATTCCATTTTGTATTTTAGGATTAGTTGTAACCTGGAATCCAGTTCTGTTGTCTTGGGGGCGGTTGCCTGATGGCAGTTGGGGGCAGTGGGAAATGTCTGCGGATGCGGATGGATTGCCCCGAGCACCCATCAAAACCATGATTCTGATCTCGTTTGGCTTATTACTCTTGCAAGCGATCGCCCAAGCGATTAAATATTTTGCCATTCTCAAAGGTTACCGTGGTGTCGCCCAATCCCTGGCGGCAGATACAGAGCAAGTACCATTTGAATGAGAGAAATAATTAATGAAATAACTGTTTGAGTATCATTCAGATAGATTTGATTAAACCTAAATTAGAGCATCACTAAAAATATTATGGGATATGAATGGTTGGCAATTGCTATGTTTGTCGGCTTCTTCATCATTTTGATGAGTGGCTATCCCGTAGCGTTTTCGTTTGCAGGTACCGCGATCGTGTTTGGCGGTATTGGGTTGGCAGTAGGTGCATTTAATTTGAACTTACTCTTGTTGTTGCCCAATGTTTGGTTTGGCACCATGTCTAACTTTACACTGCTGGCAATCCCATTCTTTGTGTTTCTGGGGGCAGTGTTCGAAAAATCAGGGCTGGCGGAAGAATTGTTAGAAACGATCGGGATTGTATTAGGCCCGATCCGAGGTGGGGTAGCACTAGCCGTTGTGGTTGTGGGTACCCTGTTGGCCGCTACAACGGGCGTGGTGGCAGCCACTGTGATTATGATGGGCATGTTGTCTCTGCCGGTAATGTTGCGCTATGGCTATGACAAACAGTTGGCTACCGGGATCATCGTTGCTGCGGGAACCCTGGCCCAGTTGATTCCCCCGAGCCTGGTTTTAGTGGTACTCAGCGATCAAATTGGCGTATCGGTTGGAGATTTATTTCTGGGTGCCTTAATTCCGGGGTTAATGCTCTCAGGTTCCTATGCGCTCTATGTGCTCGGGCTGGCGATCTTACGACCGGAAACTGCTCCTGCTCTGCCTTTAGCCATGCGTTCAATGGGGCGATTGGTATTGTTGCGTCGGGTGGTAAAAGCGGTCGTGCCGCCAATGGTTCTCATTTTTGCCGTTTTGGGTAGCATCTTTTTTGGGATCGCTACTCCTACCGAGGCCGGTGCAGTCGGTGCGGTCGGTGCTTGTATTTTGGCTGCTTTAAATCGGCGCTTGAACTGGAATTTGATCAAAGACTCTGCCCATGCTACTGCAACAGTTACGGCCTTAGTGATTATGATTTTGTTTTGTTCCTCCTTCTTTAGCCTGGTATTTGATGGATTAGGGGGCAAAACTTTAATTACCAATCTGCTCTTGAGTTTGCCGGGTGGTTTTGTCACTTTCATGATTGTTAGTAACATTGCCATCTTCTTATTGGGTGTCTTTTTAGAGTTTGTTGAGATTTGTTTTATTGCCATGCCTTTGTTTGTTCCTGCGGCTCAGCAATTGGGGATCGATATGGTTTGGTTTGGTGTTGTGATGGCAATTAATTTGCAAACGGCGTTTATTTCTCCGCCAGTTGGCTTTTCATTGTTTTATCTCCAAAGTGTTGCCCCTAAAGAAGTGAAAACGATCGAAATTCATAAAAGTGCCGTTCCGTTTATGATTATCCAGGTCGTTGTGTTGTTATTGGTGGTTATGTTCCCTCAAACGGTGCGCTGGTTGGTGGATCGGGCTGCTTAGCCGTAGCAGCACTCCCAGTGACAGCAAAACCGCAAAACCGCAAGAGATAGCAGACGGCAAGAGGAGAGTAATATGGTTGAAAATGGGCTGGGATGTCTGGGCTGTTAAGGTTAGTAAGGGCAGAGTAGCGTAATGTTATGTATTGAAGATCTGTTGCAATTGGAATTGTTTCAATCATTGCCTGAGGATCGATTGCGCTGGGTATGCGATCGAGCAGTGGAGATTCGGCTTCAACCCAGCGAGATGTTGGCGAAACAGGGAGATGTACCACGGGGATTTTTTGTGTTGGCAGAAGGGAAAATTGCAATTTTCCGTCAGAGCGGAGGGGTAGATATGCCGATCGGCCAACATGAAGCGCCTGGATTTTTTGGTGAAATTCCAGTCTTGACTGATGAGCCGATGTTAGTGAGCTTTCGGGCGATCACCCCTTGTCGAGTGCATGAAATTTCGAGCGATGATTTTCGAACGATACTGCATGATTGTCGTGACTTCGAACGCATTGTGTTTCGTACTGTTCAGAAGCGGCTGCGCGGGTTAGAGTCATTCATCCAGGGACGGGAAAAAATGGCGGCTCTCGGTACTTTGGCGGCTGGGTTAGCCCATGAGCTGAATAATCCTGCGGCTGCCTTGGTGCGAGCGTTGAAGGATGTGCCGCAAGCCCTGATCGAACTAGAACGGATGAGCTTAGTTTACGGGCAGCGTCAGGTAGATGCTGAACACACTCAGGAATGGCTGGCTGCTCGCGATCGAGGCTTTAATCATATCTTACATCATCCGCTAGATAACCTGACATTGGGCGATCGAGAAGAACAAATTTTGGACTGGCTGGAAGATTATGGGGTTGCATCAGCCTGGAAATTAGCGGCTCCTCTAGCCGCAGGTGGAATTGTGCCCCAAGAGCTTGACCATTTGATGGAGCGCTGGCGTAATGATCCGACTGAATTGCGAGATATGGGTTTGCGATGGTTGGGATTATCATTTGATGTAATGGGGTTGGTGTCAAGCGGATTGCGAGGAGCAGAACGTATTTCAGAATTGATTCGCTCGATGAAGTCCTATTCCTATATGGATCGAGGTGTGCAGCAATTTGTTGATGTTCACGCTGGGATTGAAGATACGTTGAAACTTTTTTCCTACAAGCTTAAACAAGGAATTGAGGTACAGCGTCAGTATGCTTCCCATGTTCCGCAGGTGCTGGCGTTTGGCAGCGAATTGAACCAGGTGTGGACAAATTTGATTGACAACGCGATCGATGCAATGAATGATAAAGGCACTTTAACCATTCAGAGCGATTGGGCAGAAGAATACGTTCAGGTTAAGATTATTGATACGGGAGCAGGAATTCCAGCAGATGTCATCTCCCGTATCTACGAGCCGTTCTTCACCACTAAGCCTGTTGGCAAAGGCACAGGGCTGGGGCTGGACATCACTCGTCGGATTGTAGAGAACCGCCATCAGGGGATATTGAAATGCCAATCTCGTCCCGGCCAAACTTGTTTTACAGTCTGTCTGCCGATCCAGCCTCCCCAGGTTCTTACGCCAGCGGAGTAATCAGGGCATTATGGTTAAAGTGTCTGTTTTACTACCCGTTTATAATGCAGAACGCTACCTACCTGAGGCGATCGAAAGTATTCTGCATCAAACCTTCACCGATTTTGAGCTGTTAATTCTGGATGATGGTTCCACCGATCGATCGCCCCGCATTTTGCACCGTTATGCGGCTAAAGAAACTCGTATGCGGGTACGAACCCGAGAAAACCGTGGCTTGATTGCTACACTCAATGAAATGTTGGAGTGGTCGCAAGGTGAATTTTTGGCTCGGATGGATGCGGATGACATTGCTACGCCCGATCGGCTTCAGAAGCAGGTGGAGTTTTTGCAACGGCAACCTGCGGTAGTCTGTGTTGGGGGAGCATTTGATTTGATCGATCCCCAAGGTCGAACGGTGCAGTCGATCCCAATGCCTCAAACCGATGAAGAAATTCAGCGGATGCTGTTGATCGGACGCACCATCATCAATCATCCTTGTGCCTTGATCCGGCGATCAGCACTGCGGCAAATTGGTGGCTACGATCCAGCAATGCGCACGGTTGAAGATCTGGATATGCTCCTGAGGTTAGGAGAGATCGGTAAGCTGGCCAATTTGCCGGATGTGATACTGAAGTATCGCTTTCATCCTCAGTCGGTCAGCGCTCAAAATATTGAGTTTCAAACCCAGATGGCTCAAACTGCTTGCCAAACTGCTTGGCAGCGTCGCGGGATGGCTGGTACCTATGATGCCCCTGCCCCTTGGTATCGTCCGACTCCTGATCCGATGAGCCAATTGGCTTTTTTCCATCGCTATGGTTGGTGGGCATTTATGCAGGGCGATCGACTCACTGCAGCTCGCTGTGGACTTCAAGCGATTAGAGCGAGTTGGAGAACCCGCATCGATTTCGGTTTCGGTTCGATCGAGAGTTGGAAACTCTTGATTTGCGCTTTGGTTAAACCAATCCCGCGTTGAAAATATCAGTCAGCAATATCAGTCAGCAATATCAGTGGGAAATACCAGTGGGAAATACCAGTGAGCAATATCGTATTGACGAGGTGGATCGATATTTCTGAATTCCTGCTCCCACAGAGGGGGCTCCCACAGAGGATCAAGGGATTTCAGACCTGATCTTTTGCGTCGGAAGCCCCTTGCCTGTTTTAGCAGAAGCATGGGCATGGACAATCCCTGCACCAACTGCTAAACCACAACCAAGCCTGTTTGACGCAGGATAAAGAACAAGATGGAGTTAATAATTGCTAAAGCGATCGCACCCAGAATCGCGCTACCAAACCCCCACCGCAACCGAAATCCTTCTACCAACCAGGCCGTCAAACCAAAGACAATAATACTGCCAATTAAGGGGACGAGCCCTAAGCTAAATAACGCGGTACCGGTTCTAAACCAATTGGGGAATAAACCCCATAACCCACTAAATGCACCAATAATACCGCCTGCGATCAAAGCAATAATGGGATTGTCAATCTCGACTCCTGTTGGCAATTTCGAGATGATCAACAAACTAATTGCAGTGACAATAATGCTAAGGATGAAAGCTGTCATGGCTATTTCCCCGAAAAAGGATTGATGGTTAAAATAACTGTGGCTATTGTCTAATAACCCAGTGCAGTCAACCCAAAGCTTTATAAATAATTCATTGTCTTGCCTTACAGACCCAAATTTGAGCTGTCCAGGTGTTGCCGATCCAATTTCAATCGATTCAATTCGATCGATCCTATCTATCCTTATGGATCCTCATGGATCCAACTTTATCACCAGCGATCGACCAGCATTGATGGACTGCTCTGCTCCGGGCTAGCACCTATCCTTAGCAGTAGGGAGGGTAACGGTGACAGCGCCATTTCAGCGGCTTTAGCCTACCCCCATTTCTGTTCTGCCCTAGCCGCAATTACAATCCTCAGAACAACCTTCGCGTTCTAAGATATTGAAGTGGACTGACTTCGAGAGTTGATTAAAACTTTTGACAGTTTGCTAAAATTTCTATCTTTGGAGAGGGTTGTATGGCAGGAAACTTAACCGCAAGACTGCTCATTGGACAGACTCGAGGTTTCCTAGATGATTTGGTTGACGTGGTCGATGATGTAGGCGATTTCATTGATGATGCTGGTGATGCCGCAGACGATATTAATGACACGATCGATGAGATAGATGATGACATTAACGATATCGCTGATGATTTTGATGACGATGACGACGACAACGATAACGATAATGACAACGGCGGCGATAGAGACAAGGATCAAAAGCAGGGAAATAGCAAAAACAATAATTTGAAGGGTACAGGTGGAGATGACTCCATTAGTGGTAAGTTCGGCAACGATCGTATAGAGGGCCGTAAGGGCGATGATGAACTGTTTGGCAATCAGGGCAACGATCGGCTCTTCGGTAATGTTGGTAACGACGACCTACTAGGGGGTGCCGATAATGACTTCATTGTGGGCGACAAAGGCAATGATGAGCTTTTGGGCGAAAATGGTAATGACCAACTTGATGGAGGAGCGGGCACTGATTTCTTGCGGGGTGGTAATGGTGATGATGTCATGATCGGCGGAGCGGGCGATGATGTCTTTGCAGGCAGTACAGGTATTGATGTTTGCAATGGTGGATCAGGCAAAGATGTCTTTACCCTAACCAAGGGTTCAGGCTATTTGATCGTGCAGGACTACCAGGATGGGGTAGATAAAGTTTCCTTACCGGATGGGGTGCGGTTCAACCAGCTCGATATCGTGCGTCAAGGCACCGACATTCGGGTTTCCTTCCGCGGCGATCTGCTAGCGATTGGGCAAAATCTCTAGTGATTTCTGATAATCTCTGATCAGAGATATCACCTTTGCTACTATTTTTTCGCTGCTATTTTGTTGCGGTTTGGGTGAGTCAACCGGGGTTGTTAATCTGCTCTTTAAGTTGAACGACTAGGTTTGAGTATGCAGGATCACCAAAATTCTGCCTAGATCAGACAACCTAGATGAAAACATGAGCAACGATTTGGCTTCCCTGAGCCGTGCTGCTAAAACTGGCCGGTGGCGACCGAACCGATCCTTGAGCAAATGGTCGGAATCAGCAGTCAAAGTGTTATTTGGCGGCTTTGCGCTGATTTCGATCGCCACCACGATCGGGATTATTCTCTCGTTAGTGTTTGAGACAATCGAGTTTTTTAAGCAGATTCCGATTGGGCGCTTTTTATTCGATCGAGAATGGACTCCGTTATTTAACGACCCTCAGTACGGAATTTTTGTCTTAATCAGTGCCACGGTGTTGACAGCCACGATCGCGCTGTCGGTGTCCATTCCACTGGGATTGATGGCGGCAATTTTTCTGAGTGAGTATGCTTCACCAGGGTTACGACGCTGGCTGAAACCCCTGTTAGAGTTGTTGGCTGGGGTGCCGACGGTCGTATATGGCTATTTTGCTCTCTTATTTATTACACCCCTGTTGCAAAATCTGATTCCGGGCTTGGAGACTTTCAATGCCCTGAGTGCCGGTCTGATTATGGGTATTGCCATTCTGCCAACGATCGCCTCCTTAAGTGAAGATGCCATCTATGCAGTGCCTCAGAGTTTACGGCAGGGAGCCTATGCTTTGGGGGCAATGCGACGTGAGACAATCCAGAACGTTTTGCTGCCCGCAGCCCTATCCGGGATTGCAGCATCCTGCATTTTAGGTGTGGCACGGGCGGTTGGAGAAACGATGATCGTGACGATCGCGGCCGGACAAAATCCGCGTCCCTTGGCGGCTGACTTCAGCTTTCTCGATCCACGTTTGGCAGTACAAACGATGACAGCGTTTATCGTTCAGGTGAGTTTGGGCGACACGCCCGTCGATTCGATTGAATACAAAACAATTTTTGCGGTGGGCATGACGCTGTTTACGATGACCTTGCTGCTGAATTTAGTGAGTTTTTGGTTTGTGAATCGCTTCCGGGAGAAATACGAATGACGCAGCTTGACTTTGAGGCTCCCATCACGCCGATCCCATCCTCCCAGTTTCAGCCTAGTTTGACCCGGCGCTATCGTTTGGATCGGCTCTTTGCCTTTGCCGCCTTGACTGCTACCTTGCTGGGGCTCTTGGTGCTGGCCGTCCTGCTGTTTGATGTGTTGCGGGATGGGTTACCTCGCCTCAGTTGGGATTTCATTACCTCATTTCCATCTCGCCGTCCGGCCCAAGCGGGCATTCTCTCGGCTCTCGTGGGTACAATCTGGCTACTGGTGTTAACAGCGTTGATCGCCATTCCGATCGGGGTTGGCTCTGGGATCTTCTTGGAGGAATTTGCGGCAGAAACCTGGTTAGCCAAAGTGATCGAAGTGAATATTGGCAATTTGGCCACCGTGCCTTCAATTATTTATGGATTACTGGCCTTGCGAGTGTTTGTGCGTTTAATGGAGCCTATTACTGGTGGGCGAAGTGTCTTGGCCGGAGGCATGACCTTATCGTTACTCGTGTTGCCGATTATTATCGTTTCAACGCGGGAAGCGTTGCGAGCTGTACCGCAAAGTATTCGTCAAGCTGGCTATGCTTTAGGAACCACTCGTTGGCAAGTGGTGCGAGATCATGTCTTGCCGATCGCTTTTCCAGGCATTCTGACAGGTACAATTCTGGCACTGTCTCGGGCGATCGGGGAAACCGCTTCTCTTGTCACGATCGGGGCGCTGACTTTTATTGCCTTTTTGCCTCCCCTCAATCCGATTACCGAAGGTTTGCGATCACCGTTCACAGCCCTGCCCATTCAAACCTATAACTGGATTTCTCGGCCTCAACCAGCCTTCCATCAAAATGCAGCCGCAGCGATCATTGTGCTCCTCGCTGTCTTGCTTTGTATGAATGGGACTGCTATCTATTTGCGCAATCGCACTCAAAAGCTGCGTAATGACTAGCTAATCACTCATTCGGCTAATTTGGCTAAGGCAGCTTGTATGAATCAGTTGATCCCTTTGGAGAGTCTGATGGCTGTAACCAGGGGCTTAAGCTCCTGGACTGCTCAAGTTATTTCTACAAGACTCCTCACTGAAATAAGATTTTGTTCGTTATTTTCTTACTCGTTCTTCAATCTCTCTCATTCTTCAACCTCTCTCGCCCTATCTGTCTATGCACTCTACTGTCGCAACTGAAACAATCCTCAACGTTGAACAAGTCTCTGTCTATTACGGTTCAAACTTGGCGCTCCGAGATGTCTATTTAGAAATTCCAGAATACCAGGTGACAGCATTCATTGGCCCTTCGGGCTGTGGTAAAAGCACTTTGCTGCGCTGCCTCAATCGCATGAATGATCTAATTTCTGGAGCCAGGGTAACTGGCAACATCACTTACCGTGGAGTCAATCTTTATGGATTAGGGATAGATGCAGTGGATGTGCGGCGACAGATTGGCATGGTCTTTCAGAAGCCCAACCCTTTCCCTAAATCTATCTACGAGAACATTGCCTATGGCGTTCGAGTGAATGGTTATCAAGGCGATGTCGAAGAAGTGGTAGAACAATCTTTGAAGTCGGCTGCGTTGTGGGATGAGGTAAAAGATAAACTTCGAGAAAATGCCCTGTCGCTTTCGGGTGGACAACAACAGCGGTTATGCATTGCCAGAGCTTTGGCGATCGAACCAGACGTGATCTTGATGGATGAACCCTGCTCAGCGTTGGATCCGATCTCTACCAGTCGAATCGAAGAATTAATTCATGAGCTGCGACAAAATTACACAATTGTCATCGTGACTCATAATATGCAGCAAGCCTCACGAATATCTCAACAAACTGCTTTCTTCAATACTACACTTGATGAATCAGGAACTCGATCGGGATACTTGGCTGAGCATGGTACAACTGAACAGATCTTCACCAATCCTCATCAGGATGAAACCCGAGACTATGTTAGTGGTCGGTTCGGGTAGATTTGGGTAGATTTGGGTAGGATTGAGGGAGTCGATCGAAACCCCATCGAATCGAATCGCGACAGAACCGATCGCAACTGGAGTTAGCGTGAAATCATTGATGTGAAATCATTGATGTGAAATCATTGATAATGATGACCGAGATCCAGTTCGAGGGGGTAGCAAAGCTCTTCACCGCAGAAACCTGATTGCAACCGCTGAATACCACCGTTGG
This sequence comes from Elainella sp. Prado103, assembly GCA_025454395.1. Classification (GTDB taxonomy): domain Bacteria; phylum Cyanobacteriota; class Cyanobacteriia; order Elainellales; family Elainellaceae; genus Elainella. The sequence goes on from JALOOM010000001.1 coordinate 71,801, forward strand.
GATCGGAGGGCGTTTCATTCCATGAAAATAATGATTATTGGAGCGAGTAGAGGGCTGGGTCGGGCCTTTGTTGAGGGGTTGTGCTCCGCTGGTGACACCGTGATAGGTGTCTCTCGTCGGCGACCGAATGATCTAATGTTGCCTGACACCATTGCCCTCGACTGGATTGAAGCCGATTTTGGAGACCCATTGAAAGCGGCCCAGCAGATTGAACAGCAGTCCCCACCGGAGTTCGACGTGCTCATCTACAACTTGGGGGTCTGGGAAGAAACGGCTTTCTCGGATGCATACAACTTTCTGGATGATACGGATGCAAGTATTGTCGAGATGGTGAATATCAATATTGTCGGTGCGATCCTGCTGCTAAAACGGCTCATTCCGAGGCTGCTCAACAGTGCTCAACCCAGGTTAATTTTGACTGGATCAACCTCTGGTCTGCGACAGAGCGGTCGCCCGGAAGTCACGTTCGGCGCATCAAAGTTTGCCCTGACGGGGATCGGGGATGCCTTACGAGAAAGCTTCAGAAAAGATGGATTGGGAGTGACTTGTTTGCAGCTTGGCTACCTCAATACGGAGGATTCACTCTCTGTCCCATTGACAGAGGCTGCTCGTCGGGGAGGAGGAGAATTTGTGCCCGTACATGACGTGGTTACGGTAGTCAGGGCATTACTCGATCTCTCTGGGGCATCCTACGTGCGTGAGCTTGTACTTCCGGCGATACAGGACGAACGATTTTGAATTTGCAGTTAACCCAATTGCGGATAGAGGTTGAGCATGTCAACCATCGATCAAGTCAGTTTCTATTTGGGTTAGGGCTTGTTGTAGCTCGACATACAAGTCATTGAAACTACTGGTCTGTGTTTGAGCAGCAAGCCGCTCCATGCGATCGGTGATTCGTTCAATCTGAACGGCACCAATATTAGCGCTAGCCCCCCGAATGTGATGGGCTAACTGTTCAATTTGCTGCAAGTTGTGCTGCTGAATCGCCTGGCTAAGCAACTGTACTTGCTGCTTTGTATCATCTAGATAGAGTTGAATCAACTCTTGGGCAAACTCCCAATTGCAGTCAGATAGCTGATTGAGCTGATCGAGATCAAAATAGCTAGAGATTCGGCTGGGTTTAGTCAGTAGGAAAGAGGGCAGCGAGGGAGTGGGCATTGAAATGGATTGATTCAACAGGCGATACCAATTTTCGATCACAGTAGCCAGAGTTTCTCGATGCAAGGGTTTGGTCAAAAAATCATCCATCCCGGCCGCAATCGCCTCCTGTTGCGCCTTGGGGTCATCGCTGGCAGTCAGGGCAATGATGATCGATCGCGGTTGCCGACGTTGTTGCTCCCGCAGCCGAATTTGGCGAGTGGCCATATAGCCATCGATTTTGGGCAACCGACAGTCCATTAAAATAATGGGATAATAAGTAGTCTCAGTCACATCAAGTGCCGCCTGCCCATTGGCGGCCAGATCAACCCCGTAGCCTAATGACTGAAGCTGTTGCGAAACCACTTTCTGGTTGATTAAATTATCCTCAACCACCAGAATCGTCAATCGAGGAGATGACGGATCTGAAATGGGTGCCTGATGAAGAGAGTCTGGTTCAATTGCCATAGCAGCCCGCTCACCGATGTATATCCTAGGTGGATCAAAAAACTTTTAATCAGAACTCTTCAAATCTGGATCGGAAACGCTCTATTTATTCTTCCCTAAGCATGCAGTTAGTCACCTGGGCAAATCGATCGATGGTCTTTAATTCGTGAGTCAAACTGTAATCATGAGGCTGCCTAGTTCATTGATCGCCCATGAGCCAACTGAAAACAAGCACTAAGCCTGTTATGCCCATCCAACCTGGAATATGCCAACTGGCCAGCCATTGCAGGGGCGACAAAAGAAACTGTTGAAGTATGGATAGCAGGAAGAAAAACAGGCTGGCAAATAGCAGAAAAGTCATTGCATCATCCCTCAAATTCACTGTCAATTTCAACTTCCAGGGTGTCTTCGTCAATATGGATGTACAAAATGTTAGGACGACAACAAACCTGACAATCTTCCACATAAGACTGATGATCGCCCGCACTATAATCCACAAAGGTAGTGTTAGGCTCACCACAATAAGCGCAGTAATAGTCTGCGGTATTTTGCATCACGATTCTCTTTTGTAAGCTTGAACCACCTGTAAACTACCTCCGGCATAGAGGGTTCGTTCTGCACTTTGAAAGCCGACTCTGGCGAGTAGATCGAGCAGGTCTGTTTTAATGAATTGCCAGGACGTTTCGGTTTCAAACAACATGAAAAATAAATGGAGGGCAAGCCCTCGTGTCAGTCCGATCGGGCTATGAAAATCAATAAAAGTGAAAACGCCGCCCGGCTTCAAAACGCGATAGACCTCTTGCAAAATCCGCCAAAGCTGCACCGGCCGCATCTCATGAAGTGCAACGCTGGCATGAACCACATCAAATTGGCTATCTTCAAAGGGCATGGCTTCTGCCCACCCCTGAACATATTTGGCTTCAGGAACATTTTGGCTTGCCCGCTCGATCGCCAGAGGCGAAGCGTCTAATCCAATCACATTGGTCGATCGAGTCACGAGAAAGCGCGTCGTTTGTCCACTCCCACAACAAAGATCAAGCACTTGAGAATCTGGCAGGATCGGCAAATTCTCAAAGGCAAGTTGTCGAAATCGATTCTCTCCTCCTACATTCAGGGCTGCTAAACGAGAGATTGCGTTATACAACCACTGATAACGGTAGCTCCACTCTCTCAAAATTGTTGCCACGGTTGAGAAGTCCTAACGGTTCGCTGGGCTTATACTTAATTTAAGGCTTTTCCAGGGTTCTGGGGCGAATATTTCCTACTTTTGCAACCAGTTTTTGGGACGAGAGGGGTCGATTCAAGACCTGCATTGAGTGAATGATATAGGATTAATTGTTCAGATTAATTGTTCAGATTAATTGTTCAGAGGAGCCGATAAAGGATGGCGGCTCAGTGCCGTTGCGACGGCCTGCTGCTGATCCCGTTGCGTAATCCAGCGGTGGTAAGTTCGGGTATGAATCGTGACCGAGTGGCCCATCATGCGGGCCGCCACCGTATCGGGCAGACCAAAGTGAATGGTACGCACGGCCCAAGCATGACGGAGATCATAAGGCGAAAAAGGAATTTGATAACGACGAAACTGACTGTTCACCAACTGTCCGATCTGCCGTAAGGTGGTCTGGGTTAGATCGGTCTGAATGGGCGGTAACTGCACTTGGCGTAGATTAAAGTGATCGACCCATTCGGGATAAAACGGCCAAACGGCATGATACCCCGTTTTGGTTGTTTCGAGAACTTCAATCATGGCTGCGGGGGGGGTGAATCCGATCGTTTGAGAGGGGCGATCGTCTGGAGATTCACTCACAGGAGTTGGACTGATCATCTGGGCTGGGCTGATCGCCGGAGCTTGACTAAGCTGACTGTAATCACAAAAAAACACCTCATGATTCCGTAGTCCGTAGGTGGCGATAATGCCATACACGAAGCGCCAAGCAGGATTGGGGATACGAGCAAACCCCGCCACAATATCTTGGTCAGAGGGTAATTGTCGGGCTTGCGTCTGACTAGCGTTATAGTTTCCCCAGTAAGTCTTTAACGGAATAGGTAATTCCAACTGCAAAAATTCTGCCAGCGCATTGAGAGCCGTACAACAAATCTGGCGACTGCGGCTATGGGGGCGAGTAGACTCCACCGTGGCATAAATGGCTTCTGGCAGGGTCAGGTGCGGTCGAGATGCGATGATCGAGCCTAATTTGCGGCAGTAGGGCTCATAGGCAGTCACCCAAGTCGTCTTCAGCGAGGCGACTGCTGCTACCGATCCAGGATCTGCCTGGGTCAGCAGGTGGTGTTGGAAGGCGGTGAGCTTTTCAGTCAGATCCATTTGACTCAACCGCTTACCTGCTGCGATCGGTAAGTAGGATCGCCAATCGAAACTATTTTGAATCAGTTGGGCAGCAATAATCTTTACTTCTTGCTCGGCTTGTTTAAGCCCAGCCGGAGTGGCAGGTAAACCCAGGCTAATACGCTGCTGATAAGCTTTTAAGCGTGGGCTACCGGGCCGGGGTGGCAAGGTGCCTCGCAAACTCAACTTCTGGCCGCGGCGCTCTATTTGCAGCCCCATCTGGGCTAGCTTCAACCGCTGATTGAGCTTGGCAAGCTGCTGATCGATAGAATCTAGGCTCGCAGGAGTAGATGATTTGGGCATACCATCAAGATTCAAACAAGATTCAAAAAGATCAAAATCATAGATCCTACCGATCGATTCCGACCTGGGCGCAGATTTTCAGTTGAGATATTAAGAGAATTCGTTGAGAATTGGCAAAAAAATGATAACTCACCGCTAATCTTAAAGAAGATGCTGCAACTTGGGTTGAGCTTCGGCGGCGAAAGCGTTAAGTTCGGTAACAAGGAAATTCAGATCGCAACCGAAATAATCGACTTTATTGTTAAAATCGGTAACAAATATTAAGGGCAAGGATTGTGGCAACTATGGGTCGTGTTGGGGTCTTATTACTCAATCTGGGCGGACCAGACCAGCTTGAAGATGTTCGCCCTTTTTTGTTTAACCTATTTTCTGACCCAGAAATTATTCGTCTGCCCTTTGCCTGGTTGCAGAAACCATTGGCATGGCTAATTTCCACCAGTCGTGCGAAAAAATCTCAAGAAAACTACAAGCAAATTGGGGGCGGTTCACCGTTACGCCGGATCACCGAAGAACAAGCCCATGCCTTACAACAAGCGCTACGGGATCGGGGCCAAGATGCCCAAGTCTACATTGGTATGCGGTATTGGCATCCATTTACAGAAGAAGCGATCGCCCGCATCAAACGAGATGGGATTGATCGACTGGTGATCTTACCGCTTTATCCCCAATTTTCGATCAGCACCAGTGGCTCTAGTTTCCGCCTACTTGAAAAGCTTTGGCAAGAAGACCCGGATTTGCAAGCGATCGACTACACCGTCATTCCTTCCTGGTATAAGCGGCAAGGCTATCTCGAAGCCATGGCCGATTTGATCGCCAAAGAGCTGGATCAATCCTCCCATCCGGAGAAGGCTCATATTTTCTTTAGTGCCCATGGGGTGCCGCTCAGCTATGTAGAAGAAGCAGGCGATCCCTATCAGCAGGAGATTGAGGAATGCACTGAGCTGATTATGCGGACGCTGAATCGTTCCAACCCGCACACTCTCGCCTATCAAAGTCGGGTTGGCCCGGTCGAGTGGCTGAAGCCCTACACCGAAGAGGCGATTCCCGAATTAGCGAGTCAGGGGGTTGAAAACTTGGTGGTTGTGCCAGTTAGCTTTGTATCGGAGCACATTGAGACACTGGAAGAAATTGATATTGAATATCGTGAGCTAGCCGAAGAATCTGGCATTCACCATTTTCAAAGAGTACCCGCTCTGAATACCCATCCCGTGTTTGTGGCAGATCTAGCAGATTTGGTGGTAAATGCGATGAATTCGCCCAGCATGAAACTGGCTGATGTGCCCCAGATGCGCAAACAAGTCAAGATGTATCCGCAAGAGCGCTGGGAGTGGGGGTTAACCACATCGGCTGAGGTGTGGAATGGTCGGATCGCCATGATTGGCTTTATTGCGCTGCTGATCGAACTGATTAGTGGTCATGGCCCACTGCACTTGGTGGGATTGCTGTAACTGGATGGGATCGCTGAACAACAACTGCAATCACCACTCGTAACGACCCGCGCCTCATTGGGGTAGCAGGGGTAAGAGCAGGGTGACAAAGTAATACACCAAGGGGGCAATGAACACATAGCTGTCTGTACGATCGAGGATACCGCCATGCCCTGGAATTAATTGTCCTGAATCTTTGACCCCGGCATCCCGCTTCATCATGGATTCAGTCAGATCGCCCAGGAGACTGGCAATACCGATCAGGAGCCCCAACGCCATGCCGCTTAGGGGAGCCCCAGCCCAGCCTAAAAACCAGGAGCCAGTCGTAGCCACTGCCACACTACCCACCACTCCAAATACAGCCCCTTCAACTGTTTTCTTGGGGCTAATGTCGGTGAGCCTGGTTTTACCAAACATTTTGCCGAAAATATAAGCGCCGATATCGGCAGCCCAGATGCAGGCAAAAGCCAGCAGAGTCACAGTTAGTCCTGGTGGCAGGTCACGCAGACTATCGATCGACCAGGCTGGCCAGTACCCCCCCAAGGGTAAATTGCTGACTTCTGCGCTGCCTAAATTGCGCAACCGCACCCAATAACTCGGCAGATAGCCGCCATAAAATAGCCCCAGAATCGAGGAAGAAATGTCGGCAATGGTGGCAAGCTTGGGCTGAAATAGCAAATAAAAGCAAATCAGCGTTCCAGCAACAGGCATCACTGCATCCACCAGATTGGCAGAAAGATTGGCCGTCACCAACAGGATGAGACTCACAGCGATCGTAGTTTTGCCAGCCGGAGCAATCCCTTTAGCCCGCACCAAATTGAAATATTCTTGCAGTCCTAGATAGACGATGAGCCCAAAACAAATCGTGAAATACCACCCGCCTAGGACAATCATGCCTAGAGCCAGAATGATTGCAATAACAGCGCTGAAAATTCTCGGTAACGGCATAGACAATTGAAAGACTGATAACTGGACTGAAGGCTGTTTCAGCAACCTAAGGCGTTAAATGGAGGTTAAGACTTACTCTGGCACAATATCGATGGATTTTTACTCTGGTTTGGATTTATTCCCCAAAAGCGCCGAGGGGCGTTGAAGGCGCAAGAGTTTGAGACTGGCGAACCTTAAATCTCGTACAGAACATGGGCTGGATGTTCTGCCAGTCGGATCTCAAACTACCCCTGTTAACCTACTGGAGAGTAGCAGTCGGTTCAACATGACCTGCTCGCCTCAGTTTCGATCGACTGAGTCTAAATGATCAGGACATGGCTTACTTTGAGCTTGCGGCTTACTTTTAGCTTAAAGTGTTCTTCTTTAATTCGGCTTGCCCGACTCAGGCTGGAATTCCCTGCTACGGCTCTTAGGAGCGATCGGCTGAAATGCAGCTAGTTTCTATCTCATCCAATCCGACCTGATCTCACCCAATTTGATTCGACCTGATCCCACCCTAATCAGCCTTTTCCCCACTCAGGATGTAGATAGGGTCAACGGCTGCAAACACCTGACGATTCCCTCTTGTTTCCAGACGATTGATGGCCGACTGCACCACTTCCACGTTACGCGCTTGCAACTCTGCTAACCCTTCCGAAATGGCATACAGCATCTCGAAATTGGAGGCTGTGGCGACCACATGTCCACCTGGCTGTAGTCGTTGCCAGACGGCTTGCAAAATTATTTTCAGCGATCGTCCCCCTTCAATACAAACACAATCCGGGGCGGTTCTCAGTTGAGTTAGACATTCTGGGGCGCTACCTTCCAGAATTTCCACATTCTCTACCCCAAACTTTTGGCAATTCCGGCGAATCAAGCTGGCGACTTCTTCATCTCGCTCGATCGCCACAATTTGCCCCTGCGGACAAAGCAACCCCGCTTCAACCGGGATCGTCCCGGTGCCTGCTCCGATATCCCACAAAATCGAGTTGGCACGGAGGCGGAGTTGGGAGAGCAGCAACAGTCGCATTTCTCGTGGACTGAGGGGAATACCGGGCAAGCGATCGAACAGATGATCGGGAATACCCGGTGTCACAAAGGGCCAGAGGGAAGAAGGCATCGTCGGTTACAGGGAATAAGGGCAGGAGAAGGAGCACACAGCCTCGTCAGAATACGGACAAGCAATTCTAGGACAAATCATTTTCGCCCCAGGGGTTTTAGCAAAGTACCTGCAAGGTTGCAAGACTCGGATCTGCGCAGCCAGTCACCATGCCGCCGCTCGCTAAAACCTGCTGAAGATAGCGCACTGCTTCCCCAGTAATGGGCTCTCCGGGCAATAATACCGGAATTCCAGGTGGATAGGGACAGATTAATTCACCACTGAGGTGCCCAATTGCCGTCTCGATCGGTCGTACTTGGGAAGCAGCGAAAAAGGCAGTGCGGGGGCTACAGTCTGGAATCGAAATGGTCTCCAGAATTGGGATCGACTGAAGCTTGATCATGGGCTGGGCTGGCTGGAATGGCGGTGTGGCGATCGAACCCGCTTGAGCTTGCGATGCATTGGCCTGGAGATTTGGGGATCCAGGGTGAGCAATTTGGCTCAATTGTTGACAAGCCTGAATCAGTCGATCGATATCGGCATCCGAATTCCCGGCGGTCACAATACAGGTGACATGGTGGAGGGCAGGGAGTTCGACAGTCACGCCTAATTGCTGATGCAAGATTTCATCCGCCGCAAACCCCGTCAGTCCCAAGCCAGAAACATTGATTGTCAGCCGAGTGGGATCCAAGCTGGTTCCCAAACCTGCCGCTTGGACGGCTTCGATCGATAACACCCGGAGTCCAACCATCTGGCTGAGCGCTTGACGAGCCCGATCGCTCCGATCGAGAGCCTGCTGCATCAGATCCTGCCCTTCTACTGCCATTTGCTGGCGTGCTCCATCCAAAGAGGCTAACAGCAGGTAATTAGGGCTGGTAGATTGCACCAACTGGAGCGCGCGGCTGAGTCGGATCGGATTAATCCGATCGCCCCGGAGATGCAACATGGCAGCTTGAGTCAAGGCAGATAGGGTTTTGTGGGTAGACTGAATCGCTAAGTCGGCTCCGCTTGCCAATGCCGAAGCCGGTAAATCAGGATGAAACCCCAAATGCGCCCCATGGGCTTCATCGACGAGCAACGGTATACCAAACTGATGCACGATCGCTGCAATACTGGCTAGATCGCCGCTAATGCCCTCATAGGTGGGCGAGACGAGTAAAACCGCCTTGGCTTCTGGATAGGTCTCTAAAGCCTGTCTCACGGCTTTGGGAGTTGGAAATCCGACCAATCCCCACTCCAGGTCGTAAACGGGTGGCAACCAAACGGGAATCGCACCTGACAAAATCAGGGCGGCGATCACAGATTGATGCACATTGCGGGGCAAAATTAGCCGATCCCCCGGATTACAGGTGGCGAGCACGGCGGCCTCAATGCCACAGGTCGATCCATTTGCCAAAAACCAGGTGCGATCGGCTCCGAAGGTTTGGGCTGCCAGGTGCTGGGCTTCTGCAATCACTCCTGCTGGCGTAAACAAATTGTCGAGTTCCGGCAATTCTGGCAAATCAGCCCGTAACCCTTGCCGCAGTAATTCTACAACTGCGATCGGACTTCCCTGCCCTTGTTTGTGTCCTGGCGTATGAAAGGCCGCACGTGATTGATTGGCCAGCATCTGAAGCTGTTGGAGCAATGGCGCATGGTTTTGGCACGAATCTTGATGACTGGACATGACAGTTTCACAACTCAATTTCATAACCACAACCCAGTTTCACAACCACAACCCAGTTTCACAACCACAACCCAGTTTCACAACCACAACCCAGTTTCACAACCAGGAAAAGCAACTGGAAAACTGGCAAGGTGGAGATGGCGTATCGGTTTGCACCATACCCTCGATCGAGGTGAGCGATCGGCTACTACAACAGGTCAGCAACAGGTCAGTAAAAAAATTCCTGGCAGCATTTGACAAATCCTGAAAGAATGCGCATAATAGAAATCGCGCTGTTAAGGCGACTGAGGGACCGTAGTTCAATTGGTTAGAGCACCGCCCTGTCACGGCGGAAGTTGCGGGTTCGAGCCCCGTCGGTCCCGTCCCCAGACAATCTGAATCTTGGATTTGGATTGATTCACTTACAGACTAGGCTGGACTTAGAAGTTCGTTGATCCACAGCATTCCGGATCTTGATCTCCTCCTCCCGCTCCTCAGCTTCGACTAAAGATGCTGGGCTGCAAGGTACGGACAGCTATTGGGACGATTGTTTTGTGCTGCTATTGCTTGAAATAGGCTAGGATAGGGCATCCTGACGACATTCGCACGGGAATGGGCGAGGGATGTTTTGTTTTGCGATGAATCTGAGGCTGGGGTTGGCAGTGAATTCTCGTGGTTTGGATGAATCCTTCGTTAAGCGCTGCCGATTCTTGGGCAACCTATAACCAGTGAACCAGTAATTCTACTGAATTGAGAACCCGATCTTTTTGCGTACCCTACTGATTAGTGACTGATTAGTGGTTAAGATATCCCTGTTGAAAGAGCCTGCATGGAATTTATTGAGCAGTTGAACGTTAACCAGCCCCCGTGTTTGGATGAGAAACAGTTGTCAGAACTGACTGACTTTCACGCGGAGTACCATTTCCTGATCAAGGAGTTGGCAAAGCAGAAACAGATCGAAACCGAGTTGCGTCAGCGGAATCAAGAATTAGAGCTTGAATTACAGCAGCTCCATGCTCAGCAAACTCAGTTAATTCAAGCTGAAAAGATGTCTAGCTTGGAACAACTGGTGGCTGGCATTGCTCATGAAATCAACAATCCGGTCAACTTTATTTATGGCAATCTAAATCCTGCCAAGCATTATATTCAAGATCTACTGAACCTTGTTCGATCGTATCAACAGGCTTTTCCACAAGCTACGCCTGAGATTCAGCAGCAGATTCAAGAGATCGATCTAGACTTTGTAGAAGTTGATCTACCCAATTTATTCCAGTCTCTGGAAGCAGGAACAGTACGCATTCAAGACATTATTCGATCGCTACGCACGTTTTCAAGACTGGATGAGGCGGAAATGAAAGCGGCTGATATTCATGCAGGCATGGATAGCACCTTGATGATCCTCAAAAATCGGCTGAAGGGCAGAGCAAATCGCCCAGAGATTGAAATTCATAAGGATTATGCTGAGATGCCACCTGTGGGATGCTATCCAGGACAATTAAATCAAGTATTTATGAATTTGCTAGGCAACGCGATCGATGCATTAGATGAAAGTGAAAAGTTTATGTTGCAGGTGAATCATTCTCACTGTGAGCAACCCCGGATCGAAATCAAAACAGAGCTGATTCAAGATCAACAAGATCAATGGGTTCAGATTTCTATTTCTGATAACGCAAATGGTATGCCTGATTCAATTCGCCATCGTGTCTTTGATCCCTTTTTTACCACTAAGCCGATCGGTAAAGGGACTGGGCTAGGGCTCTCGATTAGCTATCAAATTGTTACCGAAAAGCATGGTGGCAAGTTGCACTTTAAATCAGTGATCAATCAAGGCACACTGTTTCGCTTACAGATTCCATTCCGTCCGGCTCATACGGAAGGGTAACCTAAGCTGCTTTCCATCCGGCTAGAGAGAGAGGGCTGGAGTGGGTTAGAGAGCGATTCCCAAAATGTGGTGATAGTCTGGCTGACCGCTCTGGGACGACAGAAATGGAAAAAATGCCGTTCATTCGGACAAACCCATAATCGATCGCAGGGCTTCAAACTATCTTTCCATCCACCTAGATGGTTTTGATCGACCACGATATCATCTTCGCCGCCACAGACTAATAGGGGAACCTCTACATTTCCGGACGCAATACTGTTGCGCTTAAACAATGAATGGGGTGATAAGGAATAGTCGAGATCTTGCTCTAGAATTTTTACTAAGCGATGAACTGGCATCCGGATATGACTGCCAAACAAGTGATCTACCATCTGGGTCAAAATGAGTTCTCGTGGACAAGAAAGCAACTGACGCTGAACATAATAATGAGCTTGCCAATCAACAGCAGGATGCATTCCTACAGACAACAGTGAAAGAGATTTGACACGTGCTGGATATTTCCGGGCATACAATAAACTAATTAAGCCGCCTGTACTATGCCCCATCAGGTGAAGCGGCTGATCACAACATTGCAGATAGTCATGTAGTAAATTGATTGCCGTATCTAGAGAGCAAGGTTCATCCGGAGTTTGATGATAATCCCAGCAGGCGATGGTCGTATGATGAGACAGGTAATGCAATAACGGCTGACTCAGAAATTTGAAACTCGGACTCACATTAATCCAGATTGCTTGAGGAGTTGATAGCATGTTTTATGGAAAATCGAAGTGATTAGTAGTCTAAGTGACTAAGAGCTGAATGGAAGGAGCTGAATGGAAGGAGCTAAATGGCAAGGGCGCGATCATTGCGCCCCTACTAGTATGAGTTGGTGAATTAAGCGACTAAACGCCAAATTCTTGCTTTAACTGATTCACCCATTGTTGAATACGGGGGTCACTCAAATCAGCTTGATTATCTTCATCAAGAGCTAATCCGACAAACTTGCCATTACGGACGGCCCTAGATTCATTGAAATCATAACTGTCGATCGGCCAATATCCAACTGTGATACCGCCTAGTTCAGAAATCTTCTCTTCTAAAATTCCCATGGCATCCTGAAAATTATCGGCATAACCAACCTGATCACCAACCCCAAAATAAGCTACCTTTTTACCAGAGAAGTCCACCGCCTCTAACTCTTCATAAAGACCTTCCCAATCGGCTTGCAGCTCGCCAATATTCCAGGTTGGGCAACCAATGATCAGACAGTCGTAATCAGCAAAATCTTCAGTGGTGACGTTTGCAACATCATGGAGATCAACGGTGCTACCACCAAATACCTTTTGGATCGCTTCAGCAGCCGTTTGAGTATTTCCTGTTTGGGTACCGTAAAATAAACCGATTTTAGCCATACTATACCTTGTCTTGAGCGAAGTTGGAAAGAGGGTGAAAGGAGAAACAGTGAATAATGGAAGAAGAACGATGAAGTGAATCAGTGTGATACTCAGAATCAGTCACTTAGATCCGATCACTCAGAAATCATCTTGACCACTCAGATTGACAACGAAAGAGAGGGCAGATTTAGGAACCTGCGTTCTATGATGCATTTTTGAGCCAATCACATTAGTCCAACACAGTGAATCTAACGAAATGGATCTAATGAAAATGAAGTGGATCCATATCTTTTCGTTGACATCTTTTCGTTGACATCTTTTCGTTGCAAATTGCTTAAAGTAGGGTTGTAAGCCTGGAAAGGGCAATGATGCTGGATACCCCTTCCACAACTTACAAGCTTATGATCTAGCTGGCTGCATTTAATGCTCTCTCGACCCGGCGGAAATCAAACCCCATCGATCGAAGGGCGTGCCAGAGATGTCCTTGCAGAAAGAAGAACGCCAAGAAGAAATGCGCATTGGCTAACCAGGCCCGTGAGGTATGTGCGCCTAATGGTAACTCCACCGTATCGGCAAAATAAGGAGTAATTCCCAATTTCACTTCTAGAGGGGCACCATAAAACTCGATCGGGTAAGCTAAAGTGTTCACTGCACAGAAGTAGGCTGCTACAAAGCCAGCAAGGGCGATCCCTCCTAAGGAGTAGGACAAAATTGCTTCTCCAGAGAAGTCAAGCACCTTTTTAGCCCAACTGAGCGGCGGCACAAGAATATGCCAGATCCCTCCTGCAATCAACATCACGCCAACATAGATGTGACCACCCACTAAATCTTCCAGATTATTTACACTAGCGAAGTGGGTCTGATATCCATAGATCGTTAATGGATCAAGGGTCGGTTGCGTAACCAGTCGAACTGCTTGAATGGTTGAATCATACAATCCACCCCAATACATGGCTTTGGCCACAAGTAGTAAAGCCCCGCCTCCCAGAAACAGCAAGTGATGTCCTAAAATTAAACCCAGTTGTTTGGGATCGCCCCACTCAAAGTGAAACTTCCGAGCTTGTCCACTCGCATCCTTGAGACTTTCTGGGGCTTTGAAAGTATGGAAGAGCGCCCCTGCACCGAGAACGGCCGACGAAATCAGGTGTACAGCGCCGACAACAAAATAGGGATAGGTATCCACAACCGCACTACCTTGCCCCATGCCTAATCCGAGAGTGGCTAAGTGGGGCAGGAGAATCAGCCCTTGCTCACCCATGGGAATCGCTGGGTTATAGCGAGAAATTTCAAATAGCGTAAATGCACCTGTCCAAAACGTGATCAGGGCTGCTTGTGCAACATGAGCGGCAATAAACAGTCCAGAAAGTTGGGCAAAGCGAGCGTTACCCGCCCACCAATCATATTTCACATTTGGGTTTTCGTAAGTTTGCATGAATGCCTCCCAATCGGGAATGAGTGAATAAAAAACTGCGGCTGCACCAGTGCTGTGGCAGAGCGGCATGAGAAACTGCACTCAGCAGATTCGGCAGCCACAGAAGTTTGGAGGAGCCATCAAGCTTCTGAAGAATGGTTGCGTACCGATCGCATGATTTGTACCGATCGAGCATGGTTTTAGAATGAGTCACGCGACAGGATGGAGCACGCGAACAGTTGCAATAAGATCAGTGCAACAAGATCAGAACAACCAGATCGACGGCACATAGCCAGACTTTGCCGTTCAATAGCGCTGCTCAACAGCTTGTTGCTAAGTCCTTCAGGAAGCTTGCAAGCTAAGCTTACCAGAAAAAACTTGTAAATGAGAATAATTTGCATCAAAGATCCAGAATTTCTTGAGACTTTATAGGAAGCGATCGTGGCCATATTTCATCTTAGTTTTCTTAGGGCGGCAGAAAACAGCTCTGGCAGCGGCTTTTCGTTATTAGCCTCACCCGATCGGCGAATATTGCTGGCACAGTATTGACCTAGACAGCTTGAGCTTTAATAGTAAAACTTCTTAATAATTTTTAGAGCCATGATCAGGACTTACGGGTCAGGACTTACGGGTCAGGGCTCACGGGTCAGGACTTACGGGCCTCAGAACTATAGTTGTGAACTGCGGAGTTATGGCTCAGTTAGATCCGATGGATGAGAGAGTTCTTGAAGAGGCATGTGACCGCATTGCATCGAGCGCTGACAGAGCCAATCACGCGGTAAAGTCTGATTCCAACCTTCTGCCACTGCTTCTGGACAGATGACATAAACCGTTAATTGACAGTCGAGGAGATGGTAACCCTCAGTTTCAGCTTGACGAGAACCGATCCGATCGATCAAATCACTTTCAAATTCCAGGGTTTTGTTGCACTGCACGCAAACCAAATGATGATGCTGATGGGGATTGGGTGAATTGAGTTCATAATGTTTATGCCCTTCTGCCAGCTCCAATTCTCGCAGAATTCCCATATAAGCCATTAAATGAAGGGTGCGATATACCGTTGACAAGCTAATCCGCTCGCCTTGTTGCCTCAGAATATGATGCAGGTCTTCAGCACTGAGATGTTTACCTTGGGGCAGGGTCTGAAAAATGTGCAGAATGGTTTGCCGTTGGGGAGTGAGACGGAATCCACGCTGATTGAGAAAAGACTTGAGCGAAGCTGGGGTGTTGAGCGACATGGAATTGGCATCAAAAGTTGAAAAATAGCCGGATTGCTGATAACCGATCTATCTCTCTATTGAAATTCATTTTCAATAATTCCGAAAGGGTTTTAGGGAGGTAATTGCAAGTCTTTCTTAATTAGAGGGCATGGATGACTGAAATTGAGGGCTTGTCCCAGTGGTCTGGCTGCACAAGACGAATTGAAGTTTTTGAGCAACGGGTAGGAGACAGAACAATCAGACGGAATAATCAGACGGAACAGGCAGACGGAACAGGCAGACGGAACAGGCAGACGGAACAAACAGGTAGAACAGGCAGGTGGAATAGACAGGTGGAATAGACAGGTGGAATAGGCGGCAAGGCATAGGATTGAAGGGTTGGATCGCCGCGATCGAGATCACGCTGGTCTGTAGACGGTGAAAACAATGAAATAGACCAAAAAATCAGAAGATGTAAGATGCGAGGCAGTGTTTGGGCATATTGCGATCGAGATCCTACTGTTCTATCAATCATGCTTTCCTCCTCGCTTGCACAGCCCCTTAGGAGTTTGCCAATGGCATACATGCTGAAGCCCACGGTTGATACTTGGCTCAAGTTAAGTACGGCTCAAGGTTCCACCTTACCGGATACCCAACGCCAATTGGTTGCTGCCGGTAGCGTATTGCCGCTGGCTAGTTTTGAGCTGATCGGAGATGACCATATCCGGATCGCATTAGGGCGGAATGCTCAAGGGGAGCAGGTGCAATTTCAAGGACGGAACACCTGGTTGGTCTATCGTCCAGCAGTGCAGATTTTACGGGACGGACAGGTAATTGCGATTCCTAATTCTGCTGGATCGTCATCTCCCGGATCGTCATCTCCCGGATCGTCCGCACCTGGACAATTTTTTGTGAAGCCTTTAACAGATACCTGGCTCAAGTTAAGTCCGGCTCAAGGTTCGACCCTGGCTGACTCGCAGCGCCAGTTTATTCGGGGTGGAGAAGCATTGCCGATCACTAGCTATGCTGAGGCTGAGAACGATCATCTTCGGATCACCTTAGGCAAGGATGCTCAGGGGAACCAGATTTGGTTTAAAGGACGCAACACTTGGTTGGTTTACCGGCCCTCGGTGCAAATTTTGCGGAATGAACAAGTGATTTCGAGTCCTGCTCCTGCCCCCCAACCTACACCTCGTCCAGCCCCAGTGCCCACTCCTATCCCAACCCCACCACCTGCTCCAATGCCTAGCCCCATGCCCACTGCCACAGCGCTCACCTTGCGTACCATTGCAGACACTTGGTTAAAACAGAGTACTGGACAAGGGGCTACTCTACCGGAGGAGCAGCGGCAGTTCATCAATGGGGGCACAACCCTACCGATCGAGAGCTTTGCCCCCGTCGAAAACGATCACCTTCGGATTACCTTAGGACGCGATCAGGCAGGCAATCAGCTCCAGTTCAAAGGACGGAATACCTGGTTTGTTTATCGCCCGGTTGTGCAATTACTCCGGAACGGGCAGCCCGTGCCCATGCCCAGTCCTATGCCCAGCCCTCTGCCAACTCCAACCCCCGTCAGTAACACCGGGCGGATTAACGCCAAAGGATTGCGGCTCTTAAAGTCGTTTGAAGGATTGCGGTTGCGAGCCTATCAAGACTCGGTGGGTGTTTGGACGATCGGGTATGGCACTACGAGCGGCGTGCGTCCGGGAATGGTGATTACCGAATCAGAAGCGGAAGAACTGATGAAGCGGGATCTGCGTCGCTTTGAGCAAGCGGTATCCGATCTCGTCAAAGTGCCGCTCAATTCCGACCAGTTTTCCGCTCTGGTGTCTTTTGCCTATAACGTCGGTGAGGGCGCACTGGCTAGCTCAACCCTGTTGCGGCTATTAAATCAACGCGATTATCAGGGAGCTGCCGATCAATTGCTGCGTTGGGATAAGGCGGGGTCACAAGCACTGGCTGGCTTGACTCGTCGCCGGAAAGCTGAGCGAGCCCTATTTTTAGGACAAGATTACACGGCTTTTCTGTGATGGCTTTTCTGTGACGGCTTTTCTGTGATGACGTGAACTCTATAGGCGTAAAAGAATTCATCGTAAAAGCATCCAGATTTGTTTTTTCCTGAGAGAATTAGGAACATCCTAAGCAACTGGGAGAAATCTCGATGTCTTTACATGAGCAGATCAACGCGATCGTATCCGAAAAGCACCTGCTGACCCATCCTTTTTATGTCGCTTGGACAGAAGGTAAGCTGACGCGCGATCACTTGAAAGAGTATGCAAAACAGTACTTTCACCATGTGCTGGCATTCCCAACCTACATTAGTGCCGTTCATTTCAACACCCCCCATCTAGCGGTGCGCCAAGAGTTGCTCGACAATCTCGTCAGTGAGGAGCAAGGAGACAAGAACCATCCAGCATTGTGGCGCAATTTTGCGATCGCGTTGGGTGCTACTGCCGAAGAACTGGAAACTTCGGAAAAGCTAGCTTCCACCACCCACTTGATTGACACCTTCCGGCAACTCTGCCTCAATTCGCCTTTTTATGCTGGTTTAGCGGCTCTGCATGTTTACGAATCTCAGATTCCAGAAGTGGCAACAGTCAAAATTGATGGCTTGCAACGCTTCTACGGTATGAACAACCCAGCCGACTACGAGTTTTTCTCAGTGCATCAGGTGGCAGATGTTTACCATGCAGACTCCACGGCTAAGCTGATCGACACCTATGCCATCACAGAAGCTCAACAAGCTGAAGTGAAGCAAGCGGCTGAAACCGCAGCCCATGCTCTCTGGCAATTCCTGGATGGGGTTTATGAAACCTACTGTCAGGATGTGGCAGCAGAGCCAGCCATGGTCACCGCGTAAAGGTTGAGTCCAGTGCTTCTGGTTCATGCTACTACCAGTAAGTTACCGTCTAATCACTGATACTCACTGATACTCACTGATACTCACTGATACTTCTACGAATACTTGCAGAGGTGCGAATCGATCGGGTGATCGATCGCACCTTTTTTATGTTGCTGTCTACCTTGCTTGTGGACGTAGCACTCTTGTCGTTGAATTGAAAACTGCCTAAGGTAGTGGATTGAAAAAGCTGGAAGATGGAGCATCCCCTGTTTCGATCGCAGGCAGTTGCAGTTTTTGGCAGCTCTTTTAGGATGGTAAATACGATTCGTGATGGTTCCGTCACCTTGCCCAAATTAAGCGCAGAATCTGAACTTATGCCTGAAATTATTGAGCTAGATGGACGCATATATGCCCCGGCAGAGCAACTATCTGTACCGGAAACTTGTGCGGCAACTACGCGCTTTCAGCCAACCCTCACGCTTAAGGATGATGATCTATTTTTGATCACCGATACTTTAGGAAACATTAATGGGTGTGTTGGCGAAGATAGCAATACCAGCCTGGGATTGTTCTGTCGAGATACGCGATTTTTGAGCTTATTAGCACTCCAGATTGAAAAGCGAACTCCCGTGTTGCTCAGCAGCACAGCCCAAAAAGGGTTTGCACTCTCCGTGCTTTGTGCCAATCCCTATATCGAGAATTGCTTACCTGCGGAAGTGATCGGCATCCAGCGAGAATTGGTGCTCAACGGCGGGCTATTTGAGGAGTTAACGATTACCAACTATAGCCGGGAGCCCGTGGCGTTTGAACTCAGGCTGACTTTTGGGGCTGATTTCGCGGATTTATTCCAGATCCGCGGGTTTACGCGGGAGAATCAAGGGCAATTGATGCAGCAGATCAAGTCGCTGCCAGATGGAGAATTAGCTGCTTCTCCGGAGTCTGCCACTGAGCCCCTGTTAGACAATGGCGAGCTGTCGCTAGCTTACCAAGCATTGGATGGGGTGTTAGTTGAATCCCGCCTTCAGTTTTCCTATCATCAGCCCGATCGATTTGAAGGATTTACGGCGATCTGGCAACTGGCGCTGGCTTCTCATGAAACGCAGCAGTTGGGCTATCGGTTGCAGCCGATGATTAATAATCGTCAGGCTTCTATGGTCAGTGCTCCCATGACTTTGCGACAGGCAATTGCCGCAGAATCAATGGAAAAGCAGGACTGGTGTGCCTCAGTCACGCAAATTCGATCGGATAATCGGGCATTTAATGAGGTGATCGAACGAGCAGAACAGGATATTTACTTACTGCGGCAAACCTTTGGTAAAGATAAAGTGCTGGCAGCAGGCATTCCCTGGTTTTCGACCTTATTTGGGCGAGATTCGATCATTGCAGCCGCTCAAACCTTGATTCTCGATCCCCGCATTGCGCGACAAACCCTAGTCAGTCTGGCTCAGTACCAAGGACAGGTAGATGATGAGTGGCGAGAAGAACAGCCTGGCAAAATTTTACATGAACTGCGCTTGGGAGAAATGGCCCGCTGTGGCGAAGTGCCACACACCCCCTACTATGGCACAGTTGATGCCACGCCGCTTTGGCTGATGCTCTATGCGGAATACTACGCTTGGACTCACGATCGCGAAACGTTAGAGCACCTCTGGGGAAATGCCCTCGCTGCGATGGAGTGGATCGATCGCAATTGTCATGAAACAGGCTATTTGTCCTATATGCGGCGCTCCAGCAAGGGACTCCGCAACCAAGGGTGGAAAGATTCGGAAGACTGTATTGTCAACCGCAAAGGTGAACTGGCAGAGGGATCCATTGCCCTCAGTGAAGTGCAAGGCTATGTCTATGCGGCTAAAGTGCGGTTGAGTGAAATCGCTCGCCTGAAAAAACGGTTAGATTTGGCCGATCGCTGGTTGGAAGAAGCCAAAGATCTCCAAGCTCGGTTTAACCGTGATTTCTGGGTAGAAGATCAGGGCTATTGTGCAATGGCTCTGGATGGCGACGGTAAAGTGGTGGATGGGATCAGCTCAAATCCAGGCCATTGTCTAGGGTTGGGGATTTTATATCCTGACAAGGCTCGCAGTGTGGCAGAACGACTGCGCGCTCCCGATATGTTCAATGGCTGGGGAATTCGGACCCTCAGTAGCTTGTCACCTGCCTATAATCCGATGGGCTACCATATTGGTTCGATCTGGCCCCATGACAATGGCTTAATTGCGGCCGGATTGCGCTCTATTGGATTGGTTGAACAAGCCCTGGAAGTAGCCCAAGGCATCATCGATATGACGCTGCAACAGCCTTATCAACGGCCACCCGAACTGTTCTGTGGTTATGAGCGGGCTGCCGATAGTAGCCCCGTGCGTTACCCGGTGGCCTGTTCTCCCCAAGCTTGGGCCACAGGAGCGATCTTCCAGTTTTTGCAAATTATGGTAAATCTGATGCCGGATGCGCCCAGCAATCAGCTTCGGGTAATTGATCCAACTTTGCCACCTTCAGTTGGTCGCCTCTCGTTGCATAATTTGCGGATCGGCGAAACCGTACTGGATTTGGATTTTGAGCGATCGGGCGGAACAACCGCCTGCCGTGTCACTCGGAAACGGGGAAATTTACGGGTGATTATCGAAGCCTGAACTTGATCTGTCTAAGTCCCAATTGTGCCAAGGCTCAATCATTCCAGGGCCCAATCATTCCAGGGCTTGATTATTCCAGGGCTTGATTATTCCAGGGCTCAATCATTCCAGGGCCCGGTGATTCCAGGGCTTGATTATTCCAGGGCTCAATGATTTCAAATGAATCGATATTCATCGATCGCTCCTGCTCTATCGACAAGCAGCAACAGGACATCCGGAATCCCGTTTTTCCAGGTGTCCTGACTGCCGGAGTATTGATGTACTCCTCTATTCAATGTTGATCGAGGTAGGACGAGATCCAGGCGTAGAGGCAGGTTCTGTGGGAATCCCCACCTTCCGGAACGTAGTATAAATGCGATCGCGCCAGGCCCAAAATAGGGCATAGGCTGGGTTATCAGCTAAACCGGGTACTCCCAACCCTTTCAGATCTTCTGGCAAACTCAAATAACCACCGGCTGGAAACTTGACATACATGGTCAAACCCGCCACCGCAAAATCTGCCAAACTGGGCTCATCCCCTAACAGGTAGGAGCTATCTTGCAGCAGACCGCAGAGTGATTCTAAATTTTGCTCCATTGCCCGTCTGGCACTCTTCACGGCATCTGGCCCAAAGCCTGCCCCTAGTCCTAAGACATCAAGCGCTTCCCGTGGCACGGCTTCCACCAAATTGCGGAGAAAATCCGGGGTTGAGGCTGGTAACAAAGCTTTGCGGAAGCTTGGGTTTTGGCTAAATGCACCAATCATGACCTTGCGGGCGTTGAGACCGATCGATTCATCTGCCCATTCTTCCATCAAAAAACAGAGGGCACGCTGCTTTGGATCCGTCGGTAGGATCGGCCGTTCAGGATAGCGTTGCTCCAGGTATTTGGCGATCATCGTGGAGTCAGCAATCACCTCTGTGCCATCCTTCAGCACTGGTACCTGGCGTTGTCCAGACAAGCGGTAGAGGTCGAATTGGCCGATCCCTGGTGTCACTTCAATTTTGCGGTAAGGCAGCCCTTTGTAATCCAGAATCAGCCGAATTTTTTCACAGTAATGTGACAACTCAAATTGGTATAGCTCCAGCATGGCAGCCTCCTAGAAACACGAGAAAATTCCTTGCCCATCGCATATTCCAAGGTACAGTAGATTGCTCAGAAACAGGGGCATTGCGGAAGACTTCTGGATGCGTTTGACAACCCCAGGAGGTAAAGAGCCCCAACCCCGCTCGATCGATCAAGCGATCGTCAGAAGCCACAGCCCAATTTGACCACCGGCTTGCTCCATTTGGATGCTTGCTTTGCCAGGAGCTTGAGGATCCGACTTCTCTCTCAAGATAGAGATCTGTAATTTAGCCAGCACTGATCAGAACTTCAAACACAAAAGACTCGATTCATAGAAAGGTTCTATGACCGGGCGAGGAACCTTAGTCTTTACAGAATCGTCATAGCGCGAAAGGTAAGTTCACACTTCCTTTACAGTTCAATCAGGAGGCACTCTCTCATGAACGCTCTAACTCACCTGAATTTGGTTAAATGCATTGGTTTCGTCGGCGTTCTGGTGGCAGGCTTATCGACTGCTTTACCGGCAAGGGCAGAACTCGAAACCCAATCTGAGACCGGCGCTCCGAATCTGGTGTCCCCTGTGCCCGTGAATGCTACCGAAATGCCATCGATTGAACGGGATGTTGAGCAAATCTCAGAAACCGAGATTACTTCCGAGCAAATTACCCCTGGTGCCACATCCAGCGATATTGCGCCTGGAATGTCTGCTCCCAATCTAGCGCCCGCTCAGATGCCTGCTCAGGCTCCTGTCCAGACTCCTACCCAAACCCCTGCTCAAACTCCTGTCCAGACTCCTGCTCAAACTCCTGTCCAGACTCCTACCCAAACTCCTGTCCAGACTCCTGTCCAGACCCCTTCAGTATCGACTCCAAATCCTGAAACGCCTGGAGTTGCGGCTAACACTGGTACGATCGTGGATATTGCTTCTGCCAGTGGCTCCTTCCAAACCCTGGTTGCCGCCCTCACTGAAGCCGAATTAGCTGAAGTTCTCAGGGGTGAAGGCCCCTTTACAGTCTTTGCGCCTACCGATGCAGCATTTGAAGCATTACCGGATGGCACAGTTGATGAGTTGCTCAAACCAGAAAATCGCGATCGACTGGTGGAAATTCTGACCTACCATGTGGTGCCAGGTTCTTATCCTGCGAGTAGTCTGGCGGCTGGTCAAGTGGAAACGGCTTCTGGCGATGCTGTGACGATTCGCACCAACGAAGGGCAAGTCATGGTGAATGATGCCACAGTGATTCAACCTGATATTGCAGCAACCAATGGTGTCATCCATGTGATCGATCGGGTGATGTTGCCTCCCAGCCAATAGATTGCTGATATCTCAGTTTACGCTCCCCTGTAAGTTCAAGGGTTCAGAGAAGTCTGAGCCCTTTTTTGTGCAGGATCAGGCTAGAAGTTGGCATTGAGCAGTTGATGATGCAGAGCCCCGGCTTGGGCACAAGGTAGCATATATACCCAGCCTCTTCTCCTCTAGAGCAATTTCTAGAGCAGTTTCTAGAACAATTTCAGCATGATGACAGATTTTCGCGGCGAACTGGCTGCACTCACGGCGGCTTTCCTATGGGCAGGTGCATCTTTTATCTATGCTCGTTTAGGCAAACAACTCTCTCCCCTATGGCTGAATTGGCTTAAAAGTAGCTTGGCGATCGGGTTTATTGTGTTGACCATGGGCTGGATGCCTGATCGATCGGATCAATTATCGTGGTCAAATTTTGGGTTGTTATGGTTGAGTGGAGCCATTGGGATCGGGTTTGGCGATTCGGTATTTTTTGCCGCGCTCACTTGTTTGGGGGCAAGGCGGGCTTTGTTGCTAGAGGCGATCGCGCCTCCATTGTCAGCTCTGTTAGCCAGGGTGTTTCTGGATGAGCAACTGAGCCTACCAGCCTGGATCGGCATTTTCACGACTGTCTTGGGAGTTGCTTGGGTGGTGGTGGAACGGACTCCCGATCAGGCTCCCTTGCAGTTGCGGCGAGGAGTCATTTTGGGCTTGTTTGCTGCCTTGGCTCAGGCCAGTGGAGCTGTTTTGTCGCGATCAGCCTTGGCGGCAACTCTGGTGAGCCCACTCTGGAGCAGTTTGATTCGGCTGATTGCTGCGGTGATGGTGCTCCTGCCGGTTTTAGTGATGCAGCGCCCCACTTGGCAGATGATGCAACCATTGCGCTCCAAACGATTTCTGGCAGGTTTGTTGATTGCAGCTTTTACCGGAACCTATCTAGGAATCTGGCTCCAGCAAACTTCCCTGAAATATACCGCAACCGGGATTGCGCAGGCACTGACAGCTACCAGTCCCCTATTTATTATTCCGATCGCATTGCTAACCGGCGAAAAGATCAGTCTGCGAGCCATGGTGGGAGCGCTAATTGCCTTAGTCGGAATCGGGCTCCTATTCAGCAGCTCATCATAAAAAAACGAGGCAGAGAATACTGCCCCGTCTATGCCGATCATTCGGCTTTGAGTCTATGAGCTTCTGAAGTTGATCGGTATGCAATCTCAAATCAGGTGAGATTTAGGGATCGTAGGTGTTTTTGCCCGTGAACTTAACGGTTGCCGGGTTCGGGTTCTCCCCAATGCCACGAGGCACGCTATTGACTGCTCCACGACCTTCGTTCACCTTCTCAGGGAAAACGCCATCTGCAGGGTGCAGATATTGGATTTCGCCGCTGGGATAGATGCGATAGATCTTGAAATTTTCAATCTTGGGCTTGAACTTCGTACGGAATTGAGCACCCAGCGCTAGGCACTGCTCTTTACGAGCCAAATACAGGAGGTTTTCACCTTCCCGCATGATCGCAGCTCCGCCCGTCGGCATCTCAAACACCTGTTCCTTAGAGCTAGACCAGGTGATTGCATATTTTTCTTCTTCTTCTGCTTTGCTAAGCAGCCCACCAGTGCTGCCGCCGAAAATAGGAGTTTGTCCAGTAAGAGTTTCTGCCATGAATGCGTTCTCTGAACGTTTTTCAGGAATCCTATCATCGAGATTGTGCCCCCGCTCAACTTTATTGAGGAACTGTAACAGTTCTTCAGGAATCCCCTAACCTGGCTCAAAATCAATGGTTGACCCTTGCTGAAACGATGGATCGGCGAAACGCAGCAGAATCGACCATGAACGGTTTCCACCCTAGCGCGAAGACTTACTCCAGGTAGGGCACCAGTTGGAGTGATCCCAATCCCAACTCAGCTTCTGAAATCGATCGAGCCTCAAACAGCGCCATCATGTCGTTGATTTGGGGATTGCCCCGACTTGCTCCCTTCAAGCCACGGGCGATCACCAGCCCACAGAACCCTTTTGTTTTTTTGCAGCGTTGATCCCATTTTTTGCGAGCCTGAATATGGGTCGGATCTTCTTCGTAAAACTCTCCAAAAAGGTGCATTTCACCATTCTGCATCTGCAAAATTCCCAGGTCATATTGATCGCCGGAGATCGGATCTTCGCCTGGATTAAAGCAGATGGACTTGAGCCCTCCCGCTGCCTGCAAACCCTCGATCAATGCCTTTGCTTTAGGACGAGAAGTTTGGATCAAAATCACGGGAAATCCATCCGCCGATCGATTCGGTTCTCCTGAACTGGGTTGATGACACTGCACCACCTGCCGCAGCACCTCAAAGGTTTCCCAGGGCATGGCTCCCAGGCTATAGAATGCATCATTGGGGATTAGGTCATTGCGCAGAACTGGTGGATCGCTCAGGTCTGCTTCGGCTTCTAACTCAGCCATCATCGACATTTCATACAGTTCCTGGGCAATTTCAGGCATGGTTTTGACCTGAATGCTCACTTTCTGAGTGGGCTGCACTGGATCAGCAATCCGGTAACGATTGCTCAATGACGGAAACTCATCGTTCTCTGTATCGAGCGCTGGTAAATGCTGCTGAAAAAATCGCTGAAGTGCCGTCAGGGCTAAATATAAAACCTGTGCCTCTTCTTCATAAAGCATGGGACGCATGCCTTCTAAGGGATGCAAATTGCCAAAACTGGGCTGCACCCCGGTCGTGGAGCGAAATGCTGCAAACGCTGCGGCTTGTTCTTCTAAATACTCCAAATCCTCCGGATCTTGAATCTCGCTGAGCCGATCGAATGTGACGAACAGGCAGTCTTGCTCTAGAAACGCTTCTTCCAAGCTGCGGGGATTGTCTTCCGCTGCCAGCACCTGTTGGCGGAACTTTTTTAACGATTCCAGCGATCGATACATCAGTAATCCATACTCCATGCCCAACATCCCCAGGATCGAGACATAGAGAGTCTCCACACCGCCCTGATCCAGGTTGACCGCAATAATTTTTTCCTCATCTAGGGTGCTCCAAGGCGCTAAATCCCAAATCTGCTGAGTGGCTTTCAAGATGGGCTCTACATAGCCTTCTGGCAGTTCGGGAATTGCCTGGGAACCCATGCCCTGGATGCCCTCAAAAATCTCGTCGATCAGAGGGAGGTCGCTGGCATAATCCACTGCAATGTTGAGATCCTGGAGAACCCCCCGCAGAAAGAACTGAAGTTCTCGATCGCGCACCACAATTTTCTGAGGACGGCTCGGAGTGGTGGCACTGTGGGGATGCTCCATGGCCTGAATCAGGGTTCTAACCACCGCTTCAGGCCCCACATCAGGCGAGACGACATCCATCGCCCGCACCAGCCCTTCATTGCCATCAACCCACAAAATGCAATCACCCTGGTGTAGCTCAGACTCCGCACTCCGCATCATTGAAGGCGTTAAGACCCGTCGATCTCCTTCCCAAACGCTGGGAATCTGGCGTAACCGCTGAAGACGACGACGAGTTGAAACATTGAGAGCGCTCATAGGCACAAACCGAAGCTGAGAACAGTAAGCATTTTCCTTTGCAGGGGATTTACGGGATCCGCTACCATCAGATTAAAGATTAGTGTACCGAGTGCAGACCGATTTGCGGGCAAAATTAGGTGGGATTCTATTTGGATGCCCTGGTTTTGCGACTGAAGTCGTTTCGCTGCTTTGGGTTAAGCCATCGGCAGCAAGCTTGGGCACCCTTGGATCATTCAACTGGATCCTGGTTGTGGCTTTAGAATTGGCGTTGTCCTCTCTGTTTTCTCTCAGAGCTTGATTAAAGTGACCTTATAACCCGATTAGGGAGTCTATATTATCCATGACACAAACCGCTCCGTCTCAACAACGTGGAATCCTGATGTCTGATGCTGCTCTCCAGCATGTGATGGCACTGCGTAACCAACAAGGCAAAGACCTCTGCTTGCGGGTAGGCGTGCGTCAAGGAGGATGTTCCGGGATGTCTTACACGATGGATTTTGAAGACCTCAGCAACATTCGTGAGAATGACGAGGTGTTTGATTACGATGGGTTTAAGGTGGTCTGTGATCCGAAGAGTATGCTGTATCTCTATGGTCTGATGCTGGATTACAGCAATGCTTTGATCGGTGGGGGTTTCCAATTCACCAATCCGAATGCCAACCAAACTTGTGGCTGTGGTAAGTCATTCTCCTAAGCCATTGTTGTTTCAACGGAGTTTTCAACTCGCATTCCAACCACCACTACGCTATTGAATGCAGCGCAGTCTGGGCTAGCAAGCTCGGCTGCGCTTTGTCTGTATAGATATCTGGATGGATATCTGGATGGATTGATGGAGCCTGGATCATGGATATTGGTCTATATGGATCGCCGTCAATGCAGACAATGCAGATTAGCGAAGTTTGCTATGCTTAACGATCGGGCAACTTCAGCGATGGTTTGAGAGATTAGAAAGTATGACAGAAACGGTTGAAGCCTTGTTTGATCAAGGGTTAGAGCGCTATCGATCGGGCGAATCAGCAGAAGCATTGATCCCGATGTTTAAAGAAATTTGTGAACGGACTCCCAAAACGAGTGCCGCCTGGACTTGTCTATCGTGGCTATATCTACTAGACAGTAAACCAACCCCGGCCTATAAAGCAGCTCAGAAGGCAGTCAAGCTGAATCCACAGGATCCCCAAGCCCGGATTAATTTAGCGATCGCCATGCTAGAGACTGCCCAGAAGGGCGTGCGGCAGCATATTGAAGTGGCAGGACAAATTGTCATGGCAGTGCCTGAGCTGCGTCAGGAAGTTGAGCAGAATTTTGAAGAAGGATTAAGCCGCAAGCCTGATTGGAAAAGTTTACAGCGCGTAAAACAGTGGTTGTTGGAAATTTAGGAAGACCCCAACTGCCAAAACTGGAGAGTCGATCGCGGTAAACCCTACATCATCAAGGATTCCAGCCCAAACTGTTGCGGCTGGTTTTTTTAATTTTGAGCAGGGGCTTTTGTAGCAGATGACGCAGCTTTATATAAATGCCTTAATCATTGCTTAAGATTATTAATAAAAGAATCTAAATTCTAATGATAAGATTTGGTGAAGTTCGAGATTAGTCATGTTTATGACTCCTGACCGACTTCACTTTTTAACATTAAGGAGCTGGGAACTTATGGACAGAAGTAACGTCGATGTGAAGCCAGAAACTCGTAATCATAAAGGCTTTTTTATCGAACAAGGTTTATATAAGTTCATGGGGATCGATCAATCTGGCTGGGCCTTGATTTGTGTCGATGATGCGACCTGCCACTACGTAGATCCAGACAACTTGGAGGAAGTAGTGGAGTTTATCGAAGGGTGAACCACACAAACTCTACCTCAGAGTTTCCAATGCTGCTTCTACAAATGTGGCTTTGTCTCAACGGAGATATAGCCATATTTTTTTGGAAATTTTTTGCCAAAATTTGCCCTCTGGATCCATTTTGCGCTCTACTGGATTCATCAATTTCCTGAATTGATCATTGGATCAGGGATTGATCTGGTCATTGTTTCAAATTATTAAGATAAATTGCCCGATTGCTATGAAAGATAAATTGTTATCCTGGCTGAATTTTGCTTTAGTCGTTGATACTTTTTTGGTGCTGGCCAGTTTTTTTTGGTTGGCGATCGCTGTTACAGGTCGCGCCTTGGGGATTCCACTCGGACTTGATCTTTGGTATCGTCTCTGGGAACCTATTTTTACTCCGGCGATCGGTATTTTAATGGGCGGTGCAATCCTCAGTGGTATCGTGAGCTGGATTGGCAAACGGCTGGCAGCGAATCAGCAAGTCAACGGGTAGCTATAGATTTCAGGAGATCCCAGGAGATCCCAGCTATAGATCTCAGCTATAGATCCCCGCTTTCATAACACTCGGACTTGCTCAGAAAGCGTTCTGCTGAAATGATTTGTTACGATCGCCCTCTTTTCAGTTAGTCCATTTCAGTTTTGATTCATCACCTATGCAGTACCCCTTCTCTGTTCAACAGTTTTTAACTTCTGTGTCAGGTTCTGCGCGCTGGCTGCTCTTGCTCGGCGTTAGCAGTTTGACGATCGGGACAACCCTATTGCCCGCTGCTCCCACTGCAATTGCCCAGGTTGATCCCAATACGGGGTTTAGCGGCATTCAAATCCCATCCACCTCCATTTCGCCGGTTAATGGGGCAGTCCGAATTCACTTTATTAATGAAACGGGTTCTGCCATTGATTATCAGGTGATTGATGACACCGAATATCGCTTTCTACCTGGACGATCGCAAATGACCCTGGAGGGGTTGAGATTACCCACCACGTTCACCTTTCGCCGCGCTGATAATGGCTTTTTACGGGTTACGCTCTATCCCAACTCGCCTGAACCTGGCGATCTCACTATGCGAGTGCGTGAGACTCCGAGTTTTGCTGAGGATCGCACCACGATTTACGTCGATGAGCGCGGTAAAGTTTTCTTAAACTGAAGTCAGAAAGTTCCTGTGTCTGCGGCAATTGGGCTGTCATAATGAGGATCATGATGAGGATCATGAGCTTTGGATGGCATCTGAATCCGATCGTCCAGGCAGCTTCGTATAGCTCTGTTGGGTTCGTCTTCAAGTTGAGCTTGTTCTCAAGTTGAGCTTGTCTTCAAGCCGAGTCTGTTCTTGCCCGCTGTTTCCCGTTTTCACTCCGCACATTTTGCTCCTCACCTCGCATGATTGACCTGCTTTCTCAGCCCCAGCAAGCTGCAATCACGACTGAACTGCCGCCCCTTCAGCAAGATCGAGTCCTCGCTGCGATCGATGTGGGCACCAATTCCATTCATATGGCGGTGGTCAAGATTGAGCCTGCCCTCCCAGCTTTCACCATCATTGCACGAGAAAAGGCTACGGTGCGGCTAGGCGATCGGGATCGGAAGACGGGCCATCTCACGGTGGCTGCCATGGAACGGGCGATCGTAGCGCTCAAACGGTGCCAAGAGATCGCCAAATCCCTCAATGCCGAGGAGACAGTCGCCACAGCAACGAGTGCGGTGCGAGAAGCCCCCAATGGTCATGCTTTTTTGCAGCAGGTGGCAGCCGAACTAGGGTTGGTGATTGATCTGATCTCAGGGCAGGAGGAAGCTCGCCGGATCTATCTGGGGGTGTTGTCGGGCATGGAGTTTGGCAATCAACCCCATGTGATCATTGACATTGGTGGTGGTTCCACAGAATTGATTTTAGGCGATGGTCATGAACCCCGTAGCCTCAGCAGCACGAAGGTGGGAGCGGTACGGTTGACCGCAGAATTTGTTCAGACCGATCCAATTAGCACCAGCGAATTCACTGGGTTGCAGGCCTATGTGCGCGGCATGATCGAACGATCGGTAGAAGAATTGCGATCCCAACTGCGCCCCGGCGAACAGCCCCGGTTGGTAGGTACTTCCGGTACGATCGAAACCCTGGCGATGCTTCATGCTAAAGAAAAGCTAGGCGAGATTCCGTCTCCCCTCAACGGCTACCAGTTTAGCCTCAAAGATTTACGCGAGCTAATTGTCCGTCTGCGCCGCCTCAACTATGCCGAACGGGCTGCCTTGCCGGGCATGTCCGATCGCCGCTCAGAAATTATTATGGCAGGAGCGGTGATTCTGGAACAAACCATGACCCTTTTGGGGATTGATAGCCTGATGGTCTGTGAACGGGCTCTGCGGGAGGGCATTGTTGTCGATTGGATGCTCACCCACGGGCTGATTGAAGATCGATTGCGGTATCAGGGATCGGTACGGCAGCGCAGTGTGATCAAAATTGCCCATAAATATCGGGTCAATCTAGAGCATAGTCAGCGAGTCGCTCGCTTTGCTTTGGATTTATTTGATCAGACCTACGGAATACTGCACCAATGGCAGTCTGATGCGCGTGAGTTACTCTGGGCTGCTGCCGTTTTGCATAATGCGGGGCATTTTATTAGCCATTCTGGACACCACAAACATTCTTACTATTTGATTCGTTATGGCGAACTGCTGGGGTATACGGAGGTTGAGATTGAGACGATCGCTAATTTAGCTCGTTATCATCGTAAGAGTGAGCCCAAGAAGAAACATGACAGTTACCGTGATATTGACAGCAAAAAACATCGTCGTATTATCGATCAGCTCTATCCTTTGCTGCGGTTAGCGGTAGCTCTCGATCGTCGCCAGATTGGGGCAATCACCTCAATCCACTCGGAATTGCTGCCCGAAAGTGCGGAATTTCGCCTTTACTTAAAAGCAGTGGATCCCACCGATGACTGTGAATTGGAACTCTGGAGCCTCAATCTCAAGAAAAATGGCTTTGAATCGGCCTATGGGCTAAAACTCTTACCCATTTTGGCGGCTGTTCAAATGCATCCCCCGGAGTCGGTGCAGGATCGTACTGTGTAGAATCGTACTGTGTAGAATTGTCTTCCCCATTCCATGTCGTCCAGAATACTTCCCTTCGGTGGAATAATCTGGGAAGATTTGCATTACCCCGTCCTCGGTAGAGTCATGGCGAGAGCAAAAGAAACCGTTCCCGAAATTAATTTGCATGATCCGCAGTATTACTTCAACCGCGAACTGAGCTGGCTAGAGTTCAATCGCCGTGTGCTGCATGAAGCATTAGATGAACGGACTTTGCTGTTGGAACGGCTCAAATTTAGTGCCATTTTTAGCTCCAACTTGGATGAGTTTTTCATGGTGCGGGTCGCGGCGTTGCGGCAACAAATCGAAGCCCAAGTTAGCACGCTCACCCCAGATGGTCGATCGCCCCAGGAACAAATTGATGCGATCGGTCAAACCCTGCGTTCCATGGTGACTGAGCAGCATCGCAATTTTGAGCAGGTTTTACGCCCTGCCTTGGCTGACCATGGGGTGCATATTCTCAACTATATCGATCTGAATCAAGAGCAACGCCTCTATCTCCAAGACTATTACGAAAAGCGTATCTTTCCAGTCTTAACGCCCCTGGCCGTCGATCCGGGGCATCCCTTTCCATTCATTTCCAACCTCAGTCTCAACTTGGCCGTGGTCGTGAAAGATCCGGAAGACGGTGAGGAACATTTTGCCCGCGTCAAGGTTCCCAGTAGCCTGCCGCGATTTGTGCAACTGCCAGCCGAGTTACGTCAGCTTGATGGTCAGTCTGGATTATGGATGGCGGTGCCCTTGGAGCAGGTGATCGCCCATAATTTAGAGTCGCTGTTTCCGGGCATGAGTATTCAGGAGTATTATCTGTTTCGCATTACCCGCGATGCCGATCTAGAAGTGGCCGAAGACGATGCGGATGATCTATTACAGGCGATCGAACAGGAATTGCGGAAACGGCGGTTGGGCGGCTCAGTGGTGCGGATTGAGATCCAATCTTCTATGCCGGAAGCCCTGCGGGAAATGTTAATGCAGGAAAAGAAGGTTTCGGCCAATCAAGTTTACGAAATTGATGGGTTGCTCAACCTGAAGGATCTGATGTCTCTGATGTCGATTCCCTTGCCCCACTTGAAGGATTCGCCCCGCACCCCAATCATCCCACCCAAGCTGCGATCGATCGGGGAGTTTACCAGCACGAAAAGCAGCGAAGAGGGTGAAGAGGAAAAGGATTTTTTTGCCGCCATTCGCAAGAGTGATTTGCTGGTGCATCATCCCTATTATTCCTTTTCCCTGACGGTTCAGCGGTTTATTCAACTCGCCGCCAATGATCCAAATGTGCTGGCGATCAAGATGACCCTCTACCGGACTTCAGGCGATTCACCGATTGTCAATGCGCTGATTTCGGCGGCTGAAAATGGCAAACAAGTGGTGGCTCTGGTCGAGCTGAAGGCCCGGTTTGACGAAGAGAACAACATTAACTGGGCCAGACGCTTAGAACAGGCCGGCGTGCATGTCGTCTATGGGCTAGTTGGGCTGAAAACCCACACGAAGGTCGTGCTAGTGGTGCGACAGGAAGGGGATCGTATTCGTCGCTATGTCCATGTTGGCACAGGCAACTACAACTACAAAACGGCACGGCTCTACACCGACCTGGGTTTGCTGAGCTGTCGAGAAGAGTTAGGGGCTGACCTGACGGATCTGTTTAACTATCTCACAGGTTACTCTCGACAACGCTCCTATCGTAAACTGCTGGTTTCACCCGTCAACATGCGCGATCGAATGACCACTTTGATCCGGCGGGAAATCGAACATTGTAAAAACGGCAACTCTGGCCGGATCATTGCCAAAATGAATTCTCTGGTTGATCCACAAATTATTGCCACCTTATATGAAGCCTCGCGGGCAGGGGTGCAAATTGACCTGATTATTCGAGGCATCTGCTGTTTGCGTCCAGGACTGCCCAATATCAGTGAAAACATTCGCGTGGTCAGCATTGTCGGTCGCTATTTGGAGCATTCGCGCATTTTCTATTTTCAAAATAATGGGCAGGATGAACTCTATATTGGCAGTGCCGACTGGATGACTCGTAACCTCGATCGACGGGTGGAGGCGGTTACCCCAATCGATGATCCTGGGATCGCCAAAGATTTACAGGAAATTCTGGGGATTTTGCTATCCGATAATCGGCAAGCCTGGGAACTGCAACCGGATGGCAGCTATATCCAGCGTCGTCCTACCAACGGCGAACCTGAACGCAGCTCTCAGGTGATTCTCACCGAAATGGCTCTCCATGCCGGAGGATTCGCCTAGTAGGAGACAGTGATCTAAGATCGCAGGTAGCTTGCTCCGTTCACATCCACGATCGCTCCTGTCAGAAAAGCAGCGGCTTCGGAGGCTAAGTACAACACTGTATCAGCAATTTCTTCCGGTCTAGCTACTCGTCCGGTTGGGCTTTGCTGGCGGATCAGATCGCCGGTTGGACTCTCCAAAATCGATCGCGACATCTCGGTTTCGACCCAGCCCGGAGCGACTGCCATCACACCAATATTGTAGGGGGCAAGAAATTGGGCTAGTGATTGACTAAATGCATTTAGCCCAGCTTTGCTCGCTGCATAGGCTGTAGCAGTCGGTTCACCCCGAAATGCCCCCCGTGAACTGATGTTAATAATTCGGCCTTGTTGGCGTTCAATCATTTGTTGGGCAATACAGTAGCTGACGTTCACAGCACCAATCAAATTCACATCGATGGTTTGCTGCCAGATCTGCTGCCAATCGAGATAGTCGGTTTGATCAAGAGGATGTTCCTGGTAGATGCCCGCATTATTCACCAGGATATCGACATGCCCCAAGATCATCAGGGTGAAATCGACCATGCTTTTGACAGCCCCAGGATTGGCCAAATCAGCTTGCACCAAGCAGTGACCTTTGCCGGGTAGCGTGGCTCGCAGCAGCTTAGCAGCCTCTTTGTGATGGTGATAGTGGATGGCAACTCTTGCTCCTGATGCGGCAAAGCCTCGTACGATCGCCTGCCCAATGCCGCGATCACCGCCCGTCACGAGAATGTTTTTATTTTGAAAATTAAACATATAAACGATCAGACCAGAGGATCTGGCTGGAAGGAACGCTCAAACAGGCTGAGCAAGTAGGCTCAATCCTCTATTATCTGATCGTTTGATGGGATTCTCACATACCGCTTGCAGGTATTCACAGGCTTTAACAAGTGTTTATGAGTGGCTCACGCCTGTTTATGAGTGGCTCACGCTAGCTTACTGCTAGACAAGCTTGCTACCAAACCGTAGGTCGTCATCCGACTGCCATGACAGATGCCCGCCCGATCCAATCCCCCGTCGCCCTCCGGTTCTACATGCGAGTCAGAGCCAACACTTTCGTGAGTTTCTCTGGAGTCAGACCTTCTAACTCATTGAGATGCAGCCAACCTTCCTTAACCAGTTGAGCACAGACAAAAATGCGAACGGTATCACGATTATCATACTTACCGTCAATCTCATGTCTTCTAGCGCTGAGGAAATCATGCAGTCGCCACATATCTTCTAATTCACAGAGGCTGCTAGCTCGATCGCGGACTTCCTGAATTAAGGCTTCGATTTCTCGCTGGTAAGCAGTTTCAAAGGCATGCTGGGCAATCTGCTTTTCAACACTAGACCATTCAACGTTAGTCACTGGCATTTAATATCCTGAAATCTAATTACAGTAACAAATCTATACAATAACCTCATTTTACTAGGAGCAGCCGGTTCTCCCAAGGGGATCACGAAAATTTATAGGATAAAATTTTCACCGTTGCCGGTTTTATCCGTAGGTTTTATCCGTAGGTTTTATCCGTAGGTTTCATACGCAGCTATGCAGCAAAAATCAGCGCCCTATAGGAAGAGCGCCGATTGCTGGGAATAGATATTAAAAATTGGGTAGTGCTCTAGCGGGAATGACTTCAGGGTGAAGCTGTGCTATATTCTGGGCGGCACAGCCTCACTGACTGAGAACAATCCCCACACTGAGAACAACCCAAATACAACCCGGATTAATGTCAAGAATTGGCGGGTTAAATACCTGAACGACGTGCTTAACGAACTAAGTTCAGCAACTCTTTCGGAGAAGCTAGCAAGTCAATGGCAACAAAGAAAATCTTGTTGTTGGGGCTGAGCAAAAAGCGCCAAGCCATGTTCATCCCTACGGCTGCACCAAACCAGGGAGTTTGCACTTTACCCGTTACTTTAATTTGAGTGTAGCCATCTTCAGCAGGCTCAACCACACCCCGCTCTGGCATTAACTTCAGGTTTTGACACTCTTCTCTGAAGAACCGTAGCACCGCATCCTTCCCTACGATCGGCTTCTGGAAGGGTGGCTGAAGTGCACCATCTTGTTCAAACAACGCAATTAGCGCATCAAAATCATTTGCGTTCAAGTTATCCATGTAGTCCAGCACAGTTTGATTGCTGATCCCTTCAATGGTCACCTTGGTTCGCTGAGACATATCCTTCGGTGCAACTACTGGCTCAGACACGCGCGTGTAGTTGCCTAACTTGCTGGGGTCAAATCCCATGTCAACTACTGCATTCCGCAGAACGGTAATCTGTTGACCTTGATCAAGTTCACGGATGGCTTGCAATACCGCTGAAGCGTTTGCGGAAAGTTGATACCCAGTAGGAATCGGCGCAACGACCCCTTCTTCCATCCATTGACCCAACTGATACCAGAAACCCAACTTGATATTCGGAGACCAGCTCGCATAGGCCCGGCAGATGGGGGTATCCGCATGGTTAGCTAGGTCGCACATCACCTGGGTTTGCTCGGAGAAAGACATCTGCCGAATATCCTGCAAAACTCCTTCTGCAAACTGCATGCTAGCAGCACCCGGTGCCGCAACGGTGATCGACTGACCCATCTCTAGGTAAGCAAACCAGATCCAAGCAAGTTGATCTTCCGCATTAAGTTGATTGAATCGAGCGATCGTTGCTGGAACCGCATCTGCAGCCAAGGTATTTGGGAAGATACTCCGTGCTGCATCTATTGTGAATGGCATGTAAATTCACCTCTGGAAGTTAACAAGGAAAAATTTTTGTTGACAGCGAGTGAAAAAGCTGACTCCGTTGTACCTAAGATATCACAAGTCCTTAACAATGTGTAATAAAAATTTACATGATTGGAATAGAAAACTCGAGGATTAGTAGTCTAGATGACACCAAATCCGCTCTAAACTGGTCTGGCTAAGCAGAAATTCAGCCTTCACTCGTTTCATGACTTTTCGGCACAACTGTGCAACTCCTTCCTAGTCTAAGCTAATCCTGCGCTCAAATCACGCCCAGCCCTAAGTGAGAGGAAGGAGTGAGAAGAAGTTGGATCGAACGATTCCCGATCGATGAAAGATTTCTCATCTCTCTCTTAAGGCTTTCTCATGAGATCACTCTCATCGATGCCTCATGAAGGTTTCATGGCATCTTGGCAATCTAAAAGACATCAAACGCAACTCTGTCTACCCCCTTACGTTGCACCTTGATGCATTTAGGAGAGTGAACCTCATGAAAGTCTGTGTGATCGGAACAGGTTACGTGGGTTTAGTTACAGGTGCCTGTTTAGCCCATGTAGGGCATGAAGTGATTTGTGTAGATAACAACCCTGCCAAAGTGGAGTTGATGCAAGCAGGGCAATCCCCCATCTATGAGCCCGGTTTGACGGAAATGATGCAGGCTGCGATGCAGTCCGATCGCCTCCACTTCACCACCGATTTAGCGACGAGCGTGCAAGCCAGCGAAATCCTGTTCATTGCGGTGGGTACGCCTCCCCTCCCCACGGGCGAAAGTGATACTCGCTATGTGGAAGCGGTGGCCCGGGGGATTGGCCAGCATCTCACCGCTGGGCGAAAAGTAATCGTCAATAAATCCACCGTACCGATCGGCTCAGGAGACTGGGTACGTCGTCTGATTTTGGATGAGCTATCCCAGCGTTCAGAACTCATGACGGCACCCATGACGGCACCCATGACGGCTGAGTTTGAAGTGGTAAGCAATCCCGAATTTTTGCGGGAAGGATCGGCGGTTTACGATACGTTCAACCCCGATCGAATTGTATTGGGCAGTAGCAGTGCTTGGGCCATTGCCCAGATGAAATCGCTCTATGCTCCGATCGTCAATCGTGAATTTGCCCAGGATCCCCATCAGTCTCCCGTTCCCGTTGTAGTGACCGATCTCAGCTCGGCAGAAATGATCAAGTATGCGGCTAACGCTTTTCTAGCCACTAAAATCAGTTTTATCAATGAAGTTGCCAACATTTGCGATCGAGTGGGTGCAGATGTTACCCAGGTCGCCCAAGGGATCGGGCTGGATTCTCGTATTGGCAGTAAGTTTCTGCAAGCTGGCATTGGCTGGGGCGGTTCCTGTTTTCCTAAAGATGTTTCGGCCCTGATCCATACGGCTCAAGATTACGGTTACGAAGCCACCCTCTTGCAAGCGGCCGTTACCACGAATCAACGCCAGCGCAGCCTTGCTCTGGAGAAATTACAGCAAGCCCTCAAAATTCTCAAGGGTAAAACGGTTGGACTATTGGGGCTCACCTTCAAACCCGACACCGACGATTTGCGCGATGCTCCTGCCCTCGACTTGATTGAGCAACTCCAGCGGCTGGGAGCCAAAGTCAAAGCTTACGATCCTCTCTATTCTACGACTCTGTCCCACAGCCATAGTTTACCTGACGGTTTAATTGTCACCGATTCACCAGAGACTTTAGCTCTCGAATGTGACGCGCTAGTTCTGTCCACCGACTGGGCCGAATTCCGACAACTCAACTATGCAGCCTTAGCTGCGCTCATGAATCAGGCCATTCTGGTCGATGGTCGTAACTATCTGGATCCGGGGCAACTGAGTCAAGCCGGATTCCATTACATTGGCATCGGACGTTCTCGTCTGTATAACCCTGTGCTCATTCAAGATTTACCCGATCAATCTAATCAGACTCCTCAACTCATCCCAAGTCTCTAGTTTTCGCATTCTTTTCTCAGTGTTTGTCTTTCACGTCTCGCTTCATCCCAAACGACCAGCTCGCCCGTTTTTGCATTTATCCGCTCGCATTCTGCCCCGTTCTCCTCAAGTTTTCGACTTTCTCCTCCCTCCTTTTTCTTGGAGATAAATCCCATGAAACTCCTGGTCTATTCTCATGATGCATTCGGGTTAGGTAATATTCGTCGAATGTTAGCGATCTGTCAGTATCTGCTCAAAGCTTTCTCAGGGGTTTCCATCCTCGTTGTTTCGGGTTCACCTGCCCTGCATAGCCTCCGGTTACCTTCCGGTTTAGATTACATCAAACTGCCCTGCTTAGGACGCGATAGTGATGGCGAGATGGGCGTGAAATATTTAGGTACAAAGATTGAAGATGCTGTGCAGTTACGTTCCGATCTAATCTTAACAGCGGTCAAACGCTTCCAACCTGACTTGATTCTCGTAGATAAGAAGCCAGATGGGTTAGAGTCTGAATTACGATCCACCTTGAAATATCTCAAACTCAATTGCCCCAATACCAAATTGGTACTGCTGTTGCGTGACATCCTCGATCGCCCAGATGTGACGATCGCCCAATGGCAACAAAAGGGATATTACAAAATTCTCGAAGCGTTATACGACCAAATTTGGGTTGTTGGTACTCCTGATATTTTTGATGTTCGCAAAGCCTATCAATTTTCAACGGCACTCTCTCAAAAAGTCCGGTTTTGTGGCTATATTCAACGGGAGACTGGCCAGCGCTCCAGAACAACAGTCCGGCGAGCACTTCGGGTACAACCTTTCGAAAAGCTGGTTGTGGTGACTCCAGGAGGAGGTGCGGATGGCTATCAGTTGGTACAAACCTATCTAGATAGCCTGGCCTTGATGCCCACCAATATGGCGATCAAGAGTTTGATCATCACCGGCCCAGAAATGGCCGATGAGCAGCGCTATGGCATCCAGCAGCAGGTTGCCGCCAATCCCCAGGTCGGGTTTCTTGAATTTACAGACGATCTAGTTAGTTATCTCAAAGCCGCTGATCTCGTAGTTTCCATGGCAGGTTACAACACAATCGGTGAAATCTTAACCCTACGGAAACGGGCGATCGTGGTACCGCGTCTCAAACCCGTTGAAGAACAGTGGATTCGGGCAGAACGGATGGCTGAATTGGGACTGTTCCAAGCCATTCACCCCGATCAACTTACACCCCAGAAATTACAACAGTCGGTCTGGAGAGAATTACAAGCCAAGAGCGATCAAATCCCACCGACAGCGCAGATCGATATGCAGGCATTGCCGCGAATTGCTCACTATCTTTCCCTATTAGTGAATCCCCATCCTCGCGCTGTTCGGACTCGCTTACCCCAGCCTCCGACTTGGTATGCTCAAATTACCCAGCCAATGCCAACTTGAAATACTAAGTATTTACTTTATCCATTCCTCCTTTACTCACTCATTCATTGGAGACTGATATGCGTCTAATGTTCTATTGCCAGCATATTCTAGGGATCGGGCATCTGATCCGCAGTATGGAAATTGTTAAAGGTCTAATGCCCAACTTCCAGATCTGCTTTATCAATGGCGGTGAGGTGATTCAGGAGTTTCCTTGGCCGACCGGATTGGAAGTGATCCATTTACCACCGATCAAAACCGATTCGGAGTTTCAATCGCTACAGATTCCGCCAGAGTTCGAGAGCGTAGAAGCTGTGTTCGAGTCTCGTAAGCAACAGCTCTTGCAAACGTTCGATCGCTTTCAGCCTGATGTTTTGATGATCGAGCTCTTTCCCTTTGGCAGACGACGCTTTTCACCTGAGTTAATTCCTCTAGTGGAAGCAGCCAAAACGGCAGGAACGAAGGTTGTCTGTAGCCTGCGTGACATCGTCGTAACCAAGCAAGATCAACTCCAGCATGAGGCTAAAATTTGCCGCCTGATCAATCAATATTTTGATCTGGTCTTGGTGCATGGCGATCCCCAATTTATGCCACTTGAACGGAGCTTTACCCGCGTCGCTGACTTAGACTGTCCAGTTCACTATACGGGGTATGTGGTACAGGAAGATGCCGCACTCAAACAGTATCCCACTCCAGTTATGAATACTGCACCTTACTATACTCCTGTTTTTGCCAACTCCCATCCCCTCATTCTTACCAGCGTTGGGGGAGGACGGTTCGGTCATGAGTTACTGGAATCTGTCGCTGCTGCTAGTGCTGATTTGCTCGATCGTATTCCTCATCACATTCTCATGTTTACTGGCCCATTCTGTCCAGAACCAGTATTCCAGCAAATGCAGTCGATCGCAGCAACATCTCCTAATTTGACGGTAGAACGCTACACTCCCGATCTACTTCACTACATGCGCCAAGCAGATCTATCGATCAGTATGGCTGGTTACAACACAACGATGAATGTCTTAACCACCGGAGTACGCTCCATGTTGCTGCCTTTTACGGGTAATGATGATCAGGAGCAGACGATTCGATCGCAGCGGTTAGCTGAGTTGGGCGTGGTGCATTTGATTAGCCCGGAAGAACTTCAGTCCGATCGAATGGCTGATCGGATGATTCAGTGCTTACAACAAACTCCGACGGTGCGCCAATTTGATTTACAGGGTGTTGAGAAAACGGCTCAGTTGGTGACTGCATTGGTGAAGCAACCGATCCCAGTTTAGCCCGTTAGCTTGCTCATTAGCTCGGCTCATTAGCTCGGCTCATTAGCTCAACCCAACTGTACTCAGTCCGTGACCTCCCTTTCTCAGTCCGTGACCTCCATTTATCGAAAGCCATGATCTCTATTTCCACCATGCCTGATTTATTACGCACAACACGGGTGATTCTGGTGCGCCATGGCCGGAGTACCTTCAACCAACAGGGGCGATTTCAAGGGAGCTGCGATCAATCTCTGCTGGCTGAACAAGGGCGGATTCAAGCTCAACAGGTTGCGACCCTGCTACGGGATAGCCCGATCGATGCAGTGTTCAGTAGTCCATTACAACGGGCTCAAGCCACACTCCAAGAGATTTTGGCTGGATTACAGTTGAGCGATCAAACAATGCCCGTTTATTCACATGAGCATTTGCGGGAAATTGATATTCCTGCTTGGGAGGGACTACCGTTTCATCAAGTCCGCAGTGAGCAGGCGGAGTCCTATCGGCAATGGCAACTCCGTCCTCATGAATTCACGATGCACCGATCGATTGAGCCAAACCGATCGATCGAGGCTTTGGCATCATCTCAGGCTGGAACTGCCACCGCTGTGTTAACTCGTCAGCCTGTCCAGACCACTCTGTTTTATCCTGTGTTGGATTTATATGAACGGGCTCGATCTTTCTGGCAGCAAGTTTTGCCCCATCGACTAGGGCAAACCCTCTTAATCGTCAGCCATGGGGGTACAAATCATGCCCTGATCAGTACCGCTTTGGGGCTTTCCGCTGCTCAGCATCATCGCTTGCAGCAGTCGAACGGTGGTATCAGTCTCCTCAGTTTTGCAGAAGCTTGCCCTCAATCAGGACAGCTCCACTGCCTGAATACCACTGCTCATCTTGATGAAATTCTTCCTAAACTCAAGGCGGGTAAGCAGGGACTGCGGCTGATCCTCGCCCCCCTGAGTTCCGATCGCGAGCAGTGGCAGAAACTCCGTCAGCGTTTTGAAACGATCCAGATTGACTTTAGTCTATCCAAAGCGCATCCCTTAGATGATCCCTCAATTAGTTCCTCACAAAGTTGCTCAGCAGATGCAATGCTGGATATCCTGCTATCTCCCCATCCACATACTGTCAGATTGGAAACCACACGCCATGATTTTCCACGGGTTTGGCAGCAGACCATTGATGCCCAAACTCAACGCATCACCGAACCCACTTCCTTATTAACCGGGCTAGTGCTCGCTTCAGAAACGGAGATTCGGCAAATCCTGGCCCAGGCGATCGGGCTCAACCCGTTGGAGGATTGGCGACTACCGATCGATCGATCGCGGTTCAGCCTGTTGCATTATCCCGGAACGAATCATCCCCCTGTTGTTCAGGGATTCAATCTGGAATAGCCAGATCTAGAATCACAACACTTGAAATGAACTAATTTAGAGAATTCTGGAGGAACTATGGCTCCAATTTTAGTCACTGGTGCGGCAGGTTTTATCGGCTATCATGTTTGTCAATTTTTGCTCGATCGCGGCGAAACGGTCATTGGCTTAGATAATTTAAATGCCTATTACGATGTCAAATTGAAGGTGAGTCGATTGGTGACCCTACAACGTCATCCCCAGTTTACCTTTCACCGGATCGACCTGGCCGATCGATCGGCTATGGAAAATTTATTTCAGTCCCAGTCTTTCGATCGCGTCATTCATCTGGCAGCTCAGGCAGGTGTTCGCTATTCATTGCAAAATCCTCATAGTTACATCGATAGTAACATCGTTGGCTTTCTAAATATATTAGAAGGCTGTCGTTATCGAGGTGTTCAACATTTGGTCTTTGCTTCCTCCAGCTCGGTTTATGGCATGAACCGCAACGTTCCTTTTTCCGTCTCCGATCAGGTTGATCATCCTGTGAGTCTCTATGCAGCTACTAAGAAATCGAATGAATTAATGGCTCATACCTACAGCCATCTATATGGAATTCCTACAACTGGATTGCGCTTCTTCACGGTTTATGGATCCTGGGGACGACCAGATATGGCCATGTTTCGGTTCACGCAAGCCATTTTGTCAGGACAGCCGATCGAAATCTACAACCATGGTCAAATGAAGCGCGACTTTACCTACATTGATGATATTGTGGATGGGGTGATCCGAGTGCTCGATCGTCCCCCGTTGCCTCATTCCCAGCCCCATTCCCAATTCGTAGATCCCAACTTGAGCACTGCCCCCTATCGTATCTACAACATTGGCAATCACCAGCCCGTTCACTTGCTGCATTTTATTGAGGTGCTCGAAGCCACATTGGGCATTAAAGCTCAGAAGCGATTTTTGCCGATGCAACCAGGAGACGTGCTCGAAACCTACGCAGACATTGAATCTTTGCGTCAGGACACTGGCTTTGAACCCACGACTCCGATCGAAGTGGGCATTCCTCGATTTGTAGATTGGTATCGACGCTATTACGGCATTCCATCCCCCACCCTGGATGCTCCTGCTTCTCGTACGGCCGTCCCCCAAGTCATCTCTGCCTGACGGGCTGCTCGCGAACAGGAGTGAATCATCTAGTGCTCACAGACAGCCGACGACACGGTTACGGCCCTGGGCCTTAGCGTTCAGCAAACACTGATCAGCCCGCTGCAAGAGACTCACTCCTTTGCTGTCATCCTCAGAAGTCAGGGTAGCCGTACCTGCACTAATGGTTACGGTTAGATCCAGCGTCTCATCAATGGCAAAAGGTTGTTCACTGACCATCTGGCAAA
Organism: Elainella sp. Prado103; assembly: GCA_025454395.1. Taxonomy (GTDB): domain Bacteria; phylum Cyanobacteriota; class Cyanobacteriia; order Elainellales; family Elainellaceae; genus Elainella. Next base: position 115,505 of record JALOOM010000001.1, read on the forward strand.
GACGATTGGCAATTATCATCGCTTCCTCTTGGTCGGTATTGCTGAGAATAATCACAAATTCTTCACCACCATACCGAAAAGGGGTGTCATAGATGCGCAGATTATGACTCAGGCGGGCTGCTAAAAACTTTAAAACCTGGTCGCCGGTTAAGTGTCCGTAGGTATCGTTGATCGATTTGAAAAAGTCCACATCCAACATGATCAAGCTGATCGGGATGCGCCGATCGCGGGCATTCTGGATTTGTCTGGGTAATTCCCACTCAAATGCTCGTCGGTTGTTGAGAGAAGTCAGCGGATCTGAGAGGGCGATCGCCGAGAGCACATCGTTGGTGCGCATCAGTTCTCGGTGAATCTGCACTTGCCGTAATCCGACTCGAATTTGAGCCTGAAGGCGTTGTTGCAACAGTTCAGGTGTAGAATATGGCGTGGAATATGGCGTATGGGGTTGGGGCAAGTAGAGATAGGCATCTGCTCCGGTTTCAAGGGCGAGTAGTTCCTGTTGTGGCAGCGGTAGATCGATCAGGTTGAAGGATGCAATGGGCTGTGCAGGCTGTCCCAGTTGGGTATGATCTAGCACTGGAGGGTTCGTAGGGCGGAGCGTTGCCAGACGAGCTAACTCCAGCGAGGTCACAGTCAGAGCGGGAACTTTTCTACTGTGTTCCTGTTTATTGTGTTCCTGTTTATTGTATTCCTGTTTATTGTATTCCTGTTTATTATGTTCCTGTTCTTCAGCCGCTGCCTCACCCTGACTGGATGCACTCCCTGTCTGCCTTTCAAAGCACTCCCTTGAGCTGGAATAGGTTTGCACGATCGGCTGATCATTGACCAGGATGCAATAAATCCAGGCGAGGCGGTTTTGTTCTTTGATCTGCTGACACAGAGCCAAGCTTTCTGGATGGGCAGCCTGAACCAGGAGCAGATCCGGCTGTTGGGCCATGATCAACGGCATCGCTTCTAGCGGATCGGCTGCACTCTCGATCGATAATGAGGTGATCTCTCGTACCCCATCGATCAGACGCTGAAATTGTTGGTCTCCAACGAGGAGGAGTGAGGCATCCATTGAGGTTCTAACCACGACTTCCAAGCAAGCTAGGTCAATGACAGTGACCAATCACCTGGGGCATTCACTGTCCCCATCATGCAAGATTTTTGACTGAATTTTGACTAATAGTTTGAGTGATGCGGGGGCTAGATTCACACGACGGGATTTGAGCTGAGGATAACAACACACTGCCAGCCAATTTCCACCGTTTCCAACAGCCGCTTTCAAACTTGAAACTGAGCTGTGTAACGGAATTCTGACACTGGCTCTAACACCGGCATCTGGGGATCATTCGGAGTTCATCGGGGGCTATTCATCGGGGGCTATTCATCGAGGGCTATTCATTGGGGGCTAAAGGAATTCAGCAAACCAATTCCCCATTCCGCGTATAAGTGAAACTACTTACATTTTTGATTTATTTTATACATCGCTTTAATTATCATGCAACTTCCGCACTGTTTTGACTAGCGCCATTTGGCTGACTATACCAGTTTTGGGCACGGTTTGCGTCTGTCGGCATCCCGGTCATCTAGATGTTACTGGATGTTACTGGGGGCGCTTCCGTCTGTTGATCTAGCCCCCTGTCGTCCGGTGTTCGCCATGCGGGGTAGAGACGGCTGAACTGCTCGGTTGTTCGATCGATGGATCTTTGTCGAATCTGACATCTTGAATGAGAATAGAGATTGGACTTCAGTTGAACATCCGTGTGACGCACTTTTAGATTTCCCATGTCCATTCCTTTCAGCGGCGCTCAAATCCGACAAGCTTTTCTTGATTTTTATGCAGCCAGAGGGCATCAGGTGTTGCCCAGCGCATCTTTAGTCCCTGAAGATCCGACCGTTTTACTGACGATCGCCGGGATGCTTCCGTTTAAGCCGATCTTTTTGGGACAGCGGGGGGCTGAGTTTCCGAGAGCCACCAGCTCGCAAAAATGTATCCGAACGAACGATATTGAAAATGTAGGTCGCACTGCCCGACACCATACCTTCTTTGAAATGCTGGGTAACTTCAGCTTTGGAGACTATTTTAAGGAGAAGGCGATTGCTTGGGCGTGGGAACTGTCAACCGAGGTCTATCAGCTCCCGCCCGATCGGTTGATCGTGAGCGTGTTTGAGGATGACGACGAAGCCTTCGCCATCTGGCGGGATCAAATCGGGATTCCTCCCCATCGCATTATTCGCATGGGAGCCGCCGATAATTTCTGGCAATCTGGCCCGACCGGCCCTTGTGGCCCTTGTTCGGAAATCTACTATGACTTCCACCCAGAACTCGGCGATAAGGCGATCGATCTGGAAGATGACAGCCGGTTTATCGAGTTTTATAACCTGGTGTTTATGCAATACAACCAGGATGCCGCAGGCAATTTAACGCCTTTGCAAGCTCAAAATATTGATACCGGGCTAGGGCTGGAGCGCATGGCTCAGATTTTACAGCGCGTCCCGAACAACTACGAAACCGATCTGATCTTGCCGATCATCCAAACTGCTGCTGCGCTAGCCGGGATCGACTATGCCATGGCCGATCCCCAAACCCAGGTGTCGTTGAAAGTGATTGGTGACCATGTGCGAGCAGTCGTTCACATGATTGCCGATGGAATTCATGCCTCTAACGTGGGGCGGGGCTATGTGCTGCGTCGCTTGATTCGCCGCGTGGTTCGCCATGGCAAACTGGTGGGAATCGAACAGAAATTCATTGCTCAGGTGGCCGAAACGGCAATTGGTTTGGCAGAATCGGTTTACCCCCAGGTGCGGCGGCAGGCTGATCAAATCAAAGCCGACTTGGAACGGGAAGAATACCGCTTCCAGAAAACCCTGGAACGGGGGGTGAAACTGCTTGAGAAAACCATGGAACGGGTACAGCAGGAAGGCTCCACCCAGATTTCCGGTCATGATGCCTTTGTGCTTTATGATACTTACGGTTTTCCGTTAGAGCTGACCCAGGAGATTGCAGCAGAGCAGAGCTTAACGGTGGATACCGATGGGTTTGCCGTTGAAATGGAGCAACAGCTCAAGCGATCCCAGGCTGCCCATGAAACGATCGACCTGACGGTACAGGGTTCGTTAGATGAGCTGGCCAATCAAATCCATGAAACAGAATTTCTCGGCTATGGCCAGTTTTCCAGCCAGGCCGAAGTGGTTGTCTTGCTGGTGGAGGGCAAGCCGACCGAAGCGGTTTCTGCTGGACAAACTGTGCAGGTGGTGCTTGATCAAACCCCATTCTATGCTGAGTCGGGCGGGCAAATTGGCGATCAGGGTTATCTGACCGGCGATGGGCTGCTAGTGCGGATCGAAGATGTTCAGAAAGAGTCAGGCTTCTTTGTCCATGCCGGACGGATTGAACGGGGCAACTTGCAGGTTGGCGATCTGGTGACCGCTCAAATTGATCTGGCTTGCCGCCGCCGAGTTCAAGCCAATCATACGGCCACTCACCTGTTGCAAGCAGCCTTGAAAAAGCAGGTGGATGATTCGATCTCGCAAGCAGGCTCTTTGGTGGCGTTTGATCGGCTCCGGTTTGACTTTAATTGCCCGCGACCCTTGACCTTAGAAGAAGTGCAGCAGGTAGAAGCCCTGGTTAATACCTGGATTGCTGAAGCCCATCAAGCCCAGATCGATATTCTGCCACTGATGGAGGCCAAGTCGCGCGGGGCGATCGCCATGTTTGGCGAAAAATACGCGGATGAGGTGCGGGTGCTGGATTTTCCAGGGGTGTCGATGGAACTCTGTGGCGGCACCCATGTGAATAACACCGCCGAAATTGGCGTGTTCAAAATTATCTCCGAGGCGGGAGTGGCAGCAGGGATTCGCCGCATTGAAGCCGTGGCGGGCCCGGCAGTTCTGGATTACCTGAACTTGCGCGATCAAGTAGTGCGGGATTTGAGCGATCGATTTAAGGTGAAACCTGAAGAGTTGCCCGATCGGGTGACTAGCCTGCAATCAGAACTGAAGACAGCTCAAAAACAGCTAGAAGCCCTGAAGGCAGAGTTAGCGCTATCCAAATCCGATCAACTGTTGGATCAGGCGGAATCGATCGGCGCATTTAAGGTGCTGGTGGCCGAACTAGCAGGAATTGATGCCGAATCCCTCAAAACTGCGGCTGAACGCCTGCTCCAGAAGTTAGGAGAAGGAGCGGTGGTTCTCGGTTCAGTCCCAGAACCGGACAAGGTGAGCTTGGTTGCGGCTTTCAGCGCGGGAGTCAACCAGCAAGGGCTGCAAGCTGGTAAGTTTATCGGTAGCATCGCCAAACTTTGCGGCGGCGGCGGCGGCGGTCGTCCGAATGTAGCCCAAGCTGGAGGGCGGGATCCCAGCAAACTCGCCGAGGCATTGGAGGCAGCCCAGCAACAACTGCAAGCCGGATTGCGTTAGGTATCTGAGGGAGATCCCGGTGCAGGGAACCAGACATCTGCTGGGATCTCCTCGGTTTGGTCTATTCCGGTAGCCAATCGGTCATCGGAGTCATATCCCTGTAGGTCGGAGAACCATAGGTAGGAGTGCCGCCAAAGCGCCGGATCGTTTCTCTCCAGAACGCAGTTGGTTCCTCATGCGGAAAGTAACGCTTGATTGCCCGATAAGCATTCTGGGCAATGCGCTCGCGGAGATCAGAATTTTCCAGTTCCAGTAGGGATCGGGCGGCTGCTTCCGGGGTATCGGCGATCATGGCCGTTTCCCGATCCGCCATGCAAAAATTGGCTCCACGCGCATCCTTACCCACCACCACAATCCCAGAAGCCATCGATTCTTGCGGGGGCAAAGCACAGCCTTCAATATCAGCCGAAGCCAGAAAGGCTTGTGGACGACGAAACTGTTGGGCTAATTCTTGAATGGAAAGCCCGTCAATTCGTTCAAACCGCCAGTATTTGCCGCCCATGGATTCATAGCACTGTTGAGTTGCATCGATGTAGTCCTTTCCCTTGCGCGGAAATGCAAAGATTAAGCCAGCCTCCCGATCGGATTGGGGAATGAAGGGAAACTGGATATTATCGATGATGTTGGGGACAATTTGAATCGGACGATTAGGATATGTCTTTTGACAGATTTCTAACATCAATGGCGAATCAGTCCACAAAGTGACCCGATCGCTGCGAAAGTTGAAATCAGCCTTCACAAATAGGGGATTCTGCAAATAGGCGATTGCTGAACCTTTGACCTGCCCGATCAAGGATGTAACAAAATCTGGCACAATGCAAATGTCATCCGGGCGGCGATCATGCCAACTGATGTAGGATAATCCAGCGACTCCCTTGTCGCCGTAGGTATCTCGCCCGCTCATGGTTGCCAGTACGGCTTCTGCTCCGCAATTTTGGGCTACTTGACAATGCCGCATTAAATTGAGTGTGCCGCCAAACACTTGTCCTACCCGGACAAATTTGAGATCGAGGTAGCGTTGGATGCCCCGGAGTTTCAAGCGCCCTAAGGTATCTTGCACTTGCCACCAAGTTGGGCGAGTTTCTAAATCAGCGGTTAAAAAAACAAATCGCATACTCTATCCCGTTTATGAACACTCAGCATTCACGACCGTACCTCTTCCTAAAATCAGGAAACAGCGATTCAGGCATTTTGGCATTGTCGATCACCCATCGGGGTGGACAATCATAGGGGTGGATAATCAGCGGGATGGACAAGGGGCAAACGATGCTTCAATTGTTTCGATGCCTCTAGTTGGCTCCGGTTATCTCTAGTTAGCTCTGATTATCTTAGTGAAAAACTCTCAGAAATCTAAAGTTGAGAAATATTAAGATGACAATTGATCATCAGAGTTCCCACCATTTGAGAGTTCCCATCATTTAGGAGTTCCCATCACTATCCATGATTTAGTATACAGGCCATGATTGAGTATACAGGGGGACAAGACAGATACTGCCCGATCGCTAACTTTGTGCCGTTTGGACAAATTCATTCCCGAAACACTTGGTTGCATCCACTCGATCGCACTTCATCTCGGCCTTATATTTCGATCGATTTTGGCGAAGTTATTAATAAGCCACGGAAGCCAGCCCACTTTCCCTGTAATGTAGTCATTATGACAATTATGCAGTTGTTCTCCTAGCCTCAAAGTGACTTCTGATTGCATCCTATTAGCCTCGCCCCCAGGTTAAAATCCTCAAACTTAGAATCTTCAAACTTAGAATCTTCAAACTTAGAATCTTCAAGCTTGGCGGATTCATACTTCCTTTTTTGAAAGGCAAGGGAACCGGACTCTAGTTCTCTTTTCCCTTCGGAGAAGGACTAGAGATGAGGGAAGTCATCCTTGCATTCAGAAATGCCCTTACTCATTAGATATCCGGCTGGTTTGATTCGTAAATCAGCATATTTCTCGTCTCTATTGTTCAACGATCAACTTCCTCCTGGGTTATTCCCTTTACTTTCGCAGCCTTTTTGGCATCACCATCTCTGTTCCTGACCTTGTCGCTACTTCGTCACAACTATGGTTTATCTTCCTTCTGATCGGGCAACTCAGCCTTCAGTAGCACATCAACCTTGCTATCGAGTGGCTCCTCCTATCTGTGCAACCCCCCAATCCCAAGGATTAACCGAAATTCCCTTTAATCACCCCCTGATTGCTGGTCGGGAACTGGACTATATCCGTGCGGCACTCAGTAGTGACCATCAGGCGGGAGATGGCGCATTTACTCACCAGTGCCAGGACTGGTTGAAACGGCGGATCGGCAGTCAGGCAGCCTTGCTGACCCACTCTTGCACCGCAGCCTTAGAAATGGCTGCCATCTTGATTGATATTCAGCCGGGAGACGAGGTGATTTTGCCATCCTATACGTTTGTTTCTACCGCCAATGCCTTTGTCTTGCGAGGGGCTGTGCCGGTCTTTGTGGAAATCCGGCCAGATACATTAAATCTAGATGAAACGAAAGTTGAAGCAGCGATTACTACGAAAACAAAGGCGATCGTACCAGTCCATTATGCTGGAGTCAGTTGTGCAATGGATCGGTTACGTGAAATTGCTGATCGCCATCAGTTGTATTTAATTGAAGATGCCGCCCAAGCCATTGCAGCCACCTACCAAGGCAAGCCAGTTGGCAGTTTTGGACATTTGGCTGCCTTCAGCTTCCATGAAACCAAGAATGTGATTTGTGGAGAAGGTGGAGCACTGATCATCAACGATCCCCAATTGGAAAAACGAGCTGAAATCATTCGGGAAAAAGGTACCAATCGGAGTCAATTTTTCCGAGGTGAAGTAGACAAATATACCTGGGTGGATGTGGGCTCCTCTTTTCTACCCAGTGACATTCTGGCGGCCATGCTATTGGCTCAACTCGAACAAACAGATTACATTACGCAACGTCGCCTAGACATTTGGCAACTGTATCACCAGAATTTGGCAGATCTAGAACAACAAGGTCACATCCGTCGCCCGATCGTCCCGGCGGACTGTCAACCCAATGGTCATCTTTACTATCTGTTGACTGAAAATCTGGCTGTGCGCACGGAGTTACTCAGTTATCTCAAATCGCAAGGAGTCAGATCTACATTCCATTATGTGCCGCTCCACAACTCACCCGCCGGTCTGAAATATGGCCGTTCTGCGGGTTCGCTAGCAATTACCGAAGCCCTGAGCGATCGATTAGTCCGATTGCCTTTGGGTGGAGCCATGACATTGTCGGAGGCTCAGCGAGTAATTGAGGTGGTGTTGGATTTTTTCGCCCTTCGAGCCCTGACGGGTCGAACCACCGATTCCAGACTGCTGGGATAGTGAGTGAACTGAGGCAACCCAGCTAAATTTTGACACAGGGTGAACTTCACAAAAACAAGAATCCGTTTAGGATCAAGGGTTAGAATCGAGGGGCGATCGATGTGTATCCTTCCCTGGTATATTCCTCCCCGCCCCTTCCTACCCCGTTCTCCCCTCCGTCATGACCGAATTGCCCTATTCCACTCAAGGTGCCCTTGTTATTATTGGCGGTGCCGAAGATCGTGAGAGAGATTGCAAAATTCTCCAGCGATTTCTCCAACTGGCAGGCGGCGAACATGCCCGAATTGTGGTTTTAACAGCAGGTACCAGTGAACCGCGAGAAGCAGGCGAAACCTACTTTGAATTGTTCTATCAACTGGGAGCTGAACGGGTTTGGGTGGTAGACACGCGGGATCAGGCCGATGCGAACCACATTGATGCGGTACGGGCGATCGGTCAAGCCAGCGGCATTTTCTTTACGGGCGGTGATCAGTCTCGAATTGTGGAGCGGCTCAAGGGCACCATTTTGGAGGATGCTATCCGGAAGCGGCATTTTGAAGGGGTGGTGATTGGGGGCACCAGTGCCGGAGCAGCGATGATGTCAGATGTGATGATTGTCTGTGGTGAGTCTGAAACCAGTCCTCGACCTGATGCGGTGACCCTAGGAGCAGGGATGGGTTTTATTTCCGCTATCTTGGTCGATCAACATTTTTCCCAGCGGGGCCGCTTAGGACGGCTACTGGCTGCGCTGCTCCTCCAACCCAACACCTTGGGGGTCGGCATCGATGAAGACACCGCAGTGATTGTGCAGGGCGACCAGTTGGAAGTGGTTGGACAGGGAGCTGTCACGATTATCGATGAAACCACGACGACCTATCGCAATTTGGATCCGGGCTGGCGCGATCGAACCCTGTCTGTGTTTGGGATTCAGTTACATGTCCTATCAGAAGGGTGCCGGTTTAACCTTCAGACCCGGCTGCCTTTTCCTGCTCCTCAACGGGTAGGGCGCAGCTAAGCCATGGTGAAACCGCATAAACCATTAGCCGTTTAGCCGTATAAAGCATCAAACCGCATTAAGCCGCATAAACGACCACTGGCACGCGCTTATAGGCCGGTGTGCCCGATCGTTCGTCCATCCGGGCTTTGAAGATCAGATTCACTTCCGGGTAGAACATTAACGCAGAACCAGGGCGCACCCCTCCTGGAATAATTTCTACATTTTCTAGCTTGCCCGCATCACCTTGTACTGTAACCCGCTGGTGAGCCGTGAAGCCAGCCAGTTGAATATCGACGGCATTCATCAAAATACAGTTGCGGTGTGGCATACCCCGATAGCGATCATCCGGTTTATACACCACGGTATTGTGCTGGGAGTAACTGCGGCCAGTCATCAAGCTAAGAATGCGATGGGGCAGTTGAGCCGGAATACCAAACTGCTCGGAGGTCGGCAATTGCAAATTAGGCAGAGGCGTAACAAACATCTGAGCCTGACCCGAAGGCGTGGAAAACTGAGGCTGATCAAAAATTCGCCCACCGATCGTAAATTCTTCTAAGGTGTCATCGATCGTGCCAATTGCTTCATACCCTGGAATCGTTTGAGCAATCAGTTGACGAATATAGCGCGTCTCCAACATCTGTCTCCATTGGATCGGATAGTCGCCCAAGGAACGGTGAGCTAACTCACAAAGAAACTCCACTTCTGAAACCAGATCGGCATCCTTCAGATGGGTCTGCCCCTCGTCGTTTAACCGCACATAGTTGTTCCCCGATTCAGTTGTGGTTTTGTGCGGATTCTCAAATCGGTTGAAGACGGGAATCACGATCGTATTTTGCCGACCTAAACCATGAAAATGTCCCAGATTTGGTTTCGTGGCCAAATAAATCACCGTGTCAATTTGGCTAAATGCCCGTTTGGCTTGGGTCAGATCGGGATTCGCAGCATAGAGGTTACCGCCTAAACAGATCAGGGTGTCAATCTGACCAGCATCGGCTGCCTCAATCAAACGACGAGTATCATAGCCCGGTACCCGACTGAGGGATCGCCCCAATAGTTGCTCTAACGACTGCTGAATTTCTTGCTTGAGGCGATCGGTGACGACTACCCCCATGGAGCCAAATCCCTGCACATTGGAATGCCCCCGGATAGGCATTGTGCCTGCTCCTGGTTTGCCTGCATTGCCAGTTAGCAAAGCCGTGTTTGCGATACTAAAAACGTTATCCACCCCGTTGTCATGCTGGGTCACTCCCATAGCCCAGGCAAATACTACCGTCTGCGATCGAGCGATCATCTGGGCGGCCAATTCAATTTCAGGTTGGGAGATTCCACAGATTGTGGTGATGGTTTCCCAATCAGTTGCTTTAGCCTGATCGACTACCGCCTGCCAACCCTGAGTATGTTGCTGAAGATAATCGATCTGGATTTGCCCAGCTTCGATTAACGCTTTCTGGATCCCCACAAAGACAGCCACATCGCTGCCCGGAATCAACTGTAGATAGAGGGAGGCAATCTCTGACCCTGTCAAGAGTGAAGTCAGTGGGAAGGCAGGCGAGGCAAACTTCACCAGCCCCACTTCGATGACTGGGTTAATCACAATGACTTTACCACCCCGATCGCGCAGCTTGATTAACTCATTCATCAAGCGGGGGTGGTTGGCAGGTGCATTGGAACCGATCAGCACCACACAATCCGCCTGTTGCAAATTTTCCAGGCTCACCATGGACGTGCCAGAGCCAAACATCTGCTTGAGCCCAACGGTAGAAGGGGAATGGCATAGATCCGAACAGTCGGCCAAGTTATTTGAATCCAAAGTACGCATCAGCAGTTGCAGCAAAAATGCCGCTTCATTGGAGGATCGCCCCGAACTGTAGGAGGCAATTCGTTCGGGCGGCTGACGCAATGCCGTCTCAGCAATTTGATAAATTTCGTCCCAGCCAATCCGTTCGTAATGATCGCTCCCTGCCCGCAAAATCATTGGAAAGCTGAGCCGACCCAATCGATCTGCTTCTAGAGAAGTCAACTGTTGCAACTCAGCAATGGGCTGAGCCAAAACCTGCGGGGGCGCAGCCGGTTGAATTTCAGCCGAGATTGCTTCTACGCTTTTCATACAGCGTTGTACTTTCTCGCCTGTTTCGTTGGTGAAGCCGCCTTTTTGTCCTCCTGTACCCCAAGCGCAAGAGAGACAGGCACTCTTGTGTAACAGAGTTTGCCAGAGTTTGGGCCCTTCTGGTGACAGGGTGTGCTCTGCCCAATATTGGATGACAGATAAACCACCACCCATCTGGGGTGCCTCGGCTCCGGCCGCATCGGGTAAAGGCGGTTGAATGGGTTGAGACGGGGGCTTTGCGTCAGTAAAGTCTGCCATTCTGGGTCGCCTCCGGACGATCGATCAAAAATGGAATCCTCTCTTAAACTATCGTGAATTTTTCGATCGCAGCACCGACCTGGAAGTAGATTTTCTAACCCGCTACGAGGGCAGCACAGAGAACAAGGATTGAACAGGCAGCCTAAAAACAGGCGACCTAAAAACAGGCGACCTAAAAACAGGCGACCTAAAAACAGGCGACCTAAAAAAGGCAGAGAACTTCCCTGCCTGAGAGGATTGACCTAAAGATTGACCTAAAGATTGATGCAAGGTTGACTAATAGGCGATCGACAAATGAGACTGGCTGCCCTCATCCAACAGGATAACCTACCTGCATGGCTACTGCATCGCTAAGGGTGCGTTCAAAGTCAGTGCTAAATCCGTATTCGGGTTAATCGAAATCAGGGTGACAGAGTCGCGACCCAGGAAGAAGCCTGCCAACGCCCCAGCCGCACCTCCGCCTAATACGGTAATCAGCTCCACCTCCCGATCGCCCGTCAATCCAGTAATGGCCGCCGCCGCTCCAGCACCGAGAGCAGCTCCACTGACGATTTCTAGTGCATTGGCCCCTTTAGTGACTCGTTGCGTCGTGGTGACTACTGAAGAGGAGGCATTGAGGGGCAGACGGGTGCGATCGTCAATCACTAGCTCTTTGGCGTAAAATCTGGCTCCCCGTCCTTCTAGTCGGAGTTCACCCACCACCTGACTATTGGCAGGCACTAGGACACGACCATTGGCCGTAATATCCCGGCTGACGATCAAGGTGAGGGGCACTGGATCGGGCTCTTCCAACGAAATCAAGATTTTCTCAGCTTGGTGGCTGGTAGCCAGAAGGGTGCCTACTGGCAGTTGCGCCGATACCGATCCGGTTGAACCTGAAGCACCAACGATGTAAGGAGAGCTGATCGCTGCGGTTTTCCCAGAACTCACCAAGGCCTGATAGATGAAAGCAGCCACTTCCGCTCGGGTTGCAGCCCGATTGGGATTTAAGGTTTGCACATTGGGATAGTTCACGACGATTTTCTTTTCGGTTGCAGCCGCAATACTATTAGTCGCCCAACCAGGGATCGCCGCCGCATCATTATACACCTGCAATGTTCTACCTGAATCATTGCTATTGGCATAACCTAAACCGTTCGATAAAGAAACTAACACCTGAGCCCGTGGAATATTTTCTTCTGGGCGAAATACGTTTCCTGGATACCCACTCAAAAATCCCGTTTTGTAGGCATCCTGGATTGCCGTCGTTGCCCAGTAGTTACTCGGAACATCCACGAAGCTATTTCCTTGACGGATGGCTGTCGCAGAAAAAGCCTGACGAATCATGGCAGCAAACTGGGCTCGTGTGACGGGATCGTTGGGGCGGAAGGTGCCATCAGGAAAACCTCGAATCACATTGCGTTGGTTTAATTCTTGAATAAATCCGGCTGCCCAATAGCTGGAAGACACATCCGAAAATTGGGTTTGCGCATAGGCTGGAGCTTGAATAACGATCGGAGTAGCGGCTCCAGCCGTTAAAGTGAGCATAGCAAACAGAGCCGTACCAGACTGCCAGTTAAAACCAGACATCTTGAAGTTCCTCGCAAGTGGTTGAAAATGTGATGGAGCCGAAATTGGATGGAGGCTGCTCCCCCCTTGATAAGATTCCCTGGAGTCGGCTCATTCGCTCTCAGTAGAAAACGGTTGCTAATACAGAAATCATTTTTCGAACGATCGCCTAACTATCTGAAGCCTGGATTGGGTTAATCTACAGTTATTGCAACAATATGCTGCTAGGATCGATCGAAGGAACAATAAAGGAATGCTGGATCAAAGCATTGACAAGTTCAATAGGATTTCATGGGATTAAATTGGATTCCATTGTTCAGGAGTGGTGCTGTTATCCCCTATGACCTGGCAGAGGATGCAAAAGTTCCTCAGTAATTTCAACTCAATGCGTGACATGGGTCACTGCGCTGGGTTTAGGTAAGCGACCGAATCGCTTGACGCAAATCATCCGGAGTTCCCACATCTAAATAGCGACCTTCTGGAAAACATTCGGCTTGAACGTCTAATCCGGCAGCAATTCCAGCTTGGATGACATCCCCGATCGGTAATTCAGTGGTGGGTTGGTGCTGCTGCAAAAACTCATGTAAAAATTGGGTGAACCGAGGTGTCCAAACTGCGATCGCCCACATGTACTTCAGATCAGATTGCTGGGGCTTTTCAATAATTTGTTGTACTCGTCCGCTGGAATCGATTGACACCATGCCTGCTTTCCAGGTTTGTTGAGTTGGAAACAGTCCTAACACTACATCCGCCTGCCTCTGTCGCAATCGGTTGAGCACTTGCTGATAGGCTGCTGCCGGTTCAAATAGAATATCAGGAAACCCCAATGCCACGATCGATCGCTGCACAAATGGGTAGGCTTGATCCAGCGTGTAGGGTACGCCATAGGGAACATGCACCGTCATATAGGCAAAATGCATGTTGAGCATCGTACCATCACCAAAATAGGCCGGAATATCCCACTTGCCTGGACGTAAAACCCAAATCGCTTTGGTAATCCCTGCTAGTCGCATTTTTTCCAATAGATAATGGGCAACCACCTTTGGCTTGAGTGCAGTTTCAGACCGGGATTGACCTGACAGGTCGGGATTAGCGATCTGCTCGCAGCGTTGTTCTGGATGAAACCCGATCGGATATAGCTCTTTACTCATCGGTAGAGGAGATAACCGAGTGGCTTGCCCCCCGGCAGGTAATAGAGCGATCACCTCAAGGGAGTCGATCGAATCAGCAGTCAGAATAGGGAGATCAATCTCAGCGGAGGGAGTGGATCGATCGCAGCGGGAGACATCAGACATAGGTAGACACAGGCAGAATTTCTAAGCCAGTGGGAGCACTGTTTGCATTATCGCCTTAATCGCGATCCCGTTAATCCCCTGGTCACTCAGGGAATAACTAACTAAGTGGGTAAATTTCATGACCTTTCAATCTGAAGCTCCAGTTTCTGAGCTCCAGTTTCTGAGTTCCAGTTTCTGAGCTCCAGTTTCTGAGCTCCAGTTTCTGAAGCTCTGCACTGTCTAGTGTCTTCTGATCACTACGACTCTCTAATCTGAGTGTCAACCTGCTGCCTCCTGATTCTTTGCCCTTTTGGTTCAACCCTGCCTGTGCTAGTTAGTCGCCCTCCCATTGAGCAAATCCAGTCTCTGTCTGCCACTTCGGCAGCAGCCTCGGCGATCCCGCAGCTCAGCCCAGAGGAGGAAAGATCCCGCAAGCGGCAAGCGGCTCGACGACGCAAAGAACTGATCAACTTCACAGTTGGCACCTTTTTCTTTGCAGTGCTCGTCGGAGGGGTGATCGGGCTGATTGGGGGATTAAAAGCGGGGGTGGGAACGATCGCAGCCTTACTGTTTTTACCCCTGTCCTACAAATATCCTCGCACAGCATTGTGGGCCTTTTTCATTTATCTGCCCTTTGGTGGCACGATCACCTACATGATCGGCAATAGCCCACTGCTCCAGTTAGCAAAAGATGGACTATATTTACCGGCTCTGTTTGGACTGTATCAACAATGTCGGCGTGAGCGGCAGTCGATGTTCATTCCCAAACAATTACTCACCCCCTTAATTATTTTGATCTTGTGTTGCTTGCTCACGTTTTTCTCAGCCAACGTCTACCAGCAATTTTTTGGAGCTGATGGAGAGAAGCCGATCGCCATGGGCATTTTGGGGTTCAAAGTCCTAATTGGCTATGCGCCGTTGATTCCCTGTGCCTATTATTTAATTCGCCATAAGAAAGACACTTTCTTTTTGATGCGCCTATCCAGCCTGTTAATTGTGATTTGCTGCGGGTTGGCGATGGTGCAATATTTAATGCTGCTGACGGGCAAATGTGCAGGGACTCGATTTGAAGAAGGGGCAGATTTGTTTAAGGCCTCTCTGGAAGCCCGATGTTTTGTGGGTGGAGCCTTGCTCTACAGTCCCCAGCAGGGGGTGATCCGGCTACCCGGTACCTTTGTAGCTCCCTGGCAATGGGGGTGGTTTTTGATTTCTAGCACCTTCTTCGGCTTTGCTTCTGCCTTCAGCGATCCCAAATTCCATGGGCGCATCTTGGGTTTAGCAGCGATGGGCTTAACCTTTGTGCTGGCAGTGGTGTCAGGGCAGCGAATCGCTCTGGCCCTAGTGCCGACGGTGATCGGGCTCCTGTTGCTGTTGACTGGACAGGTGGCTAACCTAAAGCGGTTTATCCCGATCGGAGTGGCTTTGGGGCTGGCCTTAAGCATTGCCGCCTTGAAAAATCCAGCCACCGTTCAAGAACGGATTAATAGCTTTATCGTCCGCTGGCAAGCTTCCCCCCCTGATGCTTTCATTCGGGGTCAATTTTTCTGGGCCATGAAGGAAGGTGGGTTTCTGGGTGCAGGATTAGGACGAGCCACTAATTCTGCCCGCGCTTTAGGACGAACCGAATTGGTGGAAACCTATTATCCTAAGCTGTTGTATGAAATGGGCCCCTTAGGAGCCCTTGCGTTCTTTGCCGTGGTCACCACTCTCACGATCGTCACCTTTAAAGTCTATCGATCCTTGCGCGATCGAAACTTTCGGGGCTATGGTGCGGCGCTCTGGGTCTTTGTCCTGTTCATTAGTTATAACACCTACTATTACCCGCTCGATGTGGATCCGGTTGCAGTCTATTACTGGTTTTTTGCTGGGGTGATCCTGAAGTTGCCGGAAGTGGAGCGCTTGGCCAAGTTGGAACCCGATGCTGAACTCGACGAACCCCCCGATCCCAAACAAAAAAAACGAACCAAGAAGCTCCGCAAAAAGAAGAAAAAACGCCGATGAGAATGCCTAGAGCCCCTAGCGTCCTGTTCCTCTAATGAACTCGTCTTGAATCAGTATTCAGTCTGCATACAGTCAATATTCAAATAATCCCCAAAAAGCATTCAAAAATATTCAATTATCATTCGGTTAACATTCAAGTAGTTACTCACTCTTGAACCAACCTTTTATCTTCTATACAGGAGGTTTGCGTGATCCCTTTAGTTTCGGTGATTATTCCCACTTACGGCCGAGAGCAAGTGCTGCAAGAAACGATCGCCAGCGTACTGCAACAAGACTACCCCCACTATGAAGTGATTGTGGTGGATCAGACCCGCCACCATGAGCCTGCGACCCAGTCCTATCTTCAGGGCTTAGCAGCGACTGCAAAAATTCGCTGGTTTCAAGTCAGTTGGGCTAGTTTGCCTGGGGCTCGCAATTACGGCGTGCGTCGATCGACGGGTGAAATTATTGTATTTCTAGATGATGATGTCGTGCTGCCTGCTGGATTTATTGCAGCCCATGTCCAAAACTTTGATCGCCCCGAAGTAGGAGCGGTGGCTGGACGCATTTTCGATCGGATGAAATTGGCCGAAGCAGAGGCAGATTTGGTGATTGAAGATCTGCCACCGGAGGCAATGGATCCGGGGCTCGCTTGGCATCACCTCAACCTGGTACATACAATCAAACCCCAATGGGTGCTAACCGCACGGGGTTGCAATATGTCATTTCGCCGCATTCTATTTGACCAGCATCAGCTCTGGTTTGATGAGCGGTTTCAAGGCAGTGCCGTTCGAGAGGAATCAGACTTCTGTTTGCGGATTCGTTCCACGGGCTACCAAATCTGGTATGACCCAACTGCCCATCTGGTTCATTTGGGAGAAGAATCAGGCGGTTGCCATGACATCAGTACCCGATCGTTGGAATACCAAATTACCTTCTATCACAACAACTTTCTAATGGCATTGAAAAACCTCACGCCTCAGCAGTTCTTGCATTTAGCATCCGAACTGTACCGCTGTCAGGTGATGGGTCGGCCACCCTGTCATAAAAGTGGCTCTCCCATTCGTGTGCTGAGCCGATCGATCTTCTATGGGATTGGTTTTCTTAGCGCAGTCTTCACCTTATTCCGTTCACCCTGGCAAGATGGGCAGGTTTATAGTCAGCTCGATCGGCTGGAGCTTTCAGCCAATCCAGCACAGCAGGATCCAGCGCCGCTACAATTAGACCCAGCCGATACAGCTAGAATTGGGTCTAGAATTTAACGGGATTAGAATTTAGCGCATGGCATTGCCCAGCATCTGAGGATCAAACGCGGGTAGGGCTTCTGCTTGTTCTTTGCTAACCCCTTCTGCATAAACACGGCGTTGATCATGATCTAAACGTACCTTATCTACTGGCAATAGTACGGAGCGTCCTGCAATCCCGGATCCTAAATTAACCACTATGTATTGCAGTTCTCCAGCTTCGTTTACCAGAACATCACTGACTGTGCCCAGCCGTTCTTCAGTTTGATCGGAAAGCACGCCAGCAACCAAATCAGAATGAACATCAAAGCCTTTAATTTGATACTTTTCTGACTGAAGTTGGGAAGCATCGAATTGATCAAATAACATCAGTGCCATTTTGGGGTTCCTCTGGGTTTAATTTTTCTGCATTGGGGATGTAGATGCCAAACCTGACCGGCTAGATAGCGATCGATTAACTTGTGTAGCCTACAAGCGAGTCGTGGCTCAACCAGAAGTCATTTCAGAATTTCCTAATTCAGAATTCCCTATCTGGATATTGCTGGTATTCTCGCTATTTGGCATTCCTGTATTGGCTTGATTTTAAGTTCAGATTCCCTGAATCGCCATCACCCTTAGGTCACACAAAGACTATCCTGAAAATCTCCATGCAGTAGAAAACCTCTCTCTAACGGAATAGCCAGACCGGAGGAGAAACTAATTTTAACGTAGATTAAATACCTGCTAATTCATTTTCGTATTTGTCATTTTCGCGATTTGTCACCACTCACATTCAACTATTCCTATGCGAATTCTCCAAATCGTCCCTTCCTTATCGTTGGTTTATGGTGGCCCCAGCCAGATGGTGTTGGGTTTATCTAAAGGGTTGGCGAGGCAAGGAGCTGAGGTAACCATTCTGACGACGGATGCCAATGGCGATCGAGGACAGGCTCCGCTGGATGTACCGCTGGATCAAGCCATCGAGCAATCGGGTTATCAGATCCGCTACTTTCGCTGTTCACCATTCCGACGCTACAAATTCTCACTTGGTTTACTGCGCTGGCTCCATCAAAATATCCATCAATATGATTTAGCCCATATCCATGCACTATTTTCTCCCGTGAGTAGTGCTGCGGCCACGATCGCCCGTTGGCATCATTTTCCCTATATTTTGCGCCCATTGGGCACCCTGGATCCGGCTGATCTACAGAAGAAAAAACAGCTCAAACGCCTTTATGCAGCCTGTTTAGAGAAACCCAACCTGGCTCAAGCAGCAGCGGTACACTTCACCAGCGATCAGGAAGCCAAAGTTTCAGAACGGTTTGGAGCGGTGACTCGCGATCTAGTGATGCCGTTGGGCGTTGAGTTGCCGGCCAGCACCCCCTGCGTGGATCGCTCCCAGTGGGGCATTCCAGAAGGGGTGCCAGTTCTTCTATTTATGTCACGGATCGATCCCAAAAAAGGACTCGATCTGCTCTTGCCGGCACTAGAACAACTGGCAGTAGAAGCCGTCCCATTTCAGTTTGTGCTGGCGGGTGCAAATCCCCAAGATCCAGAGTATGAGCAACAAATTCGATCGCGAATCCAACGGTCTAGCTTAGCCGATCGCACCACGATCACCGGTTTTGTGGCAGGCGAACCGAAAACCCAATTACTCCAACTGGCCGATCTATTTGTCTTACCTTCCTATTACGAAAACTTTGGGATTGCGGTCGCTGAAGCAATGACAATGGGGGTGCCGGTGCTGATTTCAGATCAGGTTCATATCTGGCCCCAGATTGCCCAAGCCGAAGCAGGCTGGATTTGTCGTTGTGATCAGACGGATTTAACTCAGCAACTGCGATCGGCCTTGCAAGATCCCCAAGCCCGACTTCAGAAAGGTCAGCAAGCTCAGGCCTATGCGACCCAACACTTTAGCTGGGAGGCAATCGCCCAATCGATGCTGGCAGTGTACCAACAAATTCAAACGCAATCATTCGCCGGACAGATGCACAAATAGCTCGCGCTGATGCCCATGATCGCGATGCTCCCAGAGATAAATTCCCTGCCAAGTTCCTAACACCAGCCGCCCATTGGCGATCGGAATTTGCTCCGAAGTATGGGTTAACACGGTGCGAATATGGGCTGGCATGTCGTCCGGGCCTTCGGTGCTGTGGATATATTGATAGCCATCTGGCACCAGCTTGGCCAAAAAGTTTGTCAGGTCAGCCAAAACCGATGGATCGGCATTCTCCTGAATAATCAAACTCGCGGAAGTGTGACGCAAAAATAGCGTACACAGTCCCGTTTGAATCCCCGCATCTGCAACTACAGAGGCAACTTGAGCAGTTACCTTGTGCAGCTTTTTACCCTGCGTACGAATTGTGAGTTGCTGCTGATAGTAAGCCATGGCATTGCATCGATCGAATCACAACCTAGGGCTTTCATTGTACCTGGATCGCTCAAGTTGCTGGCTGCCTCAAACGACCTACTGCTTAAGAGATGTGAAGCATCATGAAGCTGTCTCTGTGGTAATGAGTGATATTATCAAAAAGCGCTCGGTTCTGGTGGGGAGCAGCCATCAGACGTAAGGGGGAAAGTGCAGTGTGAATCTGCTGCTGTCCCGCAACTGTGATGAAAAACCTTAAATTAAAGGAATTTCTAAGTCAGGATGCCCGCCGATCGACCCAGCTAGGTTGGATCATCCCGTCTGCGAGGTACAGACAAAATATGCACAGGTATTCCCGGTCAAGCCTTGCAATGATGGCAGGGCTAAGTGGTTATTTAGTGATTGGATCGCCTGCTCCTGCCTACGCCATGCATATCATGGAAGGTTTTTTGCCCGCAGGTTGGGCTCTGTTTTGGTGGGCCTGCTTCCTGCCGATTGTGATGTGGGGGCTGCGATCACTCACTGTCATGACTCGTCAATATCCAGAAACAAAATTACTCCTTGCCTTAGCAGGAGCATTTACTTTCGTCCTCTCAGCCCTGAAAATTCCTTCTGTAACAGGCAGTAGTTCCCACCCGACCGGAATCGGCTTGGGCGCTGTCTTGTTTGGCCCCGCAGCAATGTCAGTTTTAGGCGGGCTGGTATTACTGTTTCAGGCTTTGCTGCTTGCTCATGGCGGCTTAACGACCTTAGGAGCCAATGGATTTGCCATGGCGGTTGTTGGCCCGTTCACGGCTTATGGAGTTTATCAAGCGGTGATGCGAATCTCACAACGACAAACCCTAGCGATTTTTTTGGCAGCGGCGCTCTCTGACTTGTCTACCTATCTGATGACTGCTTTACAACTGGCTTTAGCCTTTCCGGCAGAAAATGGGGGGATCGGAGCAGCCTTCCTGAAATTTGCTGGCATTTTTGCCCTCACTCAAATTCCTTTAGCGATCAGCGAAGGATTATTAACCGTCTTGGTTTGGAACTGGCTACAAACCTACAACCGAGAAGAATTGCAGATATTGAATTTAATCAAGCAGGAGTCCTGAAGGTATGAACCGATCGACGCATGGGAAGCATGGGAATCGATGGCATAACGGACTCTTGGGGCTGGGCGTGATTGCTTTAACGATCGCCCCCTTAATTTTCCTGCGTGAAGCCGAATTTCAGGGATCAGATGGGGAGGCAGCGGCAGCGATCCAAGAGGTGCAACCCACCTATCGACCCTGGTTTCAGCCAATTGTTGAGCCAGCGAGTGGAGAAATTGAATCGCTGTTGTTCGCCTTACAAGCTGCTTTAGGTGCGGGCACGATCGGCTATGTCATCGGGTTGTCTCGCGGTCGCCACACCCATCAGCAGCACCTCTCACAGGCTGAGGCTGCTCCCCTAGCTGCCGAGACAACACCCAAGATATCAGTCCATCTCCCGCCCCATGGCGATGACCCGGATGATCCGGGCTAATTCGAATGCATCATCATTTAGAGGTTTATGCCCAGACCCAGCGTCTGAAAATCGCCCCTCAGCAAAAACTCATCTTCGCAGGGATACTGCTGCTGCTTGCCCTGATCGTTGATCCGATCGTTCAGGGAATGATTTTTGTCTGGCTAGGGATCTGGACGATCGGCTATGCAGGCATTCCGCTCCGAGTCTATGGATCGGTTTTAGCGATCGTCCTGTTGTTTTTGTGGATCAGCCTGCCTATCTTGATGGTTGAGATCGTACCTCTACATCAGCTCGTCGCCATTCAAACTGATGTCTGGGCAGGAATCCCCCTGGGCAATTGGTATCTATTCGTGAGTCATTCTGGCTTAACCGAGGCAGTTATTGTAGCTTTGCGCTCACTTTCCTCCACCGCTTGCCTATTATTTATCCTGTTTACGATCCCATTCTCAGAATTATTATGGGTTTTGCGACAATGGCGCTTACCGATCGTTCTACTCGATCTACTGCTGCTCATGTATCGGTTTATTTTCCTATTTCTTGATGTATCGCTGCAATTACAGCTTGCTCAACGGGCTAGAGGCGGGTATCGCACTCGCCAACGCTGGATGCAAAGTATCAGTTTATTGGTCGGGCAATTGGTAGTTCGATCGCTACAGCGCTATCAGCAGCTCTCCCAGGGGCTGGCAGCTCGCGGCTTCAATGGCAACTTCACTGTCTATCCCATTCACACTAATCCATATTCTAAACGCCATGCCTTGGAATCTTTCTTCGGTTGTCTTTTTCTAATCCTCTTCAACACCTGGCTTTGATTGCCCCTCAATTGCTGCTTGCAATTTGTTCAGATTCTATATTTCCTGATTTTTAATGAGCAAGATTAGTCCCTAAACTCTATCTTTCCCCTTTGCCGCTCTCCTTCCGACCTCTCTTCTTGCCCTCTGGTTCCTTATGTCTTCTCCTCTTTTACAATTCCAAGCGGTTTCCTATACCTATCCAACTGCGATCCAACCGGCGATCGATCACCTGGATCTGACGCTTGATGCCGGAGCCAAGACGGTGATTTTGGGCCATAATGGCTGTGGCAAGTCTACCCTCCTGTTGCTGGCAGATGGGCTGTATCGGTGTAGCGCCGGGCAGATCTACTGGAAAGGAGAGCCATTGCAATACCACGCTCAAGCCTTAAATCAATGGCGACAACGCATCGGTTTAGGATTTCAAGATCCGGAACAACAGCTAGTGGCCGCAACCGTGTCTGAAGATATTTCCTATGGGCTGTGTAACTTGCCACTATCCTCCTCAGAAATTGCCTGTCGATTACAACAGACCCTCAATGATTTTTCGTTGCAAGATTTAGCCGATCGTCCCTTGCATCATTTAAGTTTGGGACAAAAACGGCGAGTCGCTTTGGCGGGGGTGATGGCCTTACAGCCCGAATTATTGCTGTTAGATGAGCCAACCGCTTATTTAGATCGGCCTCAAACCGTTCATTTGCTGCAAGAACTCGATCGCATCCATGCCAATGGCACCACGATCGTGATGGCAACCCATGATTTAGATCTGGCCTATGCTTGGGCCGATTGGGTGGTTGTGCTTCAGGCAGGTCGCTTAGTATTAGCCGATCGGGCAGAGTTGGTATTTAGGCAAGTCGATTTGTTAAAACAGCTTCAGCTAGGACTGCCCACCTTACTGGAGTGTTGGTATGCGCTGCCGACCAGATGGCGCGATCGGCAATCTCCCCCGAAAACGATTGATCAGTTTAGATCCAAGTGGCAAAACAGTCATATTGATGAAGCAATGTCGCAGAATCCAGTAATTAAGCCAGTTAAGCCAAAATATAGGGATTGATGATGGATTGCGAGCAGGTTAAATATTGAACAGGTTAAATATTAAACAGGTCAAATATTATAAATGGGTCAAATATCATGTCTGAGCAGTCCGATCTCCCGCTAGTCGGTGGCATCGAAGCGGGTGGTACCAAGTTTGTCTGTGCCGTCGGACGCGATCCCACTGATGTAGCGCAGCCAGTTAATCGGATCGAATTCAGTAGCCAAACGGGGTCGCCCGATCAGGTATTGGCTCAGGTGATCGGCTGGTTTCGGCAACAGGAAAAGCGTCTGGGGCAACCACTCGCAGCGATCGGCATTGGCTGTTTTGGCCCGATCGATCGGCATCCTGATTCACCAACCTATGGCCATATCACCACCACGCCTAAACTAGGTTGGGGCAATTTCGATATGGTGGGGGCGATCCGGCAAGGCTGGCCGCACATTCCGATTGAATTTGACACGGATGTGAATGCCGCTGCCTTCGGTGAATATCGCTGGGGAACGGGTCAAGGTTGTGAGGATTTTGTTTACATCACGATCGGTACCGGCATTGGCGGTGGGGCGGTGGTGGGTGGCCGATTGCTGCATGGGCTGGTTCATCCCGAAATGGGACACATGTTGTTGCGACGGATTCCGGACGATCCGTTCCCAGGTCTTTGTAGCCGCCATGGAGCCTGTTGGGAAGGGTTATGCAGTGGGCCAGCCATTCACGCCAGAGCTGGCCGATCGGCGATCGAATTAGATCCTGCTGATCCTGCCTGGATTTATACTACGCGCTATACTGCCTATGCTTTGGCCAACCTGACCTGCATCCTGTCTCCCCAACGCATCATCCTGGGGGGTAGCGTTCGCAAAGGCGGCCAACTAGGAGAAACCCGATTTATGCAGCGAGTTCGCGAAGAAGTGCAAACCGCTTTAGCGGGCTACATTGTCTCGCCGCTGCTGCAAGCTGGAATTCAAGATTATATTGTGGTGCCCCAGTTGGGGGATGATGCTGGGGTTTGTGGCGCGCTAGCATTGGCACTAGAAAGGTTGCAAAACGCCGAGGTGGCAGAATGCGACCTCTAACGTGACCTCTAACGCGATCTCTAACGCGACCTCTAACGCGACCTCCAACAATCATGACTACCGCTATATTTAATTTCCGTTCCTAAATATTTAGCCGTTGATAAACAACATTTAAGTTTTGCAGATGCTGCTGGGGATCAAAACAGTCGGCAATTTCATCCGCAGAGAGTACGGATTTGACTCGATCGTCCTGACGGATCAACTGCTGAAAATTCCCTTCTGGTTTATTCCAGGCTTCATGGGCGCAGGATTGCACGATCGCGTAAGCGGCTTCGCGGGTCAGCCCTTTTTCCACCAGTTTGAGCAGCACCCGCTGGCTGAACACTACCCCCCCATAGAGGTTCATGTTGCGCTGCATATTTTCGGGGTATACCAGGAGATTTCTGACTAGATCGGTGGTCTCCACCAGCATGAAGTGGGTAAGCGTGCAGCAGTCAGGGAACATCATTCGCTCTACCGAACTGTGGGAGATATCCCGCTCATGCCAAAGGGCCACATTCTCCAAGGCAGACATGGCATAACCTCGGATGATGCGGGCCATACCAGTCAGGCGCTCCGAGCGAATCGGGTTGCGTTTATGGGGCATCGCCGAAGAGCCTTTTTGTCCTTTAGAGAAAAACTCTTCCACTTCCAACACATCGGTACGCTGCAAATTGCGAATTTCTACCGCAAAGCGTTCGATGGAGGCGGCGAGTAGCGCCAATGCCTGCATATATTCAGCATGTCGATCGCGTGAGATCACTTGAGTTGAAGCGGTATCTGGCTCCAGTCCTAGCTTCTGGCAGGTGAGGGATTCAATGCGCGGATCAATATTGGCGTAAGTTCCGACAGCACCCGAAATTTTGCCCACGGCAATTCGCTGATGGACACTGCACAACCGATCGCGATGACGGAGCATTTCAGCCAACCAGCCAGCCAGCTTAAATCCAAACGTGATTGGTTCGGCATGAATTCCGTGGGATCGGCCGATCATGACCGTATCGCGATGTTGCTGAGCCTGAAACCGAATCGCCTGGATCAGATGCTCAACTTCCCGCAAAATCACATCCATGCTGGAGACTAATTGTAGCGCCAGAGCCGTATCCAACATATCCGAACTGGTCATACCCAGGTGAATATACCGCCCTGCTTCGCCCACATATTCATTCACATTGGTGAGAAAAGCGATGACATCGTGCTTCACTTCTTTTTCGATCTCTAGCACCCGCTGCGGATCAAAAGTTGCCTTTGCCTTAATCGTTTCGACTGCTTCTGCCGGAATATAGCCCAGTTCTGCTTGCGCTTCACAAACCGCGATCTCGACTTGCAGCCAGGTTTTTAGCTTATAGGTTTCAGTCCACAGTTCACCCATTTCGGGCAGGGTATAGCGTTCGATCAAGGCTCAGGTTCCAAATACAACCGACTATTGTACATCCCTGTTGCGCGTGTTTCGCAGTTGCTCTCGGTGAGCTTCCTAGATATGCTTCCTAGATATGCTTCCCCGGTGGTCTCTCAATTGGGTCGCTCGACTGCTTTGGTTTCAGCTTGATACTGGATCTCAATGACAAATCAGTTCTCGACTAAGCTCAGCATAAGCCTTCACCCAGGGTAACAATCGCGTCGTTAAGGTGTGAATGACTGCCCGATCGAACGGGCTCCAAACTCGCGGATGCTCGAACACGCAGGGTTGCAAAATTCCCCATAACGTTCCAGTTTCGCGAATATGAGCATGGATCAGGGCTCGGTGTCCGAAACTTTGCTGTTCAAAATTCAGGTTCAATACCTCAGGATTGGCGGTTTCAATGTCTTCTACAAAAATGGAAGGCTCGGCTCGCAAGGCGGCCTCAAAAAGTGGATCTTCTTGTTCCCAGGGCTGTTCAGGCTGCCAACCGTCAGTGGTCAAATCAGGGAATTGATCGCTGCGTCGCCAGCAAAAAATTCGATAGCATCGATCGATCGGTTGACGGATCTCCAGAAAACAGCGATCGACATTCAAAACATCCCCTACTCCCGGTAGCAAGTTCTGAAAAACCTGTTCCGGCTGGGGATATTCAGCGAAGATGGCTTCTAGGCAGAGCGGCAAAGTCACCATAGGAATTGTTAGATTAGGAATTGTTGAATAAAGAATCGGCGAGCATCCAATCGATTTCTTTAGCCTGCGGGATTTGGAGCCGATCGGTAAATTCACCTTTAGGGAGAGTTTATTGCTGTAATTAAACTTGATTCGATCGTCCTACTTAGGAGTCGCCCGCTCTGGGAGAGGGGTTAGGGTGTCGCTTGCTTCTGCGTAGCAGTGGGTAGTTTGAGTTTTGTCAGTCAATCAGGCCATCAGACTATCCAAAGTGATCAACTGATTCGTACAAGCTGATTCGTACAAGCTGATTCGTACAAGCTGATTCGTACAAGCTGCCTGAGATGGTGCCAAGAGCTAGATTGAGCCATATTATTGCAATTCGGGCAAGAGTAGTCTGGATTAACCCAGAAGGCTGATCCCAATTTGAAAAACTCACTATAAGCTGGAGAAACACCTTTCCGTCGCTGCTGATTGCTCGGCTCATCAGGTTAGCCTGAGATGGGTTCAATGAGACAAGTTCAGTGAGATGAGTCCCATGAAGGGATCTCGATCGAGATTCAGCGATCGGACATAGTCCCGTTTGTGGGCTGGGTCTATTCCCCCAAATCAGTCGATTATCTATTGTTCAATTATTTTCATTCCTATGTCTTGGACTCCGCTGGGTGATCGTCTTGACCAACTGCCGTTAATTTTGGCAGGGCCGATCCTACGGCGTACAGAACCCGATGCAGTCACTGTTTGGCTAGCCTTACGTTGTCCTTGTCAGGTAACATTACAAATCTATGCCACACAAGCTGGAGAGGGACGATCGATCGGGCAGGTCTTGCTAGTCGGTGAGCGAGAAACTGTAGCGATCGGGAAACATTTGCATCTCGTTGCGGTGACTGCTCGCAGCGACGGATCACAACTAGAATCCGAAAAAATCTACGCCTACGATCTTCAGTTTCAGACGCAGCCCTCCCCGCCAGCGATATTTGGCACCTCCTCTCCAGTGACTCCCATTCTCTCCTTGCAGCAGGCACTCCGCTCCCAGCACTGTCCGCTGGCACCGATCAGCTATTTCGAGCATGAGTTACCCACTTTTTTATTGCCGCCTCAAAATATTAATCAGCTCAAATTACTCCATGGTTCTTGCCGAAAAACCCATGGGGGCGGCATAGATGCTTTGCCGATCGTTGATGATCTATTGGCTCATTCCGCTCCATTGACCGATCAACGACCGCATCAACTTTTCTTCACCGGTGATCAGATCTATGGTGATGATGTGGCTGATCCCTGGTTATTTGCTCTTACTGATGCGGGAGATACGCTGTTGGGATGGGAGGAAAGTTTGCCGATCGAAGCTCAGACGAGTGCAGCTATTCCACCCTTAAAAGGGAAACATCTCCCGCCCGGACAACGCACCAGTGTGTCCGAACAATTGGCAGGATTAACAGCCGGATTATATGATAAACCGGATCACACCAATAGTCACTTGTTGTCATTTGGAGAATATTGCGCCGCATATTTATTTACCTGGTCTCCGGTACTTTGGCCAGACCAGTTTCCGTCCGGACAATCCCGCTATCGCGATCGAAAGACGATTCGAACTTGGGATCAAGAAGTATCTACTCTGGATATTTTTTATCATTCACTATGGAAGGTGCGACGTGCTTTAGCTAATATTCCTACCTATATGATCTTCGATGATCATGATATTAGCGATGATTGGTATTTAAACCAAGCCTGGTGCCAGCGAGTGTTGGGAAAACCGTTGGGACGAAGAGTCGTGCAGAATGGATTGCTTGCTTACGCGCTTTGCCAAGCCTGGGGCAACACACCACATCAATTCGAATTGGGGCAGGTGGGCGATCGATTGCTGAAAGTAGCGCAGGAGTGGCTATTGACTGGCGGAGAAAATCAGCCGATCAATCAGAAGCTAGCCCGGTTGCTAGGATTGCCAGATGCTGATCCCAATGGGCTTCCCCAGCTCTGTCAGGACGGATCTGTGTGGATTTTAGATCATCCTCCCGATTCGATGCAGTGGCACTATACGATCCGGAGTAGCTGCCATGAAGTAGTGGTGCTGGATACGCGAACTTGGCGGGGCTACCCGATGGATGAAGCCCATATTTCCCCGCCGATGTTGCTGAGCCCGACGGCATTCGATCGTCAAATTCGCCAGCCTTTGCAAGCTAGCCAGGGTCAAGGGCTACAAGCGATCGTGATTGCTCCAACCAATCTGATGCATTTACGGCTGATCGATTGGGCCCAAGAATGGAGCCTGAAACAGGGTAAAGTTTTCAACCATGATGTGGGCGATGCCTGGAATTTACATAAGGAAGCCCTCTCGGCGTTACTGGCAGTTTTGTTTGAACATCGCGATCGGGTCGTGGTGCTGTCAGGTGATATTCACTATGGTTTTGCTGCCCGCTTAAACTACTGGACAAAGCAGCCTGAAGATAAAGAGAAGGCTCAGGTTTTGGTGCAATTGACATCCAGCGCTTTCAAGAATGCAGAATTGAAAACTCAAATTATTCAAACCAAGCTGAAATGGCTTTTACCAGAACCACCGCAGGAATGGGTCGGTTGGCACCAAGCTGCCGAACTGTGGCGGCAACAACCTGCGATCGGTCGATCCCGTTGGGTGAAGCAACCGCCGGTTGACCTGCCCTATATTTGTCAGCGCCCCATCGGGCTCCAACGATGGCTCAGGGGCACGATCGCGGTAGGTAGCCCCGCCTCCTTACCTGATTGGCATTATCGGGTCGAGTGGATCCATCGCCAACCGGCTCGATCGGTTCCTTGGGAGCAACAGTTAGGGTGGCTTAAGTACCGTCGTCGTCGGCAGCAACCTAGCTGGAAGCGTTGGCTCGGTTGGCTCGGTTGGGTCTGGAATAATCGTTGGGTACAGGAAGGTCGGGAAGTGGTGGGCGAAAGCAACATTGGCTTGGTTCAGTTTCGAGGCTTCAATCCTTCAGGTAATCGCCGCAATTCTCCTGTTGCTGCGCCGATCGTGCTTCAGGATTTATACTGGTGCCCACCCTGGCAACCCGATGGCATTGTCGTGAGTCGGTTCGATGCCCAGCTTTGCCCTGCAGAGGCTGCCGATCCATTACCGATCGTGCCACCTCAGTCCAGACTGTTCTTGCGGTGAAGGGGGACGCTTTGCCCCAGACCTTCTGATGCATGGGATCACCAGGGATGCAATCAATCCGGATCAATTCCCAGTTCGCGTAGCCTGGCTGCTAGTCGTTCGGCTCGCTGATGTTCTTGCTCCGCTCGCTGATATTCTTGCTCTGCCCGCTGATATTCTTGCTCCGCATTTTCTTCAGGAGTCAGTAATCGATCGCCATCAGCGGTATACCAGTAAAGCCATTCTCTTGTGCGACCTCGATAGGTACCTCGTTCTCGACCCAGGGCGAGGCCAATTTCCGGGAGCCAAAACTGCTCCTGGGACGGGGTAGGAAGGTTCGATGCCGGTAGCCGCACATACTCATTATTTTCCAGGCGATACAACTCTAGCGGATCGCGATTACGACGGTAATGCCGATTGGGAATGTAGATCGCATAGTAGAGGATGCCAATTTCAGCATAGAGTGCTTTTTTCTGCTCATACTCTTTGCCGTAGGTACGGGAAATCACTTCCAGAGCGAAGATGGGCGGCACATTGTCTTCTTCCCACAGAACATAGCTGAGTCGGCCATCCTCATGGATAAACCGCTCAACCCCCAAACTCAGGAAGCCATCGGGAACGATCGCAGGCACACTCGGTGCATAATAAATGCCCATATCCACTCCAAAAAACCAGTCCTGACGGATACTCCAGCAGTGAGACAGGGTTTCTTCTAACAGATTAGGGATGAGATTTTGCAGTTCGTTATCCACGGGCGTATCGTCTGAGTCAGGCAATTCTGCGGCAGAAGGGAGGCATTGCCAGGAGTGGTATTTGAACATAGTGCATGCAGAACGGCAGGTGTGCAGCAATTTGGACTGGGAAGTTGGATCGGGGAAATCGGGGCTTTTGGTATGGCCGAGCGATGCGCATACCTGAATTAGAGTATAGCTGAAGAGTATAAATGTTCTCCTCTGGTTCTCTTCAGTGAAGCTCCGGTTGAGAAAACAGCATTCCTTAAAATTGCTGCCGAAATGGTTGGAGAATATGCTGCGTCTGTGCAGAATCTGAAATTTCGTAGGTGATCTAATTCTCATTCCTTAGGGAACATTCAGCAAAAGGAGCTGATTTTCTGGTAAGTAATCAACATACCGTCCATCATCCGCTAAAATCACCAGCAACCGCAGAGACCAGTCGGGTTCCGCGATCGGCAGATCGGCCCAGGGAATGGCTATTTCCAAGCAGCTATTGAGAGCGACTTGCGCCCGACTGAGGCGAGCCTGCCACTGATAAAAAGCGCCTGCCTCCTGAAACCAATGGGACTGGGTGAGCAAATGAATGCCTAAATGGTGGCGGAAACAATAATTGAGTGGGGCTTGATCGGGCAATTCAGCGATCGGGGCTGGGCTCACTGCCATGGCTCGATCGGGATAAAACCAGAGGAGATGGAGTTCGGAAGCCAAATTTACCCCCGGTTGCCGATCCCGCTGAAAGTCAAGCCGCACATAGAAATGGCTATGATCCAGACCATACCAGATTCGCTGGACTGGGCTATTGCGATGCATGGTACCGCGTGCCCCACCAATTTCAATCCGTCCAGCCCGATCCCAATCTTGCTCATCTCCATGGCCATCAATGACCGGATGAATAAAGCTCATGGGTAGCCGATCGGTCTGGGTAAAACTGGTTTGGGAATGGTCTTCGATCGCCTGCTGAAGTTCGGGGGGGATCGGCTCATTCAGGGCGCGATAAAGGCTGGCTAAATGTTCGCGAAATAAGCGATCAAACACATCATCTTGATTGGAGGTATGCCCTTCACCAAACCACCAAAACCAGTCGGAACCTTCGGCCGCAAAGAGAGCCTCCCAAGCATCCGGGTTGGTTTCTTCGCTGGCTTCAGGATGACGCGCTAAGGTCTGGCGGGCCTGAGTCAGTAAATCCCAGGCCCGATTTTTGCTTGGATCACCAATCCAGGTTGTGAAACTACCATCAACCCAGGAACCACTGTGTAGCTTATGGGCTGGTAGAGAAAGGGCAGGTGGAAACCGATCGATAAACTCCGAAACAGTCACCAGCTCTAGCATCGGATGTTCACTCAAAATCCGGTAGAGGTGTTCCAAAAATGGTTTACCATCTTGGGCGTAAGCCTCCCAGCAATTTTCCCCATCCAGGGCGATCGTCACTAACCAGGGTTGTTCTAAAGCGCTGCCTCCTGTCTGCTGTTGGTGGGATTTCAACGTGCGAATAATCGCTTCCAGTTGCCCAACCAGATCGGTAGCAGCTCGTCGAGGTTCCATGTTGCCATAGCTAAAGCCAATCAGATCGGACAAGCGATGATCCCGAAACACTACGGCTAAATTGCCATAATTGGTTTCTAGCCGATAGGGGCGATAGAGCAATTCCGGTTGCTGGACGGTGCCCGATCCATCCCGATGAAAGAAATGGTTAATCGTCCACCCTAGAATCGCTTCATCCGTGCAAATCCAGGTAAAGCCTTGGGCCGCAATTTCGGGCAAAATGGCCGGACTCACTGCCTGTTCAGAGGGCCACAAACCGCGTGGATCACGGCCAAAGCGCTCCCGATACATTTGTTTAGCCCGACTGAGATGACGGGGAATATCCTCGCTCCATTCAAACCGCAAGTCTGGTAATTGCAAATCAGGGACTGCTACCTGTCCGGCTTGAGTATCCGCCAGCAGTGGCAAGATGGGATGAGTATAGGGTGTAGTGGTAATTTCGAGTTGGCCCCGATCCTGCATTTGGCGATGTTGGGGAATAATGCGGCGAATAATTTCTTGCTGTTTAGCATAGAGGCGTTGTCGATCGCTTAACCGAAAGCCCGTTCCCTGCTCCAACCAAGCTGCAATTTCTCGATCATCCCAAAAGAGAGGATCAATCCAGGCCAGGTTATGCCACATCATCAGGTCGCTATAATCTTGTACCTGCCAATGGTCAAAACACCATTCACGCCCATGTTCCTGCTTCTGCTCAAATAATTCCGAATAGCGAGGATGCGGATCGATCAAAGTACGATGGTGCGCATCAAAAAATCGATCGATTACGAATTGCTTTTGCTCTACTGTCAAGCTCTCCACCGATTGCAAGGCGACTGCCAGATAGGGATCAAAGGCCTTCCCAGCCGCGTAATCTTCCAGTTGCAAAATTAAAGACGGCACCAAGTTTACAGTCTGATGCAGCTTGGGATATTGTTCCAGCAACAACACCAAATCCAGGTAATCCTTCGTCGCATGAAGCCTCACCCAAGGTAAATGGTATTTACCCTCCCGATTTTTATAGAGTGGCTGATGATGATGCCAGATAAAAGCGACATAGAGCGGATAGGACATAGGAGGGAACAGGACAGGAATATAGAACGCAGAAGGACAAACGCAAACTACGAAGGTATGTACAAACCACGCGGTATGTATAGAACGTAAAAGTAGCGGGAGAGAATGTTAATGTGAACTTAGGGATAGTAACAGCATTGCAACCGAGCGTTCATGGTTGATCGTTGCTCCTCTAAACGCAAAGAG
The DNA here is from genome assembly GCA_025454395.1 of Elainella sp. Prado103. Classification (GTDB taxonomy): domain Bacteria; phylum Cyanobacteriota; class Cyanobacteriia; order Elainellales; family Elainellaceae; genus Elainella. The sequence goes on from JALOOM010000001.1 coordinate 148,045, forward strand.
GGAAGACTCGATCGCCTCCCCTCTACATCCATACCTTGCCTGAACCGTGGTTTAGATGACCTGTTCCACTTCAACAATTTCTGGAATAAATTCCCGCAGTCTACGCTCGATCCCCATCTTGAGTGTCATGGTAGAACTGGGGCAGGATCCGCAAGCTCCTTGCAAGCGGAGTTTGACGATCGGGCCATCAATTTCCACCAGCTCCACGTTGCCACCATCCGACATCAGGTAGGGGCGAAGATCATCTAATACTTTTTCAACGTTGTCCGATGTCAATTCCATGGTTTCCATAATTCACCTTGCGGAAGATCGCATAATTTTATTCTAAGAGATGGGTGGATGCCTGATCGCATCACAAGGATTCGTCTATAGCAGCAACAGCATCAAAAAAACTCGATTGAACGACGGTCAAAGCGACCCATATCTCACCCATCGTTTGTCATGCATTGTTGATCTCGTGTTGATCCTGTCTCTCCAACTCCAACTCCACCCAATGGTTTTTACCCAACTAGGGCTGGCTGCAGAAGTTTGATGTTGGAAAAGCTGAACTCAGAAGTCACCGTTTCACCATTTTCGATCGAGCGAATCACCCGGCTGGATAGAATCTGGTAGTCGCCCACCTTCTCGTAGGTGTCGGTATAGTCTTGTTCCCCTTTCAGATCGCCAGTCTTGGGATCGCGATAAACTGAATGATATTGATGAGAGAGATAACCTTCGCCAGTTTGGTGGCTACTGTAGGTGTCGATCGTCACAACAATGCCGTGGATATGACGATGAACAAGGCAAACCTCATTGTTCCGCACCTTGTAACGATCGCCTTCTGATTTACCCCCCACAAACAATTCCACTGCGCCGGTTTCATCTGTTTCGCCGGAGGTAAATGTGTTTTTGCCGTGGGTTTCTTCGAAGCTGCGCCGAATGCGGTGGATTGCCACTTCTCGCAGTTGACCGATGAGCGCTTGCTTGGCTGGTTCGTCGGCAATGTCAGTCACTTCTGCACTGAGATCAGGGTTGACTTTTGCTTTGCCGGTATAGACCTGATCGCCTAGCTTCAACTGCACCTCTGCCACATAGCCGGGAAAATTTTTGTCCCAGGTATAGCGATTTTCATAAGCCGCTTGCATCAGTTCGCGGGCTGCCATTGATTCAGTCATTCAGCTTTTCTCCTAGTCGCTTTTTCCAGTCTATCGGATTCATCCCGACTTCAAGCATTGAGGGCGATCGATGGCAACAGTCGAGCTGCCAAAATACCTCCTACGAAGCCGAACAGGTGCGCTTCCCAGGAAATACCGAGCTGCTTGGGCAGAATACCGGGTAGCAAATTCCAGTAGAATCCTCCCACGGTCAGGGATAGAATCAAAGACAACGGATTGCGATCGAAAAAGCTAATAAACAATAAAAAGCCCAAATAGCCAAAAATTACACCACTGCCGCCCAAATGCACGAGTTCGATCGGATAGAGCTGCCGTTCGGTGAGAGCATAGACCCGTCCTCGCCCAAACAACCAAACTCCTAAGCCACTGGAGAGAGTAACGATCCCAGAAACTAGCCAGAAAACTGGTTCGCCATAAAGGAGTACCATCCAGCCAAACACTACAAATCCAAGGGAATTGCCGAAGAGATGGGTGGGATCGCCGTGGAGTAAGGGCGCAAACACGATCCCCAGCAGACCAACCTGGGTGCGAGGGCGGATCGCCAACCAGTCCATGGCTCGGCCTAAAATAGCCCAGTTCAAAATATTAACGGCCCAGATCACGGCCAAAATTTCTTGCAACAGGGTTAACCTGGGTCGCCAGTCGCCGATCGCTCTGGGATCAACTAGGCTGGAAGTGAGCACCCATGGGGAAGCCCATGCCCCGATTATTGTGCCGATCGGTGTGCCGATCATTGTGCCGATCATTGTGCCGATCGGTGTGCCGATCATTGTGCCGATCATTGTGCCGATCATTGTACTGATTGAGAATTCACGACCAGGTAAACCTGCAATCCCATTGCTCACCCAGGATCCAATCATCCATTGGGACATCAACCCATGTGCCATCAACCCCATCGACTGCCTATCCCAGATCGGTTGCTTATAGATTAATCCTCTAGATTAATCTTCTTTGAGAAACTGTTTGCCATTCAGGTGGCGCTTTTGCCACATTTCATTTTTTAATTGGTTTTCATTTTGGCTTTTTGCCGTAAATCGAGCGCTTTCAGGTCATTCGGCTGAAGTTGCAGAGTTTTGTTGGCGGCGGTCAATGCTTCATCGTATCGTTGTAGATTGAACAGGGCTTCACTCTTAGTCAACCAGGCTTCTGCGGAATTACGCTCTAACTTAATGCCCTGATCAAGGGCGGTCAATGCCTCTGCCGATCGTCCTAATTTTTGTAGAGCGACCCCCAGCTTGACCCAACCGGAGGCAAAGCTCGGTTTTTTCTCGGTGACATTTTCATAGAGTTTCAAGGCATCATAGGGACGATTCTGCAAAAGTCTGGCATTGCCCTGGCTCCACAATGCTTCTGGATAATCGGGCTCGTAGGCCAGCGCATCATTACAGGCCACAATGGCTTCTTCCGGGCGTTTGAGCTGATTGAGCGTTTCACACCGGCCCGCATAGGCTTCCGCAAAGTCAGACTTGACAGCGATTGCCTGGTCATAAACCGACAGCGCTTGTTCATACTGTTGCGCTTGTTGCAGGCGCTTGGCTTCTGCCAGCAGATCTGTACTTTGTTGCAGCGGGTCTTTGGTTGGGGACAGATTGGGGTTGCCAGTCGCATTCGTAGCGGCCGAATTTTGCCCCAATAACTGGTGGCTCCACTGGGGAAATGTAAAATGCCCCAGAGTTGCCAACAACCCGGTTGCTAATAGCCCCACCAACATCCAGGGGTGGGTTAAACGACGGGCTAAGTGACTGGTTGTGGTCGGGACGCTATGGGTGCCCGAAAAGTGAGGCCGACCGATCGCCTGGGTGAAGCCTGTGCCAGAGCTGGGCAGGTTAGACGGCTCAGCAGGCAACCAAATTGCCGTCGAAATCGGTTCTTCTTGGGCTTTAGCTAACTCTTTCCCGTGGCTATATTCTAGTTTGGGCGTTCCCCAGGACTTGCTGCTGCCTACGCCAGAATGGGGGGCGTTTTTGATTCCTGATCCGGCTGTGATCCCACTAGGACTACCGGCATCGGAAAGATCGAGCATCTCCATTTCGAGCTGTGCTTCTAGCAAGTCTGCTGGTAAGGTAGACAGGGCTTGCAGCACTTCAGCGGCATCGACATAGCGTTCTCGAAAGTCGTACCGTACCATTCGATCGAGAATAGTTCGCAGTTCCGGTCGGATCTCAGGGGTATACTTGTGCCAATCAATTTCTCCCCGACTGTCTTCTCCGAAATGGCGCGGATGGACACCACTGAGCATTTGGATCGCCAGAACCCCCACAGCGTAAATATCACTACAAAATTTAGGCTTGCCCGCCAGTTGCTCATTTGGCATGTAGCCCTGGGTGCCGATCGAAATCGTTAAGTTGGTGAGACCTGTAGCAGGGTCAAATTCTGGGTTACCAACCTGTTTAACCGCCCCAAAGTCGATCAGCACAATCCGGCGATCGTGACGACGACGAATCAAATTGGAAGGCTTGAGATCGCGATGGATCACCTGTTGCTGATGCACAAACATCAAAACCTGCAACACATCTCGCAACACGGTAAGCACCCGTTCCTGGATCCAGGGTTGTCCTTCTGCCAACTCGCGGGTCAACGGTTCGCCTTCAACAAACTCCTGGGCCAGATAAAATTCTTGAGCTTCCTCGAAGTGAGCTAACAGCCGTGGAATTTGATCATGGCTGCCCAAGTGATAAAGTACTTGTGCCTCAATGTTGAAGCAACGTCTGGCCATTTGCAGTGTCTCTTCATTTTTGCTTTGTGGCTTCAAATGTTTGATGACACAACAAGGATTCCCCGGCAGATGGAGATCTTCCGCCAGGAAAGTTCGACCAAAGCCACCGACTCCAAGCTGGCTAATAATTTTGTATCGTCCGCCCAAGGGTGTTTCTGGGGGATTGCGGGGCATCGAGCGACTCATGTTTCAAGTGAGGTATTCATAAAGTCCAGTCACAATCTGAACCTGATGGTGAAACGGGCAAAGGGTACCGCATTACGCTGGGGCAACTGGGCGGTGGCAGGAACGATCGATCGGTTGTACTGGAGATGCACAAGCTGTAGATACACAGAGCAGATAGGTAGATACGCAAAACACTAGGCTTTAGTGCTGAATTAGTGCCGAACTTAGTTGGCTGTCACTTTAAGTTAGCTGTCACTTTAGTTAGCTGTCACTTTAGTTAGCTGTCACTTTAGTTAGCTGTCACTTTAGTTAGCTGTCACTTTAGTTAGCTGTCACTTTAGTTGGCCGTCACTTTCACTTTGGTTGGCTGTCACTTTGGTTGAACGGTCAGTTGATCGATTGGTTGGGCTGTATAGTTGGGCTGTATGGTTGGGCTGTATGGTTGGACTTGGGTTAAGGTTATCGATTCTGTTGAACTTACTTTTGTTAACGTTGACTTTTCAGGGTCAGACTTTTCAGAGTCAGACTTTTCGGGGTCAGACTTTTCGGGGTCAGACTTTTCGGAGTCAATGGTTCTTTTCTGAACTTGCCTTTTCTGAACTTGCCTTTTCTGAACTTGCCTTTTCTGAGGTAGATGACGCGACTGACGATTAAAAGGATCCAGGAATCTACTGCACTATTCAGCTACCCGTATTCCTACCGCTGGTAGCTGAGATTTTATACTTAATCATAATCTGATACACACTTTCACGGGATTACCCTTGTAGGGAAAATTCAACTTTAGTTTAGAGTTTGAAACCGTTGCTACTCTAGCCGAGTTTGGACAGAAACGACAGAGGGGAGCTAACGAAAAATCCGCTCAGATTGTCCCCCTAGCGATCGTCCAGGTTTGGATTCATGGTCAATGGCTAGAAAATAACACAGCCTATTCTCCAGAATTACGGGACGCATCAGCCGGTTCAGCAGTGATCTTGGGTGATCTTTCGTGTTGGTAGAACTGGCAATCGCTTTATGCTGGTTACGCACAGGGTTGTGAAAATGCCCTGAAACCATGAAAAAAGGGAGCGTCACAACACACTCCCACACCACATTAAAAATTCACTCCTAGAGCTTGAATGCTCTTCATCGAACCAATCGGTCATCGATCCAATAGATTAGTCTATTTGATCTACTCAAACTCGGTCCCAGAGGACTAGAGGTAACTAACCTGAGCAGCTTATTCAGCCGCTGGGAAGTAGGTTGGCCAAGTCTCCAGTTCAGAATCAGGAACGCTATAACGGATCGGATTCTGACAAGAAACCACGTTCTGGTTATTCCGGCAAACCCAAGCACCACGAGCCAATTCTTGATCAACTCGAGGTGGCTCTGCGCAGTCCGGCCCAGGATTGTTTTTGCAGATCCACTTTTCCGATTCAAAATCGCGAGTGGGGTTCTCGCACTGAGGATCGAGGCTGTTCCGGCAAGCATAGCTGCCAGGGGTACGCTCATAGTAAATTGCTTGAGCGGCAGGGGCAAAAGCAGCAAATGGCGCTAGCGAAATACCTGCACCAGCAAGGACTATGGAAAGAGAGAAGAGCTTTTTCATCGTTAGTTGGGTGACAGAATAGCAAGTGTTCTATACGTCGTGATTACGTAAAGCTAGTCAAAATCTAGCGTCAGGCCGCACAGTCTGTAATCGTAGTTTCACTTAAATCCTACAAATCGGAGGTATTTTGTGAACAGCTTAGAATCCAACTTACGTAATTTCCCGATCAGTAATCGTCTGTCCTGAGATGGATTTGCTAGTGAGAAAACCCGGATTTTTCCTGATTTGTACGGATAAAAGTAATGCTTTGCTCCCTTTAGGGATGGCAGACCAGATGTAACTTTACGCCGATCCCCGTCTGATCTCATCTGATTGGCAAGGCTCATGAGCTGGCTAGCGACAAGATTGTCTAGTGCTGTCGCCGGATGTTTCTTGAGGCTACCTCAAATCCATGGCGCATCATTGATGTTGCTGACTTGATTGATCGCTGATGTTGCTGACTTGGTTGATCGCTAAGGACTGATCGCTAAGGACTGATCGCTAAGGGCTGATCGCTAAGGGCTGATCGCTAAAGCGGTAATCCTAATGTTTCTGGATGTTGAGCTTCTGGATGTTGAGCTTCTGGATGTTGAGCTTCTGGATGCTGAGTATTTCTGATACGACTTCATACTTATTTCATTTTTGCAGGTTTAACCCGGTCAATTGCTTCACCTGGCTGTCAAGAGCGCGAGGCTAGGATTGAAACGTGTGTTCTGGAGCGCTCAACATGATTTTTGGCACTGTTCAAAACGATACGCTGATCGGTGGCATTACTGATGAGGCGTTTTATGGCGATCGAGGTGATGATGTGCTTTATGGTGGATCGGGCAACGACTGGCTATTTGGTGGCGAAGCGCATGATCAACTCTATGGAGAGGCTGGCATGGATGAACTCCATGGTGAAGCGGGCAACGATCAGCTTTGGGGTGGGGAGGATGCGGACAAGTTGTTTGGTGGTGAAGGTGAGGATGTCCTGTTGGGTGAGTGGGGTGATGATGAGTTGCATGGTGAGGCCGGGACTGATCAACTCTTTGGTGGAGCGGGGCTAGATGCACTGTATGGGGGCACCGGCGATGACCTCCTGAATGGTGATGCTGAGGCAGATATCCTATACGGCGAGGCGGATCATGACACCCTATTCGGTGGCAGTGGTGAAGATGTTCTGTTCGGGGGAGAGGGGAACGATCGGCTCAATGGCGACCTCGATCAGGATCTCCTCTATGGTGAGGCCGGGGATGATCAGCTTGACGGGGGCGATGGGGATGATAGTCTCTATGCCGGTGAGGGCAACGATCTGCTAAATGGGGGCAATGACCATGATTTCCTGTATGGCGAAGCGGGCCATGATCAATTGTTTGGCGGAGCGGGCGACGACGCGCTTCATGCCGGTGAAGGAGATGATCAGGCATCGGGGGATCAGGGCAATGATCTCCTCTACGGTGAAGCCGGGAGCGATCTGCTGCTAGGTCAATCTGGTGATGATCAGCTCTATGGAGGTACCGAAGCCGATCGCCTGGAAGGTGGAATTGGCCAAGATACGCTCTATGGGGAAGCGGGGCAGGATGTTCTGCTGGGGCAGTCGGGAGACGATCGCTTAGATGGTGGGAGTGAGGATGATGTCCTGGTCGGTGGCAGTGGCAACGATGTGCTGATCGGCAGTGTCGGCAATGATGATCTAACGGGAGGAGTTGGACAAGATCGGTTCATCTACAACACCCGATCCCCATTTGCTGCAGCGGAAATTGGGCTAGATCAGATCCGTGACTTCAGTGCTGGGCAAGACAAATGGGTGCTCAGTTTGACCACCTTCACCCGGTTACAAACCACTGGCAATCAACTGGTTCCGGCTGATTTTGCGGTGGTGCAGCAAGATCGATTCGCCGATCGATCGCGGGCAGTCTTGGTTTACAACGCTAGAAACGGCAAGCTATTCTACAATGCCGATCGCGCTACGCCTGGTTTGGGTGCCGGTAGCCATTTTGCCACCCTCACGAATCTACCGACATTAACAGCTACCGATTTCACCTTAGTTGCGTAGAGCCAGGGTCAGATTCAATTGAATGCAACCCGATCCAAGGTTGGTTCAATCATTGATGAGAATATTGATGAGAATGCAGCAGCAATGCAATTCAGTCCCGAGTCTGGGTGCTCACCTTTCCAGCAGGGCGAGTTTTAAACTTCCGGCTCTACAACTTGCGTCAGTTCAATGACATTACCGTCTGGATCTTGCGTAAACAGGGCAGGTCTACCGGAAGCACTCAACTGCACTTCATAGCCCTGCTCGATCAACACTGCTTTTGCCGCTTCCAGATCCTCTACTGCCAGCGCCAGATGGGGATTGCGACCCCACTTTTCAGCATTTTGGAGATTCCACTTCAGCTCAGTATCCACAATCAGATGGATCTGGGTAGAACCGAGTTCATACCAGACTCCTGGATATTTGAGACTGCGATCGATTTTGGTTAACCCCAGCACCTGGCTATAAAACTGTTCCGATCGGGCTAAATCGGCGACTAGAATTGCAGTATGAAGGTAATGGGTAATTTTCATGGTCTCCTCCCTCGTATTGGATGGTTTGTTTAGCCGACGATCGATACAAAACTGGTTGCCCATTCCGGCGACGAACCCATTGCCGATCGGTACGGTCGTGCCCCTGATCGACCCGCTCAATTTCGAACTCCACCATGTGGCCACTCGGCAACGCATCCGATTAACGGACTATCTCGGTCAGTCTGATTGGCTCTTGCTCGCATTCACTCGCATTTTCAGCGCCAAGCAATATTGCCCGCTGTGCTACCCTCATATTCTGGAATTGAATGCAACCTATGAGCAACTGCAAGATCGAGGAATTGAAGTGCTGATGATTACCAGCACGGAGCTACCCCAGAGTGAAATTGTGCTTCAGGATCTGGGGCTTAAAATGCCACTCTTGAGCGATCCCAGTCGAGCCAGTTTTCGGGACTATCAGGTGGGACAAGCGTTAGGAGCACCTTTACCGGCTCAGTTTCTGCTGGATGCGACTGGACGATTAATCTTCAAGCATTTGTTTTCGTTTATTGAACCCAATGCCAGCCTGGATCGAGTGCTGGCGGCGATCGATCGGGTCAGGTTGGAGATGCCGCACCACTGATTTCAAGAAAAGATTAATTTCAAGAAAAGATTAATTTCAAGAAAAGATTAATTTCAAGAAAGGGCAGAATCGGTTTGAACTGAATTCATACCGGAATAAACCAGACCACGTTGCATATCCAGGGTGAGAATGGTGCCATCACGAATCACATGGGTGGCATCCTCAACGCCCACAATGACTGGAACACCTAGCCGTAACCCGATCACGGCCGCGTGACTGGTCAGACTATCTTCTTCCGTGACAATACCAGCGGCTTTACGAATAGCATCGACATACTCGGCGCTAGTTTTCGATACCACCAAAATTTCGCCGGCATGAAAGCTATTCAGATCGCTAACCGTATGGGCCACCCTGGCTCGACCACTGACCGATCCCTGACCAATCCCGGTGCCCTTACCTAACACAGCCGTCACCAGTTCCACCTTAATCAGATCGGTGGAGCCTGAAACCCCTTGCAGAGTACCTGCTGTCATCACCACTAGGTCGCCTTGCCGGAGCAAGCCTTTCTCTTGGGCCACATTCAGCGCAGCCAAAAACGTTTGGCCGGTGGAATGGAGATCTAAAACTAGCAAAGGTCGAACTCCCCAGACGAGCTGAAGCTGACGAGCCACATCAACATGAGGCGTGACGGCCAAAATGGGCTTATTCGGGCGAAACTTGGAGACATTGCGAGCGGTCGCCCCCGTTTTGGTCAGGGGCATGATGGCTGCTGCCTGAAGTTGTTCAGCAATCCGACCAACCGCTTGGCTGATCGCATTTGGGATCGATCGACCAGGTACATTTTCAAAGGTGCGATTGGGAGCCTGTTCCCGTTCGATCCGTTCGGCGATCCGGGCCATGGTTTCAACGGCCTGCACCGGAAACTTACCCACTGCGGTTTCGTTGGATAACATAACGGCATCGGTGCCATCCAAAATGGCATTGGCCACATCGGAAATTTCAGCCCGGGTCGGACGGGGATTGCTGACCATGCTATCCAACATCTGAGTGGCCGTAATTACCGGAATCCCCAACCGATTGGCCGTAGCAATTAGGCGTTTCTGCAAAATGGGTACATCTTCGGCAGGCAATTCTACCCCCAAATCGCCCCGGGCCACCATCACGCCATCACACAGCGATAAGACGGCTTCCATTTGCTCGATCGCCTCATGCTTCTCAATTTTGGCGATCACAGGGACATTCTTGCCTGCACTGGAAATCAGTTCTTTAATTTCCAATACATCCTGGGGATTGCGCACAAAGCTGAGTGCAACCCAATCGACTCCCTGATCTAAGCCAAACATCAAGTCTTCTTTGTCTTTATCCGTCAAGGCCCGAATAGATAGATAAACTCCAGGGAAGTTCACCCCTTTGTTATTGGAAAGCACCCCCCCCACCACGACTCGACAGTGGAGTTCGCGGGCTTGACGATCCACTTGTTCAACCACCATTTCTACCCGTCCATCGTCCAGCAGGATTGTGGCACCTGCGGGAACTTCGTCCGCGAGGGGTTCGTAGGTGACTGCACTGATCTCCTGGGTGCCAGGGATGAGTTGGCTAGTCAAGATGAAGGGATCGCCCTTCTGGAGAGTGATTGCCCCATGCTCAAACCGCCCTAAGCGGATCTTGGGCCCCTGTAAATCTTGGAGAATTCCGACCGGCTGGTTTAGCTCAAACGAAATCTGCCGAATCAGCCGAATGTTGCGCTGGTGATCGTCATGGGTACCGTGAGAAAAATTGAGCCGTAATGTGGTTGCCCCTGCCTCAATGAGTTCACGCAGTACTTCTGGACTGCTCGTGGCGGGACCGATGGTTGCCACAATCTTGGTTCGACGTAGGGTGGGTTGTAGTTGCATGGTTGCTCTGAGCGAAGAACGAAGCCGATGGAGCGCGTGACGGTTGAGCACAGCTTAGCGGTTGGGCGCAGCTTAGCGGTTGGGTGCGTTGGCGATGGGCGCAATCTGACGGCTCTGAAGGGGCAAAAGGGATACTATCACGTTTAGTGAATGGCTTTATCAAAAACTCGCAAGTTTCAGCGATCGATTCATCAATCGACTGAGTCACCCTGGTAGAATCTCTGGCTTGATCCACGCCGATTAAACAGTCTGCATGAGGTTTCGGAAGGCACTTCGATAGAATTTAGGAAGTCTGTTGACTCGTCATGAGATTATCTCGTCATAAGATTATCTCGTCATATTGATTGACTCATTGACTCATTGATTGACTCACCAGTGTGAGCAGGAGAATTGGATGCTTTGGATGGCTTTAATCGTAAGTCTGTGTTTTATCACCGCCTTTGTTTTGGCGAGCTTGGCAGAATATTGGGTACATCGCCTCATGCACTCACCTCGTAAAACCAAAATTGGTGAACGCCACCTCGATCATCACCGTCGCAATGATGCACAAGGAGTGTTGTGGGAGTTTTTAGACTATGTCAAGGGCACGGTGATTGCCATGGGCTTGATGTTTTTTGTCTCCTGGCAGGCTGGACTCGCCTGGTTTTTAGGGGCACTCAGCTTTGCTGCTTTTTCTGCTTATGCTCACCAACTCCAGCATGAAAACCCTACGAAGTGTTTTTGGATGAAAATGCCGGTGCATTACGTTCACCATAAGTATGGCATGTGGCATCATAACTTTGGGTTGGCGGTAGATTGGTGGGATCACGTCTTTGGCACCTACAAAGCGATGGATTGGCTAGACGAAGCAGAACTGAGCCAACCGCAACGAGGCTTACTAGAACTGCGGTGGTGGTAGTGCCTGTCAGGATAAACTCCTGATCCATAAGAAAAGTCCCCTTGAGGCAAATCAAGGGGGCTACCACACACAGGATCAAACTTGGGTTAAATTCAGCAGGGTGAAGTGGGTGGCTGAATAGATTGAAGTTGTGACTAGCGATCGATCAAGCTAAAACAACCCGATCCGTTAACCTACAGTTTGAGGTTTTAAAATTGCGCTATTTTCAGTAAGCTCCCTGTTTGTGAAAAACGGCAGTAATGGTTTTCAGGATGAGCTGGATATCATACAGGACAGACCATTTTTCCTGGTAAGTGAGATCCATTTTGACGATCTCTTCAAAATCTTCCACGCTCGATCGACCATTTGCTTGCCATTCTCCTGTGATCCCCGGTTTCACGAGCAATCTTTGGAAGTGATGCCGTTCGTACTGGGTTACTTCATCTACTGTGGGGGGGCGAGTTCCAACCAGGCTCATCTCACCCTTCAGGACATTCCAAAACTGGGGAAATTCATCCAGGCTGGTCTTACGCAAGATGCGACCAACACGGGTAATTCTGGGATCATTCCGGTTTTTGAAAATATTGCCCTTGGCTTGATTGCTGACCAAATGTTTCAGTCGATCGGCCCCAACCACCATTGAGCGAAATTTCCAAATCCGAAACGTCCGCCCATATAGTCCGCAACGAATCTGGCTGTAGAAAATGGGGCCGGGGTTGTCAATTTGAATGGCGATCGCAACTGGGAGCAGAAGAACTCCCAAAATGGTCAGTCCAACCAGGGATCCAGCAATATCGAGCAGTCGCTTCAGTTTGCTATTAATTGAAGGGTGAACCTGTCGAGGAGGCGCAAAACTCTCTGAACGAGCAGGCATAAATTGGGTGTGGGAGAAAGATGACAGGTAGAAAGCAGTAAACACGGTTCAGGACTCCTTTGACAGAGAATTGCGCTTCAGACTCAGTGACTCAAGCATCTGGGTGACGTTCCAGTTCTCTTCACTACAGCCAATATAGGCGGCAAACTGCGGTCACGTCAGTAAAACTGCGGAGAGTTTTTCTAATCTTTGAACTGCATCAAGCTTTGATGAAGCTTCAAGTGAAAGTGGCTACAGACAAGGATCTTAGCCAATCTTAAGGGAAGACAAAGCCTACCGAAACCGACTTTAGGGAGGAGCATAGAACGAAGTTTAACTGCTACCAGCATTCCCGTAGAAAGAAACAGACTAACCACAAGGATGGATCGGTGTAGATAGGCATTGGGTCAGGGTAATAGGGTAGGAACTGCCGTGACCTGCTAGCAAGTTGAAGTGTTATGAATTGGTATAAAAAAGACTGCCTCAGTGTTACTGGCAGGGTGGCGCTAGCAAATGGTGCTTAACTGAATCTCGATAGGATGGAAAAGAATTGCGATATCCGTTCAAGATCTTGTTATCTTGTTGAGTGGTTTAGCTGGCTGGGCACTCTACGGAAGAATAGCGCTGAGGTTTGATTGCTTTTGTCCTGCACCTGCCTCAGTTGGGTGAACTCCTTTGCAGGACATCTCTATCCACCATGAAAATTGGCAGCTTCTTTTCTCATCCCTATCAGTCATTGATCCTGAAAACCGCAGGTGTGATTCTGATTTTGGGAACCCTGGTAGACTACTTGATGCTGACGATCCCCCCTGATTTCCTCAATAGTGAATGGTTGGCAAGTCTGATCAGTGACTGGGTTGCCCGTGGGGCAGTTCCCTTGTTAGGAGTTGCACTTCTGTTTCTGGGCGTTTGGTTTGAGCCTGAGGCTTCTCAGCGGGCGAAGAAAGACTGGATCCCATTGCTGGCTTTTGTCGTTTCGGCGTTGCTGGGGATCGCTTTTCTCGTCTTAGCACCCCTTTACTTCAACAGTAGCCGTTTATTCAGTGCAGCCCAAACACGCCAAATTAACGATCAGGCAGACCTATACCGCGATCGATTGGGTGCCTTACTAGAGCAGCAGAAAGCACGGGTGAGTGCGATCGTATCCAATGAAGATCAGTTTTCTGAACTGCAAAATCAGTTGAACAATCTTGATTTGTCGGATGAACAACAAAATCAGTTGCGCCAAATTAAAGCGACGCTGGATCAGGTGAAATCCGATCCCAAAGCGCTCGATCGAGAAGTAGAGAAAGCCCGTACGGAAGGTTTGAAGCAAATTGAAACTCAGCAGCAAGAAGCCTTAGCGAAGGTACAATCTGAACTGCGGCGCGATCGATTTCGCGTGACCTTATCTAGCTTGCTATTCTCTGGTGGCTATTTAATGATTGCTTGGCTTGGTTTGGGAGGTAATAGAAGTCAGTCACCCGCCTCAAATCGACGCAAAGATCGCAAACCCAAGCGGGCAGCCAAGCAGTAGGGCAGCCGAACCGTGGGGCAGCCAGAAGCAGTAGGGCAGCCGAACCGTGGGGCAGCCAAACCGTGGGGCAGCCAAACCATGGGGCAGCCGAACCGTAGTTGAGACTAATCTTCGGACTGGCTGACGCGGCGCAGATTCAGCACATCGCTCATCTTCCGAATTTGAGTGAACGTGCGCTCCAGTTGTTGGTGATCGATAATATCAATCACCAATTCAATCACAGCGGTCTGTCCAGGATAGGTTTTGACTTGGGCACTGCGCACGTTGATGTTGTAATCACTCAGACGCGACAAAATATCTTTCAGAACTCCAACTCGATCGATCACCTCAATCAAAATATTGACTGGATAAGTTTGAGGGCGAGCTGGGGTTTCGGCAGTGTTCCAACTGACGGGAATCAGGCGTTCACCCGGAATCGGTTCTACGTTGTGACAGCCTTGCCGATGGATGGAAATGCCACGACTACTTCCCAGCGTAACGACCCCAATAATAGCCTCACCGGGGACAGGGTTGCAGCATCTGGCTAAACTGTAGAGCAGACCTTCTACCCCCACAATCGGAGAAGCTTTGCTCGATCGAACCGCCGGGGACGGTGAACTGACTGGGTGTAATAGGGTTTTAGTGGGTTCTTCTTTGGCAACTGGAATGATGGGCTGACGGGCTTTAATCGCCTCTCGCAATCGGTTGAGCGCCAAGTTGAGGGTGACTTCTCCATAGCCGATCGCCGCCAGCAGATCTTCAGGGGTCTGATAATTGCAGCGTTCGGCAGTGACCTGCATCGGTTCGGATTTCATCAGGGCTTCAAATCCGCGCTTACCCAATTCCTTTTCTAACATTTCCCGTCCGCGCAGGATATTAGCATCGCGATGGGATCGCTTATACCATTGTCGAATTCGGTTTTTAGCACTGGGGGTGACTGCAAAATTTAACCAATCCAGGCTGGGATGGGAATTTTTCTGGGTAATAATCTCCACAATGTCACCGTTCTTCAGGGGCGTATCTAGCGTCACCATCCGATCGTTCACCTTTGCACCCGCACAGTGGTTGCCCACTTCTGTATGAATTCGGTAAGCAAAATCGATCGAGGTTGAACCCTGAGCCAGTGCGATCACATCCCCATTGGGAGTAAACACGTAAACATCGTCATCAAACAGATTGCCCTTCACACTCTCCAGGTATTCCTGGGCATCTTTGAGGTCACTTTGCCAATCGAGCAATTGCCGCAACCAGGTGAATTTTTCATCGTCTGCGGTGAGCTTTGAGCTGCTATGACCGGCTTCTTTATATTTCCAATGAGCGGCGATCCCATACTCTGCCACATGATGCATTTCCATGGTACGGATCTGAATTTCTAGCGGTCGGCCGGTATTGCCAATTACAACGGTATGCAGAGATTGATAACGGTTGGGTTTAGGAAGCCCAATATAGTCTTTAAATCGGCCAGGAATAGGACGAAAAGCATCGTGGACAACGGCGAGAGCCCGATAACACTCATCGTTGGTTTCGACAATAATGCGTAAGGCGGCAATATCATAAATTTCTTCAAAGCTTTTCTGTTGCCGCTGCATCTTCTGATAGATGCCATAAAGATGCTTGGGACGGCCGCTGATGTCGTAACAGTGGATGCCGAGTTGATCAAGCCGTTCGCGCAGCGTGATCGCCACCTGCTCCAAGCGATTCTCTCGATCGCTGCGTTTATCGGCAATCAACTGCCGGATGTGCTGGTAAGCATCGGGTTCCAGATACTTAAATGAGATATCCTCTAACTCCCATTTAAACCGTCCAATTCCCAAGCGGTTAGCCAGGGGCGCAAAAATTTCCCGGGTTTCTAGGGCGATGCGACAGCGTTTCTCATCGGCGAGATGCTCGAGGGTGCGCATATTGTGGAGGCGATCGGCCAGCTTGACTACAATCACACGGATGTCTTGTGCCATGGCCAAAAACATGCGGCGAAAATTTTCTGCTAACCGTTCGGTTTTGCTAGAAAAATTAAACTTCGAGAGTTTGGTGACTCCCTCCACCAACCGCCGCACCTCGGAGCCAAATCGTTCTTCAATCTCCTCGCCCGTCACCTCTGTGTCTTCAATTACATCATGCAAAAAGCCCGCAGCAATCATGGCGGCACTGCCTCCCAAATCTCGCAATAGCCCAGCGACTGCGACTGGATGGGCAATGTAAGGTTCGCCAGAAGCACGGCGCTGCCCTTCGTGAAGTTGGTAGGCAAAGTTGAAGGCTTCGCACACCAAAGCTGCGTCTGAGAGTGATGCATCGACATTTTCACCCACGATTGGCGATCGATGCTCTAGAAGACAATCTTGCAACCAATCAGGAAGTACCAAATCGGAGGGAAGGGTTCGCGTCACAGTTGCTACATTCATCGCTGCCAAACCTGTAGAGAAAAACGGCGGAGTGCTAATGATCAGGGAACTGAGCCAGTTGCAATCATGGGCTGATCAGCGGACGGGTGGAAAGATGTTTGCTGATTTTAAGAGATTTAGCGGTTTGGGGATAGTCGGTAATCCCAAAGCCTTCTTTAATCTCTGCCACGAATTGGTTCTATTGTCAGATGGTTTGTCAGGGAATGGATTTAGAAGCAAACCAAGACTGCAAGTCGATCAAAACCATGCCCTCAATTGAGTGGCTTTATTCGTAAAAATATATACAAATTCTTAACACTACTTTAACCCAAACCGCTTGCAGTCGCGAAATTGATGTCAAAAATTGCCCAACGGTATTGCAGGACAGGACAGTAAACTTATAGCAGGGTGGTAGTGTATTCGCTGCTATTTAGCCCCAGCTCCAGATTGTGCCTGAACCGGAATTCGCAATTTAACCCCCTGAGTCTATGGTTTCTCCGTCTGGTTGTTCCGATCGCAGCAATCGCTCTATTTACCAACTGTTTGCGCAACAACTGGAGCAGTTAGTTCGACAACTGGCTGATCCCACGCTTTCGATCGAGGTCTTGAGAGTGGGGATCGCTCAACTGAAACAGGGCTGGCAACAGATGCGATCGGTTGACTCCGACCAAACGGGTGACTTGCAACCAACGGGTGACTCACCACAACCCATTCAGGCAATTCAGACTGAAATGCTTAAGCAACTGCGGCTTTTAGATACCGACCTGCTGTTTCTGCAAGCGGCTCGTCAGTCTACAACTCTACAGCAACGCAAACGGCAGATGGGCGATCGGCTTCAGCTATTGCAACGGTATTGTTCTGCCATTTTAGAACATGAATAGCCCTAGGTTGAGTTGAGGTTGGGCTGTTTCGCTGGGATTGGGCTCAAAAAGCAAAATTGCCAACTCCAATTCACGACTCAAAAAATCCGGGACTCAAAATAGTATGATTTGAAAAGTTGCCTGCATCACTGATTCTGTATAGGATTCACATTCTGTATAGGATTCACAGTAGGTTTTCACCATTATTCAACCTGTCCCGTTACTCACTTGCAAGGGTAGACTGCTATGACTCCATCTTTAGCAAATTTTTTCTATAGCCTCCTCGCCGGGGTTGCGATCGTTGTCATCCCCGTCGTGGTTGGTTTGGTTTTCATTAGCCAAAAAGATAAAATTCAGCGATTCTAAAACAACCTTGCTCAGAGGGGATCGCCCAAGCTCGCAGTTTACCTGCCGAATTGAGCAAGTTAATAGCAAGTTAATAGCAAATTGACATTGAGCAAGTTGTGCTAGGAAGAGCTTATTGAGGCTCTTCGGGCAGTTCTGGCTCAGCAATTTGAAGACTGCCTTGACTCCAAAAATGCTTTGGCAAGGCAGTTTTGCTCTTTTTATAAGGAACTTAACCTGGCTCGCCTACTCATTAAACTGGGTTCGATCTGAAACTTTGGGGAGGGATGCCTGCAATTTACTTTTTTGTGGCATTTTCAGTAGAGATCCTCAGGCTGAACTCGTTAACATAGGGAGATATCGACGGAGAATTGCAATGTTAAATTGGAGCCTCGGACTTGGCGGCATATTGGGAATCGCGCTAGCCCTCTCAGGGGTTGCCCTGTATTTTCTACGCACGATGCGCCCAAACTTAGCCAGAGATCACGATATTTTCTTTGCCGCAGTTGCATTGCTTTGCGGTGGTATTTTAGTATTTCAGAGCTGGCGCTTAGATCCGATCCTGCAATTTGCGCAATTTTTGTCGATCGGTTCAGCCGTTTGGTTTGCCTATGAAGCGGTTCGGCTGCGGGGGATTGCCACTGAGCAAGCGAAGCGCTCCACGCCGGTGATCGATGATGAACGTCCGGTCAGTCGGGTGTATCGTGCCGAGTTGGATGAGCTAACACCCCTAGAAGAACAACGCAATACAACCCGTCGAATCCGGGGCAGCCGCGATCGCTCAGGCGAAGACAACTATGGTTATGAAGAACGAGGTCGCCGCCGCAGCTCAGACTACCGAGCAGATTATCCGGCTGATCGGGATAGCTACGGAGACAGCGGCCGCCGATCCAGTCGTCCTTTACCGCCCGATCGCTCAGATGATTACCGGAATCGCGCTGGCTCCTGGGATGATCCGTCCCCACGAGAGGATATGTCTGCTTCAACCGGGATGCGGGAGTCGATCCGGGATGATAGTTTCTCACCCCGCAATGCTCGTCGAGGAGGGCGATCTGAGTCCTCGCGTCGTCGCGGCAACAATTCCGAGCCTTCCGACTATGTCGATTATCAACCGATCGACTATCCAAATGGGGGGAGCAATCCCAATGATGAATGGCGTTAACTTACTGAACCTAAAAATCGATTGGGCAGCTCGAGATGATGGGCATGACATAATCTCAGGGCTGCTTTTTATTGGCGACTCACGGCAAAGCTGGGCCGGATAAGCTGCAATTGCAGGCGATCGGTTCAGTTTGGGCACTCTAGATTCAATCTAGGAGTCACTCAATTCAGAAAATGATGACGGCACATTAAATGATGACGGCACATTGACAGGCTTAGGGAAATCCAGGCAGTAATCAAGAAGCAGTAATGCAGGAATAAAGAAAATGTTTCTATAAGTCCGGTCTGCCAGCTTTGACCTTTGATAAGACGATCACGATTTCAGCTTCAAGTAATTTATCCTCACACCCCACCAGTCGAGCAACGGTTACAGTATGAACACATACCTCTTTCGTTTGGCAACTTCAGGACTCACTGCGATCGGTCTTGCTTTGGGCATAAATGGATTGAATGCATTTGCCCCCGTTGATTTACTAAATCTGGCTGCAAGTAGCAGTTCCTCTCAAGCCCAAGCCCAAGATCTGGAAGAAGATGTCAATGTGCGGGTTTATCGTACAGCCAGTCCGGCAGTGGTATCGATTGAAACCAGTGATGGTTCGGGTAGTGGCAGCATCATCAGCCCCGATGGTTTGGTGTTAACGAATGCTCATGTCGTCAGCGGCGAACAAACCGTAGAGGTGATTTTATCTGATGGGACTAAACTGCAAGCGGATGTGATCGCGTTTGGGGAAGCGGGATTGGATCTAGCAGCCGTCCAGATTCGGAATCAGCGCAACCTCCCAACGGTGCAGATAGCAAACCCAGAATCGATCGCTGTGGGGCAACGGGCATTTGCGATCGGTAACCCCTTTGGCCAATTTCAGGGTACCTTTACAACGGGAATTGTTAGCCGCATTGACTCGAATCGCGGCTTGATCCAAACCGACACCGCCATCAACCCCGGCAATTCGGGTGGCCCTTTGCTGAACAGTCGGGGTGAGATGATTGGGGTCAACAGTGCCATCTTTTCTCCCCGTGGGGCCAGCGGCAATATTGGGATTGGGTTTGCCATTATGATCGATCGGGTAGAGCCTTTTCTGGCTGCCGTCCAAGATGGTACAGCGCCGCGCACTGCCCAACAATCGCCGTTATTAGGAGGGGGAACCCAGGCTCAACGCCTTGTACCCAATAGCCCGATCCAAGGCATCTTGGGTACTGAAAGTGGAGTTTTACCTTCAGATAACAGCTATTTCGATGCTTACACTTTTGAAGGGAAAGCGGGTCAGCAAATTGTGATCGAAATGACCAGCAATGAAATTGATGCTTACCTGATTCTGCTGTCCCCCGACGGACAGGATGTGGCTCAGGATGATGATGGGGGGGGCGGCTCCAATGCTCGACTGACGACCTCTCTACCAGCCGATGGCACATACACTGTGTTGGCCAACTCCTATCAGGCGGGCGAAACCGGACGTTACAATTTACGCTTGGCGACTCAAGGTTCCCGGCTCAATCGTTAACCTCAGTCAAAAAACGCAGCAGAACGCCTAAAGCCTAGGGCGGCAGTTTTACCGCCCTCTGTTTATACGATGTTTATACGAGTTTATATGATCTCCATCTAGTTGCTCGTCTTATCCAACCGGAGTGCCCTCACATCCAGCCCTGCTTTCTACCCAGGGTCTAGACACTCCTCTGCGGTAGCACAAAACTCAGTTCATGACTAGCCATTTCTGCCCATTCAAGCGCTGCACCGTGTAAAGTAGCAGCAAGTCGAGATTGACTTTGCGCTCATCAATCATGAAAGACTCCAACAAAGTTGGTTGGGCTCCTTGATCGGCACAGGTAAAAAACTTGGGAGACTGGATGTCTTCCTTTGAAAAGAGAATCGTAAATTGACGTTTGCCATTTTGCCAACGCCCATTCACCTGCCAATACAGGCTATCTCCTAGCGCTGCGATCGGTAATTGACGTTGTTCAAAGCTCAGATCCAGGTCGGAGATGCCAGTTTTTGCCAGCGTTTGATTGAGAGCAGGCAGCAAGTCCTGCGAGATAAACTCGGTAAATGGCTTATCTTCTAAGGCAGGCGCTTTCTCTTTCTTGGGTGCTTTTGCAGGCTTGTCACCTTCACCGGCCGCAGGCGCTTTAGGTTTGGTATCCTTGACCGATTTTTGTTCAGCCGCTTGAGTCTCAGGAGTTGGAGTAGTTTCGTCTGACATAGCTTTAGGAAGTGTGCAGCAAGAAATGTGCAGCCAATCGGAATAGAACGCGAATTCCAGACCAATGGGACGGGGTTCGCTATGTTAATAGTACTGGCTGGTTACTGCTTCTAGCGTAGTTCCAACCGAAAATCTACTTCAGTTCCTCCAATCAGCCTGATAGGGTAGACTCATTGGAGCGAACAGCGAGGTTCACCCCCCTGCAACAGCCGGAACAATGCTGACTTCATCGCCTGACTCTAAAGCAGTTTCTGCGCCGTTGAGGAACCGAATATCTTCACTGTTGACGTAGA
Source organism: Elainella sp. Prado103 (assembly GCA_025454395.1). Taxonomy (GTDB): domain Bacteria; phylum Cyanobacteriota; class Cyanobacteriia; order Elainellales; family Elainellaceae; genus Elainella. The sequence continues at coordinate 169,066 of JALOOM010000001.1, forward strand.
AGTTGACAAACCGCCGCAAATTGCCCTGTTCATCACAGAGGCGGGCCTTAATGCCAGGAAAGCTTTGCTCTAAGGCATTCAGAACCTCAATGATGTTGCCGCCCTCGCATTCAATGGTGGCTTGATCGCCCGTGAACTTTTGCAGGGGAGTCGGAATTAAAACTTTAACAGCCATAACGTTGCCCAGAACTCTGTATTGAGAAGAAAGCGAACCTAGTCATCAAGATAGGCAGAAAGATCAGTAACAACCGATCGATCCGCCTTGACCTGACTCATGCAGATCCAAACATTTTAGAGCTAAATTTAGAGCCAAACATTAAACCAGCACTTGCTGCCACTCTAGACGATCCAGCGTTTGAGCCCGCTCTAAGGCTCGCTCAAAACTGTCTAGCTTCGGCTCGATCGTGAGGGGTTCTCCAACATAACCTTGAACGGCTTCCTGTGTCTTCAGCCCGTTACCCGTGATGTAAACGACAGTTGTTTCATCAGAATTAATTTTACCGGCTTCTACCAGTTTCTTCAGAGTGGCGATCGTCGTACCGCCTGCGGTTTCAGTGAAGATACCTTCCGTTTCAGCCAGTAGCTTGATCCCGTCTACAATTTCTTGATCGGTCACTGATTCGATGTTGCCATTCGTCTTTTGCGCGATCTCAACGGCATAAACCCCATCTGCTGGATTCCCAATTGCGATCGACTTGGCGATTGTATCGGGCTTGACAGGTGTAATAAAGTCGCGGCCTTCCCGGAACGCTTGCGCGATCGGGGAACATCCTTCCGCTTGGGCACCACTAAACCGGACGGGCTTTTCATCGACCAGCCCCACTTTGACAAATTCCTGGAAGCCTTTATAGATTTTGGTGAACAGGGAGCCTGAGGCCAAAGGCGCAACAATGTGGTCGGGCAATTCCCAACCTAACTGTTCTACCACTTCATAACCCAGAGTTTTGGATCCTTCTGAGTAATAAGGGCGCAGATTGATGTTCACAAAGCCCCAGCCATGGGTATTGGCAACTTCTGAGCAAAGGCGATTGACCTGATCGTAATTGCCATGCACTGCCATTACAGTAGGCGAATAGATCAGGGTGCCGAGTACTTTACCTGCTTCTAAATCGGAAGGAATAAAGACGCAGCAGTCTAACCCAGCATGAGCGGCGATCGCCGCAGTCGAATTCGCTAAGTTGCCGGTGCTCGCGCAAGAAACTGTTGTGAAGCCCAGCTCACGCGCCCGGGTTAGCGCCACCGAAACAACCCGATCCTTGAAGCTCAAAGTCGGCATGTTGACTGCATCATTTTTGATGTAGAGCCGCTTCAGCCCTAAGCGACGAGCCAAACGATTGGCTTGCAGCAAGGGGGTCATGCCTGTCCCGACATCGATCGGATGATCGGTTTCGACCGGCAAAAACTGCCGATACCGCCAAATTGAGTTTGGCCCGTTAGCAATACTTTCCCGTGTGACAGTTTGCCGCAGCACTTCATAGTCATAGGCTACTTCTAAAGGGCCAAAACATAACTCACAGACATGCATCGCTTTGGCTTCATACTCCGCACCACACTCTTTGCACTTCAAGCCGGTAAAGGTGGCAGCGCTGGTACGGGAACAAGTGGGAGCAATGGTTTGAGTCATGAGTTTGATCCTTCTAGATAGCTCTTAACAGCGAGAAAAGCGGGAGAAAAAATCCTGATGGAAAACGAATACCCCTCAATGAGACACCCCGAATGCAGAACCTGGCACTTTGGATCGGCTGACTTCTAGGGGATCAATTGATCGTGTGACTGATAGTATCACAGCCCCAAAACCGCGTCAAACATATCCGACTAATTTTATCGGGTTTGAGTTTTTGAGCCGGGAAGTTAGGATGATAGCGAGTAAGATCGGCTTGATTGCGCAGATTCATGGTCTATACGCTCGCTTTTTCGCCTGAATTAATTTTGCGAACAGCCTTAATTTTGCGAATAGCATGACTGAACCCTCTCCGTTGATTCAAATTCTGACCCCCGATCGTTGGGCTGGTCTCAGCATGAATTTCATTGATGCAGGCTTTGTAGGCTTGCTGGTTAAAAATGGACAACTTGTTCGCAAACTGGAACCTGGTCGGCATTTCAGTTTTGCATTGCCCTATTTAGAGCAGTGCCAAATTATTTTGGTGGATAGCAAAATTCGTCATTTGGAGGTGATCTCCCAGGGGGATCTTGTTTCCCAGGATCAATATCTGGTGAATATTTCCCTGAGTGTGATGTATCAGGTGATCGATCCCAAACGGGTGGCTCTAGACCTCTCAGACCCGATTGCCGCCTTAACCAGTGCCATTAAAGATAATTTAGGCGTGATTGTGAATCAGTTACGGCTCGATCAGCTCAATCAGGCTGGACGGGTTCAGATCCGCGACTATTTGCTTAGTCACCTGGATAGCTTCTATACAGTGGGGATTAATTTAGATGATGTCCGGGTCAGTGATATCAACTTTCCCCAGAAATCCGGTATCATTCGTCAGTTGGAAGGGCTAACCTCCAGAGCTGAGGCAGAACATCAGGCTATGCTCCAGGCTCAATTTCAACCGCCACTTCAGAGGCAAGGCAGCGACAACAAAGAAGTTGAATCGAGCCCGGATGCCACCCTGCCACCTGCTGGGGGCACCTTTGTGCTTTCACCTGCGGTTGCGGCCCAGCTCGGACAACCGACTCGATCGCCGCTGCCTCCAACAACTTTGGCGGAGGATACAAAAGTGGCTATCTTGATCAATTTACAATCCCGCCTCCGAGTCCCCCTCAGCGTCACTCCTTTCACGATCGGACGGGAAGCCGATAATCGTTTAGTGGCTGATGATTCGCTTTGTTCCCGCCATCATGCCTGCATTGACCGGCGACAGGATAGTCATGGTCAGGTTGGATACCAGCTCACAGATGTTGGTAGTTCTAACGGTACCTACTTGAACGGTCAGCGGCTGACTCCTCATCAACCCGTCTGGCTGAAAACGCAGGATCGCATCAAAATGGGGAACGAAGAGTGGTTAGTTGTAACTGATGCTTAACCGCCACTCACGGGTGGAATGAGCACCACTTCATCTCCCCCTTGCAGGATGGTGTCGGCGGTCGCAAACTGGAGGTTGATGCCGAATCGAGTCAGGTCACGCCATGGTTCGAGTTCGGGATGCTCTTGTAACAGGCGATCCAGTACAGCCGCAACCGGAGTATTCTCTGGAAATTCCATTACCAGTTCTGAAGTCTGATAGGCTTCTTGATAAGCGGCAAAGAGTTTGACAGTTATAGTAACAGTGATGGTAATGGAGTAATCCATGGTGGGGATCCTTGCTGAAAGGCGGAAAATAGAAATTTCGGTTATTAGAACTCAGATACCGCAAAATTTTCGCGATGAGAAACTAACCGGCAGGCAAACCAGATGAGTCTACGCTACGCTGAAGCCTGATGCTATTCAAATTCAGTTTATGTTTGGGACGTTTCAACACAGTAACTTGCGGATTGAGATCGAAGCATCGGAACAGCAAATCAGTGAGAGTCTACTCTGTGCTGATCACTTTCGGCGCTGGCTAGCACCCCAAACTTTTTCTGCCGGATTACCCGATCGCTTACAACCAGGCACAATTTTCATGAGTTGGATTGGCCCGATTGCGATTCGCCATCAGGTTGATTGGGTCAGTGAAAATGGGCTACGGTTGCTTATGAGCCAGGGAATTGATGGGGTACATGAATGGCATTGGGGAGAAGGCTGGGTGCAGTCTAATCTGGAAGGGGTGTCATTGCTGCCGCTGAATCTAGGACAAACCCTCAGCCTGCTCCGCTTACGACAGTATTTGGCAGGACAGCAGTTTGCTCGTCAGGTTTCCTCCTAATGGAGATCTACTCTGATGGAGAGTCACCAAGGGAGAGTCACCAAGGGAGAGCCGCCGTTGGATCGTCGATCGACCGAACTCGATCGGTTGCGACAATAGCGATCGAGTTCATCTGAATGATCTGATGACCGCCGGCGGGAATTACCCTGCAAGTTCTTGAGGCTTCAGGTTCTCGAGGCTTCAAGATGAGAGCTTGACCACAAATACGGAGCAAGGCGCTGTTTCCACCACTTCACTGCTAACTGATCCTTGCAAAATTCGCTTCATCCCGGTTAAACCTCGGTTTCCCATCACGATCAAGTCAGCTTGATGGATATTGGCTAACCGGATAATTTCTTCCGCCGGATCGCCCATGACAATCTCTAACTCACTCTTGCAAGGCAATTGAGCCTGGTAGGCTTGTAGGCGTTCGAACTGCTGATGGGGCACCATTTCGGTGTCGGCTTGAGGACGATCGGCTGCAACATCTAGATCAGCTCCAGCGTTTGCTAAAACATGCGCTAGCACCACTTTAGCTGTTGCAGGTAGATGAAACTGCTCTAATGCTTCAATGACTTGCACCGACAAGTCAGAACCATCTAGTGCTACCAGAACTTTGTGAACCACAATCCGACCCTCCAGACGCTTTGGAAGTACCTTATCACTCTCTGTCGGCTAAGCAAAAAGACTTCCTGCAAAAATTAAGACTCTCTAGATAAGCCCGATCGCGATCTTCCTACCCCCATCTACACTATTCTCCAGCTTGAGGTTTAGGCTCTAATCGTTCTGTTTCAGAAGAGGGTTGCACCCGTAGCCGCACTGAATCGGCATGGGAAGGCAGCCCTTCAGCGGTTGCTAAAACATCAACAGCAGTGGAGACCTTTTGGAGGGCTTTAGATGAGTACTGAATCAAACTGGAGCTTTTGATAAAGGTTTCCACACTGAGCGCAGAAGCATATCGGGCCGATCCAGACGTTGGTAAGGTATGGTTTGGTCCTGCCAAATAGTCTCCTACTGCTTCTGGAGTCGAATGACCCAGGAAAATAGCACCAGCATGGCGGATGTGTTCTAACACAGTCCAGGGATCTTCAACTTCCAATTCTAAGTGTTCGGGAGCAAATTCATTCGAGAGTTCAGCCGCCGCTTCTAAGGAGTCCACCACGACCACTAGGCCATAGTGAGCGATCGATTTCTCAGTCAACAATCGACGCGGATGGTTAATGAGCTGCTGTTTCACCTCTGTCACAACTTGCATTGCCAATTCTGAACTGGTGGTCAGCAAAATTGCCGCTGCCATCGGATCATGTTCGGCTTGGGCTAGCAGATCAGCCGCAACATGGACTGGATTGGCCGTGGCATCTGCAATCACCAGCACTTCGGAAGGGCCAGCCAAAGAATCAATCCCTACCGTACCGTAGACCAGCTTTTTAGCCAGGGTGACGTAGATGTTGCCCGGCCCAGTAATCACATCAACTTTGGGAATGGTTTCGGTGCCATAGGCCATCGCGGCAATCGCCTGTGCTCCACCCATGCGATAGATTTCTTGCACCCCTGATTCTTGTGCAGCAACCAACACAGCCGGATTAACTGCCTTATTTGGCCCCGGTGGAGTGGCAATCACCACCCGCGGAACTTGCGCAACTTTGGCCGGTACGGCATTCATAATGACTGTGCTGGGATAGGCTGCTCGCCCACCCGGAACATACAACCCAGCTCGATCGACAGGAGTGTAGCGCTTGCCTAAAACCACCTCATCTTCACCAAACTGTACCCAGCTTTTGGGAACTCGCTGACGATGAAAGGCTTCAACCTGACGACAAGCTAACCGAATGGCATCCAACAGCTCTTTTGAAACTTGCTGATAAGCAGCATCCAACTCTGAGCCGGAAACTCGCAACTCTTCAGACTTCAGAGAAACCTGATCATATTCTTCCGTATAATGAATGACTGCTCGGTCGCCCTGCCGTTTGACGGACTGCAACACCTCCCGCACAGTTGCTTCTTTATGAACAACTTGATCGTCGTGAGTTCGATCGCAAATCCGCCGCAGTTCGGTGAGTGCCTCAGCCCGCTGAGTGATAATTCGCAGCATTGCCAGAGTGTGTGAGAAACGCTAGGTCAAGAAAATTTCAATTCAGCCCATCCGCCTGCATCGGTTGAGATCCAGCAATTGGGCTTCGGTTGTGAGTTGTGACAATTGGCAGAATCTAAGGTTCAATTCTGGGTTCCAATCGTTTGGGTTCCAATCGTTTAAGATGCTCTCTCTAGCTTAACCTGGATTTTCTGAGGATATGTGTCCAAACGATCGTAGATTCTTGCACACTTTTGACAAATCTTTCGCTAGAATGGTGGATCGCTGAACAAAATTCTTCTGAACTCTACCTAGATAGTTACCGTGGCAAATATCAAGTCGGCAATTAAACGCATTCAGATCGCGGAGCGAAATCGCCTGCACAACAAAGCTTACAAGTCTGCTGTTAGAACGCTGATGAAGCGCTATTTTACTGCTGTAAGCGCCTATGCATCCAACCCGACTTCTGAGGCGATGCAGCAGGTAGAACGTTGTATGGCTGAGGCTTACAGCAAGATTGATAAGGCTGTGAAGCGCGGCGTATTGCATCGTAATAATGGGGCTCGCAAAAAGGCGCGGCTTGCTAAGGCTCTGAAAGCCCAAACCGCATCTGCCTCATAATTAGAGCTAGATTTAGATCTAGGTTTCTAAAAGTCTAGATGCAATTTCAGCTATGCAGTTGTTTCAGTCATGCAGTTGATCGACACCCATGTCCATCTCAATTTTGAAAACTTTGCACCGGATCTCGACCAAGTAGCTGAGCAGTGGCGCTCGGCTGGTGTCGTACGGTTAGTGCATTCTTGTGTCGAGCCTGCTGAATTTGACAGTATTCGAGCGATCGCCGATCGTTTCCCTGAGTTGTCCTTTGCAGTAGGTTTGCATCCATTGGATGTGGAAAAATGGACTCCCCAGTCTGCTCAGCAGATCCTGCAACTGGCTCAGTCCGATCGGCGAGTCGTAGCCATTGGTGAGCTGGGATTGGATTTTTTTAAGTCTGATCGTCAGGCTTTACAGGAAGCGGTCTTCTGGGAACAACTGCTGATTGCTCACCAACTCAGCCTGCCTGTCATTATTCACTGTCGGGATGCTGCAGCTCGCATGGCCGAATGCCTTCGTGAGTTCAAGTCCCAGCATGGATCGATCCAGGGAGTGATGCACTGCTGGAGTGGTACCCCAGAGGAAACGCAATGGTTTCTCGACCTTGGTTTTTACATCAGTTTCAGTGGGATTGTCACTTTCAAGAAAGCTGAAGCGGTTCAGGCGGCTGCCCAGATGGTGCCAAGCGATCGACTGCTCATCGAAACGGATTGTCCTTTCCTGGCTCCTGTGCCTAAACGGGGCGAGTCGCGCAATCAACCCGCCTATGTGCGATATGTTGCAGAGCAGGTCGCTAAACTGCGAGGTATGCCCTTGGAGGAGGTCGCCACCCAGACGACTTCCAACGCCTGTCGTCTTTTTGGGCTCTCACTGCCTGCTGACTAGATTGCTTAAGATCCACTGGCACTGCCTTCCCCGCCTAACTCTGGTGGTTCTGAGCAGCCTTGCCAGTTGCGAGTCCGAGATGCATCGATCGGTCATCTCCCCTAGGTATACTGACGCAACTTCTGCCAGTTGCCTGAGCGGTTAGTTGAATCCGAGCCCACAGTTTGATTGGTATACGGCATAATGAAGGTTGGAATATGTAAATTTTTTTGAGATTTGCGATACAGAGTGGTAATCTTACCTTCTGAAACCCTGTAGTTCGCCTGCCCCCTCTGTCGATTAATTTATCTGTAATACTTGACAAGGTACGTTGTTTAAGTTATATTCTCCGTGCTCTATCTGCTTATATCTTAAAGATCCGTATTGGAATCGCTCTGGGATCTCATCAACTCACTTCAAATATCTCGAAATCACACAAACTGCGGTTCAGTCTTCTGGTTGGAGGACTGAAGTTTTTTCGTCATTATAGCTTTTCATTGCCCAGTGACCATAGCGTTAGGGGTATGCCCCCAGCAACACCGACTCGAGGAGACGCATGAGTAACCTAACCAAGCCAACATCTATGTTTACCCTGCCCGATCTGGTGGAAATTCAGCGAGCGAGTTTTCGCTGGTTTCTAGAAGAGGGGCTGATCGAGGAATTGGACAGCTTCTCGCCCATTACAGACTATACCGGCAAGCTGGAGCTTCATTTCCTTGGCAAAGACTATAGATTAAGACGCCCTAAATATGATGTTGACGAGGCGAAGCGGCGGGACAGCACCTATGCAGTGCAAATGTATGTTCCGACTCGACTGATCAACAAAGAAACGGGCGAAATCAAAGAGCAGGAGGTTTTCATTGGCGATCTGCCGTTGATGACCGATCGGGGTACCTTCATTATCAACGGTGCCGAACGGGTGATCGTGAACCAGATCGTGCGGAGTCCTGGTGTTTATTACAAAAAAGAAATTGATAAAAACGGGCGTAGTACCTTCAATGCCAGTTTGATTCCGAACCGGGGTGCTTGGCTCAAATTCGAGACTGACAAAAATGATCTGGTTTGGGTGCGCATCGACAAAACGCGGAAATTGTCAGCTCAGGTGTTGTTGAAGGCTTTGGGGCTGAGCGATGGGGAAATCTTTGATGCCTTGCGCCACCCTGAGTACTTTCAAAAAACGATCGAAAAAGAGGGGCAATTCAGTGAAGAAGAAGCCTTGATGGAGCTATATCGGAAGCTGCGTCCGGGTGAACCACCGACTGTATCCGGGGGGCAACAACTGCTGGATTCTCGGTTCTTCGATCCCAAGCGCTATGATTTGGGGCGCGTAGGACGTTACAAATTGAATCGGAAGTTGCGGTTGAGTGTGCCAGAAGCAACCCGAATCCTCACTCCCCAGGATATTCTGGCAGCGATCGATTACCTGATTAATCTGGAATTTGATCTGGGTCAAATTGATGACATTGACCACTTGGGGAATCGTCGCGTCCGATCGGTCGGTGAACTGCTGCAAAATCAGGTACGGGTTGGGTTAAATCGTTTAGAGCGGATCATCCGGGAGCGGATGACGGTCTCAGATGCCGATTCCTTAACCCCTGCTTCACTGGTCAACCCGAAACCGCTGGTTGCCGCCATTAAAGAATTTTTTGGTTCGTCTCAACTGTCCCAGTTTATGGATCAGACGAATCCCCTGGCCGAATTGACCCACAAACGGCGCTTAAGTGCCCTAGGCCCAGGGGGCTTGACGCGAGAACGGGCCGGATTTGCCGTGCGAGATATTCATCCTTCCCACTATGGTCGAATCTGCCCGATCGAAACTCCAGAAGGTCCGAATGCTGGCTTGATTGGTTCGTTGGCCACCCATGCGCGAGTCAATTCCTATGGCTTCATTGAAACGCCCTTTTATCGGGTTGAAGGAGCACGGGTGGTGCGGGAAGAAGCCCCTGCTTATATGACTGCTGATGAAGAGGATGATTTTCGGGTCGCAGCCGGTGACGTGTCTGTGGATGAGGCTGGTCATATCCTGGGCGAGCAAGTACCCATTCGCTATCGGCAAGAATTTACTACCGCTGCTCCAGACGAGATTGACTATGTGGCTGTTTCGCCAGTGCAAATTATTTCGGTGGCGACCTCATTGATTCCCTTTTTGGAACATGATGATGCCAACCGGGCACTGATGGGATCGAACATGCAACGGCAGGCCGTACCTCTATTGCGTCCAGAGCGTCCTTTGGTAGGGACGGGATTGGAAGCCCAAGCGGCACGGGACTCGGGGATGGTGATTGTCAGCCGTACCGACGGGGAAGTGACCTACGTGGATGCCAACCGGATCCGGATTCGTAACCCAGAAGGCAAGGAAGTCGAGTATCAGTTACAAAAGTACCAGCGTTCTAACCAAGATACTTGTCTGAATCAGCGCCCGATCGTCTTTGCTGGGGATCAGGTCGTGGCTGGGCAAATTTTGGCGGATGGATCGGCAACCGAAGGCGGTGAGCTGGCATTAGGACAAAATGTGCTGGTCGCCTACATGCCTTGGGAAGGTTACAACTATGAAGATGCGATCCTAATTAGTGAACGCTTGGTCTGCGATGATGTCTATACCTCAATCCACATTGAAAAATATGAGATTGAGGCCCGTCAAACCAAGCTGGGGCCAGAAGAAATTACCCGTGAAATTCCCAACGTAGGGGAAGATGCTCTCCGACAACTTGATGAAACCGGCATTATCCGAATTGGGGCCTGGGTAGAAGCAGGGGATATTTTGGTGGGTAAGGTCACGCCTAAAGGGGAGTCCGATCAACCACCAGAAGAGAAGCTGCTGCGAGCAATCTTCGGTGAAAAAGCACGTGATGTCCGCGATAACTCACTGCGAGTCCCGAATGGTGAAAAGGGTCGGGTGGTTGATGTGCGGGTGTTTACTCGGGAGCAGGGCGATGAACTGCCCCCCGGAGCCAATATGGTTGTGCGCTGCTATGTCGCCCAAAAGCGCAAAATTCAGGTAGGGGACAAAATGGCGGGTCGCCATGGGAATAAGGGAATTATTTCTCGCATTCTCAGTCCGGAAGATATGCCTTATTTGCCTGATGGTCACCCGGTAGATATTGTTCTTAACCCATTGGGAGTACCTTCCCGAATGAACGTGGGGCAGGTGTTTGAGTGTCTATTGGGCTGGGCTGGTCACAACTTGGGTAGCCGGTTCAAAATGATTCCATTTGATGAAATGTATGGTGCAGAAGCTTCTCGCCTGACGACCCATGCCAAAATTGACGAAGCCCGCCAAAAAACAGGGCAAGACTGGGTCTATAACCCGAATAATCCGGGCAAGATCCAAGTCTACGATGGTCGCACAGGAGAACCCTTCGATCGACCGGTGACGGTGGGTACGGCGTACATGCTGAAGCTGGTACACCTGGTAGATGATAAGATTCATGCGCGCTCCACGGGGCCATACTCGCTAGTCACCCAGCAGCCTCTGGGCGGTAAGGCTCAGCAAGGCGGACAACGGTTTGGGGAAATGGAAGTTTGGGCGTTGGAAGCCTTTGGGGCTGCTTACATTCTGCAAGAGCTGCTTACCGTCAAATCAGATGATATGCAGGGTCGGAATGAAGCCCTCAATGCGATCGTTAAAGGGAAAGCGATCCCGCGACCGGGTACACCAGAGTCCTTTAAAGTACTGATGCGAGAATTGCAATCCCTTTGTTTAGATATTGCAGCTCACAAGCTTCAGAACCAGGATGATGGCACCAGTCGTGATCTGGAAGTCGATTTGATGGCGGATGTGGGTAACCGTCGAACCCCCTCCCGGCCCACCTATGAGTCGATTTCTCGTGATGAGATGGAAGAGGTTGAAGATTAGCACAGAAGATTAGCACAAAGGATAGCCAAGGGTAGCTCTTCGAGCGGTGTCAGGCAGAAGAATTTGCCCTTGCTGACCATAACTGGGACTGCGAATCACGCAGCAGCAATCACCCAGAACTAGAACCACGACAGGACAATAACCAGGACAGAGGGGAAAGTCGCAGCGATGCCAAAGCTAGAACAACAGCGGTTTGACTACGTCAAAATTGGTCTGGCATCTCCAGAAAGAATCCGTCAATGGGGAGAGCGGACCTTGCCAAACGGCATGGTGGTAGGGGAAGTCACTAAGCCAGAAACGATCAACTATCGAACGTTAAAACCAGAAATGGACGGCTTATTTTGTGAGCGCATTTTTGGACCAGCCAAGGATTGGGAATGCCATTGCGGTAAATACAAGCGGGTGCGGCATCGGGGCATTGTCTGCGAGCGCTGCGGGGTCGAGGTGACTGAATCTCGAGTTCGTCGTCACCGGATGGGTTATATCAAACTGGCGGCTCCTGTGGCCCATGTCTGGTATCTCAAAGGGATTCCCAGCTATATGTCGATCCTGTTGGATATGCCGTTGCGGGATGTAGAACAGATCGTCTATTTCAACTCTTACGTTGTGCTCGATCCAGGCAACGCAGAGCTGACCTACAAGCAGTTGCTGACGGAAGATCAGTGGATTGAGATTGAAGATCAGCTCTACAGCGAAGATTCTCAACTGCAAGGGATTGAAGTGGGGATTGGTGCAGAAGCCCTACAGCGACTGTTGCAAGATCTGGATTTAGAAAAGGAAGCAGAAACGCTGCGGGAAGAGATTGCCACTGCCAAAGGGCAAAAGCGAGCCAAGCTAATCAAGCGGCTCCGGGTCATTGATAACTTTATCGCGACTCGTTCCCTGCCGGAATGGATGATCCTGAACGTAATTCCAGTGATTCCGCCGGACTTACGCCCCATGGTGCAGCTAGATGGGGGTCGGTTTGCGACTTCTGACTTGAACGATCTCTACCGTCGAGTCATCAACCGTAACAACCGCTTGGCTCGTTTGCAGGAAATCCTGGCTCCGGAAATTATTGTCCGGAACGAAAAACGGATGTTACAAGAAGCAGTTGATGCCCTGATCGATAACGGTCGGCGAGGCCGTACGGTAGTGGGTGCTAACAATCGTCCTCTGAAATCCCTATCCGACATTATTGAAGGGAAGCAAGGTCGGTTCCGCCAAAACCTGCTGGGCAAACGGGTCGATTACTCAGGTCGTTCTGTCATCGTGGTTGGACCCAAGCTGAAAATCCATCAGTGCGGATTGCCGCGGGAAATGGCGATCGAGTTGTTTCAGCCCTTTGTAATTCACCGACTGATCCGCCAAGGTTTAGTTAATAACATCAAGGCAGCCAAAAAGCTGATCCAACGGAATGATCCACAGATTTGGGATGTGTTGGAAGAGGTAATTGATGGTCACCCTGTCCTCTTAAACCGGGCTCCAACTTTGCACCGATTAGGCATTCAAGCTTTTGAACCGATCCTGGTAGAAGGTCGAGCCATCCAAATTCATCCCCTCGTCTGTCCGGCTTTCAACGCTGACTTTGATGGTGACCAAATGGCAGTCCATGTGCCCTTGTCCCTTGAAGCCCAGGCCGAAGCCCGGTTGCTGATGTTGGCTTCCAATAATATTCTTTCGCCTGCTACAGGACGACCGATCGTGACTCCCAGCCAGGATATGGTTTTAGGTTGTTACTATTTGACGGCTGAAAACCCGGCTGCAACCAAGGGGGCAGGACGCTATTTTGCCAGTCTGGAGGATGTCATTCTTGCCTATGATCAAAGACTGGTGGACATTCACGCCTATGTGTGGGTGCGGTTTGACGGAGCTGTTGAAAATGATGGTTCCGAGTCCGATCCGTTGCAAGTAGACCAGGCAGAGGATGGCAGTGTCACGAAACTCTATAAATTCCGGCGCGTACGAGAAGATGCAAACGGTACGCTGATTTCGCAATACATCAAAACGACACCTGGACGGATTATCTACAACAAGACTGTCCAAGATGCGCTGGTGAGTTAATCGGAAAATTTATGAGAGGGCAGAGAATGACATCAGAAGATAGGGCGACACAAAAGCAGGCACCAGCGATGCTCTTCCGGAACCGGGTGGTTAACAAAGGGCAGCTAAGACGGCTAATTGCTTGGGCGTTTACCAATTACGGCACAGCCAGAACTGCCCATATGGCGGATGAGCTGAAGGATCTGGGCTTTAAATTTGCTACCCGGGCCGGGGTTTCCATCAGTGTGGATGACTTGCAGGTGCCACCGAGCAAGCGCCAACTACTGGATGCGGCTGAAGAGGAAATCCGGGAAACAGAAAGTCGCTACACGCGGGGCGAGATCACGGAAGTTGAACGATTTCAGAAGGTGATTGACACCTGGAATGGCACCAGTGAGGAGCTGAAAGATGAAGTGGTACGCCACTTTGAAGCCAGCGATCCACTTAACTCGGTGTACATGATGGCGTTTTCAGGTGCTCGAGGTAACATCTCCCAGGTACGGCAGTTAGTGGGGATGCGGGGCTTGATGGCCAATCCCCAAGGGGAAATTATTGACCTGCCGATCAAGACAAACTTCCGCGAAGGGCTGACGGTTACGGAGTATATTATTTCCTCCTATGGAGCTCGTAAAGGACTGGTAGATACGGCACTGCGAACGGCTGACTCTGGCTATTTGACACGCCGACTGGTGGATGTCTCGCAGGATGTGATCATTCGTGAAAACGATTGTGGCACCGATCGCGGTATTTCGGTTCGCAGCATGACGGATGGGGAGCGGGTGCTGATTCCCCTGCAAGATCGCCTGTTAGGACGGGTGGCAGCACGGGATATTGTTCATCCTCAAACAGGTGAGGTGATTGTCCCTCGCAATGGAGCCATCTCGGATGAATTAGCGCGGGAAATTGGGAAAGCCAAAATTGAGGAAGTGTTTGTGCGGTCACCTTTGACCTGTGAAGCCAGTCGCTCAGTTTGTCAGCTTTGCTATGGTTGGAGCCTGGCCCATGCTACTCCCGTGGACTTGGGCGAAGCCGTTGGGATTATTGCGGCTCAGTCGATCGGAGAACCGGGTACTCAGCTCACGATGCGTACCTTCCACACCGGCGGTACTTTTACTGGAGAGTTAGCGCCGCAAATCCGGGCTAGCTTCGATGGCATTGTCCATACCAAACCGAAGCAATTTCGCTCGCGGGCTTTCCGGACTCGGCATGGGGAAGATGCCCTGATCAGTGAAGTCAGTGTCGATATTATCGTAGAAGCGGGCGATCAGAAGGAATCTTCAACGGTACCGTCGGGTTCGATCATCTTTGCGCGAGATGGCAGTGCGGTAAAAGCAGGACAAATGCTGGTAGAGATGCCGAGCACCGGTCGTGTCCGCAAAGTAACTGAGAAGGCAACGAAGGATGTGGCTTCAGATTTGGCTGGAGAAGTCAAATTTGCTGACCTTGTTCCTGAAGAAAAGAAAGACCGTCAGGGCAACACGACTCGGATTGCCCAAAGTGGGGGTTTGATCTGGATTTTGTCCGGTGAAGTCTATAATCTGCCACCTGGTGCCGAACCAGTTGTACGGAACGGCGATCGAATTGAATCCAACAGCATCCTGGCAGAAACCAAGTTGGTGACCGAAAACGGTGGCGTGGTGCGGATTCCTCAGGAAAGTGAAGGCAAGGGTGGGCGAGAAATCGAGATCATCACGGCTTCAGTCCTATTGGATCAGGCGCGTGTGGTGATGGAGAGCCAGCAAGGTCGAGAACAATATTTGATTGAAACCCAAAATGGCCAACGCTTCTCTTTGATTGCGACTCCTGGCACCAAGGTGACCAATGGTCAGGTAGTCGCAGAGTTAATTGACGATCGCTACCATACTCAAACCGGCGGGATCATCAAATA
Organism: Elainella sp. Prado103; assembly: GCA_025454395.1. GTDB lineage: Bacteria > Cyanobacteriota > Cyanobacteriia > Elainellales > Elainellaceae > Elainella. The sequence goes on from JALOOM010000001.1 coordinate 184,191, forward strand.
CTCAGGGGTGGATGTTGCCAAAAAAGGAAAAGCCAAGTTGGGCTACGAAGTGATCCAAGGGGGAACGCTGCTGTGGATTCCGGAAGAAGCCCATGAGGTCAATAAGGATATTTCGCTGCTGATTGTAGAAGATGGGCAGTATGTGGAAGCAGGCACTGAGGTGGTCAAAGATATCTTCTGCCAGAGCAGTGGAGTCGTGGAAGTCACTCAGAAAAACGACATTCTGCGAGAAATTGTGATCAAGCCTGGTGAATTGCATCTGGCTGATAACCCGGAAGCAGTGATGTCAAAAGATGGCACGATCGTCAGCCCTGGACAGGAGGTTGTGCCAGGATTGGTAGCTGAGGAACTGCGCTACATCGAATATGTGGAGTCTCCGGAAGGGCCCGCCTTGTTGCTGCGTCCAGTCACCGAATTTCATGTCCCCGATGAGCCTTCTGTTCCCAGCCAGGCTTCTACTCGTGAGGAATCTAGCAACTCGATCCAACTCCGGGCCGTGCAGCGGATTCCTTACAAAGATGGAGAGCGAGTCAAATCGGTAGAAGGTCTGGAATTGCTGAGAACCCAGCTCGTGCTGGAAATTGAACAGGATGCACCGCAACTGGCAGCCGATATCGAATTGGTGCCGGATGAAACCGATCCATCCATGATGCGGCTTCAGTTGGTTATTCTGGAGTCACTGGTGATTCGGCGAGATGTAGCGGCTGATCAGACCCAAGGCAGCACCAACACCCGATTGCTGGTGAAAGATGGGGATCAAATCACACCAGGCTCGGTCGTGGCCCGTACCGAAATCCTCAGTAAAGAAGCTGGGGAAGTGCGTGGGATTCGGGAAGGGGATGAGTCAATTCGCCGTCTTTTGGTGATGCGTGAAGCGGATCAAATTCGGGTGGAAACGCAAGGTCAGCCGGTAACGGTGAAGCCTGGTGAGTTACTGGTTTCCAATTCTCAGATCGCTGAAAGCGTGGTAACTCCAGAATCAGGACAGGTCGTCCGAGTAGAAGGGGATCAGTTAGTGATGCGGATTGCCCGTCCCTACCGCGTTTCGGCAGGTGCTGTCTTGCATATTGATGATGGTGATTTGGTGCAACGGGGTGACAACCTGGTGTTGCTGGTGTTTGAACGAGCAAAAACCGGAGACATCATTCAGGGTTTACCGAGAATTGAGGAACTCCTGGAAGCCCGTAAGCCGAAGGAGGCCTGCATTCTCGCTAAGCGTCCTGGAATTGCACAGGTGGTTTATGGCGATGATGAAACCGTGGAAGTCAAGGTGATCGAATCTGACGGGGTCACGACCGAGTATCAACTCATGCCCGGTCAGAACGCTCTGGTGATTGATGGTCAGGAAGTGAATACAGGTGAGGCTTTGACTGATGGTCCGGCCAATCCCCATGAAATTCTCGATATCTTCTTCACCTATCACCGGGAAACCCAGGGTGTGCATGAGTCCGCGCTGAAGAGCTTGCAAGAAGTTCAGACTTTCTTAGTCAACGAAGTGCAGTCTGTCTATCAGTCCCAGGGCATTGAGATTTCCGACAAGCATATTGAAGTGATTGTGCGTCAGATGACCTCAAAGGGACGGATTGATGATGGGGGAGACACCACCATGCTACCTGGCGAGTTAGTCGAGTTACGCCAGATTGAACAGGTGAACGAAGCCATGTCGATCACTGGGGGAGCCCCTGCCGAGTACACACCAGTTCTGTTGGGGATCACGAAAGCTTCGCTAAACACGGATAGCTTTATTTCGGCGGCGAGCTTCCAGGAAACGACCCGCGTGCTCACAGAAGCGGCGATCGAAGGGAAATCAGACTGGCTACGCGGTTTGAAAGAAAACGTGATTATCGGACGATTAATTCCCGCAGGTACTGGGTTTAACACCTATGAAGAAACCACCAGTGTGGATGCTGAAACCTACATGGATGACAGCAGCTACGAGATGGATGGCGATCTCCTCAATGAGGTGATTGATGACCAAACGGCTCGTAACTATGAACAGGGAGGATTTGATACCTTCACCATCGGTGGACGCAGCAGTGAATTTGCGGGTGATTTTGGAGCGAGTTACGGAATGGGACAAAGCTCGGATGAGCTAGATGATGGATTCTCGCCGCTGTTAGATGATGGGGGTGAGTATGACGATGATGATGGTTCGGATGAGGAGGATGAGGAATAACCTGATTGAGATTCAACCGGTAGGCGAGCTAAGCAGTCCCTCATCTGATCGTCTATCCGTCTGGAAATGATCTCAATTTAGTTGAGCTTGTTACCCCCCGGCACTTAGTCATGCTAGGGGGGTTTGTTATGGCTATGGTGCAAGTAGCCACTGCCAGCCTAAGAAGACGATCATGCCCACCACGATCGTCAACAAGAGATTTTTGCGCCAGTAGCCTACTCCGATCGCTGCTAGTAACCCAATTAAGCGAGCATTGGTGGGATCAACCCATAAAACATCATTGGGCATTAAAACTTCAGGAACCACGATCGCCGTCAGAACGGTAGGGGGTACATAGCAGAGTAATTGCAAAAACCAAGGAGCCATCTTTAATCGTCCGCTCATCGCCACAATTGGATAACGGATTGCGAAGGTGACAACGGCCATGCCAGAAATCAGCCAAAGTTCATTCATAAGATGGTGAAGAAGCGATTCTAAGAGACGAGAAGACAAATATAGATACAGAATTGCCCAAGTGATTTCATTGCCATTTCTCAGGTGAATGCCGATCAATCACTTGGGCGATTACACCTCTGTTCTGTGACAAATCCAGCCAGGATACCAACGATCGTGGCAACCATTAAACCGAGCTGATGGGGCAATCCATGGGTGAGGAGAGCGGTAATCCCTGCCATTAACACTGCAACGACCATAGGGCGACGGGTCAAATAAGGAATGACCATGCCGGTAAAAGTTACTGACATCGCAAAATCGAGACCCCAGTTAGCCGCATTTGGCATCATTTGCCCGACTGTCAGACCCACCCAAGTGAACAACTGCCAGTTTAAATACATGAATAGTGCTCCGCCCAAGTAATACCAATGTTTGTAGGGGGAAGAGTCAGGTTGATGATAGCGCCCGATCCCAACGGCAAATGCTTCGTCAGTCAACCAAAACGCGATCGGTGCCTTCCAGAATTGAGGCAGGTGGTGAACATAGGGAACTAGACTGACCGCATAAAGGAGATGACGAAGATTAACTACAAACGTAGTCAGAATGATGAGTGGCAGAGCTGTCTGCGTGCTGAGTAAACCTAAGGCAATAAACTGGGAAGAACCTGCAAATACAAATAGCGACATTGCCAGAGCACTCAGCGACGATAATCCACTACTGGTAGCCAGGGTGCCAAAAATAATACCAAAGGGAATTGCTCCAATAATCAGCGGTAAAATTGCTCGACAGCCCGATAAAAACTCCGATCGAGCAGTGGGAGCTGGGCTCCGATGATCACTTAAGTTCATCAATCAATCTCCTTAACGCAGACTGGCACATCCGATCGAGTACTGCAAGATTCGATCGAACCAGCAAGATGGCAAAACGCAGCAAGATGAACCATGAAGGGGAATTAAAGTCTTGCATGATCAAGCTTCAACCATAATTCAAGATTCGAATCAACCAAGATATTGCAATCAAGATATTGCAAATTGCAATCAAGATATTGAAATAAGCAGAGGTTTCATCCAATTTTGAATTAGCTTAACCGCTATGAGCTGTTAAGATCTTGGCTGTTTTTTCAAATCTCGTTTTGTGATCCCTGCCGCCCTCAGGAGATCAAAATGATTAATTTGCAGATCCATTGTAGTGCAAGCGTCTTGCTTACGCGGGCAAGATGCCCATACGGCATCTAATGTTTGATTGATACGGTTGTGAACCTATTATTACTTCAAATTAAATCCTAATTCAAATAAATTTGAATTTAAATTTGTTTCTACTTAGGACTCTATTTCTGCATAAGTTTTGGCATCCTGGTGTTATCTATCACTAGCAACTACGAGTTTATGCGAGGGCTGATGCCGCAAAAAGATGATTAGCCAAGCCTCAACCTCAGTCGTGTTGTTTAAGTTGAAACCCTCGTTTAGAGCTAGGAGAACCCACCCATGGTCAATGGCACACCTGGAGCTGATACCTTTTTCAGTACACCGCAAAATGATAGTTTCTTTGGTTTCGATGGGGACGATCGCTTGATTGGCTCGTCTGGAAATGACTTTTTTGATGGCGGTGCCGGATTTAATACAGCCGATTACAGCGGCTTAACGGAACAGATCGTCTTAGAGCCAACGGGGGCGATCGATAAAGGGAGTTTAGGGCGCGATCAATTGTTTAAGGTGCAGCGAATCATCGGCTCCCAAAATTTCAATATTATTGATGCCTCAACCTCCGGTGGATCGGTCAGTCTGGATGTAAACTTGGCGCGAGAAACCCTGACTGTGCGGAACGTCCCTGGAATTGGTAGCCTGAATCTCTCGGTTGATAACTTCAACTGGGTGATCGGTACCCAAAATGGCGATCGGATCGTTGGTGGAGCAGATAGCGATTTGTTGCGCGGCTTGGCTGGCAACGACACGATCCTAGGCGGTGGCACTGGGGATATTTTGATCGGGCAAGGAGGCAATGATGTTGTGAATGGGCAAGCTGGGGGCGATCGGCTACTAGGCACTGATGTGGATACTCGTGGACAGGGCGAAATCGATAATGTGACGGGCGGTACTGGCAACGATCGGTTTGTGTTAGGAAACCGGGACGGCACTTTCTATAACTTCAATGGAGACAGCGATTTTGCCCGCATTTTAGACTTTGGAACTGGAGATCGGTTCGAGCTAGGCATCAACCAAACCTATCGGGCTGAACGGACGAGCACCGGGTTCAAGTTATTTGTGATCCAAAATGGCACGCGAGATCTAGTGGCCAATGTGACGACTACGGCCAGCATCAATTTACCATCTGCCAATTTCACAATCACTGCTACCCAGGGCAATGGTGTTTTCTTGCCATCTAACTCGTTCTAATCATTAGTGAGGTCGCAGGAGCTGATCAACTTGCGCTTAGGAGTCTTGTCGGAATAACTTGCGCGGGCGAGGGGCTTAGGCCCCTGGTTACCCGCCATCAGACTATCCAAAGCGACCCACTGATGCGGACAAGCTGCATTAGTATTTCATATTCAAAAAGTCTGAATTGTGAAATCTATAGAAAGGTAAACTTGAGATAGTATTTTCATTATTCCTTGTTGAAGTTGTGAATATTAAATTAAGAGCCTGATCTGTCAGATTCAGAGATTACTCGAATGTTATGATAAACGATCAGTTGAATCATCCAATAGTGTAGACGTAAGTACTATGTAGACTCAAGCACTATGTAGACTCAAGCACTATGTAGACTTGAACATTATGTGAACTTAAACATTATATGAACTTAAACATTATATAGACTTAAACACTATGTAAATATTCAACTATAGCTTGAGCGATCGTCTCGTTTCCAGTTTTATCGATTGCTGCCACTGTTCTGGGTGGGTTTGCTGGAGTCTCCAAAAAATCCCAACCTCCTTGGAAGAACTGTTCTGGTGACACAATCAGATGGGGGTTGCAATTTTGCATCCCGTTGAGCAAAATTTCTGCTTCAGCAAAGCCTTGGCGAGTGACTGACACGATCGGCACTGCCAACCGGCAGGCTTCTGCAAAGGTGCTAAATCCTGGCTTCGACAGCACCCGACTACAAAGCGGCATAAAATCCACGGGGCGATAGCGATGATCGTGAACCCGGCAGAGATTAGGCAGATCGGGAGCATTGCGATCGAAGGTGATGAACTGCCAATCCGGAAAGCGATCGAGGTTGCGATAAGGAATTTGTTCGATCCCCAGCCCCCCAAAAGTCATCAGCACCGTCCGTTCAGTGGGCTGGGTGAGATGAAATTGCTGGCGTAACTCCTCTAAGGCAAAACGAGGTGAACCGCCGGTTAGCCCTACATCTGTGATGCTAGAAAATGCCTGCATGGGTTCGTGAAACGGCAGCCGAAACAATCGATCGCACTGACTAAACCGCCTAGCAATCCAATCAGCAACGTCCGTAAATTCAGGTAGCTCTGCCTGCCAATCTCGGTAGATAAAATCCCAACCAAAATTGCTGCTCATCCAACAAGGCACGTCGGCCGCTTGAGCGATCGAAGTGGCGATCGGCGGAATGTCAGCCAGCACTAAACTCATCCGATTTTGTCGAATAAAGTTGGCCTCTCCAGCCACCAAACGGGATTCTTCCCGCTGAAGCTGCTGGAGCTTAGCCAGCGTAGCAGTTCGATCCATGGTTAAACTATCGGTTTGGATCACGCCAATATCCAACACCACATGACGATGCAAAAAGTCTGCTTCCAGATAGGATTCCAATAGCCAACGGGGAGAGGTGGTAGCAAAAGCTATGAGCACATCAGGACAAAGACGCTGCACTGCGGCGATCACAGATGCCATCCGCGTCGCATGACCAAACCCATGATTGGTAGTTGCGACATAGAGAGAGGGTTGGGGCATAGGATTAAAAAACCCCAGGTATAACTGGGGCACAATAATCAGGGTGCATCTAATTTATTCTTATACCAGGTTGGTTGATCGTCTGCACAGGGTTGGGGGCTTCTTCATGAAGTGAACATGAATCGAGGAGTTTGCAAGCTGCTTTCGAAAATGAAGCGACAAAATTGTCCAAACATCAGCATTGATTCAGGATATTACTTGAAATCGTAATTTGGAATCATTAAAATATTCATTTTTTTATATCCAGATTGTTACATATATAACCGTGCGATCCCTTCCTTAATCACTTCTACAAGCTGTTCCTGACGCAAACTCACATGAGCTGACATACAGGTTACAGCTAGTTCCTGATCGCGATCCAACAATGCAGCTAGAATAAGCTGGTGTTCATCACAAGTCGTGCGGCGATAGTGAGCTTGCTCCATTGAAATGAGGCGAAGATAATGCACACGGGCATTAATTGCTTGTAGGGATCGGAGCAATTCTATATTTTGTGATAAGGCCGCAATTTGCTCATGAAATTGTTCATCACAGCAGGCACATTCAATTGGAGACCGTTGCATAAAGGTTTGGGCAGATGCCTGCCAAAATTGATGAAGATGCTTCAGTTCTAGATCACTAGCCCGATCGGTAGCTAGCTTGACACTCATGATTTCTAGTCCACAGCGCACTTCATACAGGTCAAAAATCATTTTGGCATCCAGCGATCGACAAGAAAAGCCGCGACGCGGCACAAAATCCAAGAGTCCTTCCGCCACTAACCGATTCAGCACTTCTCTCAAGGGTGTGCGACTGACCCCAAATGAGGCTGCCAACTCTACTTCATTCAGGGGTTCACCTGGGCGAAATTGATAATTCATTGCCATTTGCTTGAGCTGCTGATAAATGCGATCGACGCTACTGATCGGCGATTTACGATTGGCGGGTTGGGAACTTGTCATCGCGTCACTCCTGACAATCAGGATAGAAAGTATAGAAAGATACGGAAATTCCTCGAAATAGCCTTTAGCTTCTTGTATACAAAGCTGCATACAATATGAATGATAGCAGCGAATGACTGAGACTCAAGAGCTGATCGGGCTGATCGGTGCTTGCGGAGGTCTAACCTCCAGTCCCTAACCTCCAGTCCCTGACCTCCAGTTCTATGGTGATCTTTGAGGAGAATTACTGATGCTTGTGACCCAACAATCTATCTTGCGGCGTTTTTGGTATCCCGTCGTGCCGATCGACCAGCTCTCTAGCGACCATCCCTACCCATTTCAACTATTAGGGCAAAAGATTGTTCTCTGGTTGGATGCGGTCGGTCAACCTGTTGCGTTGGCCGACCGATGCTGTCATCGATCGGCCCAACTCTCGAAAGGATCCATTATTAACGGTTGTGTGCGCTGTCCATACCATGGTTGGTCTTATGATGGGAAAGGCCAATGTGTCCATGTGCCCCAATTTCAGCCCGAACAGGCTATTCCACCGAGTTACAAAGTGGCCGCCTGCCAATGCATGGTTCGCTATGGCTATGCCTGGGTTTGTTTAGATGAGCCCCTCCAACCGATCCCAGATATTGCTGAGTCTAGCGATCCTAGCTTTCGCCTGATCCAGGAATTTTATGAAACCTGGCAGGTCAGTGGTCTCCGGGCGATCGAAAATTCTTTTGACAGTGCTCATGGTCATTTTGTCCACGCCAGCTCTTGGGGCGATCAGAGCAATCCCATACCACCCCCGATCGATGAAATTGTCGAAACTGAGTCAGGATTTGTGATGAAGCATTGGGTAGAAGTGCTGAATCCCGATCTGCAAAAGAAAAACCTGGGAATTGCCAGCGAGAAAACCATTCGCACCAATGAACGCCGCTGGTTTATGCCCTTCGCCCGCACCCTGAAAATTCAGTATCCCAACGGGCTGAATCACCTGATTTTTACAGCCTATACGCCAATCGATGATCGTAGCTCCCAACTTGTGCAATTCTGTTTGCGCAACGACAGCGAAGCCGAAGCCAAAGCTGCTGATATTATTGCGTTCGATCGGCAAGTGACGCAGGAAGATCGAGAGGTGTTGGAAACCACCGAATATGATGCTCCCCTTTCCTTAGCAGAAGAGCAGCATATGGCTTCCGATCGACCGGGAATTATCATGCGGCATCGCTTAGCGGCTCTGCTACGGGAATCGGGCGAAACTGAACAACGCCGCCCCGTTCAACCTGCCATTCATGTTTGAGGAAATCCAGCCATGCTCGTGACGCAACAACCCGTGCTCAAGCGTTTCTGGTATCCAGTCATGCCAGTCGATCACTTGGTAGCTCAGCCTCAGCCCTTTCAGTTGCTAGGTCAGCCACTGGTGCTTTGGCTGGATGCCGATGGCCAACCCGTTGTGGTAACCGATCGCTACTGTCATCGATCGGCTCAACTCCCGCAGGCAGAAGATCCTGTCTACCGATGGGCGATCCGCTATGGCTATGTTTGGGTGTGTTTAGCGGATGATCCTTTATTGCCGATCCCCCATATTCCAGAAGCAGAAGATCCACAAATGCGCCTGATTCCCCAGTTTTATGAACCTTGGCACTGTAGTGGATTGCGGCTGATGGAAAATTCATTTGATAATGCTCACTTTAGTTTCGTCCATGCCAATTCGTTTGGTAATTTGCAACAACCTCAACCGGCTGCTTCGGAATTGACCCTTCTGGAGTATGGGTTACAGGTGCGATCCACTGTGCCTGTTGTCAATCCTCCCAACCAGCGGCAAAACCTGAAGATCGCAGATGAAATGACCCTGCGTCATGTGGTTTCAACTTGGTACATGCCCTTTAGCCGGACATTGAAAATTACCTATCCCAATGGTTTGATGCATTTGATCTATACGGCTGCTACTCCTGTTCAGGATGATATCTCCCAGGTCGTTCAGTTTTGTGTTCGCAATGACACAGAAGCTGATGCTAAAGCAGCAGATATTGTAGCATTCGATCGCCAAGTAACTGAAGAAGATAAGCTGGTATTAGAAACAACTGATTGGGATACCCCACTGGATATTCATGCAGAACAGCATATGCCCTCCGATCAACCTGGAATTATGATGCGGCGAAAATTAGCGGCATTACTGAAAGCCCATGGAGAAGTAGAACAGCGGCTCCCCTAAAGAGATAGATGATAGATAGCTGACTCAGTTCACAGTCCCAGATCAGCACCAGACATCAACTTTGTTCTCACCCTCAATCAGATCGATCGCCCGATCGCGAAGTTCTGCTGCATCCTTAAATTCTCTCTTGCTCTGATTTGCAGTTTGCTGATTCATGAAGTGTTGCATGGTGTTCCATCTAAATAAAACACAACTGGAGCTGCATGAACTGGCCATAAGGGAGTCGGTAACTTTGCAGTCTTCAACCCGCCCGCAGTCCAGTGATTACTATTATTCATCAGGGAGTAGGTGCCTGGAGTTAAATAAAATTGGCTACGATCCCCCACATCTTCAGCAATTTGAATTTTCTTTCCCATGGCATCAGTTTGGAAACCCGCTTGCAAATAAGCGATCAACCGAAAATAATCAGTTGCATTCACACCGACACATTTGAGCTTACGATCGATCGGTAACTGGTCGTGCCATTGTACTCGTAGAATAGGTTGATTCGGCAGCAGCAGTGTTGGAAACATTCGCAGGAATCGCTCGCGGGCAGTTTGGGGAGGCTGAATATACCAGTCTTTAGCGCCCCGGCCAAAACTAATATAGGCCGGTTGAGCCGTTCCAGTTTGAAATACTGCCGGTGGTTCTAAGTGATCACGCCAATCAAATGCCCCAACCTGCACAGGCACCAGTAGTTTCGAGTGATAGCCATATTGCAAAACACAAACTCGATATTGACAACTGGGATGATCAGCCCTGAGCCAAGCGGTGAGGGCAGATGAACCAGGAAGAATCACAGCTAACAGGGGTAAAGTCAGGCTCAGTAGCAAGAAGCTGACGATTAGGCGAGCTGGGCTCCGAAACTGCTTGAACAGATACATGGGTTACTTGAGCTACGGTTGAAGGAAGAATCACTCAGATACCATTGTTAAAATTCCGGTCTATGGGATCCCAGTCTAATCGATCCGATGCTCAATCTGTCAGTGATATTTCTCAGTCATGCTCGAATCAGTCATGCTCGAATCAGTCATGCTCGAATCAGTCATGCTCGAATCAGTCATGCGCTAAATTAGTCATGCTCGAATCAGTCATGCGCTAAATTAGTCATGCTCGAATCAGTCATGCGCTAAATTAGTCATGCGCTAAATTAGTCATGCTCGAATCAGTCATGCGCTAAATTAGTCATGCGCTAAATTAGTCATGCTCGAATTAGTCATGCTTGAATCAGTCATGGTTTTTGGTCTTAATCAGTCATGCCTCAAGCCTCGGCAGGGTTTGAAAATGGATAAAATATCAAAATTGCTGCCCAGGTTCCCAGAGAGGTAGATTGCAGCCGATCGATGGCAATCTGCTTTCGTTTGGGATCTGTAGCAGCAAGGGTAAAAGACAAATACTTTGAATTTTGGAACGATCTAAGCTACGGGTTTAACTGAGCGCTGGGATTCAGCTTATCCTCAATCTCAAGTCGCTTAGCTGCGCACGGTGTGCCAAAGCTCCTTCAGCAGTTGCTTAATCTTCTGTTCTTTCTGAGCGATCGACATCCCTGCTTCGCCAGCTTGGACATGAGCTTCAGCTTGTTTTTGATCAACCCAGTGGCTGCCTTCAGCTTGCGCCTTTGCCTTCATACCTGAATACCAGCCTTTAGTTTTTTCCCAATCTTGCTGAAAATCCTGCTTAATGTTCTCATAGCGATCACCATAGCGATCACTGAGTTTAGTATCAATGACCCCCAGTTGCCCTTTCAGCTTAGTCAGTTGCTGTTGCAACTCCGCGTAGATTTCTTGCTGACGCAAACGGCTATGAGCTTTATTCAGCAAATCTTTCGCCAAAGCAATCACCTTGTCCGCAATTTCTCCTACAGTTTCGGAGGTAGAATTCTCTTCCATTGGTGCAGTGGCTGCTACGGGTTCGGCTGGGATAGGTTCAGTCTGTACAGGTTCAGCTTGTCTGGGTTCAAGCACCACAGCATCAACTACGACAGAATTAGCAGAAACATTCACAGATGCATCTTCGATAGGGGTAACTGTAATAATCGCTTCAGTTGGGATAGAAGATGGATCGGCAGACAGGTTGGTAGATATCTCAGACTCGATCGGCTGATGGTCATCTAAGTTAGTATGATCAGTTGCCATGACAGTATCCTCTTCAATTTCGACTTCAATTTCGACTTCGATCGGTTGGAATTCAGTTGGTTTAGGCGATCGTTCCGTTTTCGGGATTTCTTTCAGAGAGTCAAACAGCGTTGAGGCAGAACCTTTGGCGATCGTTTGAATTTCGCCACTCCCTTCCTTCAGCTCAGAGAGGGTTTGAACCATCGCTTCCTGAAAAATTTGGCGAATTTTCTCGGCCCGTGTACCACCAATTTGTTTAGCTTTTTGCAGTTCTGTTGCGATTTGCGATTTCAATCCAGTCGTCATAGGGTTCTCTGCCTCACTGCTCTGATTCAGTTTTGAAGGAATTGGGTTGAAGGAATTGGGTTGAAGGAATTGGGCTTTAAAGGAACAGGTATGCTTGATGAGTGCAATGAAGGGGTATAACAGGTTAGTACGATCGATCAGGAATCCAGCCCATGCAGGGTTTTCGAACTTCAGTGATAGGCATGGCACTCACACTTAAATGGGCATACTCAACTAGGAAACAGACTTTGCCGACTCAGCTTTGCGGGATTGCCGCCGCTCGATCAACATCTGAGATACTTCGGAAGCAATCAGCGTCACTAAAACTCCGTCATCTAACCAACCAATGATTGGGAATACATCAGGTGAGAGATCAAACGGGCTCACCAGATAAAGCAGCGATCCCAAAATAAACGCCCAACGGAACTTAGATTTGAGAATGTTACTGCGAATAAATTGATGAACAAACTGGCGGAAGAATTTCATGGTTTGTTTTTGCGACGCTGTGGATTGCGCTGTTTCATTACAGGATCATCATGACAGATTCCTAACGGGGTGTCTGGTGCAGAAAACCCCTAGCCTGAGTCGTAGAAGCCTCATCCGCCGATCGGGGGAGGGACAATTCATGCATTGGATAGATGCTGCTAGCTCCAAAACTGTTTTTCTAAGCACAACTGGGTACAATCAAAAGCATTCTGTGAGATTGAACCGTGATGACCGAAATTCTAGGCATGGTGCTGATTCTGTTGCTCTGCCCACTGTTAGGGGGATTACCACTGATTCGCTGGATTGTTCAAGGGACGATCGGCTGTGATCTACGACGAGTTGGCACGGGCAATGAGAGCGTTTCTGCCGCGTTTTATCAGGGTGGGCGCTGGGTCGGAATTTTGGCAGTGGTGTCGGAGGCACTGAAAGGGATTGTAGCCGTGTTACTGGCGCGATCGTTCTTGCCTGCCGATCCCGTTTGGGAAATTATTGCGCTAATTGCGTTGGTGATGGGGCGCTATTGGTTTGGCAAAGGAGCGGGCACCACCAACGTGGTCTGGGGCTACCTCGTGCATGATCCGGGCACGGCGCTGCTGACGGCGATCATTGGCGGCATTGGGTTCACGATCCTGCGGGAGCGACAGGCCGGCAAGTTTGGGGTGTTAGTGCTCCTTCCCCTCCTGACGGCATTGCGCTATCCGACTGCGGGAGAATTGATCGGAGCCAATATTAGCCTTAGTCTACTGATAGGTTGGATCTATCGTAAAATTCCCGATGACCTAACCTTACCAACCGATCGCGCCCAGGACAGTTCTCAGGCTATGTTTCGTTTCTTTCGCGGCAATCGATCGCTGCTATCACTCCAACAGGCTTTGGCGGCAACCCAGGTGGGAGGCAAAGCGGCTTCCCTGTCGCAACTCATGCGCTGGGGGTATCCAGTGCCTCTGGGTTGGGTATTGCCACCCGGAGATGACCCTGCCCCGCTATTAGACACCCTGAGTCCTTCACCGGAACAGCCTTTCGTGGTGCGATCCTCCGCGATCGATGAGGATTCCGTCACAGCTTCGGCGGCTGGGCAATATGAATCTTTACTCAACATCACCAGTGTAGCGGCGTTAGAACAGGCAATTTTGCGTTGCCAAGCCTCCTATCATCTCCTCTCCGCCGTGCGTTACCGACAGGATCGCGGCATTGCTGAGTCGGGCATGGCGGTAATCGTCCAGCATCAGATCCAGGGTCAGTTTTCCGGGGTAGCGTTTAGTCGCGATCCAATTGGGCAGGGCGAATCTGTCATCGTCGAAGCATTAGCGGGTGCAGCCGATCGCGTCGTGTCTGGTCGATTTACACCGGAGCGGTATCGAGTTTGGTTGCAGATGATTGATCGTGCAGAGAATCGATCAGGGTATCAGTCTGTCAACCATCCTCAGAATACAATTGATCAAGAATTTGTGGTGCGATCGATCGAGGGAGAGGGAGAGACTCCCGTAGACATTATTCAGCAGATAGCAATACTGGCTCGACAATTAGAAAGCCGCCATCATGGTATTCCCCAGGATATTGAATGGAGTTACGATGGTGAACAGATTTGGTTACTGCAAGCTCGTCCGATCACAACCCTGACTCCCATCTGGACTCGTAAAATTGCGGCGGAGGTGATTCCAGGTTTCATCCGCCCTCTCACTTGGTCGATTAACCGCCCGCTGACCTGTGGGGTTTGGGGAGATATTTTCACATTGGTACTGGGCGATCGAGCCAGGGGGTTGGATTTTGAAGAAACTGCCACTCTGCATCGATCGGCAGCCTATTTTAATGCCACCTTACTGGGTGATATTTTCCGCCGCATGGGGTTACCCCCTGAGAGTCTGGAATTTCTGACACGGGGAGCCAAATTCAGTAAACCGCCCTTGATCACCACATTGCAGAATACGCCAGGGTTACTGCGGCTTCTACAGGCAGAAATGCGACTTGAGCGAGATTTCCAGCGCGATCGACATCAGGTGTTCACCCCAGGGTTTGCCAGTCTTCAAACCCAGCCGCTCTCGGCTTCACCCGACCAATTACTCCAGCGCATCGATCAAATTTTGGCTCTTTTGCAGCGTGCCACCTATTACAGCATTCTGGCTCCGTTGAGCGCTGCTTTACGACAGGCGATCGGGCGCGTTGCTCAAACTGAGCTGGATCATCAGCAGACTCCGGAAATCGCTTCGGTGCGGGCTATTCAAGCTTTGGCCGAGCAGATGCGAACCGATCCCGCGATCGAACAGTGGCTTCTAGCAGGCAAGTCTCTCACAGAACTCCCTGAAGGTCACCCAGCTCGACAACAGTTTGCGGATTTGTTGGAGGAATATGGTTATTTAAGTGAGGTGGGAACTGATATCGCCATACCCACTTGGCGAGAAGACCCAAGCCCTGTAGAGGAGTTATTGCGGCAGTTTGTGCGTCAATCTATGCCAAATATAAGTTTAATTACCGATCTAACTACCGATCTAACTACCGATCTAACTACCGATCTAACTACTAATCAGTCTATCGATCTAACCACCCATCTAACCACCCATCTCATCACTAATCAGACGACCGATCCAACCACCCAGCAGACGACGAATCAAACCGTACATCCAA
The DNA here is from genome assembly GCA_025454395.1 of Elainella sp. Prado103. Taxonomy (GTDB): domain Bacteria; phylum Cyanobacteriota; class Cyanobacteriia; order Elainellales; family Elainellaceae; genus Elainella. The sequence continues at coordinate 199,316 of JALOOM010000001.1, forward strand.
CTGCAAATTCAACGATCCATCCCATCACCAATCCCGTTACTAATCCGACGACTGATCGTTCTGAGGAGCATCAAGCGCAACGGCATCGATCGGGCGGATGGCGACGGCGGCAAGCTCAAAACCGATTGGATTTGAAAGGTCAGGTGACTACCTGCTACAGTAAGCTGCTAGCTGAGCTACGCTGGAGCTTTGTGGCGTTAGAATCAGCCTGGTTGCAATCTAACCTGCTTGAAAACTCAGGAGACTTGTTTTTCCTCACTTTTGCTGAAATCCAACAATTAATTGCTGATCCGACTGGTCTGGATGTTCCGCCTTTGATTGCCCAACGCCGATCGCAGTTTAACCACGACCAAACCCTATCGCCCCCATTTTTAATCTATGGCCACACTCCACCGGACATTCTGGAACAAAACATGGATTCAGGGCAAAGTTTAGTGGGGATTGCGGCCAGTCCGGGACAGGTAGAAGGCCGAGTATTGGTGCTACGCAGCTTCGCTGATCGCCCCCCGATCGATCGCAATACGATTCTGGTAGTTCCCTACACAGATTCTGGCTGGGCTGTGCTGTTGGCTCAGGCGGGAGGATTGATTGCGGAAGTCGGCGGGCAATTATCCCATGGGGCGATCGTAGCCCGCGAATATGGCATTCCAGCGATCATGGATGTTCATAACGCCATGCAAGTGTTGCAGACTGGAGAATTGGTGCGGATCAATGGCACAACCGGCGTGATCGATCGACTAGAGCATCTCGAATGAACCAGTGCCAATGGATCCAGTTGGGATACTGGCTGAAAATTGGCTAGAAATTGCCATTAAAGCGATAGAATTACCAATATGGCTGCTCAGAGTGAGCAGTCTAACGTTTTATGGTTACACACCCGATGAGATCTAGTGGCATGGTCAGTACCCAGGAAAAGTATAGCGATTTCCTAGGGTGCTCTTAATCGCTAGAATCCATAATGATCTATGGTGAGTTAATCGAATATGAGTCCAACTTCTGAATAATCTCACGCTCCCAGAAGGACAACAATAGCCAAATCTCCGATAATTTCTAGAGAGACGAAGGCATCACTCAAACGCGAATGTTGAATTTCTCTCCTGTGCCTTAAGACAACCAGTACGGCGGCACTAAAGTTCTGCAGCAATACAAACGTTTTGCCAGGGGTAAAGCTTCACCTCCCTGATTGCGAAATGGCGTGTTTGCAGCACTAGATAGGGCCAGGCAGGAGATTTTGTGAATCGAGGAGAGCAATTTGTGAACCAGCCGATGAATTTAAAGCAACAGATCCAAGCGGTGCAGGATCGACTGTTACAAATTCAGCAGCAAACCGGGAATAGTGCAGCCCAAAACCCATTGCTGGCAGAGGCGATCGTGGAACTCTCTCAATGCCTAGAAGCATTACAGGCTAGCCAAGACCCATGGCAACCCCCCACATTGGTCTCAGAAACCATCACCGAACTGCAAATTCTTTATGATCAGTCCCCCTGTGGCTATCACTCACTGGATGCAGAAGGCACCTTCATCCGCATCAATGATACTGAACTGAGTATGTTGGGTTACCGTCGCGAAGAAGTCGTGGGGCAGAAGAAATTTCCTGATTTGCTAACTCCCGAAAGCCAACTCACCTTTGAGCAGAATTTTCCTCAATTTAAGCAGCGAGGCTGGGTGCAAGATCTAGAATTTTCTATGATTCGCAAAGATGGTTCTATTTTGCCCGTCAGTCTGAGTGCTACTGTGATCCGCGATCGGGCTGGTAATTATTTGATGAGCCGATCGATTGTGATTGATATCAGTGAACGAAAACGGTTGGAAGCCGAGCGGAATGCAGCTCAGATGGCTTGCCAGATCATTCAACAACAGCGACGTTTAGCCTTAGAACTGACCCACATCGGCTGGTGGGATTGGGATGTTTTAACCGATCGACTGGCTTGGAGCGATCAACTCTTTCAGCTTCTGGGCTACGTTCCTGGTGAGGTGACTCCTAGTGTGCAAGCTTGGCGCGATCGGATCCATCCGGATGATCTGGAATGGACTATTCAGGCTCTTAACCGAGATTTAGACCAGCAGACGATCGGGCAGGTAGAATATCGAGTCGTTCATCCGGATGGCAGTTTGCATTGGCTATTAGTGAAAGGACAAGCCATTGGTGATGCCGCTGGTTCGGCCGTCCGGATGGTGGGTATTGTGATGGAAATCAGTGATCGCAAGCAACTAGAAGCTGAGCAACAGGCGATGGCAGCTATTTTACGAGCCAGCGAACAACGCTATCGCCTTATGTTTGCAAACCATCCGAACCCCATGTGGTTGTATGATCCGCAAACATTGGCATTTTTAGAGGTCAATCAAGCCGCGATCGACCATTATGGCTATTCCAGGGCAGAATTTTTGCAGAAAACCTTGGTAGATATTCGCCCCCCTGAAGAAATTACGGAGTTTCTGCAAGCCTTTAGCCAATATCAACCTGAATCAACCTACCTGGGAATCGGGCGGCATTGTCGCAAAGACGGCAGTGTGATCGATGTGGAGATAACCGCCTACCGGCTGGAGGTCGAGCATCAGCCCATGAACCTGGCCCTGATCAAAGACATCACCGAACTCAAGCGCCTAGATGCAGAGCGTCAACAAGCCGAAGCCGCCCTCCGCTTAAGCGAGGAACAACGCCGTCTTGCCCTTGATCTCACTAACACCAACAGTTGGGATTGGAACCTGACCACGGGGGAGGTGGTCTGGAGTGACAACATGCCCTATCTGTTTGGGCTCCCACCTGGCACGGTTCGGCCCGATTACACCACTTGGCGCAGTTGTGTGCATCCTGAAGACATTGCCCGCTTGGAAGCTTCAGTCGTGCTCCACCTGAGAAATCACACGTTATACGCTGAAGAATATCGGATCATTTGTCCAGATGGTAGCGTTCGTTGGTTACTCAGCAAAGGTCAGGGGGTATACGATGAGGCAGGTCAAGCGATCCGCATGGTCGGAATTACCCTGGATATTAGCGATCACAAACAACTGGAATTATCGCTGCAAGCTTCAGAAGCTAAGTTAAGCCGCATCCTGGATAGCGCCATTGCAGTAATTGTCAGTTTTCGAGTTTGGGATAACCAAGATTGGGAATATGAATATTGGTCAGCCGGTTGTGAAATCCTTTATGGCTTTACAGTCGAAGAATTGCAGGCCGATAAAACTTTATGGCTCTCACGGGTTTTGCCAGAAGACCGGGAAACAATCCTGATGCCTCTCTTTGAAGATTTTTTTACCGAAAAAAATACCATTGCCGAATATCGCTTTCGACATAAGGATGGCTCCATCCGCTGGATTGCCAGCACCTATGCTTCGGAACAGATCACACCTCACTGCTGGATGGTCACCAGTGTTAATTACGACATTACCGATCGCAAGCACCTCGAACAATCCTTGCTTCAGCTTAATGCCGAACTGGAACTGCGGGTAGCCGATCGCACCCGTGCGCTAGAACAAGCCCTGCAAGCGGCCGAAGCAGCCAATCGGGCCAAAGGGATCTTTTTAGGGCAGATGAGTCATGAATTACGCACCCCGCTCCATGCCATTCTCGGATTCAGCCAGATCCTGAGTCGCAACAATGCATTAGATACAGAACAGCAAGAGCAAATCGAAATCATCAACCAAAGCGGTGAACATTTGCTGAATCTGATCAATGACATTCTGGAAATGTCACGACTAGAAGCGGGTCAAACCACCCTCACCTCTAGCAATGTCAATTTGGTATCCTTGCTCGATCAACTGAGGGATTTCTTTTGCCCCAAAGCAGAATCGCAAGGGCTGCAACTCCTGATTCAATCTGAAGCAAATGTGCCACCCCAGTTTCGGGTAGATGGCAATAAACTTCGCCAAGTTTTAATTCACTTACTGAGTAATGCGATCAAATTCACTCAAGCAGGACAGGTAACTTTACAAATCCGCCTGGGAGAACCGCAGCAGACTCCAGAAATCGCGGCTGTTCTGGCATCTTATGCCGTTGCTTCAGAAAGAGTCACGACCGATCGCCTCATCTGCCTCCACTTCTCCATCCAAGACACGGGAGTGGGAATCGATCCCCTGATCCAGGAGACCTTGTTTGAGCCTTTCTGGCGACCCGAACCCGACCAAGGGTTTCAAGAAGGGGCAGGGTTGGGGTTACCGATTTGCCAGCAATTTGTGCGTTTAATGGGCGGAGAACTCAGTTTCATTACTACGCCAGGGCAGGGATCCACTTTCTTTTTCCAGATTCCGATCTTACCCATTTCTCCCGCTGACTTGACCGATCGCAGCTTCGATCAAACTTTAGCGCCGCAGGTGATGCGCTTAGCCCCCGATCAACCCTGCTATCGCGTTCTGGTTGTAGACGATCATCTTGAAGATCGCCAATGGCTCATGCAACTTTTACAAGCCGTGGGATTTGAGATCCAAGCAGCCGACCATGGGCAACAAGCCGTTCGGGTGTGGCAACAGTGGCAGCCCCACTTAATTTGGATGAAGATGCCGACTATGGATGGCTTTATGGATGGCTATCAAGCCGTGCGGCAAATCCGCAGTTTAGAGGCAGCCCAGCCACCACCCCAGCCTGCCAGCGAGTCAACCCCAGCGGTGGTCTCTCCCAACAGACCGATCGGGGATGCTCTTCCAGCCCATGGGCCGCCCAGACCCACCCTCATCATTGCCCTGACTACCAACGCATTTGAAAGCGAGTGGGCAACCATTTTAGCCACTGGATGTAACGATCTGGTCTGTCAACCTATGACTACGGCTGTTCTTCTCGACAAGATGGCTGAACATTTGGGAGTCCAATACATCTATTCCGAGTCGATCGAATCCGAGTCGATCGAATCCGAGCCGATCGAAGCCATCGCTGCCCTAGAATCTCCAGGATGGGAAGCGGCCTCTAGCCTGCTCTTACTCATAGCGCTGCAAACCCTGTCCACGGAGTGGATTCTGCAGTTGCAGCAAGCGGCTCGGATGGCGGATGAGGAGCAAATTTTACAGCTCTTGACCCAGATTCCGTTGACTGAGCCACTCTTAGCCAATACGCTGCATCAATGGGTCGATCAATTTCAATTGGAGCAGGTGATTCATCTGACGACGGTGGCGATGCAACAGCGATCGGTCTAGAAATCTCTTAGATTGAGCTGGCTCTTAGATCGAGCTGGCTATCGATGCCGAAGTAGCCAGTACAAATGCCCGCTCTGTTAAACTTCATTGCAATTCAAAAATTAGGCCGGGCGAAATATGTTACGTTCAATAGCGTTGTGTTAACGATGCTTCGCTCTAGTAGGGAAACACCGAAGTTATGAATTTAGAAATGCTTTCTAGCGCTGCCAATCGCGAAGACTTCAGCGAATATGTCGCCCATCTCCAACTTCACATGGCTTTGCAGGCTCGTAATTTGGTTCCTACGTTAACGAAAACGGTGGATAGCCGAGAGCAGCTCCTCCACCAAACGCAAGCTGATTTTGAAAAGCAGATTTCTCGTCAAAAGCTCTAGCCCTGGGATTTAATTATTGCTCAGGCTAATTTATTAAAATTCAATATCTATCAACCTTGTGAAATCAGAGTTTTATGGCTCTGATTTTTTTTGCTCCACCTTGCCCCTCTGTGATTTCGGTTCGCGATCGATGCGTCTTCTAGCTTAAAAGTTCCCGCTTGACCGATCGCTGCCTAACTGCTGCCTAACTGCTGCCTAACCGCTGCCTAACCGCTGCCCAGCCGATGAGTGATTCAACCTGTGACCCCGGACGGTCAGATGCTCCCCCTGCGGGCTGGCCATGCCACCAACCCGTCGATCGATCGATCAACCGGGCGAATTACGCTCACCTGCCACGCCATTCCCTCCAAGTTTGTGCCAGTTTGGTGCAAAATCCGGCCAATTTGGGCGGGCTTTGTCGGACTGCTGAGGCATTTCGGCTAGAAAAATTGATCCTGGCAGATATGGCGATCACTCGTCACCCCCTGTTTCGTAACCTAGCGGTTTCGACTCACCAATGGCAACCTCTAGCGGCTTGTTCGATCGCTCAGCTTCCTACTTGGTTGGCACAACAGACCCAGATCGGTTATACCGTGATTGGGCTGGATGCAGATCCACTGGCCATTCCCCTACCTCAGTTTCAATTTCCCCTGCGATCAATTCTGCTGTTAGGACAAGAGTTAACTGGGCTTCCGGCTAGTTTGGCGACTCACTGTCAGGTCTGTATCACGATTCCGCAATGGGGGTTGGTAGAATCGCTGAATGTGCAAACGGCCGGTGCAATTGCAATGTATGCCTATATCCAGCAGCGATCATTGCCGAATATCACTGCTTAACCTCCCATCCACTTTGTCTACCATGAATCCACCGCGACTGATTACGCTGATCACAGATTTCGGATTATCCGATGTATATGTTGGTGTAATTAAAGGCATCATCGCCCAGATCAATCCCAACTTAAAAACGATCGACCTCACCCATCAGATTCCACCTCAAAATATCCTGGCGGCTCAGTTTAATTTGATCAATGCCTATCCCTATTTTCCCCCTGCTACGGTGCATTTGGTCGTGGTCGATCCAGGGGTGGGAGGAGCGAGGCGATCGGTTGCGATCGAGCTGGCAGATGGATTTCTGGTCGGGCCAGACAACGGCATTTTTACCGGGCTATTGGCTCAAAAACCGATCGTTCAAGCGGTAGAATTAACCCAGACTCAATACTGGCGAGTGCCTCAACCCAGTTATACCTTCCACGGACGTGATATTTTTGCTTCTGTGGCTGCCCATGTCGCGAGTGGACTTGCCCTATCCCAACTCGGAGATTCGATCGATCCCCAATCTCTAGTGCAACTGCCCATTGCCACCCCTACGCAGACAGCGACAGGCTATCAAGGACAAGTACAATATATCGATCGATTCGGTAATGTTATCACTAATATACCCGGTGATGTGGTAAAGAATCAGAAGTGGGCGATCATGCTGGGGAAACGAAGCATTCCGGGATGCCGGACTTATTCGGAAGTTCCGCCCAGCCAACCCCTCGCCCTGATTGGTAGTCACGGTTGGGTAGAGATTGCTATCAATGGGGGAGATGCACAGTTTCAACTACGCTTGAATTGGCACGATCCAATTACAGTACAGATTAATGGATCGGAATAAATGGGTCAGGAATAAATGCATCAGGAATAAATGGATCAGGAATAAATGGGTCAGGAATAAATGGGTCAGGAATAAATGGATCAGGAATAAATGGGTCAGGAATAAATGGATCAGAATAAATGGATCGGAATAAGCTGAGAATCAGAATAAGGAGTTGATTCACTCACCCGATTTCCCTCAAATCAGCCCTCTGATGATTCTAATAATAACTTTCATTAATTCTATGAATAAAATTCATACATAAAGGCTGAGCAAATGCGGAGGAATGCGGAACAATTGGGAGTAGGGTATTGACTGATGGATTAGCAGCATTGATCCGATCGAAAGGGTGAAACCAATCAATCGATCGACCTCATCCCAGTTGCCGATTCTGTTGCCAATTCTGTTGCTCATGCTATGAATTCGATTGAACGACTTTGATCGAATTGATTTTGGCTAGGCACCTGGTTTATTTATCTTGCGATCGGGGATTCAATAAAAATCTTTCGTGAGCCAGATGCACCAGGTGGGCCAGATGTGCCAGATGGGATAGGGACAGACAGGGACAGATGCGCTAGCCCGAATCCCTGGTTCAAACCCATGGGTTATGATGACTTCCTAAGCAAAGGGGCAAACGATCATGAGTTTAGAAAGCGTCCGACTCTCTCAGCTCCGAACTCTTGTTGCGATTGCAGATTGCGGTAACTTTAGTGAAGCTGCACTGAGGCTCGGCATTTCTCAGTCGGCGGTCAGCCATGCGATCGCCAGCCTGGAGGAGGAATTGGGAGTGGTGTTGCTTTCGCGGGGTCGCCATGGAGCGACTTTAACCCCGGTGGGCGATCGAGTCTTAACCCATGCCCAGGAAATGCTGCGTCTTTTGGAACAAATTGGGCGAGAAGCGAATGTTTCCAAAGGGCTACAGGGTGGGATGGTGCGGGTGGCTTCGTTTCGGAGTGCAGCAACCCACATTCTGCCCGGTGTGATTGCAGAATTCCATAAGCGTTACCCTGGGATTGCAGTCACCATCATGGAACATCGGCGAGACGACAGCGTGGAGCAAGAACTCCGGGAGGGGCGGGCTGATGTGGGGCTGAGCTGTATGCCGTTGACCAGTGAATTTGATGCCTGGGAACTGCTACGCGATGAATATATCGTCTTATTTCCGCCCCAAGCCAAAGTGCCGACGACGATTACTTGGGCTGATATCGAAAAGTATCCGTTGATTTTGCCGCCTCCTACCGACTATTGTTCAGTCTTGATTCGGGGCCATCTCACCCGTCTCGAATTACCGATCAATGCCACCTATGAAATCATCGAAGACTCCACGATCGTCAGCATGGTGAGTCAGGGGCTAGGGGTCACCATTATGGCCCGCTTGGCTGCCCAACCGCTACCGGCAGAAATTCAGTCCCGATCGCTGCCAGTTCGGTTAGAGCGAGTCATTCAGGCTACCACCCTCGCTGATGCCCTCCATCCGCCTGCCGTGTATGCGTTTCTGGAAGTGCTGCGATCGATCGCCCAAGCTCGCTTGCTGGCTTATACAGGCACCGTTTCAGCGGCAATGACTTCAAATTAAGCAATTGAAAAATTAAGCAATTGAAGTAATTAATTAAGCAATTGAAGTAATTATTGAAGTAATTGTCAGATGGGAAACATGCTTCACATCAAACATCAAGCAACAGGCTGGGCTCCCACCTGCCGCGACTGAATCTCCAGATACAGCAGGAGAGCATTGATATCCGCCGGATTCACACCGCCGATCCGGGCTGCCTGTCCGATCGTCAAAGGTTTGACCTGTGCTAATTTCTCGCGTGATTCTTTCGAGAGAGTATCGATCGCACTGTAGTCAAGGTTGCTGGGTAAGGGACGATGGGCTTGACGGGCAACTTGATCGATCTGATTTTGCTGACGCTGTAAGTAACCGGCATATTTGATGTCAATTTCTGCCCCTTCGCGCTCTGCTTGGGAGAGGGTCGGATCACCCAATTGATAGCGATCCAGGTCAACATAGTGAAAACCGGGTCGGCGCAGCAGTTCTGCCAGGGTGATAGAACCTTTGATCGCCTGTTGAGTTTCAGCAAAGATCTGCTGTCCTAAGGGTTCATGGGCTTTTACCCTTGTGGTGTGCAACCGCTCTTTCTCAGCGACGATGTTGGCTTGTTTGGTTTGAAACAACTGCCAACGCCGATCGTCAATCAGTCCAATCTCCCGCCCTAAGGGGGTTAACCGCTGATCAGCATTATCCGAACGCAACAACAGGCGATATTCCGATCGAGAAGTCAACATCCGGTAGGGTTCCCGTAGATCTTTAGTACAGAGATCATCAATCAAGGTGCCGATGTAGCTCTGCTCCCGGGGCAAAATGATCATCTCCTGTTCCCGCACAAATCGCACTGCATTGATGCCTGCCACCAAACCTTGAGCGGCCGCCTCTTCATAGCCGGTTGTGCCATTAATTTGACCAGCACAAAATAGCCCTGCAATCTTTTTGGTCATCAGGGTGGGGTAGCATTGGGTCGCAGGTAAGTAGTCATATTCCACCGCATAGGCCGGGCGTAGCATCACGCATTGCTCTAACCCAGGCAACGATCGCAGCATCTGCAACTGAAGATTTTCCGGTAGCCCGGTTGAGAACCCCTGGATGTAGAGTTCAGGACTATCTCGCCCTTCGGGTTCAATGAAAATCTGATGGGACTCTTTGTCGGCAAACCGGACGATTTTGTCTTCAATGCTAGGGCAGTAGCGGGGCCCTTTGGCATCTACCCAGCCCCCATAAACGGGGGAAAGATGCAGATTTTCCTGAATCAGGCGATGAGTCTCTGGCGTAGTGCGGGTTAAGTGACAGGGTAACTGTTCCCGTTCCACCCAGACTTCAGGATCAAAGCTAAACCAACGCACGGCTGAATCTCCGGGCTGGGGTTCCATCCGGCCATAGTCTACCGATCGTCGATCGACCCGCGCTGGAGTTCCCGTTTTTAACCGCCCTGTCTCAAATCCTAAGCGATTCAGGGTTTCGGTCAAGCCGACTGCCGCAAATTCACCGGCTCGACCAGCCGCCATGGATTTGTTGCCGACCCAGATGCGCCCACCCAAAAAGGTGCCTGTGGTTAGAATAACAGCCTTGCAACCAAAGGATACCCCAAAGTAGGTTTCTACCCCAATCACGGCTCCATGAGCATCCAGCACCAAATCGGTCACCATCCCTTCCCGCACCATCAGGTTAGGCTGATTTTCGACGATGGTTTTCATCACCGCCGCATATTCTCGCTTGTCGGTCTGAGCCCGTAATGCCCAAACGGCTGGCCCGCGTGAGATGTTGAGCACCCGCTTTTGCAGATAGGTGCGATCAGCCATTTTGCCAATTTCACCCCCCAGCGCATCCACTTCATGCGTCAACTGTGATTTTGCTGGGCCGCCCACGGCTGGATTGCAGGGTTGCCAGGCAATTTTATCGAGGTTGAGGGTGAGCAATAGGGTACGACAACCCGATCGGGCTGCTGCCAGAGCCGCCTCACAGCCGGAATGCCCAGCACCCACCACAACGATCTCAAAATAATCTTGAAATTCAACAGCACTCATGGGAATTGGAGAAATTGGATCGCAACTCAAATCTGATGGTTTCTCATCATAGACTCTCCGATCTTAAACGTTTCGATCGAGAAACTCCTAGATATCGAGAAACTCCTAAATCAGGAGCTGGTCGATCATCAGCCTGCTTGATCGAGAATCTTACCCTGGAGGCGCTTGATCATCACTCCTTGTCTCCGCCCACCGACGGGTCTGCATGAGTTTAGTCACTTCCGATAAGAACAGCATGGCGGCTGCCGCGTCATCAAACCAACCGGCGATCGGAATCAGATCAGGTACCAGATCAACCGGCCAGACAATATAGAGCAGGTATATCAGGAGCGGAATCAGGTGTGGCAGGAGCGGACGAGTCGATCGGTGGGTGGGAGAGGCAGGCATAGAGCAACAATGAGCAATAACCAGCAGCAATCATTAGCAAAAACTAGCAAGGCAGAGCAGCAAGCGCTTCCCTATTCTAGCGATCGACGATCCAGCCGATCTATCCAGCCAGCGATCAGTAATGCTGGAGGTGGCTTTGCAGGACGGACTGCAACGATCAACGATCCAGCCGGTCTTCCAGCCAGCGATCAAGCTGTTGATCCCAGCTTTGATCTTGCCAAAATTCTTCTGCGGCTTCTGCGGCTTCCTCCACTTTCGGACTGATCACCTGCACCAATGGATCGCCAACAATCTTGACGACTAACCCACTAATCACTGCGATTAATAATAGTCCAAACCATCCGAGCGGTTTATCGGTTTCAGGAGGTTCCATTGCCATCTCTAATTGCCATCTCTAATTGCCATGTTTAATCGCCAGACTGAACGATCGGCAATCGTAGCACAACAGACCAGTGGTGGCAGGATCACCTGTAGATGCTCACTGTAGGGCTATGGTAACGTGAACCTGTAATAGGATAACGTAAACCTGTAGTAGTCTAAACCTGTGGTAGTCACAGGAGCAGAGAACGAGGTAGGAGTTTGAAAACCAGACTCATTCACTGGAAATGGCGGCTGTTTTGGCTAGGGGGGCTGTTGCTGCTATGGCTCCTCTGTAGTGGGGTAGCCATGGCTAGTCCGTTGATCGATCGAGTGGCTGCATACCCAGATTGGCATCATAAACCGCCGGTGCAGGCTGTTGGCGATCGAGATTTAATCTACCCAGATTGGTTTGCCGGTGGCTGGCAGGTCACAACAACCTTGGTGGATATGCTAGCTCCGTTGGCTCCTGAGGTAATGACACCAGGGTTTACAGGCAATCGGCAGTTTTTGGATCAGCCGGTTTCCTTTCGAGTCCGGTTTGTCCAAATGGCGACACCACAGAGAGGCTTGGGTTTGGGCGATCGAACGGCCACACAAACTGCCACCCAGCTAGTATCGGATCGGGCTTATAACGGCAAACAAGTCGCTGCTGCTTATTTGGGCGATCGGGCCGTGCTAAACGTTAAGGTCGATCCCAAAAATCCCAATCGGCAAATCACCTTATTGCGGGGTGATCAACGGTTGGTTTCGATCGGGGTGGGGCGAGACACCGCATCACCGAACGTCGATCAGTTTGTCACGAGTGAGTTGTTCAAGCAAGAGTTTCGTGGAACTGATACCATTTACTTCAACGAAGTAGAGAACACCACAGTCTACACTCGTCAGAAAGAGGCAAAGAATACCGAGCCAGCGATCGTGGCGGATCAAATGACTGCCATCTACCTGTCGCCGCAAGACCCCGACTATTTCAAAACCGTTCGTCGCGGTAAGCCTCTATCCGATCCCCAACCTGTAGCTTTATATCGTTATCGCATGGAGTTTTACCCAGACCCAGCTTGATCTGAATCTCATGGCTCCAAGATTCCGACTAAAATGCTCACTAAATCTTCAAGCTGATCTGGCACTGCATAGAGGTGCATATCCTGGATAATGCGGCGATCGGGGGTGTGCATAATACCAAACTGCCAGACATTTCCGATGGTGACAGCCCCATACAGCAAAGACTGTTCCTGAACTTTGGAGAGGGCAATTAGTTCCACGGCAAGCTGAGTAAAACCACGGGTTAAATCATGCTTTTGGGCTGAAACCACTAGCAGAGATTTGGCTGATCGCAGCAAGTAGTCTACAGGCCCAGTCAGCCAGGGATCGACATGGAGTGAATATTCCATTTTAAGGGGACAATTGCAGTCGCGTGCCACCTCCATCAAAATCGGTGCAATCAGGGCTTCCCGGCGAGCGGTTTCGCTGGTGAGGCTAATTAAAGGCAAGATGCTGCGAATCCGTTGGCGCAGGTCTTCCAGATAGGGTAAGGAACGCTGCGTTTTCGGTAAGGAAAGTTCCGTCAGGGTGAGTGAGCAGCCCAGCTCTGCCAAAATTTCTTCTGGTTCGTGGGGCATTTCAAAATAAGACTGAAAACTATAGGAAACATCATCTTGGAGAATTTTCGATTTAGGCATACGGAGCAATCGCTGACCGGAGACGGAATTCAGTACAGAAAGATCAAGATTGAAAAATTACAGACTACAAGAAGTTGCAGCCTCCTAGGAAGCACTTACGATCAATTAGCGTTTCGATCGGGAGCGACGGGTTAGAGTCCGAGGGGGTTGAAGCTGCTGGAGCCAATGTCGCAACTGTTCCGAGTCGGGGACGAATCCGCCATATCGCCACTGCACATAGGCTTCCGAGATTTGACTGACGGCTTTGATCCGATCGTCTGTTCGATCTGCAGCGAATATTTCAGGATGATTTGAACGTTCTTGCTTGCGATAGCGCTCAGCATATTCCCAGGGGGTTTGGGACTTCTGTTTTTGAATACCCTGTTCTGCTAGTATGCGCAACATTTGCTGATAAATCGCTTCCATCGGCGGCAGTTTGGCCAATCGCCGTTTCTCGCGCCAATGTTGCCAACCACTCCAACTCAACCAGCCCCCCAAGCCTAAACCCGCCAAGACTCCCAGCCCTACCAATCGCCCTGTCCACCCTTGAGTAAACAAAGCCGTGAGCCAGCCGAATGCCCAACCTAATCCACCAGCTATTTTTTCCAGCAGGGAACTGAAAAATCCTGTCAGCGGCGAGGGGAGCCAACCTGCTACCCAATGCCAAAACTGCTGCAATACCCCGAAGGCATTGGATTCTTCAATCGAGGGGGGCAATAACGCATGACCTGGAATCGGATCAAACGCAAACCAACCAAACTTGTGGAAGTAAACTTCAGTCATGGCATGGGCATCTATATTTTGCACCACATAGAAGCCAGTAAAGGGATTAAACTCACCAGTGCTAAACCCCATGACTAATCGAGCCGGAATGCCGATCGATCGCAACATCACCGTCAAGGTCGTGGCAAAATGATCTGGATAGCCACCCTGAAATTTGGTCAGGAATGCCATCGCCAGGTCTTCATCGTCCTCAAAGAAGGGTAAATCGGGTTGAATCCGATAGTTTTGCTTTAGATATTGAGCCAAATACAGCGCTTTTTCGTAAGGGGTGATTAACGGGCGCGGAGACTTGGCTAACATCATCTCCGTTTGCTGTCGCACAGAATTCGTGATCGCGGCAGGCAACTGGAGATACACTCGCTGAATGGAGTTGGGAGCTTCACTCACGGTCTGGTTCAGCCGCGTCCGATCCCGATAGGGCACCTCAGAAACTACGGTATAGGTCAACCCTTCCGACAGAAGTACTGGTGATCGCAGTCCTCCCTCCTCATCAACCGCGATCTGGGTCGTCGGGAAATAGAGTTCCTTCGGTTCATACAAGGCAGGAATCAAGTTGGGTAGATCGGAAACCATCGTATAGGTCTGGATCACCTCCCGGCTACGATTCAACGTCACCGACCAAGGCAGACTGAAGCGAAATGACCAATCTGGACGTTCAAACTTTCGCACCTGATCTTCAGCATTCCGAGAAATTTCCCAGCCCTGCCCGGTGTAGCGATCGAAAGCTAACACTCGCCAGAAGCCAGGTGCTTGCGATCGAACCCGCATCACGGTTCGCGGTTGCATTTCGCCCCGCAAGTTTTGATTAATTCGGCTATTGAACCCGTAATAGAAGTTTTTATCCACCTGGCCTGGCCCACGATTGAGGTCATCCAGGGTGCCTGTCCCCGTGCCTGTGCCGCCCGATCCTTCCCGCACATAACCTGGATTGCTAATCGTACTGGTATTAAACTGCTGTTGCAGGGGAATTGGCGTGCTAACTGGAAAAGAACGTAACTGATACCCTGGAAAGCGAGGCAAAACCAGGAATACCGCCAGTCCCAAACCGATAATTCCAGCCATCACAGGCCCTAATCGCCGTGGAGCCAGATCAATCCCCACCCGTTGAAAGGTAGGTGCTGGCAGCCCCAAGCGCGATCGATAGTCTAGAACTAAAACCGGAATGGCAGTAGATATGAACAGTAAGAGCAGCGGCGCAAAGGTCAAAGTCTGACTTAAGGTGGCTGCGACCCCAAGCAGGATTAACCCAATCAGAACGGAGTAACCCAGATCTTTGCGACGGGGTAAATCGAAACTATGAAAAACTTGTAGGTGGATCAGCAAAGTGGCTAACGCGAGACGAGTATCATTGCGATCTCCCCATAGCCGAGCAAAGAACACACCCAGGGCGATCACCATGGCGATCGCGATACAAAACTTAACAGGAATATTGCGCTTCCGACGTTGTCTCCAACTCCAAGCTGCTCCAGCCGCACTCACGGGAACCGCCCAGAAACTAACTCCCAGAGCACCCGTACTATCTGCGGCTGCCAAATCCGTGGCTACAATACCCACGGTAACCAGCAACTGCACTAAAATCCTCAACGGAATCGATTCTTCCGGTTCAGGCAGTGGAGGAGGCAAGCGCTGAAACTTTGAAAACCAACGAGCAGGAACAAATGTGTGAGGAGTTGATCCAGAATGGATAGACATGCCACCAGCCGCCAAGAAAGTAGAAGATCAATTTCTACTTCTTCACTGTAGCTTTAGCCACCCCTAACTTGATTCGCTAAATCCACGGAGAAGTTTCGCTGCCTCGCTGATCTGACTATTCAATCAACATAAGCTTGAGATTCTGCAATTAAGATTTCTGATCAGAATAGGCAAGCAACGAAGCTGGCTCGATCGGATCAGGTCGCAATTGAGTCAGAGTGCCCCCAATGAATATCAGCCCAATGAATATCAGTCCTAATGAATATCAGCATGAATATCAGCCCGACAGATCCAGAAATTAACTCACAGTTAACTCACAGTTAACTCACAGTTAACTCACAGTTAACTCACTGAGTTGTTGCAGAATCAAGCGATTCAGAATGAACAGCACCACCGCTTTCCTGCCTTGAACAGAAAAGACACAACTCAAGCTTAAACAGCAAGACTAGAAATGATCAGCAATTCGGACGGCAAACTCAAGGGCAGAGGACTCTTCCCCCGTCAACGTGACTACTAAACCGTAGGTTTGTCCTAGTTCTGGTTGGCTCAGCTCTACACTGAGGGTCGCAGCTTCAGAACTGGTTGCCGTCACCAGTCCAGAGGGAGTTTGGATCGCCAAGCTTCCTGCTGCTGGGAAATCTCCTTGAATCGTTAGCAATGCCTTGGTCGGCTGGTAGTCGGCCTCCAGGGTCAACGATCCAACCGTTGTGAGCCACTGCCGTTGCGATCGGGGTGCTTCAGCCGAAACCTCAAGCGTCATGGCAACCAGCACTTGTTGAGCGGCCAAAAGAGACAGCACCATTTGTTGGGTCGAATTGGCGGCTTCATAGGTAGGAGGCAGCATGGCAGGATCAAGGGTTTGGCTGGCACTCCGTACAGGTTCGGCCAGTACCTGTCCAGCCCAATGGTGTAAAGCCTGTACTTCACCGGGAAACAGATCTTCTACCGCTCGAACTAACTTAATGCCTTCGCGCCAAGAAGAATGCACCACTTGACGACATGCTGCAAAAATTTGCAACAACAGTCCTTCCGGCAACTGAACCGGCAATTTTAAGGTTTGCAGTTGGGTCATCCAGGGCAATGCTGCCTCAGTGACAGATGTTTCAGACTCATAATCCCAGAGGCTGGTTTCCCAGGGGAAAAGGGGTGGATTGCGTTCAATCTCAGTGCGCAGTCGGCGCTTGATAATAGCGTGAAAACGATCTTGCACAGCAGGTATTTCTCCGATTTGGAATGACGAGGTGTCTTCAGTAAAAACGGTACCCAATTCTGATAATTCAGCTTCTGACAGATCAGTCATAGACTCCACTTCAGAATCGAGCGGATCCATTAGAGGCTGCAAATTCACCTCCCCGGAGTGCTCCAGATCCCGAAACGGATTGGAGACTTTCCCTGATGGCGTGACCGGGTTTGGTTCTTGCGATAGCCAAGCCAAGAATTGATCTATGGCTTCTGCGTCTTTATTCATCGGTTGATGCACCTGCTCCGGATACTAAATCATTACGAATTTCCCAAGCGAGCTCAAGCAGTTTTGTCCACTGTTTCTGAAGCTGAGTCGGCGTGCATTCTAATTGGTGGGCGATCGTGCGATCGTCTAACCCTGCTTGTTTTAACTGCAAGAGGTTTTGCTGCTGGGGCGTGATCTGAGCCTGCAAGCTGTGCCATTCTTGAGGCGTTAAACCCAAATTATGCTCTAGATCAGCCTCTAGCCATTGATGGACTAATTCCCAGTGGTGGGACAGGGCAAACCGAATCAGGTGATACTTAAAACGCTGCTGAAGATAGTCGCGCTGGCGGGCTGTTAACCCTAGGATGGTTTCAATTTCGCTGGCCGGCAAGTCTTGCAGCCGCAATGTAAAGTAATCAGCACATTCAGGTTGTTGTTTTTCTTCCAGATAGCGCAGCAGCTCTTTAATCACCGTTTTGCGGAGCGTATCTTCTGGCAGTTCTGGATCCTGCGACATCATTTGTTCCCGTACCTGAGGCAGCGGCACAGCGCTTCGCCCATATTCCCCATCACTGGCTCCTTCCGCCGCCTGTTCAATATCAATCATGGTTTCAGGCGGTTGTTGCTGGGAAAATGTTTGGGCCCGCAGGATAATCAGTTGCTGATTCCGCCGCCCTGGCAGGGGGATGCGCCGTTTTCCGTAGCGCTCTGTAAAGGACATGTACTCAGCAAGTTCCAGCAAGGTTCTTGGACGATAGGTAGGAAGCAGTTGGTTTTCCCGGCGGAAGGCATTCAACGCTTCAATGTAGAATCCTTGCAGGAAGTCTTCAATCAGGGTTAATCGGGCCTGGTAGCTAGATTGCACTTGCGGTGGAGTGATATAGCGATAGATCACTGCACTGAGGCCGCTGTGCAGCTCCACTCTGCCGCGATGAGAGCCCAATTGGTAATACTTGAGACATTGCTTGACCCGATGCCGTGCCAAATTGATTGACCAAGCTTCAATATCCCCTGATGCCTGAATACGCCGACTTTCCGAACAAATGCGGGACACTTCTGCTGTGATGCGTTGAGCAATGCCCTGACATTGGCGTTCGGATGTCTGTGTAGACTGCTGAAGTTCGATCAATACGAGCTGAAAAACCGCCTCCACGCCTTGATCGCTTGCCTCCCTGATGTTGGCTCTGGTTGTATCCGATACAAACCTAGCATACTCATCGTCGATCGACACCGGCATGAGTTCATCATTCATCAAAGCCTTTTATTTCCCGGAGTTTTTTCAGAAAAGGGCCTAAGGGTAACCAACTGAACCAGAGAGAAACAGGATCAGAGCCGATGCTAGCTCCTACACTGAGAGAGAAGCAGAGCGAATTTAACCCTAGGGAACTTATGAATCGGGATCAACAAATTCAGCAGTTGATGGATCAGGCCCCTCAGTATGGCAGTAGTGCAGGTGAAGTGCAGATCGTTGCACCCGTGCTGCGTCAATTTGCCGATCGGTTGCGGCAAGACGAGTATTATATTGTGCAAAATCTGGATCAACAATGGGTCATGACAACCTTAGAGCATCGGAGTCAGCCCCATCTCAGAAAACGAGTGGTTTATGCTTATGCTTCACTGGAGGCGGTGAAGGCAAATCACACCGTTATCGATCTACAGACCTTGGCTCTACCCTTACCCACTATACAGATTTTGTTCCAACTGTTAGCGCTCAAACCGATCGACAGTTTGATTTTTGTTGAATCTATGGATCAATCATCCTGTATTGAAGTGAGTCGCGCTGTCTTGATGCAAGCATTAGAACAACATCTTGAGCAAATTCGCCCAATCCGCCTACCCGACAATATCGCTTAAGTGCGCCTCTCTCAATCCTGTTTGTTGCTTCTCTGACGTAAGTAGCCCTGCTGGCTTGAACCAGTCTAAGCACCAGTCTAAGCGGTACCAGTCTAGCGCTGTGCCCTCAATCCATCTGGATTAATTGGAGTCGAATGGGATCGAGGGTTAACTCAACCTGTTTTAATCCAGGTTTTAATACAGGCGGCTTAAAACATAGTCTGCCAGTTCAATCAGTGCTTGGCGAGACTCCGTGAGGGGAAGATGCTCTAGGCGCTGAACTGCCAGTTGGGCATGGCTTGCGGCTAACTCACGGGATCGTTGAATCCCCTGGCTATCTTCAATCAGGGTGAGTGCTTGCTCCAGATCTCCTTCTTGAGCAAACTCTCGCTCAATGAATCCTTCTAAGTAGGGTTTCTCTTCCAACGCATAGAGCACCGGGGCCGTTAAATTTCCACTTTTGAGATCCGAACCGGCCGGTTTGCCCAGGGCATCGCTGGAGCCAGTGAAATCAAGAATATCGTCCACAATTTGAAAGGCTAAACCAATGTGACGACCGTAGCTATACAGGTCTTGAGCCAATTCTTCTGACACCCCACTCAACAGACCGGCAGCTTTGGCACTATTGGCTAGTAAGGAGGCCGTTTTGTAATAACTCTTGGATAAGTAAGCTTCGATCGACAAAGTGGCATCGAAACGGTTCAACCCTTGCTGGATCTCCCCTTCAGCCAGATCCATAATTACTTCTGACAACAGTTTCACGACTTCCAAGTTATCTAGATTGGCTAGATACCAGGAAGATTGAGCAAACAGAAAATCGCCTGCTAACACTGCAACACGATTGCCAAAACTGCTGTGGACAGTAGGCACCCCACGGCGGAGTTCGGCTTCATCAATCACATCATCATGAACCAGACTAGCAGTATGGATCATTTCAGTGATTTCAGCCAACCGACGATGCTTCAACGTGATTTCCTGATTGGGCATGGTAGCCCGCGAAAGCAGCAGCACGATCGCCGGTCTCAGCCGCTTTCCTCCGGCTCCAAACAAATGTTCCGCTGCCGCGTACAGGATGGGATGACGCGCCCCGACTAACTGCTTGAGGTTATCAGTTAGAAGGCGTAGATCCGCTTCAACCGGAGAAAAAAGAGAAGTAGCTGAGGTCATGGATAAGCTGACGCTGGCGCTATAAGTTACGAAATTTTACATATCTTACCCTTATTTTAAGCTAAGCCTCCTGGAAGCTGTGAGGGATTGGCAAGATTTATCAAAAAGTTTCTGTGGATTGGGGTTAAACCGGCTAAGACTGAGACAAATGATTGAAAAAGTTCTATACCTGGGGGCAACCCTCTATCAGGATTGGGGAAGCCCAGATCGGGATGCTTTGATTAGTAACGCTAATCAATCGTCAGCCGACTGTTGACCCGCTGGATCGCCCCTCCTGAGAGCAACTCTGGCTAATGGTGGCTAACCTCGGTCAACGATCGGTAATCCGCTGCTAATCTGGGTAGGGCTGTTGCCTCGTTGGAGCGGTTGCGAAAAAAAATTGTGAAATTCGATGAAAATCAGTGCGAATTTTACCCCCTGATCCCGGTCTCTTATGTTAGTTTGTTAGATAGGAATTTCAAAATTTCATAAATTTAGTACAGGCGAGACAGATAAGCTCTAATCGGCTGATGCGATGTTTCGGAATGGCTCATTCTAGAAGGGTTTGTGATCAGGTTGATCAAAATCATTCTGAGTGTTCTGTTCTATTAGCTGAGTGAAGTTCCTGTTTTCAGGGGCGACTCTCTAGGTTGCCACGGGTCTCTCTATTGATAGAGAGAGTCAACGGTTCCCTAATGCGCTTCACCCAGCGTCGGCAGTTTAGTCAGTTTGTTACTCTGGCATGTTTGGCGATCGACTTATTCAGTCAACTGAATTTGTCTTCAGAAGCTAGACCTGCCAGAAGCACTTCCTGATGCTAATTTGTGTGGGTCTTGAGACTCCCGCTCTTTGCTGTCCTTGCACTCTTATGTTGAGTTGGCTTATGGCGTATGATTCTATTCCCTATCTCATTCCAGTTTTAGCGACCGGTTATGTTGTAACGGTTTATATATTGTTGAAACTAGCTGAACGATCGCGAACTTCGTGAGTCCAGTTCAAGTTTCACGAAATGCAATTTAACTCAAGATTAAAGCAGGGATAGGGCTGGGTTTCATCAGCCGCTCTCTGCTTTTTTCGTGATTGGATATTGTTCAACTCTAGCAAGCTCAACTTTTTAAGCGAGAAGACTGAGGATTGCTCAAATAGGGGGCTGCAAAATGAGCCACATTGATTGAGTGAACCACTGGAGCACAGCCCAACCATTGCACTGAAAGGCGAGAAAAAGTTTGGGGGCAGCCACTCACGTAAAACTGGGTCGGCAATGCCGTACGAGTGCTACGTAGCCCCAACAGATCGAGTTCTTGAGCAGCGGCTTGCACCAAGTAACTGGCCGGATCAATTAATTTAACCGATCGCGGCACGATCGATTGGATGACAGGTGCTAAATGGGGATAGTGAGTGCAGCCATAAATGAGACTATCAATTTGCCGTTCCAGCAACGGTCGGAGGTAGGTTTCTGCAACCTCGTAGGTATAAGCGTCGTGGATACGATTACTTTCAACCAGTGGGACAAATTCAGGGCAGCCAGCTTGCCAAACCTGTGCTGTTGGATTGATTTCCTGGATCGCCTGACGATAGGCATTGCTATTGGCTGTGGCAGGGGTCGCAATCACGCCAATTCGCTTCCCGACTTGAACCGCAGCCCGTGCGCCTGGCAGAATAATCCCCAAAATTGGAAAATCGAATTCCGATCGCACTTGCTCTAGTGCTAGGGCCGAACTGGTGTTGCAGGCCATGATCACCATCTTCACCCCCTGATGCTGCATCCAGATCAGAATCTCCCGAACAAACTGCAAAATCTCAGCTTGGGAACGAATGCCATAGGGTAAGCGAGCCGTATCACCAAAATACAGGATCGACTCTAGAGGCAACTGGCGATACAGTTCCCGCAGTACGGTTAATCCCCCCGCGCCGCTATCAAAAACCCCAATCTTGGTGCGCTGTAACTCGCGAGGTACAGATGCAGCAGGGCGAGGCAAAGAAGAATTCATCATTGATTAAAATCTATGCAGATATGAATAGCAATTGGGAACTGGAACGGAGAGCCCTCCGGAGTAGGTACAACGAGTAAGTACAACGACTGGGGGCAACGAGTAGGTACAACACAACAGTCAGGCACCTCGTCTATTCTCCATCAGCAACGTCTTTTCTACCGCGCACCCTGCACTCACTCTGAACGCGATTTCCTGGCGAAGCCGAATCAGAAGGCTCCTGATGCTTGCAGGTAGAAACGACAAAGCAGATTCATGCAGAAAGCGGAGTTAAACAGTGGCAAAGTGTGGGATTAAAGCATAAAAATGGGTGACTTGCGCGATCGGATTCACCCTGCCGATCGACTGTCGTTCGCTGTCGCACTCGGACTGTGCCCCCTCTTCAGTCATTAGACCTCCAGAGCAAGCACTGGGAACTGAGCACGCCAATCATCGACACCTCATTGACGGATGAGTCTAACACAAGCACCCTGAAAAGCAAATGGAATTTAGGCTGGTCAACCGCCGAGTTACGCCCCCTCACTCGGATTTTGAATCGGTTCAGCCGTTTCTGGCTCCTTGAAAACGAGTCGCAAAAACGGCGGGGCAAGGAATGTTGTCAGAATCACCATGACGATAATTGCAGCTTCCAGGGGCTTAGATAAGATTTCTAGACTGGAACCGACTCCAGCAAACACTAGCCCAACCTCGCCTCGGGGTACCATGCCGATGCCGATCGCCAAACGATTGATCCCCGGTTGCCCAAACACCATCAAGCCGGTTACAGTTTTGCCGATGATGGCGACAACCACGAGAAAGGCCGCCATAATTAAGCCTTCCCGATTTGCCGGATCCAGTGGGTTCAGCACACTGACATCGGTTTTCGCCCCTACCACCACGAAGAAAATCGGCACGAGCATGTCCGCGATCGGCAACACCTGCTCCTCTAATTCCTTCTGTTTCTCGGTTTCGGCTAACACCAGACCCGCAGCAAAAGCGCCCAAAATCGCCTCCAGTTGAATCACTGCCCCGATATAAGCCAGTACAAATGCAAAGATGAGGGAGGAAATCAACAGTTGCCCTCTGGTTTGCATCCGATCGACCAAAGCCACAAAGAAAGGGCTTAAGAATCGACCCAGGAGGATCGAACCGATCAGAAAGACTGCCGCCCCAACAATCAGGTAAATAATGTTACTGATCTGAATTTCACCGGTTTTTGCCAGACTTGCGACCACTGCCAGCACGATGATGCCCAGGATATCGTCCAGTACAGCCGCTCCGATGATAATCTGTCCTTCTTTGGAGCTAAGCTGCTGAATCTCAGCGAGTACTTTGGCCGTAATGCCAATACTGGTCGCAGTTAATGCTGCTCCAGCGAAAATAGCTGGGATAGTTGGCACTCCAAATAATCCAATCAATCCAGCCGTTCCGGCCGCAAAGGGCACTGCGACACCCACGACCGCCACGATCGCAGCCTGCGGCCCGACTCGAATCAGCTCTTTCAAATCAGACTCTAACCCGATCTCAAACAGTAGGATGATTACCCCAATCTCAGACAGCACGGAGATGATTTCGCCGATCGCTTCTGCCACACCTGGTGCTGCTGCTGGACTCAGTCCGGCCGTTGACTCCAGAAATTGGATCACGAAGGCATCCGTGCCACCATGGCTACTGCTTTCTGGAAAGACGAGGAGATTGAGGGCTGAAACCCCAACGATTACCCCGCCAATTAACTCCCCTAAAACGGGTGGTAAATTGATCCGAGCACATAGCTCACCAACCAGTTTGGAGGCCAAATAGATGACCACTAAACTCAGCAATACACCTGCTAAAATGACTGGCCCAGTTTGGGCCGTTTCCTCAGACACTTCGGCAGCCTGAGCAAGCAAGGGAAACACCTCTGGCACAGGTGAATTTTGGAATGGGCCAGCGAGCCAGTTACTGACAAAAAACATGCATCAGGCAAAACTCATCCAGTCTACTGTACATGGTTCTTAATGCAAAAAGAAAACTCGAGACTGGGAATTCATAGCAACAAAGTTATCGAAACTATATCGAAACCATATCGAAACCATAAGAATTTAAGCTTATGGAAAGACCCGATGCTGTAAGCTAGGCATCTGTCGTCGAACTTGCTCTAGCCGAGAAGGTTCGATCGCCGCGATCACCACACCCGGTTTTTCACCTGCATCTGCCAAAATCATGCCCCAAGGATCAATAATCAGTGCATGACCATGGGATTGTCGTAGCGCATTGTGTCGCCCGGTTTGGGCAGGAGCGATCACATAGCAAGTATTCTCGATCGCCCGTGCCTGAAGCAATATTTGCCAATGATCCTTGCCGGTATAGGCGGTGAAGGCCGCAGGCACGAATAGCACTTCTGCTCCCTTCTGCGATAGATGACGATAAAGTTCTGGAAACCGCACATCATAACAGACGGAGAGCCCCAAGTGTCCTAGCTCTGAAGAGGCATACACGGGCGGCAAATTGACACCCGCCAATACGGTTTGGGACTCTTGATAGGTGTTGCCATCGGGTAAATTGACATCGAACAAATGCACTTTTTCGTAGCGAGCGAGTTCGCTGCCATTAGGGTCAACCAATAGGGCCGTGTTATAAACTTTGCCCGCCGAATTGGGAACCGGAAACCCACCCCCTAAGAGGGTGACCTGATAGCGTTGCGCCATCGTTTTTAAAAACTTTTCGCTACTCTGAGCGATCGCTTCTGCCTGGGAAATTTTGGCAGCTTCATCTCCCAAAAAAGAGAAATTTTCTGGCAAACAAACTAACTCTGCCCCTTGCCGCACTGCAAGGTCGATCAAATCTTCTGCCTGAGTTAAGTTCTGCTGAAGATCGGGCAGGCTGTTCATTTGAATGGCGGCGGCAAGATAGGATTTCATGGCTGTCGTGACAATGGAATGAAGCAATAGCAATACAGAAGCAATAGCAATCCCGTAGAAAACGCTGAGACTCAAACCTCGAATCATGACAAAGGGCGAACCCACAGGACTCGATCGCCTCCAACAGACCCATGGGGTTGGGAAGGACGTGAGGTCACGGTCTTCAGGTGATGGTTCTTTAGGTTAAGGGTTTCAGGTTAGGGGTTTTCAGTTAGGGGTTTTAAGTTACGGACTTGAGGAGATGATCTTCACAGGATACAGAAATGGATGGGCTAGATAACCCAGATGGACTGAATAACCCAGATAGATTGAATAACCCAGATAGATTGAATAACACAAAGGAGGCACAATCTACCGATGCCTCCTCATGCCGTCAGACTTCTAAAATACTAGCGCCGTCAACCCATCTTTACTGCGATCCCAGAGCTGCTGTTTTTTTGAGCGAAGCTCTAGCCTTTCGCAGGATCTCAGTAATAACATTGACTCTGCAAATTTGTCTGGAACATTCATGTTTACTCAAGCGATTCAGTTAACGAAATCTCCGCTTGCGTCTTGCCATGATTGCTTTCCGTTTCCGCTTCTCTAACGGAGTTTCAAAATGGCGATGACTTTTGACATCGGCCAAGATGCCAGCCTTCGAGACCTGGCGCTTGAATCGACGTAATGCAGATTCAATTCCTTCGTTTTCACCTAAGACCACTTGGGTCATGCGTTCTCTCCTTGATAATCTGAATGGGTTGATGAATAACTACAGACCAGCGATCCACTATTGTAAAAACTTCTGGTGACAAACAGCAAGTGATTCCAATAAGTTCTGACCGACTGGAAGAGGAATGCCAGAAGCACTCTAACGATTTGCTCGCCTTTTGTCTACTAATTTCTGCTAATTTATGGTGTCTGCTTATTCCATCTTGCACCAGAAATCATGGGTTTTCTGACGCTCCATCAAATTACTGAATGGGTTGCTGGTTCGCTATCATCCGGGGCAATGCTGTCGATGTTGTCGATCGATCAACTGCAACAGCCGCTCGCCGGGATTAGTACCGATAGCCGCTCGATCCAACCTGGTTCCCTGTTTGTGGCTCTGCGGGGCAGCCGATTTGACGGCCATGAATTCATTCAGCAAGCCACCGAGCAGGGCGCAATTGCCGCTATCGTCGATCGGCAGTTTTCAGCTCCTGCCAATTTGCCCACTGAGTTTCCGTTACTCGTGGTAGAAGATACGCTGCAAGCCTACCAACAGATAGGGCAGGGATGGCGGCAACAGTTTCAAATTCCAATTATTGCGGTGACTGGTTCTGTTGGTAAAACTACTACGAAGGAATTGATCGCAGCCGTCTTGTCTCAGTATGGGCGAGTGTTGAAGACGCAAGCCAATTACAACAACGAAATCGGGGTTCCGAAGACCCTACTGGAATTGACCGATCAGCATGACTATGCCGTCATTGAAATGGGAATGCGAGCGGCTGGAGAAATCGCCCTATTAGCCCAAATTGCCCAGCCCGATATTGCCGTAATTACGAATGTGGGAACGGCCCATATCGGACGATTAGGATCAGAGCAGGCGATCGCAGATGCTAAATGTGAATTACTGCAAATGTTGCCTCCCCATGGGATCGCCGTTTTAAATCACGATAATTTGCGGCTGATCGAAACGGCCGCCCAGGTTTGGACAGGGCAACAGGTGACCTATGGTCTGACCGGGGGAGACTTACAAGGAGCGTTGATTGATGCTGAAACGCTGCGAGTGGGTGATCACCAGCTTCCTCTCCCCTTACCTGGACGACACAATGCCCTCAACTACCTTGCTGCTTTGAGTGTGGCTCAGCACTTGGGATTGGACTGGATGCCGCTTCAGCATGGTGTAATGGTTGAGCTACCCCAAGGACGAGCCCGACGAGAATTATGGGCTCACGATCTGCTGATTTTAGATGAAACCTATAATGCTGGTCTGGAATCTATGCTGGCCTCGCTCCAGCTTCTGGCAGATGTGGCAGGACAACGCCGGATTGCCATCTTGGGCACGATGAAAGAGTTGGGTGATCGCTCCTCGCAGTTTCACTATCAGGTGGGGCAGGCGGTTCAACAGCTTCAGATTGACCATTTGCTGATTCTGGCCGATCCAGAAGAGAGTGAGGCTATGGCTGAAGGAGCGGGGATGGTGCCTACGGAACAGTTTCAAACTCACACTCAGGTGGTGGAACGCTTAAAAAGCCTCATCCAACCAGGAGACCGCCTGCTGTTTAAGGCATCACGAGCCGTTGGTTTAGACCAGATCGTCGCACAGTTTCGCCTGGCTTGGGAGGGTACAGCAGACACCGATCGATCGATCGGCTGAGCCTCGCGGTCAGGCAGCCTACTGGACTTCTGACGGATGAGTTCACCCATTCAAGTCCTATCCATTCAAGACCCACCTATTCCAGGTTATAGGTCACGCTTAAACTGTAGGACAACCGGATCGCAGGCTGTTGGGTGGGGTCATACATCGGCAAGGAATAGAAGTCGGTGTAAACGGCCGCATCGTCGCTAGAGGGGCAGGTAGTCAGATAATTATTCCCCCAGGACACCGATTCCGACAGTGAAAATAGGCTACCTAACTCCACATTGGCTACAGCAGCCAGAGCCGCCGCTCTCTGTTGGGCATCGGTCATGGCCGCCTGACGAGCTTGCGTTTCAAACCTCTGGCAGTCACGAATGGTATAGCCAACGGCGGCTCCACCGTTCATAAAGCGGTTGGTTTTCACGATCGCAGTATTGACGGCATCGATCGTCTGTTCAACTTTAGTTTGGCTGGGTTGATCAATCACCATCCGCACGCGCATGGAACCCGGTGAAGCCAGATCTGGAAAAGCTTTCACATTACTGGCTGCTACTCCCGCCCCCACGGCAGCATCGATCGCCATACTTAGATCAGAGTCTTGAACTTGAGGCTGGACAGGCGCAGGGTTCGAAAAGTCGGCTTCAGACGGATAGGAGTTAAAGTAATAGGACAGTACAACAATGGCTTGATCCGCGGGAGCAGTGATTTGGCTCACACCCGTTACATAGAGAGTTCCACCGCTGGGAGTTGCTTGAGCGAGTTGGATGGGTGAGCCATTTGCCGGTTCTGCTCCCGTCACTTCGGCAGCTCGACCCTCTAAAGCAAAGCCTGAAACGCTGGTCAAAGCAGCAAAACCGAGCAGAACCTGAAAAAAGCGGTGCTGTAACATAAGAGTTGAATTCAATGAATTGCAGAGAGATCTGTAGGTATTCTGTACAACATCTCTACAACAAACCTACGAGAAATTCCTGAAGCGATCCCAACGTTGCCAGCGATTCTCCGTTAATCACGCATTTACTGCATCGAGCCTGTTCTGATCGCATCAGACCTGGCTAAGGGGTTGAAAATTAAAGCGCTAGTGCAATGCAATTTCTGTCGGGGAACCACCTGCTCCCCAACCAGTGCGACAGCAATTTTAGCTCATTCTTGTTCCCAACGAGAAGGCTGGATCAGCTAGATTCACTGGATTTCTGTCCTAGGCGAGGTTCTGTCCCCGACCATAGCCGTTGGATGTTTGCTTGATGCCGCCAAATTACATATAGCCCACCGACTAGAGCAAGGAGCTGATAAGCCAGGGGTTGTCGAAATAACCACATCAGGATGATTGCAGCGATCGCCGCAGCAATGGAGCCCAAGGAAACAATCCGAAAACTAGCTAGCACCAGTAGAAATACGACGAGAATCCCTAGACCGACCTGCCAGGACATGGCCAGCAGCACGCCCAGCCCAGTGGCAACCGATTTTCCTCCCGTAAAGCGAATCCAGACCGAGCGACTATGGCCTAGGATCGCCATTAGCGCTGCCAGTGTGATCAACCAGGGATGAACCTGATCGAGATTTGCAGATGATTCAGAACCGGCAATCAGGGTTAAAACCCAACGGGTGAAAGCAACCGCCGCTACACCCTTCAGAATATCGATCGCCAATACCCCGATCGCCGGGCCTTTGCCCAACGTGCGTAGCACATTCGTAGCACCAGTCGATTTAGAGCCATGCTCTCGAATATCAATGCCTTTGAGCAACCGCCCAGCCCAGTAGCCCGTTGGAATGGAGCCAAATAGATAGGAAACCACTAAAACCAGCGCAGCATAAGCCACCCAAATCATGGATTCTGCCCTCGATGCGAAGCAGTTTCAGTGTATAGCAAAACGTGAACCGATCAACGACAATTCACCACTCAGGAGCCAGAGACAGGCAGTGATTCCAGACGCTCGATCGGGTCATCCCATGCTAATGCGCTCTTTTGATTGGTTAATTCTATCTAATCCATCTAATACATCATGGGGCTGGGAGCATTCGGATCGGGTGCAAAGGCCAACCAGAGCGGAAATTGTAGTAGTGCCACACTGATAAATTCTTCTGTTTCGTCAACGATGATCAGGGGTAACTGACGCTGTTTGACTAATCGATCGGCCCGTTGCACAAGCGGTTCAGGTGCTTCAAACAGCACAATGCCTTCGTCAATCCCAAAATCTGCCCGCGAAACGCCCAAACAATCTTGCAAACCCCGTCGCCATTCACCTAATCGTTCTGGAGAGTTTCCTAAGATCAATGGTCGTAGTCGTTCCCCATACAGTTCATTCAACACCGAGATGACCGCCGAGGCGATCAAGATATTTTGCAGGCGCGATCCCATCGTGCGAATGGCACCGCGACCATTTTGCGTGAAGAACCAATTGGAGACTCGTTCCGCATGAACTGGCTCAAAGGTGCGACGCAACTGCCAAGGTGGCCCATAATAATCTGGAGCAGTACGATATTGATCTAACAGTTTGCGGATCCGATTCACCTGCTCTTGAAAGCCGGATTCAACAAATCGAGGTGCTGCTTCTGAACGTGCCATTTCTG
>JALOOM010000029.1 GCA_025454395.1 Elainella sp. Prado103
ATCCTGGTTCGAAAGCCCCTCGCCCGCTCTGGGAGAGGGGTTGGGGTGTCGCTTGCTTCTGCGTAGCAGTGGGTAGTTTGAGTTTTGTCAGTCAATCAGCTCTTATCCTCAAGGCTTAATAAAAATCTCTTGCAACTATCTTGCTCTTTATTTTGCTTTAGGCTACATTAATGCTGAACTCCTGACAGCCTGCTTTGCTTTCGGAATGCTTTCGGGAAATCGGAATGTTTTCCGGAAAGCAGGGTTTGCTTAAGGGGTAGGGTGTATGTAATTTGGAGATTTACACAATGAAACATGCCAATATGTCTGCTTCAACCCAAGCTCGTGCTAGCAAGATTCAGGTTGAAGTTCGGGAGATTCCTGTGATCAAAAAGCAGGCAACCGCAGTGCGCCATGATGTGGATAGCGATGGTGGCGACATCAGCAATGAATAGGTTCATGTAGAACCAGACCCGCCACCCGATCGGTGGACTCAATTAGGTTGTTCTCTTCTCAGGCATCGGCAGAAGTTGATAGTTTTACTCAGATCGCCTATCGGGTTATGAGTTTTCCATTGCAAATAGCTCGAATAGCGACGACAGAGGGGTAAGTTTTACCCCTTTTTTAGGTTTCAAGAACTTCAAAAAAGTTACAAAAAAGTGATACGAAAGTCACAATATCGATCTGAAGTTCTAGACAATTTGAAAAACTTTACTTACTATTGAGAGTAGTTCCTATTAAGATGAACGCCCTGCAATTTCTCTTGCATCCTTATGACATGGAAACCTTTTTACAGCGCCATTGGGTGACTGAAGCGATCGTGATTTCGGGTCAGGGGCAACGGCGGTTTTCCCACCTGTTCTCCTGGAATATTTTGAACGATCTGCTGAATTTTCACCCCATGCAGTACCCCGATCTGCGATTGGCGATGGATGAAAAGGTGCTGGAGGAAGCGGACAACGATCGGCTAGCAGAGTGGTGTCAGCAGGGTGCAACCCTCATCTTGAATCAGATCCATCGCCATGTGCCAGCCATCGCCGGGTTTGCAGCCGAACTACGGCAGATTTTGGGGTTTCGCACCCAGGTCAATGCCTATAGTTCCTATCCCCACCATCAGGGGTTCTCCTGTCACTATGACACCCATGAAGTCTTCATCTTGCAGATCGAAGGGAGTAAACAATGGCGAGTGTTTCAGGAGACTTTTGCGTCTCCACTGCCGGAGCAGAAATCAGCCGGATTAACACCGCCGCCAGACCCTCCCTATCTCAAATGCACACTGTACCCAGGAGATGTTCTCTATATTCCTCGAGGTCATTGGCATGATGCCATTACCGACGAATCCCCTTCTTTGCATCTCACCCTAGGCATTCACGTTAAAACTGGGATCGATTTGCTGGAATGGTTGGTGGATGATTTACGGCAACAGGTGGAATGGCGTAAGAGTTTACCCGCTCGGTGTGAAGTAGGCTCCATGCAACCGCATTGGTCTACTTTGGCACAAACCTTAGCCGATCGCTTAGCCGATCCAACCTTGGGCGATCGGTATCAGAGTTATCTGGATAGCCTGGCTCAACCCGTGAAAAAATATGATTTTCCCCGGCAGGCTGGGTTCGATCAATTTCCCCATGGGGTGGATACCTCTTTTCAGTGTGTTCAGTTTCAGCCGAGCCAAGTGATTGAATTACCGGAGCAGGCAGGGTTTCGTATTTTGGCAGCCGGTAAAGAAGTCCTGTTGAGAGGAGTCACTGCAACGTTGGTACAGCATCTATTTCAACCCCAGCCATTTACAGGTCGAGATGTACTCCATTGGCTACCGGATTATGACTGGGAAATGGATGTGATGCCATTGTTATCTCGCTTGATTACCGAAGGCATTCTCTTTGTGGAGGCAGGAATTAGAGATGGCTAAGTTTTTTTGTGCGGAGGCTTCCCGCCAAGCTGACGAAGATATGATCGGCAGCGGTACCCCTTATCTAACCTATATCTTGATCGAATGTCCGACTCCTTGGGCATTTGAAGCATTTGAATCCCCAGCGGTACCGCAAAATTTGCGAGACTTAGTGCAGGCAGTGCAGCAAGCGGCCCTACCGATCCGGTTTCTTTTAATTGCATCTCAGCAGCGAAAGTTAACTCCCAAAACTAAGTTGCTGATCTATCAACAGGAAACCCAGCCCTTCGTGGGTGGCTATCGTCGATTGGAATGGACGATCGATCGGATTGAGCAGGTCGCTGAGGTGGTGAAACGCTATCTAAATGGTGAAGATCTCAGTTCAGATAAACCATCGATTGAACGATCGGCAGAACAATCTCAAAACATTCAAGATATTTTAGTTTGCACCCATGGAATGCATGATCAATGCTGCGCTAAGTATGGGTTGCCGTTTTACCGACAGGCAATCACAGCCATCTCCGATCTCAAACTCAATACTACTCGCGTTTGGAAAGCTAGCCATTTCGGTGGGCATCGCTTCGCTCCGACAGCAATTACTCTCCCTGATGGGCGCTACTATGGTGCATTAAACGATCAGATCTTCCGCACTATCCTGACTCACACGGGGGACATTCAAGCCCTACGATCGGTCTATCGCGGTTGGGGAATTTTGCCGACTCCTCTGCAAGTGCTAGAGCGAGAGTTGATGATGAAATATCGCTGGGACTGGTTCAACAACAAGCTCAGCTATCAAATCCTAGAACAGAGCCATCATCAAGAGTGGATCCGCACCGAACTATCCTTTGAACAACCCGATGGGACTATCTATACTTATGGGGCCGAGTTAGTGCAAGATTCCGCCCAGACTCTTTTTCTAAAAGGTTCATGTAATGCTACTAAAGTAGCCAAATTTATCAAATATGGGGTAAGCCAGCTTCAGTTGCGATCAGTCAAACCAGTTTACTTAAGTGCTTAGTTAAAGTGCTGATTTGAGCATTGACTTTCAAGCATATTCAATTTTTCCAACTCCCGATGCTGGCTCAAAATCGCAGATTTATTCTTCCAATTCCAGTCGTTTTGGGCAAATTCTGGGTTATATCCAGGATGCATTCCGAGATGTATTCCGAGACGTATTCCAGGATATTTATTCTGAGGTGCATTCTGAGAAATTCATTCTGGGACACACTCTGAGATACATTCTGGGATATATTCTGGGACACATTCTGGGACGTACTCTGGGACGGTCATCGGGGGAGGAGATTGGATCGAATCTGCTGAATCCGTATCTTCGGCTCGTCCGATTCCCCAGGCAGGACTCGAATCTAAAGCCGCTTGCGGTTGACGCGAACCAAACCTACCCGTCCTCACTGCCACCTCTGACTCTATAAAGGACTGTGATAAAGGACTGTGATAAAGGACTCTGATAAAAAAGAGGTAGATGGCTCTACCTCATTAATTTGGCTGAGGAATTCTTGATATTCAGGAGGATGCGATTTTCAGGAACAGGCAGGATCCATGCCGATCGAAGGGGCGCGGCAGATCAGTCAGGTACTGCCAGACACTTCGCCTCTAGCTGAGCGTAATCACACCACCACTGGCGGTTCCAAAGGTGAGTGCAGTGGCATCTACACCCTGCACTAAGCCAATCAATTCATGGCGGCTACTCAGGGGTAGTAATGTCGTTGAAGTGCGGTAGATCGCTGCGCCAGTGACCCCATTAATGGTTTCGTTTTGGATGGTGTAGCGGGAGAAGATCGGCGTAAAGATATCCTTGAGTTGGATGGTATCGACATTGTCTGCAAAGTCGGTGATCAAAGCATAATCGTTCTTACCTGCAAATCCAGGTGAGGAGATGCCATCGTCATAGTAGACTTCGGTAGCCGATCCCAGCACAAAAGTATCATCGCCTGCCCCGCCAGTGAGCCGATCGATTTCACCCACTCCTGCACTGCCATCGAGTGAATTGACTCCTAGCAACGTGTCATTGCCTTCGCCTCCTTCAACCGTGTCGTTGCCACGCCCACCTCGCACATAGTCGTTGCCAGCTTCACCATAAACTACGTCATTTCCATCATTGCCCCGTAGTTCGTCGTTGCCACCACGACCATAGACCGTATCATTTCCTTCCCACGCCAAGACAAAGTTATCAGCCTCATTCCCAGTAATAATATTATTCAGACTGTTTCCTTGCCCATTAATTGCATCAGTACCAATCAGGGTAAGGTTCTCTAGGTGATTACCCAATGTGTAAGCGATCGAAGAGCGTACCGTATCTGTTCCACCCAGTAATGCTACATCAGTAACCAGATCTCCAGCATCATTCACCACATAGATATCGTCGCCTAAGCCACCCTGGAGGATATCTGCCCCCAAACCACCATCCAGCGTGTCATTGCCCTGGTTGCCAATCAGCGTATTGTTCCCATTATTACCGATAATCACATTGTCGAGAGTATTGCCGGTGCCGTTGATGAGATCGCTGCCGGTCAAAGTGAGATTTTCGAGATGATCGCCTAAGGTATAAGAGATAGAAGATTGGACTAAATCAATCCCAGCATTATTTGCTTCCGTTAAGGTGTCACCTAAGGCATCCACGATGTAGGTGTCATTGCCTGCTCCACCGTTCATCTGATCGCTGCCCACACCTCCATTCAGGGTGTCATCACCCCCTCCACCGTTTAAGGTGTCATCACCAGCTTGACCATTGAGAACGTTATTGCCATCGTTACCTGTGATGAGATTACCTAACTCATTTCCAGTCCCATCGATCGCTGCCGCACCCGTCAGATCGAGGTTTTCCACTTGGGCGGAGAGGGTATAGCTGATCGTTGCTTGAACTCTGTCTGTGCCTGCGTTGGGCAGTTCGGTGACCAGATCTCCAGGGCTATCTACGACATAGAGATCATCCCCTGTGCCGCCAGACATTTGATCGCTGCCCGCTCCACCATCCAGGGTGTCATTGCCGCCGTTACCGATTAGAATATCGTTGCCTGTGCCACCAGAGAGTTGGTTGGCTGCCTCATTTCCGGTGATCGAATTATCCAATCCATTGCCAATGCCGTCGATCGCGCTGAAGCCCGTCAGAACCAGGTTTTCGATATTAGCGCTAAGGCTATAGCTGAGTGAGGCGTTTACGGTATCACTGCCCGCATTCGCTTCCTCCACCACACTATCACTCGCACTATCGACGATGTAGGTGTCATCTCCAGAACCACCGCTCATTTGATCATCGCCGGAGCCGCCATTCAGGACATCATTGCCACCGCCGCCGATCAAGGTATCGTCATCGGCCCCACCGTTGAGGACATCATTGCCGCCACCCCCATTCAAAATATCTTCACCGGAGCCACCGTTCAGGGTGTCATCGCCTGCACCGCCCTTCAACTCGTCATCGCCTGCACCGCCAATCAACACGTCGTTACCGCCACCGCCCTTCAGTTCATCGTCTCCTGCGCCACCCACTAATCGATCGTTGCCTTGCTTGCCAATGAGCTCATCGTCGCCGGACAACCCTTTCATCACATCGTCACCAACCGTACCAAACAGAACATCGTCGAGTGCTGTGCCTTTGATCGTTGCCATGATCGTGATCTCCTGAATCCTTAAAGTTTCGGGGCGAGCAGGGTGTGCTGGGTGCCCCTCTGAGATTCAGTTAGGGTAGGTTTGTCGGTTTTATTCAGGTGGGGTTCAGGTGGGGTTCAGGTGGGGTTCAGATGAGAGGGCAATGCTACTTGGATCGGTGGAAAATTCTAAATAAAAGTGTGAATTTTTGTAATTAACCTCATTTTGTATTTTTGGATACAGAATTTTCTGTTATACTTCAAATGTAAGACAAGAAATAAAGCGACTAAAACCCCTCACGACGGAGAAACTGCGATGTCTACTCAAGATCAAGCTCGGGCATTGATGATGCGTCACCATCAGATGATCAAAAATCGTCAGCAGTCGATGCTGAGACGGACTGCGGCTGAAGTGGGCATGACCGCAGGCGATGAATACCAAAATCGCATTCAAGGTAAGTTTCCGGCAGATTTTGCCGCTGACTACGATCGCAATGGTGGATCGGTCAGCTAATCTTCTCTCCTCTCTGATTTCACGCTCTAAAATAGCTCAAAGCAACATCATGACGCTTTCCGCCCGGAGAGCGTTTTTTATTGGTTTTTGAGACTCTCCCGTTCAGCATTTTGCCTGCCGCGTTTTATCAGGCTGCTTGCCGCGTTATGCCTAAATTTGCCTTACACTAGGCTTCACGTCTCTGTGAATTCACATTGAGGAAAAATCATGACGCGCGCCATTATGGAAACTTCGAAAGGAACCATTCATCTGGAACTTTTCGATCAAGATGCTCCTAACACCGTCAAGAATTTTGTCGATTTGACCGAGAAGGGCTTTTATGACGGTCTAGCCTTTCATCGGGTGATTCCTGACTTCATGATTCAGGGCGGCTGTCCTCGCGGCGATGGTCGGGGCGGGCCAGGCTACACCATCAAATGTGAAATCAACCCCAACAAGCATTTAGCAGGTACCTTGTCGATGGCTCATGCTGGGCGAGATACCGGCGGTAGCCAATTTTTCATCTGCCATTCACCCCAACCTCATTTAGATGGGGTTCATACCGTGTTTGGTCAAACGCAGGATATGGATGTCGTCAATGCGATCCAGAAAGGTGACAAAATTGTCTCGGTTAAAATCGAACCCTAGCCTTGTTCTGATTGAGCTTGCCGATCGGGCCTCATGGGAGCGATCGAACTCGATGGAAACAAACTGACTTGCTAGCTGATTTGCTCTAGAAATTGACAAAGCAGCAGGGAAGGGTCTGGCCGATCTGAAAGGAAGATCGGGGAAGAAGATCGGGAAAGAGGGTCGGGAAAGCAGGGGTTAGGAATGGATCTGCGCATCAATTCGAGGCAAATCGCCTTGACCCTCTCTCATTGTTTCCCGCAATGAGTTTCCTGCAATGAGTTTCCTGCAATGATCCCTTTAATCATTCCTTCAATCGGCTGGATCACACCCAAATCGATCGCAATTAGCCTCAATCACCTCACCTCACAATTATCCTCACCTCACAATCACCATTAAAGCGCTGAATAGACTTAATCTGATAGGAATGGCAACTATGGCAGACTGGCACGAGATTACAGGGGGCATTACGGCACCAAAAGGGTTTCGCGCAAGTGGGATCGCGGCTGGGCTAAAACCTTCTGGGGCACCCGATTTGGCGTTAATTGTCTCTGAAGTGGATGCGATCGCCGCTGGTGTGTTTACAACCAGTCAGGTGAAAGCGGCCTGTGTGGATTATTGCCGTCAGCAACTTCAAGACAAGTCTGCCGCACGGGCGATTTTGTGCAATGCTGGACAAGCCAATGCTGCGACTGGGGCTCAGGGTTGGGCAGATGCCGTAGAAAGTGCCGAACTACTTGCCCGGATGTTGAATATTTCACCCGATTTGGTTCTGGTGGCTTCTACTGGGGTGATTGGGCAACGTATCAAGATGGATCAACTGCGGGCTGGCATTCCTAAACTGGTTGCTGCGGCTACTCCGGATGGGTCAGATGCGGCGGCTCAGGCGATCGTTACAACGGATTTGGTGACTAAATCGATCGCCCTCGAAACTATGTTTGATGGTCGTCCAGTCCGGATTGGCGGCATCTGTAAAGGATCGGGGATGATTCACCCCAACATGGCCACCATGCTGGCGTTTGTGACCTGTGATGCGGCAGTTTCGCCCCACCTCTGGCAACAAATGGTCAGCCGTGCTGCTGATAAAAGCTTTAATCAAATTACGGTGGATGGGGATACTAGCACCAATGATTCCTTAATTGCCCTCGCCAATGGCGAGTCGCGCACTCCGGCGATCACCGAACCTGGAGCCGATGCAGAGAGGCTGGAGGCTATGCTGACTGAGGTTTGTATGCGGTTGGCCAAAGCGATCGCTCGTGATGGGGAAGGGGCAACCTGTCTCCTCGAAATCCGAGTTTCGGGAACGGCAGATGATGAGAGTGCCCGCCAAATTGCCCGCACGATCGCCGGATCAGCACTGTTCAAATCGGCTGTCTTTGGACGTGATCCTAACTGGGGACGGATCGCCGCCGCCGCCGGTCGAGCTGGGGTGCCGTTTGATCAGGATAATTTACGGGTACAGTTGGGTGAATTTTTGTTGATGGAGCATGGACAGCCCCTGCCGTTCGATCGGGCAGCCGCCAGTAATTACATGAAACAAGCTGCGGCTGGTGAATATCTTCAGTCGGATACGGTATTAGTCACGGTTAGGGTGGGCAATGGTTCGGGTCGTGGCGTAGCCTGGGGCTGTGATCTCAGCTACGACTATGTGAAGATCAATGCTGAATACACGACATAAATCAAGCTACCCTATCGATCAATTGCGTGTTTTTAAGGGACTGGAGTAGGAACCCTTCTGCACTCTGGCTCCACCCCGAACTCATGCTGCTAAAGATAAGTTAAGAAAAGATTATTCTCCAGTTAAGGTGAGGCAGGCTAGAAGCTCTAGTGTTGCTGTTTTCGTTTGTAAGCTGCCATGCCTGCTTTACTGATCCGATCGATGATTGTCGGGGGAATCTTTGTTGCCAGTCGTTTCACGATGATTGCCCCGGTAGAAGCGGCTCGCGTGCCGACCTGCCTGCGGGTTGTCCCCAGTGGGGCATTGGTGATTCGCTATGGGGTTTCTTCCTGTCGGCGGTCGGGGTAGATAGGGGCGGTTGGGATAGTCACCGTCGGGATAGTCACCGTCGGGATAGTCACCGTCCCAGATCATGCAATTGATGGATTGTATCCACACACTGTTGGGTCACAGACTCTAACGCGGCACGATCGGTGGAAGGCGGCGGGGCGATCGGTTGACCAATTCGGATCGTGAGAGGAACTGGGCGCGGCCATTGACTGCCTTTGGCCATGATCGCTTGGGTGCCCCACAAACTGACCGGCAACAAGGGGGCTTGAGATTTAGCAGCGAGCAAGGCCGCACCAAGCTTGGGATCGGAGATGCGGGCATCAAAGGTGCGTGTGCCTTGCAGAAAAACTCCCACAGCCCAGCCTGCTTCAAGTTGGGCTAGGGCAGCACGAATGGCACTGCGATCGGCAGACCCTCGCTTGACCGGATAGGCCCCGTAAAGACGGATCGCTTGACTCAACACGGGTACCTGAAACAGCTCCTCCTTTGCCATATAGGATACTGGCCGCCGCACGCAGGCAGAAACAATCGGTGGATCGAAGTCACTGGCATGATTTGCTACCACAATTAACCGCCCTTGCTGAGGCACGTTTTGAGCATCGTAAATCTTGCCCCGAAAGTAAACATGCAGCATGGGGCTAACCACTGACCATTTAAATAGATGGTAAAGAATCAGACTGGCAACGGGTTCGCGCTCACGCATAGTTTTCTATCAATTGATTGTCGTGAAAATGCCGATGTAGACAAAATTTGGGGCAATTTTTGGAAGCAAAGTTCCGTGCAACCCCCCTTCATTGATTAGCCTACCAAAGGCTAGGATACCGGACGAGCTTCACAGAAAAACCAACAACCGTGAGCGGAAGGAGGACTTCATGTTCGGAATAGTGGGACAGCATGTTCTTCATCCATTCAAACCTGTGATTTCCCTATTCCCGATGGCTTCATCAATTCAGGTTCAGCGGACAGGTCAGTTAAAGACGGTGCAGGCGACACCCGGGCAGTGTTATGACTACCTGGATGAGCTCACCCACGATCGCTCCCATAGCTTTGCCTTCCGGCTGGATCAGACGCGCCGGGTTTCCATTGACATTGCCAATCAGCTTCAACCGAAATGGTTGGGACAGTGGTTTGGGTATCAGAATATCCAGGTGGTGCTCTGGAGTGCTTGGGGTGAGCAACAAGAACTATTTTCAGTAGCTCCGGGTGATCGCGATCGAGAGATTATTACTCTGAATGCGGGTCGCTACCTGCTGGAGTTAAAAACCGAAACCGATCAAAAAATTGACTATTCCCTCAAATTGACGGCGATGAAGTGGCTAATGCTGGAATGTGTTTCGGTCTAGC
Organism: Elainella sp. Prado103; assembly: GCA_025454395.1. GTDB lineage: Bacteria > Cyanobacteriota > Cyanobacteriia > Elainellales > Elainellaceae > Elainella. The sequence goes on from JALOOM010000029.1 coordinate 9,942, forward strand.
TGGGTGGAAAAGCAGGGAATGGGTGAGCTTAACTGATGTAGCAAATTGATAAAATCGGAGACGGGATTGATCGAATTCGGAGCAAGTTGACATGAGTGTATCGGTGATCAAGTTTTCCTCAGAAGACTGTGGACTCTGCCACAAAATGTCATTTTATGACCAGAAAGTGGCGGAAGAACTAGGATTCACGTTTGTCGATGTCAAAATGCAGGATACTGCCACCTACCGCAAGTATCGCAAGATTTTGTTGACCCAATATCCTGACAAGGCTGAGATGGGTTGGCCTACCTACATCGTCTGTGAAGATCCAGAAGGTGAGTTCAAAATTTTGGGAGAGGTGAAAGGAGCCCATCCCAAAGGGGAATTTCGCACCAAGCTGCAAGCGGTGATCGCGTGATTCAATTGCCCAGATGGTGAATTGCCGATCGTATGAGTCTTTCACTTCCTGCTTCAGCCCGTTCAGCATTGGGTCAGCATTGGGTCAGCCTGGGGAATGTGAGCTTGACTGGATCGCGCCCCATACTCACAATCTTCTGGACTCAAGGATTCGCTTACTCCGCTGGAGCCGAGGCATTTGCACGATAGCAGGGTTGCTCGAATGCCACTGGCACAAAGTAAAAAGACTGGCTATTGCAGATCGGCACCACTTTCTCCAGCACGGTTGTCGGTTCGCGTCGATCGCTACCCGTGAAGCTGATCTCGCCAGTAGCTCCCTTGGCCCGAAAGCTCGGATCAGCCAAAATTTCTCGTATCGCTTGACGATCGGCAGGGCTTTGCTTTAGGGCGGCGATCAGGGCTTGGGTGGCATCGTAATTGGTGGCTGTTTTTCCACCCACATCTCCTAACCAATAGCCCTTCGCTTCTGCTGGAAAACTAGGATTGGTGAGCCCCAGCGGATTCCAAGGCACCGTGATAATGAATTGCTCCGTGACGAGGCGGCCAGCCTGTTTCAGCACTTCTGCGGTATGGAGGGTATTGCCACCCACGATCAGCAATCTACCCTGATTAGCGGAAATGAGATTCAAAGCATTTTGGAAGGTGACTGGATTGGTGTTGCCATCTGGAAAAATAGCGAGTGCAGCGGCTCCATCGGCAAAAGCTTGCTCTAACATGCGAGTCGGGTTGAATTGCCGATCGGAAAGATCGAACTCTGCCCCTTTGATCAAATTGCTAGAGCGCAAGGATTCTACCAGCGAATCTCGTTCAGATTTACTGTATTCATTATTGGCTCCCTGATTGTAGAAGATGGCAACTTTTTTCCCTGGGATCTGATTATTTAAGTAATGTACTAGCCAATCGGCCCGTTGATCGGTGGTATCTGTGGTGCGAAAGAAAACATGATCAGGGCGATTTCCAGCTTCAGATAGGCGAGTCGTAGTGGCAGTTCCAGAAATTAACGGTAAATTCCCATTTTGATAGATGGATAACACTGGCAATGTTACTTCACTCGCATAGTGTCCAATCACTCCAATCAATTTAGGTTTATTCACCAGCTTACTAGCGATCTCTTTGGCCGACTCAGCCTGATTTCCATCATCAGCAATTAACACTTCTAAGCCTAAGCCTTCAGCAATCGCCCTATCTTGGGCTTGAGCAATGCCTCGCAAAAGCTCTAGACCCAGATTGATATCTTGATCGGGGGTGGTGATGGGAACCACGGCTGCGATCGTGTAAATAGGTTGATTCGATGCTGGACGACGACGAATATTCGCATTGTTGCGGTAGATCAGGGTTTCTGGATCCCGCTGCTTTTCCCAGGCTATATTCAGCAAGCGATAGGCTTCCGCATAGTCACCCTGCCGCCAAGCATCAATGCCTTCCTGCTTTTCTGAGGGCACCAGTTGCTCTCGAAACGGTTGGGTAATCAGCATCTCCTCACCGCAACTTAACCGATCGCCCATCTGGATATTGCAGACCGCCGGAGAGAAGAACCGACTGCCGACGCGCAAGAACAGCCAGCCAACCCCAACCAAACCGATCGCGCCTACCAGGAACCCAGCGATCCGGCCAGTGGGAATGGAAGGCAAGCTCCTCCTTTGGGTAGTAGGATGCGAGGTTTGTAAAGCATCAATCGCTTTGAGTAGTACGGTTGTCGTGGCTGGACGTTGGGCTGGATCGCGAGCAATGAGTTGATCCAGCAGTTTACCTAAAGCCGGATCGACATCATGATGGTGTTGCCATTGCTGCGGTTTAACCGACTGGCGATCGGGATCGATCTGGGTCAACATCCGAATCAGAGTCATGCCCAGACCATAAAAATCAGACTGGGGCACAGCCCGACCTTCCCACTGTTCCGGAGCCGCATAGCCAGGAGTACCCAAAATTGTGATCGGTTGGCCATCCACCTGGGTTTCATTGATCTGACGGGCGGTGCCAAAGTCGATCAACACGAGTTGCCCGGTATGGGATCGCATCACATTGGAAGGTTTAATATCGCGATGAAAGTGCTTTTTCTGATGCACATATTGTAGAATCTCTGTGAGTTGCCGCAGCCAATTGAGGGCTTGTTCTCGATCGATTACGCCATAGTTTTGCAGCCAATGTTCCAGATCGTTGCCTTCAATGTATTCCATCACCAAACCAGGCAACACTTTTTGGTTGGCAAGGACAATGTTAAAATCATCTTCCCAGCGTGGAATGCCGGGGTGACGGAGGGTTTTCAGTAACTGTTGCTCTTGTTCAAATAATGTTTTTGCCTTAGGGTTGGTGCTAACCAGCGTTTTAAGCACCTTTAAACGGCCGCGGTGGGGGGCAGAAACCTGCTGATCTTCAACGAGAAATACTTCTGAGAGAGAGGAATGATCCCGTCGTAAGGATTCGATCGCCACATATCGCTGGTTATGAATCAGGGGTGTTCGACAAGCCTGACAGTAGATTGCGTCTGCTAGGTTTTCACGACGATGACAGTCAGGATTGACGCAGTAGCGCATAAAAACAACCAGAGAGACCAGCTTACATAGAACTATAGGGCAGATTATAGCCAAACATATCAGAACAGCCCGTCTAGAGGTGGGATGCCCAGACGAGGTGTGGCTTAGGGAGTGAGATGGCGTTGGACATATTGACGCACAACGGGTTGAAGCGTATACAAAACTTGTCCAGTTTCTGAAATCCGCTCCACCAGCGATCGTCGTTCTAGAGAAGCCAAAATATCGGAAGTGGAAACCGGAATCTGGCATTGTTGCGTAAACCGCACCCCCAGGGCCGGCCGATCGATCGGTTCGGCATCCTGAGCCAAAATCATCAGCATCTGTTGCTCTGCTGGATTGAGATTGCCCATTTGTCGTTCCAACACAGTTCGCATGAACAACTCATCCGGGCAATCCGGTTCCTGAGCCAGAAAGGTGCTGACATCCCCATCAAACTGATCACGAATTTTGGAAGCCGCCAGTTGCAGTGCTAAAGGGTTTCCGTAATAGAGCTGCACTAATTTCTCAACGGTGGGGCGATCGAGATACCGCAACCCTTTACTATGAAGCAGCTTACTAGCATCGACGAAGTCTAACTTTTGCAGCACCAGATAGCGGATTCCAGTGCCTAAAAGGGTGATGTGGGCCTGCTTTTCACGGCTCGTGATGACGATACAACTCTGGTGTTTTTGCTGCCCCAATTCTTCTAATAGAGTTTTATAGAGCTGATGAGGCTGCTGATAGAACCCCCCATACTCGCCGCCTAACACCTCCTCCCACCCATCAAATACCAGTAGAATCGGCGTTTGGTTGAGATGACTGATTAGCTCTTTGATCAGCCGAGTCGTGCTTTTGGGTTCGATCGACTCCCCAGTTAAGGTTTCGAGTAGATCGAGGAGGAAATCATCAATGGGGGGCGTTGAACGGAGGGATCGCCAGATCACCGCTTGAAACTGAGATGCTACTTGTTTGGTGAGTTGGGCCACCAAAGCTGTTTTGCCAATTCCGCCAAAGCCGAGCAGAGCCACCACGCGGTAACGCTCTTCCAGAATCCACCGACTCAATAGCCCCAGCTCTTTTTCCCTACCGTAGAAAATTGGGTAATCCGGTACACCATCCCAGAGATGGGGAGACAATGCTGGTGGGTTGGGTGGTGCGGATGCCAGCATTCCAACGGGTGTGAGATCGACATTCACCACTGGGTTGATCGCCTGAGTCTCGATCGCCTGAGTCTCGATCGCCTGAGTCTCGATCGCCTGAGATCCAACCACTTCCGGTTCAATCAGATACTTGTGCCAGTCTGAAATGCCGACCGCTGTAAAGATCGCGTGCAGGGAATCTTTTTTCAAATGCCTCTGTCCAGACCAGAAGCGCCCTATCGTCGCAGCCGCAACGCGAAAATTACAGGACTTGCGATTCCAGCCCCGTTCAATTCTGCGCCGATCTACCTCAGCAATGCCTTGCTTAGACACCAATACCATCAGCGGCTTTCGGATCCTCCCTAGGTGATTGAGTGAATTGACTGGCTGAGCCAAACTCTTGGCCAAACTGGCTGAGCTAAACTCTGAGCCAAACTGAGTAGGCTCACTGAGCCGAACTGAGCCTTTCTGAGCATCAAGAACCCTCCATTTTTGAGAGCCTATACATAAGGGTAAAGCCAAGCCCCCAGTCGAGCAAATTCTCAACCGCTGCACTGGTGCTCAAGATTACCCAGCGATCGATCGCATTTGTCACTTCTGTCTTCTCCGTCTTATCAGCCTTGAGCTACCAAATGCTACTTAGATCTCTCGGGAGAACTGGAGTGGTGGTATTGGGCTGATCGACTTCTTCCCCCCAGGAGGTTCTAGATGAATCCGATCTATCGCATGACAATTTGGTTCAGTGTTGTTGCAGTTGTTATCACCGGGACAGCTTGGTCAAGCAGGGTTCAATTGACCGATCGGTTACAGCAAGCCCATGTAACTGGTCAGCCAGAGATTGATCCGGCGATTGATCCGGCGATTCCGGCCACTGACCTCGCCATCATTACTCTAGCTTTGAATCTTGTTGTTACAGATACAACATCCCATACAACATCCCATGCAACATCCCAGCAGCGAGCAGACACTGAACTGCTAACTGAACTGCTAGATGGAATGACGATGATTTTCAGGAGTTGGCTAAACCAGGATGTTCAAGCACGCAGACCCAGCGGACGGCGGCGAATTAGCTATTAGTGCAATCATTGCAGTATTCATTGGGGCTAACGAGGACGTAGATAGCCAGAAGTGGGCCAATTGGTAATTTCAAATGTTGTCCCAGATGATAGCCGCATAATCGCATCGGAACTATCCGGTGGTGCAGCGCCAATATCTGCTTTACGATCCCCATTAAAATCACCTGTGCCATTAAAGCGTCCTTGCCCCCAACTGTTAGGCGTGCTAACGGTAGAGCTGTCAAATTGCTCACCATTCGATAGATGCAAATAGATGTTGCCTTCTTGAGCCGAGGCCAGATCGGTCAGCCCATCGCCATTAAAGTCATCTGCCCAACTGTAGGCTGCTCCTCCCCAACCCGTTGAAACCGACCAATTTTCTTCGTCAAACCCACTGCCGTTGAACAGCCGTAGTTTCATCGCTCCTCCCCGAAAGGCCGAAGCGAGATCCATCAGCCCATCGCCATTAAAGTCACCTGCCCAGTTGTAGCCTGACTCTCCCCAACCAGGAGACACGATCGTTTCAGTCTCAAATTCAGTCTTAGTCGATCGATGAAAGTAGAGGTTGCTATCGCGAGCCGCCACCAGATCCGTGACCCCATCACCATCAAAATCTTCGGCCCAGTTATACTCACTGCCTCCCCAAGGAGTCGATACGCGCCAGGTTTCAAGCTGGATCGCGGCACCATCAAACAAGCGCATTACCACATCGCCATTCGGCAGGGCAGAGGCAATGTCTAAAAAGCCATCGCCGTTAAAATCACCCACCCAGTTGTAGCCCGGTTCACCCCAACGATTTTCTGTGGCGATCGAGACAGTCTCAAACCCGGTGCGTGTTGATAGATGCAGATAGAGGTTGCCTTCGCGTGCGGTCGCCAAGTCTGTTCTGCCATCATTATTAAAGTCTCGAGCCCAGCTATATTGACGGCTTCCCCAAGGCGTTGAAACTGGCTGAGCGGTGATGCTAAACCCTCGCCCCGTCGATCGACGCACAACAATGCGCCCATCGGGGAGGGCCGAAGCGACATCCGCTTTGCCATCGCCATTGTAATCGCCGATCCAGTTGTAGCCGCCCTCCCCCCAAGGAGCCACAACCCGTTGCGCCATTGCCCCTGCTCCCAGGTTCAGCGCACTCAAACTAATTCCAATCACAGTTGCCAACCCCAATCCTCTGCCCCACTGGTGCTGGATCAATTTCAAGTCAGGTTTCAGGTTGATTTTCTTCATAGCCATTTTGGTGAATTGTGGATGATGGTTATAGAGATGATTTTTGACTGTAGCTGATGATGCACTCACTCGGAAGGATGATCAGATTGTTTTCGGAAAGCACTGTGCAGCGATCGATCACCTGGCTTAATGCAGGCACCTGCCCCCGACTGAGATCCGTCTGATACTGCTGCACCTGAGCTTGAAACGAACTGTGAACCAGCCAGTCTTGTTGGGGTAAATAATCGGGATGCGCAAACTGGCGATCGACCAGCAAAAAGTCAATCCCCTGGTTTTGCAGCAGCGATTGTACCCTCAGCAGATCAGCACTGTAGTGTATTTCGAGCAACGCAATTACCCGCGCCTGCATCTGTTGATAGAAACTCAGGTGATAGGCCAAAGCCAACTCGCGACTCACCAAAACCGATCGGGCAGCAAAGGCAGGGATATTATCGGCTTCTAGCGCCAGAGAACCAATCAGTTGATCGTTCGGTTGCTGCGCCAAAAATTGATAGATCGCCGGATATTCGCCCCTCACCCAACCCTGCCCAGACAAAAACAGCGGTGGTATAGCCGGAACAATGCCAATGAGCAAGCCGCAGACTACCGCGAATCCTATCCCAGCCTTCCGCCTCCCCGCCAGTCCGGACTGAAGGAGCAGATAGGGCGATCGGTGGCGCGATCGTTCCCCCTCAGGAGCATCCAGACCCACCAGCCACTGCTGCCACTGCTGCCAACTCGCCTGACCGATCAAAAATAGACCAATGCCAGCCGCCAGAGCCATGCCGATCCGGAGACTGTAGAAAGTGTAGCGACTCGGCAAATAAAGTTGAGGAAACAGCAGGTGCGCCAAACCCCACAGCCCGATCGAAACCCCAGCCAGCAGCAGCAAAACACGTAGAGTCGGAATTAACATCGATCGCTGCGATCGATCCCAGTTCAACACTCGCCCCCAGCGCCCCCAGCCCCAAAACGGTAACGCCCAAAACGGTAAGGCCCAACCCAACCACAAAATAGGAGGAAACAGCGGAAACCGCAAACCACTTGCCCCAGCAAACATAAACTGTAACGGTGCAACTCCAAAATAGGCCCGCCGCCCCCCAACATTAAATTCCGGCATTTGCTGCATTTGAGCAGCAGAAACGATCGAGCCATACATCCCAGATACCTTGAGTTGGAACGGCAGAATCGTCACAGCCGCCACCCCCAGCGCTCCCACAATTAACCCCCAGTTTGATCGGCGTTGTACCACGGCGGCAACTCGTCCCTGTTCTTGCCAAAGCAGTTGCAGCATCAAGAAGCCAATTTGTACCAACACCAATTGCGGATATATCAACCCCATTAACCCGATCGTGATCAAAATCGGTAGATTCGATCGCCGCAATGCATAATAAAGAAATGCACAAAATAATGGATAAACAAACGATCGAGGTGAAGCCGAAATCAGATCATCTTTAAACCAAATATTTTGATTGAGTAAAAGCGTCGTACAAAATCCACTCGCCGGATTAGGAAACAAAACCAACGTGACCTGAAAAAAATAGATGGTTGTCACCAATCCCAACAGTAGCGGTAAGAACCTGGCAAACAGTAAAGGTGAAACTCCCAACCCAGCCGCAGCCTGGTAAATTGCCCGAAACCCAACCCCTTGAATAGACTGATAATATTGCGCGATCGGATCCTGCGGAAACAGTTCGGGATCAAGCAACTGTTGCAGCCAGACTAAGTGTAATCGAGCATCATCCTGAATCAAATAGGCTTGACTCAAACTATATTGAAGCGAAATAAAACCATAATATAAACATACCAATAAGCTCAGTGAAAACCATAATATTTTGGGTGACTTCCAAGCAAACGATCGAACCCATGATAAAAGTTGCATATCATAGAAAAACAGTGAAAGAATGGTCACAGCTCAAAAACCGTGCAATGAGACAAAACTCAGTAGCATTAAAACCCTGAAACGATAAAATCAAAAACTCCAAACCCCTACTCTGACAACCAGCGTTGAATCCGCAAAGGTACACCAGGATCTAACCGCTTAACCTGATCCGTTAAATCCAACCAGGGTTGCAATTGCCCCACCTGAAACGTGCGACTCATCACTACATAAATCGAAGTCTGATCCGCCCCGATCCCTGCCGCAACCACCGATTGCCAATCAAGGCTCCGCAGTTCATCCTCCACCCCCCAGCCCCCATCACTGTAATACAATCGCCGCACAAACTGAAAAGGCGCGTCTTGTTTACCCACAATCAGCATTTTTTGCAGCAGCTTACGAATCAAATTGGGATAAAATCGCCCGATCGTCAGCATCACCAGCCGCAAAATCATCAGATTCACCGGAGTCATCTGCTTTTGTTTGGCCCAGCCCAAGCTACCGCGAATCACAAGTTCGTCGTCTTGCAACTCAATGCCGTATTGGCTCACCAAATGCCCCACTGCATTTCTGAGCCGCTTCCCTTGCCGCACTTGTAGCGAAAACTGAGTATCAGAAGCCACCAATCGATCAGCCTGAAACAGCTTAAACACCCCACCCTTATTCAAGGACACATACAATTCCGTCCCCTGCCGTCGATCGATCAACAGGCGTGCTTGCGGCAACCACACCCGTCCATCCGGTCGAGGCACCAACGGCGGTCGATCGATCACAAAATCCTGCCAAGCGAGCAAATAATTCCAAGTATGATGCCCAATGATGTGATCATCGGCATAACAAGGGGCACGACCACTCGACAACCCCTGCAAAAACCGATCGTTGACTGCCAAGGCAGGCGGAAACCAGCGCCCTACCACCTCAAATCCATGGGGAAAAAAGTTATAAGTATTGCGACTGGTATATTCACCTCCAAACGATCCATCGGGATGGATAAACTGCGCCGCCAGTTCCACTGCTCGAATGAGGGCCGTTTTTAGTCGCTCCGTCGGATTCAATTGATAAATTTGGGCCAGACAGGAAATCGTCAAAGTCTGATACCCTGGATCACACCCCTCATACTCTTGAAACCACCCTTCTGAGTTTTGCCAATCAAACACCTGCTCTAGCCGCAATGCCTTAGCCCGATCCCAACGATCGGTATTCAGCAAGCGAGAAAGACGCTCCAGACAGAGCACGATCAACGCCTGATGATTGGTTAACCGACCACTTTCCTGATGGTGGGCCAGCCAGTCCGCACGAGTCGCAAAAAAATTTAGGAAGCCTGAATTCGATAAGCCCAGCCGAGTGTAGCTCTCAATGCAAGCCAGGAGAGAAAAAGCGGCTGCTCCCCCAGCCCGCTCAAACGGAAAATAATCGTCGCAAGAGCCATCCGCATGGGCACTTTGAGCTGCATAGTGAATTCCCGCCGCCACCCACTGTTTCAGGCTAGGCTGCTGATAAAACGGATTATCCTGGAGGGGAGTCTGATAAGCCAACGCCAACGGCAAGATAAATTCCTGGGCCATGCCGCTGGGAAAATCGATGATCTTATAGTGCCAAAAGTTGCGATCGAAGCAGCCATAGGTGGGGCTATGGGGATTGCGATCGAGCAAAGTCAGAATTTTAGGAATTTGAGCCAGGGCTTCGGAGGCAAATCGATCTCTCATATTCAGGCTTTCTTCAGGCTTTACTTCAGGCTTACTTCAGGCTGGTGGAACGCAAGCTGACCGGCACAGCAGCCGATGGATGGAAGCAGCGATCCCTAACAATATCAGCAACAATATCAGCAACGAGACCCGCAAAATTGAGCTGGATTAAGCTGGATTGAGCTGGATTGACCGACAACTCACCACTTCGGACGAACGTTACATTCGGTAAACACAACAGGGGGAACAACTGCCAATTCGGTATAGGCTAGATCCGGAGTCAGTGGGTTTTGAAGTTGGGTGATTCAGCAAGGCTCACTCTAGGCTGAATCTCACTGAGTCTTACTGATCGATTGAACCCCAAACATTGTTCAAATTCGTTTAGCTTCATTCAAACTTTCTTAGCATCCACGATTATGGTGAACACCGTTCCGAACGCCGCTACTGCCAACACCCTCCCCGCCGCCGATTCTCGCGATCGAGTCAGCACCTTTCTCAAACAGTTGCAGGACGAGATTTGCCAAGGATTAGAACAATTGGATGATGAGGGCAAGTTCCAGGAAGATAGCTGGCAACGCGAAGAAGGCGGCGGTGGTCGATCGCGCGTCATTAAAGGTGGTCGCATTTTCGAGCAAGGCGGAGTTAACTTCTCAGAAGTGTGGGGTAAAGACCTGCCTCCTTCCATTTTGGTGCAACGCCCCGAAGCCGCCGGGCATGGCTTCTATGCCACCGGCACTTCCATGGTGCTCCACCCCCGCAGCCCTTACATTCCCACGGTTCACCTCAACTATCGCTACTTTGAGGCCGGCCCGGTCTGGTGGTTTGGCGGCGGCATCGATCTCACCCCTTATTACCCCTTTGTTGAAGATGTCAAGCATTTCCACCAAACCTTGAAAGAGGCTTGCGATCGGCATCACAGTGAGTATTACCCCACCTTCAAGCATTGGTGCGACGAGTATTTCTATCTGAAGCATCGGCAGGAAACCCGTGGGGTCGGTGGTATTTTCTTTGATTATCAAGATAGTCGCCCTCGCCTCTACCAAGGCCCTCATCCCCAAGGAGCCGCTGCGCACCACAGTGAGGCGATCGGCGATGTTCCCCCACGTACCTGGGAAGAGATCTTTGCCTTTGTGCAAGACTGTGGACGGGCATTTCTACCGGCCTATGTGCCGATCGCAGAACGCCGCCAAGCAACAGAATGGGGCGATCGGGAGCGCGATTTCCAACTCTATCGCCGGGGTCGCTATGTTGAGTTCAACCTGGTTTACGATCGAGGCACCATTTTTGGGCTGCAAACCAACGGTCGGACGGAGTCGATCTTGATGTCGCTGCCGCCGCTGGTACGATGGGAATATGGCTACCAGCCTGAAGCTGGCACTCCAGAAGCTCAGCTTTATGAGGTGTTTCTCAAGCCGCAAGACTGGCTGGGTGGTGCCGTCGGTTAAGGCAGTAGAGAATCTGCTCCATCACTGGGAAAAACCGGATGAGGCTGGGAATCTTAGAGGTGTTAAGCAAGCTGCTGAGCAGCCGACCGCTGATTCGAAGGAACGGAACATGGAGCAGGTAATCCGAACCACTGAAGATGGCAGAACCGTCGTTGTGCTGAGTCCGATCGGGCGATTGGATATCACAACGGCCTGGCAGTTCCGGCTAAAGCTTCAGGAATGCATTGCAAAAGCAAGCCCCCATATTGTCGTGAACCTGGGGCAGGTCAATTTTATTGATAGCTCTGGGTTGACCTCTCTAGTTGCCGGAATGCGGGATGCCAACAAAGTGAAGGGTAGCTTTCGGATCTGCAAACTCCATCCCGAATCCAAACTGGTGTTTGAGGTGACAATGATGGATTCCGTGTTTGAAATTTTTGAGACCGAAGAGGATGCCTTAGGGGTGCGCAGGGAATCTCCTGACATGGCTGCTCCCTAATTTGTCCAAATCATCTAGCGAGTCTGAGCGATCGATCCAGCTAGCCATCTCAAGCTGAACCGATCTCAAGGGGGTCAGCCTGGCCAACCTTAATCTTCATGATCCTCGAACGGATCGTCTAACTCCTTGGCCGGCGGGCCGAATGAAGTGTAGATCGATAGTCCTGTGATAGCCACCAGGAAAACTCCGATCGCCAAAATGATCGCTGTGGCAGGCTCCAGATTCTGAATGCTAAAAACTGTTGCAGGCTCCATGTTTAGAAGAAACATAAATAGTATTATCCTTAATGATATTACGGATCATTAAAAACTTTAGAGAACGATAGAAGGTCACTCATGGCACAGCGGACTCGCTTGGGAGATATCCTTAAACCCCTGAATTCGGAATATGGTAAAGTTGCGCCTGGTTGGGGCACAACTCCTCTGATGGCAGTCTTTATGGGGCTGTTTTTCGTCTTCTTGTTGATCATTCTGCAAATCTACAACTCATCGCTGATTCTGAACGGGGTTGATGTGGATTGGAGCAGCTTGGGCGGCTAAGGTTTTCCCTCTAAGCTTTGTAAGCTCTGAATAATGCCCTGGGTTGACCGGGGCTTTTTGATGGGCAGAACTGGGCAGAACTGGGCAGAACTTTTGGAGACCAAGATCTTAATCTTGAGCCATCATCCGGTCTAGACAATCTGTGCTACGCCCCTCAGCAAGAGCCCCTCAGCAGATAAACTAGAGGGAGCCGATGAACATCTGGATGGGAAGGAAGGCGTATGAATATCTTTGGGATCGGTCTACCCGAAATGGCGCTGATTATGGTGTTGGCGTTACTGGTTTTTGGCCCCAAGAAGCTACCGGAAATTGGACGTAGCTTAGGGAAGGCGATTCGCGGCTTCCAAGAGGCTTCTAAGGAATTTGAGGATGAGTTTAAGCGGGAAGCAGAACGGATTGAAAAAGTGGTGAATGAACCGATGAAGGCCAAACTAGAAACTCCCGAACCTAAAGCATTGACTGCCAATCCTCCCACAGCCACTGATGCAGATGTGGTGAATGCAGAGGTAGTGGAAGAAAAGGCCAGCTAGCTGGATCGGCGCAGTCGTGTTTTGCTTTCTCTTCCTGTTCCGGATCGCCTTGGGGTGGTCAGGAGGCTAAGTCATGATTGTTCGGGGTTTCCCTAGAAGTGGAATGGCTGCGAGGTGAACTGCTCGAAATCCTGCTGCTCAAGTTTTCCAATTGCGCATTGTTTCCGTATGGGTTGACTGTTTATGCCAGAGTCTGCTGATTTACAAACGCCCCTGCAACTGATTGTCGGGTTAGGGAATCCAGGCGCAAAATATGAGCAAACCCGCCATAATATTGGCTTTGAGGCGATCGATGCCCTATCCCGCACTTGGCAGATTCCTTTAGCGGAGCATCGCAAATTTCACGGCTACTTCGGAGAAGGCAGCGGTGTGAGGGGGCAGCGGATCCGATTGCTTAAACCGACTACTTATATGAATCTGTCTGGACAGTCCATTCGAGCAGTGGCGGACTGGTATAAGCTCCCCCCTGAATCGATTTTGGTGATCTACGACGATATGGATCTACCGATCGGTAAAGTGCGATTACGAGAATCCGGTTCAGCCGGGGGCCATAACGGGATGAAATCGACGATCGCTCACCTGAATAGCCAAAACTTTCCTCGTCTGCGGATTGGGATTGGAGTCCCCAAATCAAGCCCGAAGGCGGCAGATGGTGCGGTGGTTTCCCATGTGTTAGGACGGTTCTCCCTGTCCGAAAGTCGGGTGATGGCAGAAGTGTTGCAACTGGTTGTGGATGCGGTGGAATTGAGCATGAAGCAAGGGATTCCTAAAGCCATGAGCTTGTACAACAATCGCTCGATCGAACTGAATCAGGCCAGCTAAAGGGGAGTGGAAGCAGAAATTCATGCGAGTGGTGCTGCAACGGGTGAAATCATCCCAAGTAAGCGTGGATGGCGAGATCATCGGGCAGATTGGGCAAGGCTTAAATTTACTGGTTGGGATCGCGGTGACTGATACCGCAGCGGAACTGGACTGGATGGTGAAAAAATGCCTGGAGTTACGCTTGTTTCCCGGAGAATCTGGAGATCGGTTTGATCGATCGGTGCAGGATATTCAGGGCGAATTGCTGGTGATCAGTCAGTTTACGTTATACGGGGATTGTCGTAAGGGACGGCGGCCCTCCTTTGACCAGGCCGCTTCACCCCAACAGGCTGAATATTATTACGACCTATTTGTGGCCAAACTGCGGCAGCAGGGATTGCCCGTTGCTACAGGACGGTTTGGGGCAACCATGCAAGTTACTATCGAGAATGATGGGCCCGTGACGATTCTGTTACAACGAGAAGCGAACTCAACCTCTTGACCTGTGTTGATATGACCTGTGTTGATATGCCCTGTGCCTTGATTAGCAAACTCTCACCTACAGTCGAGGTATAGAGCAACACGGCCGAATAAAATTGGTAATATTGGCAACGCTTTTCTAAACCCCGGAAGGGCATACTGTCTCTAAAGTGCAGCTCTAGTATCTCAAATATAATTTTTTTTAATTAGAGAAAGCCCTCTTGCGATTGACGACTTATAAAATGAATTGTTAATGTAAATAAACATTTCGCACTGCTGACCTTAAGTAAATTTTTATGATTCATGCTGCGATCGGATCCGTTGGTTTATCCACCCGCTTTTCAGCTCAGCACGCCGCACCAGCCTTGACATTGTTCTGCGATTTTGACGGGCCGATCGTGGATGTTTCTGATCGCTACTACTACACCTATCGAATTGGTTTAGCAGAGATGCAGATGGAAGCTGCTCGGCAGGGGGTGCATCTACCACTCACCTGCTTGAAAAAAGCGCAGTTTTGGCAGATGAAGCAGGAGCGTACACCCGATCCAGAAATTGCCATGCGCTCAGGATTGCAAGCGGATCAAATCCCGCAGTTTCTCGATCGAGTCCGAGAGATAGTCAATCGAGCTGATTTGCTCGATCGAGACCAATTGCAACCTGGTGTTCGCTGGGCTCTAGCGCTATTGCATAGTCAAGGTGTGCGACTCGTCCTCGTAACCCTACGGCAAGAAGCTCAGGCCAGGCAGATCCTGCGACAGTACAGGCTAGATGGGCTATTCAGTGGTGTATGGGGGACGAGAGATGCAGATGCTGCTTACCTGAATCAAGCCGATCAGAAGGCAGCATTACTGGAACAAGCCATGACCCATGCCTTCCGAGAGGGAGTGACTCCTGCCTGGATGATTGGGGATACGGAAGCCGATATCTTGGCAGGGCAATCGGTTGAGATGCCAACGATCGGTTTAACCTGTGGTATCCGTAGTGCAGCTTATCTACAAAAATTTCAACCCTGCCGTATCTGTGCCGATCTGGCTTCAGCCGCGCATTATCTCTCTAGTCTTCTGGCGGTCGCGAGCTGATCGATGCCATCTGATCGGTGCGAGCTGATCGATGCCAGCTTAAAGTTCGCAGACCGGGCAAATTCTGGACAAATTCTGGACAAATTCTGGGCAAAGTCGCTGGATCGAAGGCACTGATTGCCTCGTTCATCTTTTGAGGCTTTTGAGATTAATGAGATTACATGAATGAGATACCCTACTGCGGTTGCTCAATCGCTGCAATTTGTTCCCACCAACGGTTAAGGGGATAATACAGCACAGGAGCCCATAGGCTACTCAGGATAGCCGAAGCTAGGGCAATGCGCTGATGGTAGAGCCAGATTGTACCTAGATCGCGATAGGCGGCAGTGTCGGGTGAAATGATCACCTGGAGGCTAAATTGAAGGGCCGTAATGGTTTCAGACAAAACCACCATACCAAATACAATCAGTGCGATCGAAATAAAATCTTCTTGAATGTAGCGCTGTTTCTGTAAGCGAGCCGTCAAAGCCCCGATGATGACTAAACTTAAGGCATGAGTCGGTTCAGGAAAGGTCATCCCATCTTGAATCAACCCCAGGGTTAGCCCAGCGATTGCTCCCTCAAACATACTGCGTTTAACACTCCATGCGACGACCCAAATGAGTAGCCAGTTGGGCCCCACATGCAAGAGTTCCATGCCAGAGAACCGGGTGGGCAGGATCAGCAAACAGAGTAAGACTGAACCAACGGTGATGGCCCAGTTTAAGCTATGCCTCGCATAAGGCGGCCAGCGCAGCAGGTCAAAATTCACTGGTTTCCTCCCAAGAGGCTGGCATCGGTCAAATCAGCCTCAACAGCGGGATCGGGCTGGCTGGACTGAGATGAAGACTGGGACGGATCAGCCTTGGGATTGGATGAAACCACCACCCACTCTAAGCGATTGATCGGGGCAGACAGTTCTATAACTGCTTCAGGAGCCGGACTTTTGTTCAAGTTGACTGATTCCACAATGCCAACTGGCAGCCCAGGAGGAAAGAGGCGACTATAGGAAGAGGTCGCGATCACATCACCGGGACGCACATCCGGCACCTTGTCAAAAAATTCCATGATCACCCGGTTGGCTGACTGACCGCGAATATAACCCATATTGCGCGATCGACTCACTGTCACACCGATCTGGCTGGTCGGATCACTAATGAGTAGGACACGACTCGTGTTGGGGGTAGCTTGGACGACACGTCCAACAATGCCACCATCTCCCGACACGATCGAACCCACCTGAATGCCGTCTTGTTGACCTCGCCCCAGAATGATTTGATGCCACCAATGATCGGCGCTTCGCCCTATCACAGGGGCTACAGTATCATTGCCTGGGTTTTTCTGAACATAACCCAATAGCTCCTGAAGCTGACGGTTTTGGCTTTGTAGCTCGATCAACCGCTGTTCTAATTCTTGAACTTTAGGATCTTTAGGAACAGTGGTTTCAACGGGCTGTCTCACAAAGGGGCTAGCAATACCCCGATAAACTTCATAAATCAGGTTGCCTTGAGTTTGTCGAATTAGCCAAGCACTACCGAGTGCTAGCCCAATCAACCCCAACCTGATGCCGTTTCGATCCCACCAACGACGTGCTGCGTACATTGAATCCTGTAGGGTACTTTAGATCCACATCAATCAGTTCGCCCTGTCTAGAACGGTGTCATTCAGAATCAGAACCTAGCAGTACCATCTACGAAAGAGCAATTACAATGGGGCGACTGCAATCGTTCATTGCCACCCTGACAAGCTACTGCCCATCATCGGTTGTTGCTCGTAACCAATTTCTGCTCGTAACCAATTCCTATTCACGACAACCCTCTACCTAGCGCAATCACCGTTGACTGGCAATTGTCATTCTCAACCTACCCTAACCCTGGCTTTGATTCAAGTCCTGGCTTTAGTAGGATAAGCAATTCTACTTATTTCTCTGATGTTGAAAAGAAATTGCGATGGGAATTGAAGGTTAGAAATTACGAGACCGCCCACTGAAAACTCGCTCTAACTGCTTGAAGTTCTCCAAGACACGTCCGGTTCCCAATACCACACAACTCAAGGGATCGGCTGCCACATGTACAACGATACCAGTTTCGTGGCTAATTAAGGTATCCAGCCCCTTCAGCAAGGCACCACCGCCTGCCAGCATAATGCCTCGATCGATGATATCGGCAGCCAACTCAGGAGGAGTGCGTTCAAGGGTGCGTTTGACCGCCTCAATGATGACTGAAAGTGGCTCTGCCATCGCCTCTCGGATTTCTGGCCCTTTGACTGTGACGGTTCGCGGCAATCCAGACAACAGATGTAGACCCCGCACATCCATCCCTGCGTCGTCATCATCGTCCATCGGATAGGCTGAACCGATCATAATTTTGATCTCTTCAGCCGTTCGTTCCCCAATCACCAGGTTATGCACCTTTTTCATGTAATTGAGGATGGCTTCACTCAGTTCATCGCCAGCTACCCGCACAGATTCACTTAAAACAGTGCCTTGCAAGCTTAAAACGGCAACTTCAGTGGTGCCTCCCCCAATGTCAATGATCATATTCCCTGTAGGCTCGGCAACAGGCAGACCCGCACCGATCGCCGCCGCAACCGGCTCATCAATCAGATAAACATCACGGGCTCCAGCTTGAGAAGCAGCTTCCATCACCGCACGGCGCTCAACCCCGGTTACCCCACTGGGAATACCAATTACAATGCGCGGGGCGATCAGCCCAGTCCGCCCTTCATGAACGCGCTGAATAAAATGTTTGAGCATCAGCTCAGCAGTATCAAAGTCTGCAATCACCCCATCGCGTAGGGGACGCAGAGCAACGACATTCCCAGGAGTTCGTCCCAGCATCTTTTTGGCATCTTCACCCACTGCCAGCGGAACTTTGTCTTCTTGATCAATAGCAACAACAGAAGGTTCCTGCAGCACAATACCTTTGCCGGATACATAGACCAGCGTGTTTGCAGTACCGAGATCGATACCCATGTCGCGTGAGAAGGAGAAGCGATTGAAGAAACCCACTAATCTTTAAGCTCCCAAATGAGTTGCCTAGTAAGAACGGCTCAGAACTGATTTTTACAGGTGGATTTTAGTATGATTTCAGATTCCGAGTCCAGCCGTTGTCAGAGAGATACCAAGAATAACATTAAATGATCCTGATCGTATTTCCATCGTTCCGTAAAGAGGTCAGTTTCGATCGCCACAATTGCTGTGAGTTAGGCTGTGAGTCAGGCTGTGAGTCAGGTAATTGCGTGATGATGCAGTTAATCAAGATTGATCAAAACTGAAACCCTTGGCGTTACCGTGTGCCTGCCGACATGCTATCCAGACGCTATGGCAAAACCATGACAAAATTTCCTCCGTTCTAGCTGGGCAGGACTAAAATAATGAGTTAAAATCTTGAGTGGTGTAGTACGCTTGTACGGACTGCCGGGTTTGTCCAGTCCGCTGGTGGCGGCATATTTGTGGAGGCTGTAGGAAGGTATGAGCTTAAACGTGGTGACTTTGGTTGGACGTGTAGGGGGCGATCCAGATGTGAAATATTTTGAATCTGGAGCTGTTAAATGTAGTTTAACACTGGCAGTCAAGCGTCTCAGTCGCAATAATGACGAGCCAGACTGGTTTAATTTGGAATTGTGGGGCAAGCCAGCAGAAACCGCAGCCAATTATGTGAAAAAAGGCAGTTTGATTGGTATAAGTGGTTCCCTCAAGTTTGATTACTGGCAAGACCGCAATACGGGTGCAAATCGCACAAAACCGATCGTTCGAGTGGATCGGCTCGACCTGCTGGGATCGAAACGAGATAACGAAGCTCCCATGGCGGGTGGATATGATGAGTTTTAACCGATTCAAACTTCTGCGATCTATATCAGTTATTCTCCGGATCGATAAATTCTGACCTACGTTTGCCTGGAATTTTCCAATCTGGATTTTCTCCGCCAACGATTAAACGCTCGATCGTGACATAGTCCTTGTTCAGTTGCTCTAGGGCATTGATCAGTACATCTAGGGCAATGGCATCAGTTGTGCCCAAGTCAAACCAACAGCGAGCCCAAATGCCCTCATATTCCACTTCTCCCATGTTATGCATCAGAGCCATGAAACTTTGATCGGCCGTGGATTCGTTATATTCCATGTAGCTAATATCCAAGCCAGTGTCCTGCACTTGCAGATTTTCGGCATTAAAGCCACCGAGTTTGCCGAGCAGAAACCAGGAGTTCAAGACTTCTTCTAAATACTGGCGTTCAATTTCGAACGGTTCAGCTTGAAATTCGATCCAAATCCACAGATCGAAGAAATCACACTCGCGAAACTCTACTTTCATAACGAAGGGCTGGAGTATCCAGGATTGAGACTGACATTGAATTAAACCATCCTCAATGCACACTTTGATGCATTGCGTGCTGAGCAGGAAGCTGTGAGGAGCAGGAGATGGCTCGGAGCCTAGGAGCGACTATCTAGTCCGATCGCTTCTGCCAGAGTATGGCATTGATGCGCTTCGAGCTGTTGCGATAATCCTTGCAGGATGCGTTGCACCATCCACGGGCCTTCGTAGATCCAGCCTGTATAAACTTGCAGCAAGCTGGCACCGGCAATAATTTTCTCCCAGGCATCTTGAGCGGTAAAAATGCCACCTACACCAATGATCGGCAGTTTCCCCTGGGTTTGTTGGTAGATAAATCGGATCACTTCCGTCGATCGATCCCGCAAAGGTGCCCCACTGATGCCGCCCGCTTCCTCCGTTACAGGTAGCCCAGTTTTATCGATCATTTGGGTATGAAGGTGATCGCGGCGAATAGTGGTATTGGTGGCAACGATACCGGACAATCCATAGGTTTGGGTGAGAACTAGAATCGACTCAATTTCTTCCCAGGTGAGGTCAGGTGCAATTTTGACGAGTAGCGGTTTGGTAGACTGATTCTCGGTTTGTAAGATATCCAAGATGCGATCGAGTTGATCGGCTGATTGCAAAGTGCGAAGCCCTGGTGTGTTAGGAGAAGAAACATTGACTACGAAGTAATCCCCCCAGGGTTTTAAGAGCCGAAAACTGTTTAAGTAGTCTGCCGCCGCCGCCTCCAAAGGCGTGATTTTAGATTTTCCCAAATTAATCCCGATCGGAAAATCACTGGTGACTGGAGATTGGGACTGGAGCTGGTTCGATCGCTGCTGTCGCTGCTGTAACCGCTCTGCCAGAACTGCCGCCCCTTGGTTGTTAAAGCCCATGCGATTCAAGATGGCGTGATCCTGCGGTAAGCGGAATAAACGGGGGGGAGGATTGCCAGGCTGAGGATGAAAAGTGACTGTGCCCAGTTCAACATAGCCGAAGCCAAAGGCAGACCACAAACCAGCAGCCACCCCATCTTTGTCAAACCCCGCCGCCAGCCCGATCGGATTGGCGAAAGATAACCCCCACAAGGATTGCTGAAGCGGTTGAGCCGACCAGCTAAAAGAACGAGCCATTTGATGGTTTAACCAATGGGTCAAGGGATCCGATCGCCGATCAAGCGCTGACAGAGCCTGCATCAGATGATGATGGGCAAATTCCGGATCGATTTTGATGCCTGAGAAGAGAAATGGGCGGACAACTGTTTTATAGATATCCACGTTAAATAGCTACCGTCAATAATAATTCACGCCATGATTGCACCGTAGAGAGAACCATAGAGAGAGCAGAGAGCAAGTCTGCTCAAGATGCCAGACCAAGGGCGGCATCCGGGTTATCCCAGATGATGCGGTAGATAGGCTGAATCCAGATTAGATCCAGATCACAATAACATTGGTATTAAACATCTGTGTTCTTGGGGAATCTTTAAATTATCGGATCCTAACGCTGAAGCTTCTAACCTAGAGGAGACGAAACCTAAGCGGATCGAGTGAGTGCTAAGACGCTACTGTCTGAATTAACTGGACTGTCTGAGTTAACTGGACTGCCTGAATTAACTGGTCGATCGATTCTGTTGCACCTTCGCTCAACCCCCTGCTGTTTCATGAAATCATCAAGCCATGACGAGTCATGATTGTCTACTGTTGGAATACCGTATTACCAGGGAAAAGTAAAATGCAGAATCCGATTGAGGGCAGTTGTTGTGTTATGGGCTGGATGCCCAATTTACTGAACCGCTAACCTATGGGGCTGAGGAGTCAACTGGGCATGGTGTCGCCAAAAGAGCCGTCAAATTATGAGAGACAACTTGTCGCCCTAGGACGCGCTCTGCAAGGCTTGCGGGAAGAAAAGACCATAGAGGGTGCGGTCAAAGTTGTGCTGACTTATCTCCAGCA
The DNA here is from genome assembly GCA_025454395.1 of Elainella sp. Prado103. Taxonomy (GTDB): domain Bacteria; phylum Cyanobacteriota; class Cyanobacteriia; order Elainellales; family Elainellaceae; genus Elainella. The sequence goes on from JALOOM010000029.1 coordinate 31,414, forward strand.
AGAGTTTACGTATGTCCTGACTTGGCTGGCTCTGTACGATCGGATTGAACATCGGTTGTTAGGCAAAGGTGGATCGAGTGCCACTGGAGAGACGGTGTTTTTGAAACAACGGATTACACTCAGTCCAGGTGACTTGATGGAGCAAGTGGTCATTCAGCAGCGTCCGTTGGGGATCCCCGATCTGCGCGATGAACCTCGGGCTGGAGAGTGGCGCAAACTGGCTCAACAGTTGAATGTGCAAGGAACGCTCATTTTACCGATCCGTCATCGGGATTGCTGTTTTGGCATTGTTTTGTTGGGATCCTCCCTCTGGGGAACTTCTCCCCATGCCGAGGAAAAGGCAAGACTATCCATGTTGCTGGGTGGTTTGGCGGAAGTGCTATACCAATTTGAGATGGAGGATCAGCGTCAACAAGCTAAACGGCCTGATGAACCCTTGCTCAATTTGCTCAGTCGTCTGCGGGTTTTGCCTTCCTTGAAGAAACGGCTGGAAGCTGTGGTTGATGAAACTCATCGGTTTATTGGAGCCGATCGCACCAATATTTATTGGTATGAGTCTCAACAGCGCTTTTTTTGGCGACGGCTGGGAAATCGAGACAAAGCAACCCACCAAACTGTGACTTCGGCGGATCAAGTGTTGCCGGTTCAGGAGCTAGGCAGTTTTTATCAAACCTTATCAGCGGATCAAGTGGTAGCCATCGGCGAAACCCAAAGCACGCTGAAGTCAGATATTCCAGGACGATTGATGCAGCAAATTCAGGCTCGATCGCTGATTGCCGCCCCCATCGTTTATCAAGGCGAACTTCTAGGTTTTCTGATGGTAGAAGGTATGCAGGCTCGGATGTGGCAGGAGGAGGAAAAAACCTACCTGCGGGGCGCAGCCCAACTCCTATCTTTAATCTCGCCACTGGAAGAGATGGAGGAATCGGTGCAGCAGGTCAAACGGGATCAAGCATTGACTGCCGAGATCACCCATGCCCTCTATAGTGAAGAGGATTGGCGAAATACCTTGCGGCGCTGTAGTGAGCAGTTGATGCAGCGTTTGCAAGCAGAGCGGGTTTGGGTTCTTCTCTACAATGGGGATCGGCAAAAATTTGAGCTGTGCTATCAGCATCAAGCCAGTCATCGTCGCCCCACAACCATTGGGTTGGACAACCTCAATCCGGTCGATTGGCAAATGTTGGAACGTAGCACCGAAGCGATCGGGGTTGAAAATTTACAGGATGACCTGAAACTGATGGCCTGGCGACAGGTTTTGCTGGAGCTAGAAGTGCAATCTGTGCTGGTTTGCAATACATCTATTGGGAAGCCGATCGAAGGATTGGTCGTGATCGGTCATGAGGCACCTCGGAGTTGGAGTCGATCCGATCGTCATTTGCTGAAAGTCGTGAGTCAGCAGATTGGTCTGTTGCTCCATCAATTTCAATTACAAACTCAGGTAGATCAGCTTCAAAAGAACTACCAAGCTGTGCAGTGGGGGCTGAAAACCATGCAGCAAATGCAGCAGCTAGAACGATTAGAAAACTCATCGATTCAACAGGTTGCCCAACTATTGCAGGTGCCGCTTGCGGCTTTAATCACCTGGGAGCCGGGTGGCACGACTGGCAAAGTGGCTGCTTCCTTATTTGCCAAGCCGCAGTTTGGGCTCGATTTCACTCAACCTATCTCGATTACCCATGATGCTCTGATCCAATGGGCCCTGCAAAATGAGGGGATAGAACCCCTGGTAGTCGCTAATCTAGAGAGCCGCACGCGCCAGTGGTTGACTGGTACTGAAATTGGACAAGTGTTAGTTTATACCTTGCGTACAGCTCCAGAGCATGAACCGACTGCCATCCTGTTGCTGGGGGATCGTAGCGATCGGATCTGGTCGCAACACCAACTGAGTGCTCTAGGAATTTTAAGCAACCAATTAGCCTGGTGTCGGCGCTACTTGGCAGTCACTGAAGTCTTGCTGACGCAGCGCAGCACATTGGAACAACTCAATTGGTATAAACACCGTCGCCTCGAAGAAATCTACCGGATTTTGGGGGTTGGGGTGCGTCGTTTGACTGAACTGAGTCATCAGAAAGAAGCTGTTTCGACGATGCGGTACCAGCAGGTTTTACGCCACTTGAGCAATACGCTGACTGCTGCCACCCCTCTCTTGAAACAGGAGCAATGGCAATTTCAGACTGAGCCAGAATCGATTCCCCTGGCCAGCTTGTTAAAGCGCTCCTTGGAAAGGCTGGATACCCTGATTAAGCAGCGGCAGCTTTGGTCACAAGTACATAATGGGGCGAGTCTCAGTGTAGGGGGAGATATTGCCAAGATTGAGTATATTGTGCATGAGATGCTGATGTTAGCTTGTTGGCGATCCCCCTTGGGTGGGCGGTTGGATATTTGGTGTCGCCCCATGGATGAGCATTGGTTAGAAATGTCAATTACCGATAATGGCGCGATCGATCCCCACCTGCTAGAGCAATTTGAACTGGGGCGAGCAGGGGATCCACTCGCTCCATCCTTACTCGATCAACCGCCAGGGCTCCATCTCGTCATTTGCCAAGCCATGGTACGGCGGATGGGCGGTGAGATCACCCTGGATTACCTGGAAGATGGGCGCTTACTGACCCGGTTAATTTTACCCGTAGCGACTGGATCGGCTCCCCGCAGCGAACATGAAATTAGTGGCTTTTTCTAAGGCTGGGGATTCTCTAAGGATTTCGGTATCACGCCCGCCCGATCGCTCATGGGTCGTGAAACGATGGGTTGCGAAATAGTGAAGCATGGGAACACTAAAGGTGGAGGCAGTCCTGACCTGGGTAGCGGTAACACCAGCACTTCAGGTCTCCATCTGGCCCTATCTTGACGAGGCAATAAACCTGACTAGAATAAACCTATGAAATTCTAAAGTGGGTTTACAGGAAGTTTAAATTGATTTGCCTATAATTGAGGCTAGTCTAGATTCTGCTGTCTTGCTCTCAATCAGGGACTGTTCTTCTCTGCCCAGCGATTTATAATTCTCAGACAGTTTATCTGGCTCAAGCTCAATCGACCGCTCCGAGCGGGCATGGCGGTGAAGGTCGCGGGTATCAATCAGGTATCAATTGAAACTTGCCGTTCTGTCCTGCATTGGAGATTTGGCTGGCGATTGGACAAACCTCTCTCAATTTGGATTCACTCTGGACTCACCTTTAATCGATTATGGTAGCAAACATTGAGATTATTCAACCCAGCGGCATTCTAGATAGCACTAGAACTCAGGAATTGCGGGATCAAATCAATCAAGGTCTGGAGCAAGGTGCACAAACCATCCTACTGGATTTGGAGGATGTCACCTTTATGGATAGCTCAGGGCTTGGGGCATTGGTTACGGCGCTCAATGCGGTTCGAGCGGCAGGGGGCAAGTTATGTATCTGCTCAGTGAATGAGCAAGTGAAAATTCTGTTTGAGTTGACGAGTATGGATCGGGTCTTCGATATTTTTCGCGATCAGTCTGACTTCCTGTATCAACGGATGTCTTAGATGTCTTGATTACTCAACACTACTCAACACTACTCAACTGACCCACATTCCCCTGCCGATCCTGCCACTCGATCCAGTCGGGGGTTGTACTACGTCGCTTGATCGGAGTGACCGTCCCGCAGTTGAAACGTTCGTCAAAACTTCAGCTAAAACTTCCGTTAAAAGCTCATCACCGAACTGCCAGGGGATCATCTGAAGGTGACCTGCATGAGTGAGACATCATCCTGGAAAGTATCTCCACCATTGATTTGTTGCACTTGCGCTAATACTTGTTCGATTGAAGGAAACGAGGAGTGGTGCAGCAGTTGGATAAATGACTCTAATCCCCAGACTGATGCTTCGGGAGCGATCTCATAGATGCCATCACTGAAGACATAGAGTGTGCTGCCTGTTGGAACTGAACAGCGATCGACTGTGAATGTTGCTTCAGGTAGCATTCCAATCGGTAGAGCAGGTGTTCTCAAGGATTGAACTTTGGGTGCAGTCCGTTCAGGGGTGAGTAGGATCGCTGGCGGATGTCCCGCACTGGCATAGGTGAGTTGGCGTTTGCTGCGGCTGTAAACCCCATACCAAATCGTGAAGTATTTTTCGTTTTGGCTACTCATTTGAAAGGCATCATTCAACCCTTTCAAAACATCCTGCGGTTGATAGAAATTGACGTTGGGTAAGGATTGGGATCGCAGGAGGTTGAGCACCAAAATAGATGGCAAAGCAGCAGCTAAGCCATGCCCTGAAACATCCAGTAGATACATGACCAGATAGTCTGGATCGAGCCAAAAGTAGTCAAAACAGTCTCCCCCCAGTTGGCGGGATGGCATGAACTTGGCATTAATGCTCACTTCAGTGCCCGATAAGGGATTGGGAAGCAAGGCACGCACATAGGAAGCAGCCTCCGCCAACTCTGCTTCCAGCAAGTCTTTTTGAATTTGCAAGGCCCGACTCACCTGGTGCAGCCGTAAACCAGCTCGTACTCTAGCCTGCAACTCACTAATTTCGATCGGCTTAGCGAGGAAATCATCTGCCCCGGTATCCAAGCCTTCAATCCGATCTTCTAACCCGACTCTTGAAGTGAGCAAAATAAAAAAGGTCGTGGAAAGATTGACATCTGCTTTGACTTGCCGACAGACTTCTAGCCCATCCAGATAGGGCATCATCCAATCGCAAATGATCAAGGCAGGGCGAATTGTTTGGGCCTGCTCCAGCCCTGCTCTGCCGTTCTCTGCCACGATGACTTCATGCCCCTGGGGCTGTAAGGCACGCTGAATAATTTTGAGAACCGTTGGATCATCATCAATGACAAGAATTTTAGACATCTGGCCACAGCAGGCAGTGAGAAAATAAGCTTAATCTCATCTCAGTTGTTCTCATCATAGAAGGGTTATGGCACACCTTCAACGATACTCCAGTGTTTTTTCGGTGTGTTTTGTGGTGCTTACTCAAACTTGCTATCAAGCCGAGATTTCAGGTTGCCAGCTATCGATAGCGATCGGTGACAGGAGAACTTGAAAACTCCTATCAAAGAGACTCGCAGCCAAGAGACTCACAACAAATATTACGGCATCAGTGTCTTGATGTCATGGGCCAACTACACCCCAAAAGGGTGACTTAATCTCAGGATAAAACAGTAGCTACTTCAATTCGGTTCTGAGTAAACTGAACATATCTACAAAACATACCTGCTAATTTTTGTGGCTAGCAACTTTGCAAAATTGGAACTCCCATTCACGACCCGCACTCAAACTAACACCGATCTTCACTTGCTGGTTCACGTTTTAGACTGGTTTAATCAGTTTTATCAGGCGACAATTCCCCATTCGATTTGGTTAGAATGCCAACTGGCTTTGGCGGAAGGTTTCACGAATGCAGTTCGTCATGCTCATGCCGGTAAACCGATCGATACACCGATCGATCTGGAGATTACCTTAAACCCAGATGCCATTGAACTGAAAATTTGGGATTCTGGGATTGGGTTTGATCTAGAAGCTTATTTGCGTCATCTCCCAGAACCATCGAATCAGGAATCGGATCGCGGGCGAGGTTTGAAAATCATTCAACAAACTGCCGATCGATTTCATTATACGACTGACCAACAACGCAATTGTCTGCACATTGTGAAGCATTATGGTGCGCTATCCCCATCAGCCATCGCGGTTTCTTGAGCATGATTGGGAAAGTTACGACCTCGAATTAAGATATAAGATATGTACTAGATGATCTATATCAAAAAGATGGTTTGTACATTTGCAAGTATTGAATGTTTGAATACGATTCGGGCTCAGCAAAGATTGTGTTTGTGAACTAAGATTGCGTGCATCTAAATTTCTACCTCAATGCTCTCAAAATAGGCTAATATTAATAAACTGACATCGATCGGGAAAACATTCTGCTGTTTCCTTTACTTTTGGGTGTCTTAATGCGACTGAGTTGCAATTCGTTGTAATCGGTTGCGGGTGTAATTCAGTGGTAGAATGTCAGCTTCCCAAGCTGAACGTCGTGGGTTCGAGTCCCATCACCCGCTTCAAAGCAGTCCAATGACTCCTGGAGATAACTCCAAATTGTCTATCACCTCAATGTTCTAGCGGAATTTGAAGGGGTGGCAACCTTCGATCGGGCTGCGGCAATTAAACTTAGAGATTGCATTGCTAGTATGAAAAGAACCTAGCTAACCCAAGTATGCCTGACAAAACCCTGCGAAACCTCGCGATATGCCTGGGTTTAGGTAGATCTAGAAATGGGTGGCTCTCCTGAAGTCTGGAGAAACTTAGACAACAGTAAGCAATTGCGATCGCCTACCCGTCGATAATCTATGGAATCCACTAGCCGATGAATAAACAACAAGCCTCGTCCTGATTCCTCTTCTAACCGATCACCGCTGGCATAGTGGTTTAGCGTTTCTGTTAGATGGGCTCGCAAATCAAATGGCTGACCGCGATCCCAGATTTCTATATCGATTCGGGAGTGGCGTTGAATGACCTGAAGTTCGATCGGAGTCTGCTCATCAAGTCCCTGATGGGCATGTAGAACAGCATTGGTAAAGGCTTCTGCCATCACCAATTGTAGGTTTGAGAGTTGCTCTTCAGTGGTTCCCGTCAGACAATTGCTCAACCAGGCTTGTACAACTGGCAATTCCTCCAAGCGAGATCGACTTTGAAGACAGTTTTGCTGGAATTCGGGGAATTGCCCGACGGGGATCGGTTTTTCAACAGCCCGGTGTAACTCCTCCGCCTGCGAAGACTCTGAAGCTACATCTGAGTCAGCGCAAGGCACCATCCAATCTGCCCGTCTTGGTATCAGACGAGGGATAGATTCATGAAGCGCATCGATCAGGTGCTGTCGCAGGAACAGCCAATTGAATCGAAATGCCACGATCACATTGCTCCGCTGTTCTTATTGAAAACAATGGCAATTGTCTTGAAGATTAACTGGAGATCATACTTGAGATTCCAATTATTTTGATATGCCAGATCCATGCGGATGATATCTTCAAAGTTTTTCACTGTTGAGCGTCCGTTCACCTGCCATTCACCCGTCATCCCAGGACGCACATCCAGCCTTTGCCAGGATGGCACCTCATACCGATCGACCTCATCCGGGGTTGGGGGGCGGGTACCCACCAGACTCATTTCTCCCCGCAATACATTCCAAAATTGAGGGAGTTCATCCAGGCTGGTGCGGCGCAGAAAACGACCAATGCGGGTAATACGGGGATCGTTAGAATTTTTAAAGATGGCTCCTTCTGCCTCGTTTTTCACCTCATGGCGACGAGCTTCAGCATCCACCACCATTGAGCGGAATTTCCACAGCCGGAATCGCAACCCCATCCATCCACAACGGGTTTGGCTAAACAGAATCGGACCGGGGCTATCTAAGCGAATGGCGATCGCGATCGGCAGAAACAGAACAGCGGTAATTCCTAACCCAACCAGGGATCCTAAAATATCAATGGCTCGTTTTACCTTCGATCGTACCGACGGATGGGTTTCGGGCGGCAGACTATCTTCACGGCGATTGTTACGACCAAAGCCAGAGTCAGTTTCGCTGGTAGAGATGGCTGATTCGACCTTCAGTAGCCGATCGAGGCTGGTCAGGGAGAGAACCGACATAACTGGAGGATGGACATTTTGCAGCACCAGGTCAATATTTTGAGCTACGGCCAATTTGTAAACTCCCACGAGCGCCCCGACACCGCTGCTATCCATAAACACGGTGTGATCAAAATCTAGCAGAAGCCGCTGGGGGCGAGGGGTGCTCTCCAGGATCCCTTTGCAGGCTTCCTTAAAAGCCACAGCTTCCAGCACACAGAGGCGCTCGGTGATGTGAACAGTAGAATCGGTACCAGAAAAGGCAATTGGAAAGTTCATGGGGCAAAATTGCTGAGTCATGGACACTTCATCCTGGGGAACCGCAATGGATCAGATATGGTAGCAAAAGCTTGCAAGCGAACAACAAGGTTCTGCCCGATCGCCGCATCAAAGCAGCATCCCATGGACTGACCTAGAGGTGGGATGGCTCGACTGACCACTATGGTTGATATACAGTGACATATTTATATATACCGAAACTTTTCGGAAAATCCGCTGCGCTTACCAGTCTCTCACAATTTCTTTAAGAGATTTTTGAAGAACATGCTTTAAGAGATTGTTGAAGACCAGCCAGCCAGCTTGTAATTTTCTGATCGCTTCAGGTTGGCTGCGAGAAGGTTGGTTGCGAGAAGGTTGGTTGCGAGAACCTCTGCGGCATCATCGCAGTCTAATTCTGTCCAGACCATTGATGAATGATTAATCTAATTTTAGAGTATATAGTGTTGAGATTGCACGGTGCAGGGGCTTCGCCCCCCCGCTTTCACAGACTCGATCGTTTGTGATTGCTAGATCACTGCTCAAAACGAAAAAGGCTATGGATTCAGACGATCCAATAGCCTTTGATGCCTTGATTTTGAGCTAAACTGGGTTAACTCGCTTGAGTGCTGGATGATTTGCAGAGATCATCACAGTCTGCGACTCAAAATTATGGGCAAGCTGTCTTACCTTTCAGATCGGGATAGCCGCCATCCCCTTTGGGTTGAATACAAACAAATGCTTTAGTGGTTGCGTTGCCGCCTGCATCGGTGGTGACATACACACGACCGGAAACCCCTTTCAGGTCAGTCTTGATCGGGTCACCATAAGAGAATGCTTCCGTTGCGGTAACTTCACTCTTATATTTGTAATCTTTGGTTTCCGAGGGCAAACCTACTTCTAATTTGTCGAAGTCTGCTTCGAAGGCGCGGTTTTCCAGGTAATAGGCTTGTTGAGCCCGGTTCAGCGTACCAACATAGGTGCTCGCTTCCGACTGACGTGCTTTGTTCGCCTGGTTCAAGAAGGAAGGCAGCGCAATTGCAGCCAGAATACCAATGATGATAATAACAACCAGCAGTTCAATCAGGGTGAAACCTTCGTTGTTTTTCTTCTTGCTGAGCAGGTGCTGGAGGAACTTTGCTTTCAGTTCAGATTTCATAGGTGGATTGTCTCCTTGAGTTGCGGGATATTTGGATTTCTAACTCCTGGATATAACTTGCCCACCTGAATTCAGTTTCATATCACCCTGCCTCAAAAAAATCTGCAATTGGGGAGTGGGAAGTCAGTAGGGTGGGTTGAGTCGTGAGTTTAGGCACGTTCTAGTAGCACATACAGGAAGGCATCTAGACGGTTCAACAGGTCTTTGACTTTATTGAAGGAGGCTTCTGGGGTTAGGGGTTCTAGCGTGATTGGATCGACAGGGCGGATTTGGCGGTAGCGTTCGGCGAGGGTTTGGATCGACTGAGCCCCATCCCAGAGCGGGAATAAACAGGCGGCTGTGGTAGGTTCCAGATAAATTGGTTTAAGGGCTGGGCCGGGGATGGGCTGACTAATCTCAAACGGTTTGCCTTCCTGAATGCAGCGGGTCAAGCCATCTTTGAGAAATTCGGTGCGCAAGTGCGGGTGTAAATGCACGATCGCCTGTTGCCAATCGGCTTCCTCCCATTCATCGACGGGAATGCCTGGATCGCCAGGATGGGTACACCAGAAATCCAGCAGACGGTGTACCGGATGTAGCAACTCATAGAGATGGAGTTTTTCCTCGATCGTGGCACTGTCAAGGCTCATGCTCCAGAGTAAGGGCAAATTATCAGGCTCTTTGAAGAGATCAACCACATCCCACTGTCTCCAGTTCACCATGCTGACAAACTCAAGATCAGACTGGCGAATTAGGTCAAACATCTCCGGAATAGTGAACCCCGTATCGCCAATGAACAGGAAATTCATGGCCAGCACTTGCTGCAGCTTCTCTGGCTCCATTGTTTCATTGTCTTTATTCCAAGTATCAGCCTTGAGCCGGATGCCATCATGTAGAGCTTTCATGGTTTCCACCACGGCTTCTTCTTCAAAGGCTTCCGGGCTGGAATCCATCAATCCCATGAATTTGAATAGTTCTTGGGCTCGATAAAAATTCTTGCGTTGATGAATGCTGTGTAGATTAGAGTGAATGATGCCATCGGGCTTTAAAACCGACTTCATGGCCCGTAGCCCATCTGCGGGATCGGGTAGCAGATAGAGCATTTCATCGCAGTTGATGTAGTCAAACCGATAGCCGAGCTGCGCGACTTCTTCTAGCTTGAGTTGATGAAATTCGGCATCTTGAATGCCATGGTGTTCTAGTCGTTGTCGGGCTAGATCAAGGGATTGTTGCGATAGATCGATCCCAATAATTTTGGCACCTGGATTGGCGGTGGCCAGTACCAGACTGGTGTAGCCCGAACCGCAACCAGCATCTAAAATCAGTTTGCCACGGGTATCTATCACCTTGCGGTGCCGTAAATAATAGGCGGTGACCAGGCTATCTTCAAAGAGTCGCTCGAAGTCGTCTTTGGGGGATTGATCGAGGGGAACTCGCGGATAGGGGCCGTAGTCGAACTGCTGGCGAATTTTTTCTTGGTCGCGCCACTCGGAGGCTGGAGTATTCATTGCTGCTTCACTCATAAAACCGTATTTTCACGAAGATAATCTTAAATTTCCCGTAAACCGATCGATCGTTTACAAAGTCTGGAAGCCATTTAGAAGCCATTTAACGGAGTGTCAATCGAGAAACTTCTGAAATCCAAGGCAAACCTGCGGCTGGAAAGTTTGAAGTTTTTTGGACGATGATCAATCAAGGCGCTAGGATAATAAAAATTAAGTTAATAGTACCGATCGATTCGGTTAAGACGAGGGGATTTGGTCGCACTTTTAAGAACTGCATCAGCAACTCTGGCATCGTTTCCAGCTCGGCGCTTCAGACTGGACAATGGATTGCTATTAATTCATCAGCAGGTGACTGCGGCTCCGGTTGTGACCGTGGATGTTTGGGTAGGTGCTGGGGCAGCAGTTGAGCCAGAACCCTGGTCAGGCATGGCTCATTTCTTGGAGCATATGATCTTCAAAGGCACCGATCGCCTCCAACCCGGTCAGTTTGATCAAATCATTGAAAATCGGGGTGGGGTGACGAATGCTGCAACTAGCCACGACTATGCCCATTTCTACATCAGCACCGCCACGACCGACTTCCCCGAGACCCTGCCTCATTTTGCTGATCTGCTCTTAAATGCGGCTATTCCTGATGGAGAGTTTGATCTCGAGCGAGATGTGGTTCTCGAAGAAATCCGGCAGTCTTTTGATGATCCCGATGGACTCGGCTTTCAGGTGTTGATGGAAACCCTGTATCCCCATCACGCCTATGGTCGGCCTGTACTGGGAGAAGCCGAAAAATTGCTGGAGCGATCCCCGCAGGAAATGCGCTGGTTTCATCGGGCTCATTATCAGCCAGAGAACATGACCGTGGTGGTAGTCGGTGATATCTCCTGGCAACAAACGATCGAGCAAGTGAGTCAAGCCTTTTCAACATTTCCTCAACGAGCTGATTGTCCGCGTCCAGCTCGGATTCCCCAGCTTGGGATGAGTGAAATCCGTCGCCAAACCCTGGAATTGCCCCGGTTGGGAGTGGCTCGCCTGATGTTAGGCTGGACGGCTCCTGGTGTAGACCAGATCGGCACGGCCTATGGTTTAGATTTACTCTCGGCGCTTTTGGCGGGTGGGCGGACGGCTCGCTTAGTGCGCGAACTGCGAGAAGAACGCCAACTGGTTCAGGAAATTGGCAGTGGATTTACGCTCCAGCGCGATTCCAGCTTGTTTACCATTACCGCTTGGCTGGAGGTGGAGCATTTGGCCCAAGTGGAAGCAATTATTGGTGATCGAATCTCAGAACTCGCGGTAACCCCAATTGATCCCCTCGAAATGAGGCGCTGTCAACGCCTGCTCTGCAATGACTTTGCCTTTTCAACGGAAACTGCCAGTCAGCTTGCGGGTCTCTACGGCTATTACAGCACGATCGCCCAGCCCGAACTTGCGGTTGCCTACCCGAATGTGATCGCCAATCTGCAACCGGATACTCTGCAACATGTTGCCGCCCAATACCTCTCGCCTCTGCGTTATGCGGCTGTGGAGCTGCTCCCCGTCTAAATCTCTAGGCTAGATTCTGAACAGGAAAACTTCCCCTGGGATGGATAGGGCGGCAAATTGTTAAGATTAGTATCACTATATTTTCTCCTCCTGGCATGGCTACTCAATCGATGATCGCTCACTGCTTGCAAAATCGTACGGTACATCGAACCGTGCTACCGAATGGAATGGTCGTGCTGGCGGTAGAAAATCCGGCGGCGGATATCGTAGCGGCTCGGCTCTACATCCGGGTGGGTGGTCGCTATGAGCCGATCGAGCAAGCGGGGCTCTCCCATTTGTTGTCTGCGGTGATCACCAAAGGCACCGATCGCCTCTCATCTCAGGAAATTGCCGAACGGGTAGAGTCGGTGGGGGCCAGTATGGGAGCTGATTCTGCCCCAGACTATTGTTTGATGAGCCTCAAAACGGTGTCGGCAGATTTTGCGGAAATGCTGGAACTGTTGGCAGAGTTAGTACGCACCCCTTCCTTTCCGGATGAACAGGTGGAACTGGAGCGCAAGTTAGCTCTGCAAGGGTTGCGATCGATGCAGGAACAGCCATTTTCGGTGGCAAATACCCAACTGCGAGAAATCTTGTATGGCGATCACCCCTATGCCATGTCGGGTCTGGGTACCGAAACCACCATGGCGCAGCTCGATCGGGTGGCTCTCCAACAGTTTCATCAAACCTATTTTCGACCGGATAATTTGGTGATGAGCGTTGTAGGTCGGATCAGCCCAGAGGAAGCAACTGATCTGGTTTTCCGCTACTTTGGAGATTGGCAGAACCCGGAGCAGGCTTTACCAGTGCTCAATTTACCGCCAGTGCCAGTGCAACCGCAGCGGGCTGTGCGAGAACAGGATACCCAGCAGGCGATCGTCATGATGGGCTATTTAGCCCCAGCCGTGGAGGCAACCGATCACATTGTTTTGAAGCTGCTGAATACCTATTTGGGCAATGGTTTGTCGAGTCGCTTGTTTGTCGAACTCCGTGAAAAACGTGGTCTTGCCTATGATGTTTCAGCCTTTTATCCCACTCGCATAGATACTTCTCACTTTGTCACTTATATTGGCACTGCGCCCGAAAATGCAGCGATCGCCCTAGAAGGATTGCATCATGAGGTGCAGCGGCTGCAAGCGGTACAGTTGACTCCTGAAGAACTGCAAGCTGCTAAAAATAAGTTACTCGGACAGTATGCGTTAGGGAAGCAAACCAACGCTCAGATCGCCCAAATTTTTGGCTGGTATGAAACCTTAAACCTGGGAATTAACTACGACCAAACGTTTCAGGAGGCAGTTGCTGCGGTCACGGTCGAGGAAATTCAACAGGCAGTGCAGCAACATTTGACCCAGCCCTACGTGTCGCTGGTCGGGCCGGAAGTGGCGATGAATTTAGCGGCTAATCTGGTGCTATAAGCACTGGTGCGACTAATCTGGTGCTATAAGCACTGGTGCGATAAGAAAATGATTAACCCATAGCAATCTAGCGCTGAGTGATCGGAGAGCCGATCTCTGAGGGGGGCTTGAATGTCCGATGTGCCGACCGATCAATTGCCCGATCAATTGCCCGATCGAGAGCACTGGATTCATTACTACGAACAGCAGATTGAATGCGATCCCAGCCTGGGTGAAAACTACTGGCAGTTAGGCTTGTTATATTTTC
>JALOOM010000030.1 GCA_025454395.1 Elainella sp. Prado103
CAAACCAGCGATCGGTGAATCAGCCAGCCAATCAATCAGCCAATCAATCAACCCAGCGATCAACCCAGCGATCAACAACCTCCACTCCAACCCACTCCTCAGCCCGCCCACAGACTAACCCGCAAAACATCAATCAGGCAGTAGCTTCTGGCTCAACGTTGACAACCCGAACTGCGACCATGCCAGCATCCATCGAAATTGCTGTACCACCACCAGAACAGCCCAATTCTGCTGCATTAGGGCAAGCGGTGATCAACGGAATGCAGCAGTTCTCCAATATTGTGGTTACAGCAGTGTCCAGCCTGCCGCGACAGACATTTCCTGCCAACATCGCACCTCGCTTAAGTGGTACGCCCATTGCGATTCCCGTGCCACCGCCGGAACGCCGCCCGTCTTCTGCTCCCGGAGCACCTCTTGCCAGTTCTCATAACGCCCAAATTCTGCCCGTGCCGAATGCAGAGATTCCGCTTGGTAATACTGGAGGGGTTGATCGGATCAGTGTAGCCCAAGCCAACTCCACCGCAGCCTTGGCCCAACGGGTCAATTTGCAATATCGGGTGATTGTGCCAGCCACCGATCCAGCCACCCAAACTCAGGTACAGGCGATCGTTCCAGATGCTTTCTCCATGGTTTTGAACGGGCGATCGGTGATGCAGATTGGTGCGTTTAGCAACGAAGAGAACGCCCAGGAAGCTGTAGCCATGTTGAGCCGCAATGGATTTCAGGGTATTATTCAGCCTATGAACTAACCGATCCAAACAGCCGCATCAAGGGATAAAAAACGCCCTAACCGGCGTAGGGTAACATCTATCCATGATTCAGAGGCAGCAAAATCCGTTAGGCGGGAGTTTCATGTTCCTGTGTTTTTTGACGGCAGCTCTACTCATCGCAGTCCAGAGCCGAGATTTGTTGACTCGATCGAAGGGCAGCTCGAAACTGGGATCGAACCCTGGGTCAGGTGCTGCCACTGCTTCTGGATCAACAGCTTCTGGATCGACTGAGCTTCCAGACTACTCATTGCCACCCGTTGGTTCAGCCTCCCTCTCTACCCAAATCCTGCCTGCTGAGGAAATCACGTCCCCTGCCAATGAGAGGATTGCTGGGTATTCTTCGAGTCATGCTGCCAATTCAGCCCGACAGAATCCAACTCCATCGGCCCAACCCCTAGAATCTGGACTGGCTGAAACCTTGACGGCTGCCTTGCATCCGGTGTCGTTGCTCTTGCAGCCAGAACTGGTGGTGGATTTGAGTGATCGCCGCGTTAGCCTCTATCAAAATGGGGTTTGGCAAGCCAGTTACGACATTGCCGTTGGTAAGTCAGGTTGGGAGACCCCAACAGGCAACTTTAAGGTGCTGAGTATGCAGGAAAACCCCACCTGGCAACATCCTTTGACTGGCGAAACGATCGCCAACCCGGCCGAAAGCCCTTTGGGTTCTCGTTGGATTGCCTTTTGGACAGATGGCAAACATCTGATCGGGTTTCACGGCACTAATCAAACAGAACTGATCGGTCAGGCAGTTTCCCACGGTTGCATTCGGATGCGCGATCCTGAAATTCAAGCTCTGTTTACCCAGGTAGCGATCGGGACACCCGTGCGCGTCCAAGAGTAAGTGTGCCTATAAAAAGCAACCAGCTCAGCAGGACGGCAGACCAGCCTCAACATTGCCTCAACATTACGGTTATCCCTCTTCCGCTCGGTTTTGCGGAATCAGGCAAAACGGTAAACTAGAAGAGTGAAAGCTTTGTAACGTTTGGTTAATCTTATTGGGCAACTCATTGCTTTTCCTGATTGATGCAGAGGCTACAGAAGATGCTGTAGAGGATGCTATGAATGCTGTCGATGCAGATTGTCCAGGTTAAGTTTTAAGTTGACCCAAACCCAGCCAAAGCCGGTCTCATTTACATCAGCTTGGATAGGCGAGGGACTATGCTCCAAAAACTTTCGAACATAATTAAACCGTTTATTAAACCCCTGGTCGCAACCACCCTGGCGATCGTGTTAGTTTTCAGTCAAGCGCAGGGGGCTTGGGCTGCTGCCAGTGGAGGTCGCATTGGCGGTGGCAGTTTCAGAATGCCCAGCCGACCGATGGCTCCACCCAGTCGTACCTACACCTCTCCGGGTGGATATGGGGGCGGCTATGGAGGTGGCTACTATCCCGGTGGCGGATTTGGGTTCCCCTTCTTGGTGCCCATCTTTGGGGTTGGTGGCGGTTTCGGTGGGTTATTCACCATTTTGCTGTTTATGACAATCGCAGGCTTCCTGGTACGGAGTTTTCGATCGGCGACTCAATCTGACGAGGTCAGCAGCTATAGTTCTCCCACCATTTCGGTGACCAAACTGCAAGTTGGCTTGTTAGCAGAAGCCCGGAATTTGCAGGCTGATCTGAACCGCATTGCTGAGAAAGCCGATACCGGTTCCTCGGCAGGGCTAGCCCAAGTGTTGCAAGAGTCCACTCTAGCGTTATTACGACATCCAGAATATTGGGTTTATGCCGGAGGACAAACGCAACTAACCAGCCTCACCAGTGCCGAGGCTCAGTTTAACCGCCTAGCTCTGGCAGAACGCAGCAAGTTTTCTGCTGAGACCCTGTCTAACTACGACAACCTGCTTAAGCAGGCATCCGATCGAGCTGCTCTGGCTTCCGCCGGTGACCTGGCCACGTTAGACAAGGATCCGGGGGAATACATTGTCGTGACGATGTTGGTTGCTACCCAAGGAAAACAGCAACTGCCACCGATCAACAGCTCTCAAGATTTACGGCAAGCGATCTCCCAATTGGGATCGGTTTCTAGCGATCAACTCTTGGCGTTAGAAGTGCTATGGACTCCTCAAGCAGAGGGCGATACCTTGTCTGCGGATGATGTGATTGCCCAATATCCGGAGCTGAAGCTGGTCTAATCTCTGTTGCAGGGGCGATCGTTTCAACTTATCACTGAATCCTCATCTTTCTGAAATCGGAGTAGCCGCTCGTTCACTCCGATTTTTTGTGCCCAGTTGATGGCAAGGCAAGAGATGGCAAGGCAAGAGACGCAAGGCAAGAGGCAGCAAGTTGCATGAAAACAATGCAATAGACTTTCTGCTTTATTTCATCGCCCCCACTTTATCTGCATCATCTCAATCTGCATCATCTCAACTTCCCAGCTCCGCGATACCACCGAGCAATTCGATCGGGTGACAATCCCAGAAAGTAGGCGGCAATCACCAGTTGATTGATCCAGGTCGTTCGCCAAATCCCCACCTGTTGCCAGCGTCGTCCAGAGGTGAGCACCGGAGCAGGCGCGATCCCAATTTTGCCCAAGTGGCGTAGCCGTCGCACCCACTCAAAATCTTCCATAATCGGCAGATCAGGAAAGCCACCAGTCTGCTGAAAAATTTCTGCTGGTACGAAAATCGCCTGATCGCCATAGGGCAACTGCAACAGCCGAGATCGCCATTTCACTCCCCATTCCACCCAGCGTAGTCCCGGTTGCACTCCATCAATTTTCAACTCAAAGGCCCCAGCCACGGTGCCAGGCTGCATCAAAATCTGCTGTATCCAGATCAGGAAATCAGATGGCAATTGGGTATCTGCATGAAGAAAGAGCAAGACCTTACCAGCCGCAGCGTTAGCCCCCGCATTCATTTGAAGAGATCGTCCCAGCGCAGTTTGTAAAACCGTTACTCCCAACTCCATTGCCCGATCCACGGTTCGATCGTCACTCCCACCATCAACCACAATAATTTCTATAAGCGCTGTTTGCCGAATGGATTGCACCACCGGGTTGATGCGGTTTTCTTCATTAAAGGCTGGAACCACCACCGACAACCAAGGCTGAGCCTGCTCTATAGCCTGCCAGACAGGGAGGTCAGCCGCCCGATCGACATCAGACAATGGTTCCAGATAGGCCACCGTGAGTCCCAGACGCTCCGCGATCTCAACAGTCTGCTGCAAGACCGTTGCGGTACTCCAGGCGATCCCGGCAAACAGATCCGGGACAAATTGCCGTAACCCAATCAAATAATAGCCCCCATCAAGCGCTGGCCCGAGTACCAGATCAGCCTGGTCAAGCGCCGTAAAAGCTTGTCGCATTCGGGTGGCATTCAGCCCAGGACAGTCCGTGCCGATCGTCACCACCCGCTGCATTCCGGTGGCAAAAGCGGCTTGGATCGCCTGAATTAGCCGATCGCCCAAATTCCCTTCAGGCTGAGCCCGGTAATGCCACTGGGAGCCCAGCCATGCTTGCATTTGCTGTTGATCGCTAGCTTCACTACTATCAGATTGGCTATCAGATCGGCTATCAGATCGGCTATCAGATCGGCTATCAGATTGGCTGTCAGATCGAGCAAACCAAATCTCAGTTTTACCACCAGTTCGTTGCCTCGTTTCTGGATCGATCCCAGCCTGCCAGATCCAGGCTTGCCGCAAGGTATGCTCAGTCATTTTTCGCTGTAATTGTGCAGCGGCTTCAGCTCCGATCGCGGGAATCAGTCTGGTTTTGGCTTTTCCCGGCAAAGGGTAGCGCGTAAAAATAATTAAGCAATCGGTGATCGAACGATCGATCAACGGTATGGCATTCTGCAAAGCAAAAACCCTCAACGCAGCCGTTCCCATCATTTCACGACTCTTGAAATCTGAGATGAAGATGAACTGAGAGGCTGGCTTGAAATAGATGAGAGACTGGGAAATGCTGCGCCCTGATTACTGCGCCCTGATTACTGCGCTTGATTACTGCGCCCTGATTACTGAACTTCCGTCACTCAATGCAACCGTTGCCTCCGGATCCCAATCGGGAGGATGGCGCAGCACAGCTTGCCAAGCTTGGCTGGTTTGCAGTTTTTCGATCACGATCGGCAAAGGCTCTGACCAGATCTGAGGAAAATCAATTTCACCAGGTAGCTGCACAGCATAAGCAAGTTGCTCGATCGGTGGGGTAAATTGGGCACCAATGCCGATCCGATTGCCTCTGGCATCTATGCGATACCAACCGACTTCTGGCAAATATACCGCATTAAAACCATGCAACGAATAAGGTTCGCCTTGATCATCCAGGCTTAAACGCTGATAGCAAAATCCAGTTGGAATCTGGTTGGCTCGCAATAAAGCTGCCAACAAATGACTTTTGGCAAAGCAGAACCCCGTTTTATATTTCAGGACATCAGAAGCCCGCCAAGTAACCGGATTCATCTGATGATCAACACTGTGGCAAATCTGATCCCGTACCCATTCAAAGCAGGTTTGCGCAATCACCGTTTGCGTGACCCGTCTCTCCTGGCTAGCCTGTCTCATTGCTTGAGCTCGAAGTTGCTGGGCGAGCTGCAATAAGGTGGGATGTTGCCAATCCACCACCTCACTGGCTTGTAAATACGCCTCCCAGTTCATTTGAGTCTTCTGAGTCTCCGTCTGATTGATCCTCTGATAAGCTGAATCAAAAGATTACTTGACTGAAAAATTACTTGATTGATTTGCAGGCTCGCAACTCCCTGCTTGTTCTGCCAACTGCTCCACATCGCCTCGACGATACATCCAGGTTCCACTGCGACCCTGCCCAACAAATTTAGTCGCAACTCCGGCTGCTTCTAAGCGCGATCGGGCCTGAACTTGTGAGCAATTCAAGAGTTGAGCAGCCAACTTCAGCGGAATTCGTTGTCGAGCAAACCGCGCCAGCAAGATAGGGTCAGCCGTTTCCAGCAATTCGAGCAATAAAGTTTTTGCCAGTAACCAGCAAGCCAGTGTGTCTGCTTCAGCTCGATGGGATGTCCCTACAGGAAATTGAAAATACTTGACCAATTCAGGCAAACTGCGGGATCGCAGATCAGGCAACATCAACCGCGCCAATTGCACAGTACAAAGTTGCTCCGACTCCGATCGGGCAAACTGAATGCCCAGCCGAGCATATTCAGTCTGTAAAAAAGGATAGTCGAATGCTACATTGTGCGCTGTCAAAACACCTTGATTCAGCAATGGCAGATAGTTTGGGAACACCTCCTCCCCGGCTGGGGCAGCTTCCACCATGGCTTGCGTAATGCCAGTAAACTGGACAATTTTGAGAGGAATGCGAGTTTGCGGATTGACTAAATCGGTGCGTTGCTGCTGGATGCCATCCGCGAGAGTCGCTTGCAAAACCGAGATTTCAGTAATCCGATCACTCCAAGCATAACGCCCAGTCGTTTCCACATCCACAACGGTCAATAGCCCCTGACTCAGGTTCCGGTAATAATTCAGTAATTCGGTCGATCGCATAATTGAGGTCAAACGCGGCAAGATGAACGACGAACTCGAAACCCTCCCATAAAAATAGAGGTGTGTGGATTAGAAAATCACATACACCTCCCAGTAGTTTAGCTTGCGGCTTCGGCACAATTGCCAGTCCACAATTGCCAGGCTACAAGCGCCCGCATGGAGCTGAAGCTCAAGCTTGATTAATAGTCAGGCTTGATCAATAGTCAATAGCCAATGGTCATCACTGCTGGCTAGAAACAGGAGCCTGAGAGCGCTTCACCGGACGGGTTTTCCGGACTGCATTTTGCCCGTTGTGCCCGTGATGTTGTCCTCGCGATCTAGACGGGTTTTCCGGGGCAGGATCATCACCATAGCCTTGGTCAACCCGCATCCAGCTCGGACGAGTTTGGTCATAAGCCATCTGGAGAGCAGCAGCAGCGATCGTATGAGGTTCAAACTCTTCGCTCAACTGAGCCACGATCGGCAAGAAGGAAGCAATTCGTTCACCAGCTAGAGTTTCACAAAGTTGCTTTTGCAATTTCTCAAGATGGCGTGCCTCAATTTGAGCCCGAGTTGGGATCGTGCCCATTTCCAAACGTTGACGAATATGCCGTTCAATATCCCGCAGTTTGCGCTTGTCGAGAGGATGGATGAGCGAGATCGCTGTTCCTTCCTTACCAGCCCGGCCGGTTCGCCCAATCCGGTGTACATAACTTTCCACACTATCAGGCAAATCGTAGTTAATCACATGGGTGAGATCGTCCACATGCAGACCACGAGCCGCAATATCGGTTGCTACAACCCAACGCACTTGTCGCTGGCGAAACCGCAGCAATAAACGCTCCCGTTGAGACTGGCTCAGATCCCCATGGTATTCATCCACACTGTGACCAGCCGCTTGCAATTGGCGTGTTAACTCTGCCGCCGCTTTCCGGGTGCGGACGAAAATCAAGGCTGATTCTGGATCTTCCATTTCCAGGATCGGTTGCAAAGCTCTGGCCTTTGTCCAGCCGCGTGGCACCATGTAGAAAACTTGATTGATCCGAGCCGGGGCTGCTTTGGGTTGTTCCACATTCACCGTCACGGGCGAGTGGAGAAACTTAGCCGACAATTCTCGAATGGAAGGATCCATCGTAGCTGAGAAGAAAGCGGTCTGACGTTCAGCCGGTGCCTGAGCCAGAATTTTCTCCACATCTTGAATGAAGCCCATGTTGAGCATTTCATCCGCTTCATCCAGGACAATCCAGCTTAATTTGTTTAGCTTGAGGTCGCCTCGTCCAAGCAGATCGAGTACACGGCCTGGGGTACCCACCACCACTTGCGCTCCACGCTGGAGGCGGCGAATTTGGATATCGATCGATTGTCCACCGTAAATCGGTAAAACCTGTAGGCGACGATCGTCACTTAATGTTCGAATGGATTGGTAAACCTGAACCGCCAGCTCGCGAGTGGGGGTCAAAATCAAAGCCTGAACTGCGTGAACATTCAGGTCAATTCGTTCTAGCATCGGCAACGAGAAAGCTGCCGTTTTGCCAGTTCCAGTTTGAGCCAATCCCACCACATCTCGACCTGAAAGCAAATGGGGGATCGCCTGCGCTTGAATTGGAGTAGGACTTGCAAAGCCGGCCTTTTCCAAATGGCGCACACGCGCTTCAGACAGACCGAGACTGTGAAATGAGAGAGTCATTGAGGCTCCTTAAACGTGAATAGCAGCGCGAAGAGCGCCTTTTAGCTGGGTTGTAGAATCGGCAATGCGGCCATAGAGGTCATAAACATCGGCATCGAGGATTTCCACAGGGACAATTGCGCCCAGCCGAGCATCGCCTTGAACATAAACTAAGCCATCAACCTCTGGAGCAAACCGCGCCGAACGGCCAACCAGCTCCCCGGTTTCAGGATTTTCCTGTTCGATTAAAACATCAACAACTTTGCCAATTTCTGCCTGATTATGGCGCAGTGAAATCGGTTGCTGTAATGTCATCAGCGCATCCCGACGCGCTTCCATCACTTCTTGTGGCACCGGATTGGGCAGCGTGTACGCAGCAGTACCCTCCTCAGGAGAGAAGGTAAACACGCCCACATGATCGAACTCATGGCGTTGGACAAACTGCATCAGATGTTCAAAATGCTCGTCTGTTTCGCCCGGAAATCCAACGATGAACGTGGTTCGCAGCACTGCATTCGGGATTGCTGCTTTGATCCGCTCAATAATGCCATCGTTAACCCGCCCCTGCCAGGGCCGATTCATGGCTCGCAGCACCTCCGGATGGGAATGCTGAAGCGGCAAGTCGAGATAAGGCAAGAGATTGGGAACTTCCTGCATTGCCTCGATGACTTTGGGAGTCAACCCGGTCGGATAGGCGTAGTGCATCCGAATCCAGGGAACCTCTACTTCACCCAAAGCTCGCAATAGTTCAGCCAGCTTGGGTTCGCCATAGAGATCCAGCCCATAATTAGTTGTGATTTGCGAAATCAAAATGATTTCCTGCACCCCTTCAGCAGCGAGTTGCTTCGCTTCCGCCACGATCGATTCAATCGATCGGGATCGCTGATTACCACGCAAATGGGGAATAATGCAAAACGCACAGCGATAATCACAGCCTTCGGCCACTCGCAAGTAGGCGACCCCTTCCGTCGTAGTTCGATAGCGCGGGGTGGTCTCATCTGCAATATAGACTGGTTCAGATGAAATTTCCTGGACTCGCTCACCCGTTTGAGCCCGCTCAACCACATCTACTATCTTATGATAATCACCTGTGCCTACGACAGCGACTGCCTCTGGAATCGCATCCAACAGCTCTTGCTGAAAATGCTGCGCCATACAGCCAGTGATCACGATCTTTTTGTTCGCTTCGGCCAGCTCAACCAGAGTACGCACTGACTCTTCGCGGGCGGCTTGGATAAAACTACAGGTGTTGACAATAACGTAATCAGCTAACTCTTCATTAGAGTCTACAGAATAACCAGCTTGCACGAGCAAGCCTAGCATATGCTCTGTATCAATTCGGTTCTTTTCGCAGCCTAAATGGGATATGGCAATCGTTGGTTTGTTGCCCATGCACTCAGAATCAGTAACAGCAAAGGAATTTAAGAGAAATAGCAGCCTAAAGTGCGAAATCGTGGCGATCGCGTCATCATCGCGTCATCAATGGGCTGAACTCTATCTCTCAACCCTTGTCAGCATAACGCCGAAAGGACACCTTTAACTGCAATCGCATTGTTTAGAACAATTGATAATAATCTTAACACAGTAATCCCAGGAAAGATAATATATCTTCACGATTTCTTGTGATTTGGATTCTTCGCGCGAGACGCTGGGGAGGGGCTAGATTGCTGTTAGAGTAAATCTAGAAGACAGGTTCTGTCCTGTTCTATTTTGTTGCTACTTTATTCTATTGGTGCTCTTACGCTCACTCCCGTACTGAGTCCGACCCATACTGTGATAGACCTGTGGACTTGAAACAAACCTTTAAAACTGCAAACCCGGTGATTGGTGTTGTCCATTTGCTGCCCCTGCCAACCTCGCCGCGATGGGGAGGCAGTCTGAGAACCGTGATCGACCGCGCTGAACAGGAAGCCGTAGCGCTGGCATCCGGTGGGGTTGACGGCATCATCGTCGAGAATTTTTTTGATGCGCCCTTTCCCAAAGACCAGGTGGATCCAGCGGTCGTCAGTGCCATTAGTTTAGTTGTGCATCGGCTCATGCATTTGGTGACCCTACCGATCGGGATCAATGTGCTCCGGAATGATGCCCACAGCGCCATGGCGATCGCGAGCTGCGTTCAGGCCCACTTCATTCGCGTCAATGTGCTCACCGGGGTGATGGCGACCGATCAGGGGTTGATCGAAGGTCAGGCCCATCAGCTATTACGCTATCGTCGCGAGTTGGGGAGCGATGTCAAGATCTTGGCCGATGTGCTCGTGAAACATGCGCGACCTTTAGGATCCCCCAATCTGACGACAGCCGTGCAGGAAACGATCGATCGTGGATTAGCCGATGGCGTGATTTTGTCAGGATGGGCAACCGGCAGCCCACCCAGTTTAGAAGATTTAGAGTTGGCGACTGCGGCAGCGCATGATACGCCGGTGTTTATTGGCAGTGGAGCAAGCTGGGAGAATATTCCGCAACTGATCCAGTCCGCCGATGGGGTGATTGTCTCCAGCTCGTTGAAACGACGAGGACAAGTTGATCAGCCGATCGACCCGATTCGCGTCAGCCAATTTGTAGAAGCCATGCGGCGCAGTTTATCTTTAAAAGAGCAAACCCAAAAAGAGCAAACCAACTCTATCGCTCCATCAGTAGCCGTGCCTTCCTGAAGGCTAGAGCAGAATCTGATCTCGGAGTATGCTGCCACGGGGTAGATGAGGCAAAGGCAAGGGAAAATTACATTCATCAAGACCAATTTTCAGATCAACCTCAGGATCAAGGGTTTGAACGATCCACCGGAACAATTCATAATCCAGCTTGACTGCTTCGGTCACTTTTTTGAGTTTGAGGCAAATTTTTGAGTTTGAGGCAAAATAGCTATTCAGGAAAGCTAACATCTCAGGAAAGCTAACATCTCAGGAAAGCTGACATCATTTTGATCGATGCCCTGAATCGATGCCCTGAATCAATGTACTGGAACAACTGGAATCATCTCCCTTAACTGCCGAGCAAAAGCCTATGAGTAGCCGCACAACACCGAGGAACCGTATGAGTAGCCGCCGTAAACCTACCCCCTGGATTCACCGCTGGTCGCGTCCTCTCATTGGTGGGATCGCAGCCTTGGGAATGCTGAACACTGGATATCTGACCGCAACGAAGCTCTTTGGCGGCGAAGCTGCCTGTCCGACCAGTGGTTGTGAGCAAGTTCTATCAAGTTCTTATGCTGAGATTTTTGGATTGCCGTTGGCTCTCTTCGGCTTCCTAGCCTATGCAGCAATGTTCACCTTCGCGCTAGTCCCTTTAGCGATCAGCCCTGACCAGAACAAACCCCTGCGTAATGAGTTAGAAAACTGGACTTGGCTGTTCCTGTTTCTAGGCGCAACCGCCATGCTGGTGTTCAGTACCTACTTGATGTTTATTATGGCCACCCAGTTCGTGGCAGTCTACGGGGCTGGGGGATTGTGCTATTACTGCATTGCCTCTGCTTTGTTTGCTCTGACTTTGTTTGTGCTCACAATCCTGGGAAGAGCCTGGGAAGATGTTGGACAACTGTTATTCAGCGGCTTGATCGTGGCAATGGTAACGATCGTAGGGACATTAGCAGTTTACAACCTTGGTAATCCCTCAACTGCCCGATCCAGCAGCGGCGATCCAACTGTCTTTGTACCCACAACACCCTCCGGGCCAGCGGAAATTGCCTTAGCCCAGCATTTAACCCAGGTTGGAGCCAAAATGTACGGGGCTTACTGGTGCTCTCACTGCCAAGACCAGAAAAATCTATTTGGCAAGGAAGCAGCCGCTCAAGTTCCCTATGTGGAGTGTGATCCCGGTGCCACCAAGTCCCAAGCCGGAGCCTGCCAAGTTGAGAAGATTGAAGGCTATCCCACCTGGATTATCAATGGGCAGCGTTACTCAGGCACTCAAAGTCTGCAACAGTTAGCCGACTACTCTGGCTATCAAGGATCTCGTGATTTTCTGCCTGCTTCTTAAGACTCTCAACGTCTTCGACTAAAGTCCCAGCTTAAAATCCTCAATTCAGGCAGTAACCCCGCTCTCATTCACCACTTGCAGCGGGTACTCCTGCCTATCCTGTGCTCAAATTTGCCCTGATTTCAGCATCATCATTACCCGATCGCCCTGCTTCGATCGGGTTTGTTTTTGCCGAAGAATTATTTTTCAGAAATCGGAAACCGTGGCAGACAAACCAGCACGATCGCCTCCGTTAGCACCAGCCCGATCGCCGGAGTCACACCCGGTAACCAACCTTGGTTGGCAAAAACGATCCACACTGTTGCTCCCAAGCCAACCAGCAGCCCGATCGTGCCCAGACTCAAGCCAATCGGATGGCGCACAAACCAAACCAGTCCACCCCCCATCAGCACCCATCCACTCATCCACAGCCATTCCAGATGATCAGCCCACCACCAGCGCAAAGGCTGCTGATCCAGCACCGCACTGAGAACTTGACTCACCATTTGGGCATGAATTACCACCCCTGGCATCAGATATTGTCCACGACTACCACTACTAAAGGGGGTGTAAAACAAATCCTTACCACTGGGGGCGGTTGTACCAATCAATACCACTTTGTCTTTCACCTGATCGGGAGCAATCCGGTTTTGCAACACCTCCAAAAACGAAACTTGCTGGGCAGGCTGACGCGGCGATCGGTAATTCAGCAAAATTTGGTAGCCTGCGGCATCAACCCGTTGATAGCCCCCTGAATTTTGCTCTAAAGGCATAAAAATAGTCTGATCCAGTTGCATTACCCCAGGATAGGACTCACTTTCAAGCGGCTTGATCTGATCGGCCGCCAGATATTTTGTCGCCAGTCGTAAACCAAACGACATAAAAGTTTGCTCTGCCAGGGTGCCATACAGCAGGTTTCGCCGCACTACCCCATCGGGATCGATCGGAAAATCGTTAAACCCCAGTCGCTCAGGTGGCACTCCTTTCGGCGGTGGAATATCAAACACCTGCTGTTCATTACCCAACTTCATGATTGCCACCACATTCTCAGCTTGCAATTGCTGCAGCAGTGCTTGATGCCCCGGCTCTTGAGGCAAGTCGCGATGCAAATCCAGCCCAATCACCCGTGGTTGATGTTGTTGCAATGTGCGGATCACTTGAGCCACATCTTGATCCGAGGGCGTACCCCGCTGTAATGCTTGCAAATCTGCCTCAGTAATTTCCACCACCAATAGCCTGGGATCAACGCCTCGATCGGGTTGTAACCGAGTCAGTTGGTCATATAAAGCCAACTCCGGGGCTTGCAGCCAGCCAACCTGCCGCGCTGCGGTTAAAAGTCCAGTCACAGCCACCACAATACAGCCGATCTGCCAGAGTCTTCGGCGTTGATGCACTCGCAATCGCTGTGGCGGTTCCGCTGCCTGAGGCGGATCAACCGGCGAATCAACCAGGCTTTGATCCCCGATCGGATGATGCAACAATGAGGGCGGCACCACTAAGGCAGAAGGTAGGATCGTTGATTCTAGGGTGTGATCATGCAGGTGATCAAGCGCTTGCAGTACCTCTTGGGCCGATTGATAACGCTGCGAAAAGTGATAACGCACCATATTGTCTAGAACTCGCTTGAACCCCAGCCCCACCGCCGCATGGGTATGCCAGACCAACTCTCCCGTGTCTGGATCGACCGGCAGTTGAGTCGGCCCGATCCCTGTAATCGCTTGAATGACCGTGACACCTAAGGCATAGAGATCACTGCAATAACGAGGGCGACCGGCCAACTGTTCGCTGGGAGTATAACCCTGAGTGCCAATGCCCACCGTAAATTTCTGTTCGGCTTCACTAAAAAGCTGGGTGCCAATTTCCTTAACTGCCCCAAAATCGATCAGGACAATCCGCCCATCTGTGTGCCGACGCAGCAAGTTACTCGGTTTAATATCTCGGTGGATTACCTGTTGGGCATGCACGAAGGTCAAAATGCCCAAAACATCCTGAAGTAAATCAATTGCACCGGCTTCACTCAAGCGTCGATCGGGTAAGAATTCCTGGGTGAGGGGATGCCCATCGATCAACTCTTGCACCAAATAAAACTCACCTGCCTCTTCAAAAAAATCGAGGAAGCTGGGAATTTGCGGATGCTGTCCTAACTGCACCAATGCTTTAACTTCCGTATCAAACAACCGCCGAGCAATCAGCAAAAATTGATCGTCCGTTTTGGCGGGCTTCAACTGCTTGACGACACAGTTCTGATCGTGATTAACCCGATCGATTGCCAGGTACGTTTGCCCAAATCCACCGGTTCCCAACAGCGAAACTAATTTGTAGCGCTCCTTGAGCAGTGAATCTAGCATTGGACTCCGGAGTCTGTTGATCGCCCATTGTGGCACAGGCAAAGGCAAGCTGGGAGGGAGGAGCCAGCAGGAGGGTTAAGGAGAAGGAACCCAGGTTTCAGGCACCGTCTGAGGTTGATCATGAACTGGAGGAGATTGATTCACAACCTCGATCGCCGATCGTACCCACAAAAACAACAAGATGATCAGCAATACAATCCACATATCGCGCGGTGTAAAGGTTGCGCGGGTCTCAGCATTAGAGTCCGCCTTAGGGTCAGGCTTAGCAGACTTGCAACTCGCTTCAACAGTTGTTTTTTCAAAGGGCAATTGGACAGGTTTGGGGGATGCCGTTTTAGCCGTTGGCGCTTTGGTTGCCGCAGATAGATCAGCTAGAAGCAGAGTGTTCGACCATTGGGGATCTTTGTCTAGAAAAACAACTTCCACCCCTTCAGTACGGATGTTTTCGGCGATCCGCTGCGCTTCTTGATATCGTGCTTCTGAGGTGGGGGCTAGCCCAATGATCAACAGTTTTGGCCGATTGAGGTGCTTTTGGTAAACAACCCCCTGCCCATGGGCTTGATAGATTGCACCCCGATTGAGATATTTCTTCACCTCAATCACCGTGTCAGATGTGACCAGATCAGCCCGAATTCCATTGCCACAGGAGACTTCTCGATCGACCGCGATCCCTTGCTGTTTTAGCAAAGTTTCAATATGAGTGCGAATATCTTCCTCACGGTTCAATTCCATAGATTGAGCTTGACCACTCCCCGGCGCGATCGATTATTTTGCCTGCAAATTATTTTCTCAACATTCTTCTCGAACTTCACTACACTAAATGTAGGGTAGCTAATTGAGTCAGGCAATGAGTAGCAGACTGAATATAAAAGACTGATATAAAAGACTGATCAAATTACAAGACTGCTCAACGGGCTGATCAAAAAGGCTGATCAGATGAGTGACTCACAAGAGTCAAGGAAGTCAAGCAAGAAGGAAGACAAGCCATGGGAATTTCGGTTGTCAGGCTATGGGTAGGAATCGTCGGTTCAGGGCTCGCAGTAGCTGGAGGCATCAGTTCTGTGGCTTGGCATAGTTTAACGAGTTTAACTGCACCTGCCGATCTATCTTTGCCCCTTACCACGGAATCACCCAACGAGCAGCCCAGTCAAACCAACAGCCAAAATTTTTCGGAGAAACAAGCGGAGGCACCAGATTTAAGCCCTCGCACCGAAGCCGCAACCCATTACCTCCTCGATCTCTCCCAAGGACTCCAGACGGCAGAGCGCGATCGGCTCAACTCAACTCAAAAGCTAGCAATTGCCCAAAATATCCTCAGTTGGTTACGCGAAGGCGAAGACTATTGGGGCGTGCGATCCCGATTTGATGCCGCCTATAGTAGCCAGGTGGCTGGAGACTATGGCCATAACCGAGAGGTCTACATTCGCTTTACCACCGAACGGTTCGCACCTGATCACCGAGCAACCCTGAAGCAGCCGAGGCAGGAACCACCGATCCAGATTGGTGCTGCACCTGAGGTTCCGATCGAGCCAGCCGAAACCTTCCAATCAGCAGAAAATTACGAACTGGTGGATTCGGATCCGCCGAGCCGGAACCCTTATATTCGGACAGGTGTCTACCCAGAGATGCGGTCAGGGTATCCATTTTATCCCCAACCTGGCTATCGTCCGAGGCGAGCCTACTCCCGTAGGGCTTTCTAGCAGCCTTCTTTTCTAGCAGCCTTCTTTTTAGCACCACAATTAGAAGTCCGGCTCAGCATAATCGATCGGTTTTGGGTAGGGCAACATCCAGGTAGTCGGATACATTCGATTTCCTAACCCCTGAGCCAAAATGCGGGCATAATTGCCTTGCAGTTCAACCACCTCCCAAATGGCCATCAGTTCGGCACGGGCAAGCTGGGGTTTAGCTTGTAAAATGACCCAGTCACCGACTCCAACCGTCGGCTGAGCATCCAGATTCAACGGCTCTTGCAGCATCAGATCAATTTCCTCCTGCTGATCCACCAAATCCAGAGCAGCCGTCTCCTCGATCGCCCGATTAGGCTCGGAGGATAGAGCGGTTCCATCAACCAAATGGGTCACGCCAAACAGAGGCTGAACTGGCTCAGGCAGGTTGACCCAAGGCTGGCTCCGGCTCGGTTGCTGCACAGGAGGCTGGGATAGTTGAGAGAATTGAGCAGTATCACCTGAATCATGCCCTGCCCGAATTTGCTTCAGGCGAACCCTCGTTTCAGGCGAAGTAGCTTGCCAAACTTGCCGTTTTTGAGTTGGGGTTAAAGTTTCCAACAGTTCCAGTTCTTCGAGCGAATCGATCACTTCCAGCATGGTTAAGACGGTATGCAGGCTAGACGGATCCAATAATTCCATATCCGGCTCCGACAGTCCCGTAGGTGTAACAGAGGATGATGTGGATGTCACTGGAGGAGAAGATGTCACTGGAGGAGAAATGGCAGCACTCGTCGATCGAACAGCAGACGGAATTAAAGGTAGATCTGACATAGCCTCGTCAGAGTGAATAACATGGATCAAAAATTCAGTTCAGTTCAATTCAGTTCAATTCAGTTCAATTTCAAAGCAGGTCAGGGGAAACCCAAGGAGCGATCGAGTCCAAGCAATCTAGTCCTGAAAAATCTAGTACCGGGGGCGATCGGACTGAGATCACTGTCGTGAATAATCTTTGATTAAAGCGAAATCAAGGGAAAAAACAACAAAAACAGCCTTCTCTTCCATCTTGACTGAAGAAAGCCAAAATGGGCAAAGAAAGCAGTACATTTGTATTTATTCTTGGTCAATCCTTGAAAGGAGGCTATGCGGACTGAGAATGCCAGCTTCCTCTGCTATCGGAAACGACGAGCCAAGTTAGAACCAGTCTCACCCGTCGCAACCCAGAGCATGGCCCGAGCCGCATCCCGAACCACTTTGGCGATCGGTTCAGGCGATCGATCAGAGGGTACAGCCACCGGATGAAAATCAATTCCGCGACTACCCAAGACAATTTCACCAATCACTTGAGCACGAGGCATATGATAATCCGAGGTAATCAGGTAAACACTGCGAATGCCATGGGCTCGGAAGTAGTCAGCTAGCGTTGTGAAGTTCGTCACCGTATCCACAGCCTGATAATCCAAGTGAACCCGGTTGGGATCAATGCCCGCTTCCAGAAAGACCCATTCGGCATATTCGGGGTTACTCCCAGACGAAACCCAAACAGGCAACCCAGGATGTTGTTTGGCAAATTCTGCGGCGAAGCGCTCTCGTTCGACTGCCCCACCCAAAACTAGCACGGCTTCAGGGTTATACCAAAAGCCTTGAGCCTGTTTAAAGCCAAATCCGAAGAGTAATAGCAGAATCATTGCTGATGCCGCCCGACGAGTAGCACGCAGAATTCGACGCATCAGAGAACGGTGAGGAGAGGTGGCGGCTGGTTTCGATCGCATGACTCGACAAGATCCAACAACAGCAGGGTTAAACGGCGTATGCAGAAGCAACAGCAATAGCTTACAGCACCCTTCCCCATTTCATCGCGCTATTCTTCACAAGAATTTGGATCGCTATCGGAATCATCGAAAGCCACAATGACGACCGTAATATTGTCTCGCCCCCCGCGATCCTTCGCAGCATTCACTAAAGCCAAGGCAGCCCGATCGCAAGCCCGAATCGTTTTGAGATGAAAGGCAATTAGCTGGTCAGACAGTTCTTCTGTTAAGCCATCACTGCACAGCAAAAGGCGATCGTTCGGATGCAGATCAAACGGTTGCACATCCACCTGCCGCACATCTTCGCGCCCCAGACATTTGGATAAAATATGTCTCCAGGGATGACTGCGAGCCTGATCGGAGGTCAGTTCACCCAATTTCATGGCTCGCGCTACCCAGGTGTGATCTTCCGTAATTTGATGCAACTTGGCTCCGCGCAACCGATAAAGCCGCGAATCTCCAATGTGAGCACACCAGGGTTGATCGGCACGGAACATCACCGCGACGGCCGTTGTACCCATGTCAGCTCGTTCAGGATGCTTAGACTGGTCTTGTAAAATTTCGTAATTCGCCTTCAAAAAGGCATTCTCTAGCAGCGATTCTGGTGATTCATCCGAATCCCAACGATCGTTGAGGTAGGTTTGAATGGCTTGAGTCGCGATCCGGCTGGCCTCTTGCCCACCTGCATGTCCACCCATCCCATCAGCAACTACAAAGAACCGGCCGACTGGATCAATGTAATAGTCATCTTGATTCACTGCACGCAGCAGTCCCGGATCCGTAAGACCCGTGAATAAACGTTTCATGGTGTGACCCTGGCATCGAAGAATCGCAAATTGGGATGATGTTAAAACATCCGATCGGATCGATCAAGGCGAATCAGTAAGCGAATGAAAGCAACCGTTGGAATCACTGCTGCTATAGCCGCCAGTATAGCTAACCAGATGAGCTGATTCACCAGTAAAATCGTGGCGGATAGGGTGAATGCTCCAATTAAAAGGGTGTAATTCGTACCCATGTTGACATTGCCGATCCGTCTCAGGGCCCGATCGGTTTCGGTCGAGCGAACTCGCACCCGAATATCGCCCCTTTCCAACTTATCAAGCGTGTCTTCAATCCGGCGGGGCAACCCTAGGGCGGTTGTACTGACCTGGGCAGCTTGTCGTCCTAATTCACCGAGCAATCCTTCCGAAAACCCATTCCGGGAGCCATTTCCTTCTGTCATAAGCTGCATTGCAAACGGTTGTGCAACCTCCATAAAGTTAAACGCTGGATCGAGCCCTTTACCGACTCCTTCCAAAGTGGAAAAAGCTCGCATCACAAAGGTAAAGGTGGCTGGAAATCGAAAGGGCTGATCGTAAGCAATTTCATAGAGATCGTCACTAATTGCCGTAATCGATTGCTCTTCAAACGGCTTATCCATAAAGTGATCGAGCATATATTGAATCGATCGCCGCACTGGCCCCATATCTTCAGCAGGTGCCAGGGCCCCCAAACTCACTAATGCATCAACAACCTGTTCAGAATCTTTCTGAGCAATTCCGAAAAACAGACCCATCAGCTTGTCCCGCGTGATTGGCTGCACTTGCCCCATCATGCCGAAATCATAGAAAATCAGGGCTCCATCTGAGCTGACAGCAATATTACCAGGATGCGGATCGGCATGGAAAAATCCGTCATTGAGTAGTTGCTGTAAGTAGGCTTTGGCCCCCAAACGCGCTAACAGTTTGCGATCGAGCCCAGCCGCTTCCAAGGCTTCGTAGTGGCTGATTTTGATCCCCGGCAGATATTCTAAAGTTAAAGTTCGGTGAGAACTATAGCGCCAATAGACCCGAGGTACCTGTACCCAATCTTCTTGGCGGAAGTTGCGACGAAACGTATCAGCATTGCGGCCTTCATTGAGATACTCAATTTCTTCCCAGAGGATGCGACAACATTCCTCGTAGATCCCCATCCAGTCGCGCCCCCGCCCCCACTTGGGGTGATTTTGAAAATAGCGGGCTATGCCTTTGAGAATTTGTAGGTCGATCGTAAACAGCTTTTTGAGCCCAGGACGCTGCACCTTCACCACCACTTCTTCACCCGAATGCAGTTGGGCCCGATGCACTTGCCCTAAACTGGCGGCAGCGATCGGAATCGGATCAAAGTTGCGATACAGTTCCGGGACAGTTTTACCAAAATCAGCCGTAATAATTTTCTCGACCTGCTCATAGCCAAAGGCAGGCACCCGATCTTGCAGCTTCGACAGTTCTTCGACATATTCGATTGGAAACAAATCCGCTCGCGTCGAAAACAGTTGACCCACTTTAATGAAGGTAGGGCCGAGATCAAGACAGGTTTCGCGAATCCAGATAGCCATCGATCGCCGCCGTTTTGCCTTGGCTTCATCGGTCATGCCGCCGGGATAGCTCCAAGCCTTGTGGTAAGCCCATTGGGCGGTCATCAACTTGAGCACGAACGCCCAGATGTCAACATAACGCCGCTGACGTGAGTAGTTTTCACGGTTCCAGCGATAGGAGCGATCACCGTAAGAGCGGGACTGGCCATGATCCATAACGATCGAGTCAGAAAGAGTCGAGGGCAAGGCAGGGAGTTCAGAACGAGCAGCAGGAGAACGATCGGAAGTTACAGACACGGGCTGAAGGCGACTCTGCGCAGGAAACGGGACAAAAAATCTGAAGTTAGCGTACCCTTAGACCGATCGATTGCGATAACGCTGGAGTTCTGCCCGCAGTTGGGCAGTTTCGGCTCGCAGGTCATCAATCATCGCTTGCAAATCCTCGGAGCCACCAGAGGCAGTGGATACAACGGTACCCGATCGACCTTGCATCGCAAGTTCTTCTTCTCGCTGTGCCCGCTCCATCACCACAGTTGTAAACTGCCGCAACCGCTCTCGTTGCTCCGCATCAAACTGACCGAGTTCACTGAGCCCATTTGTGACTAAATTTTCCACCTGTTCGCCGATCGCCTCAGCGAGTGCCCGACCGACAAAAAAGGCATGAACGAGAGGATTACTCATGCTTTTAATAAACAAATTTTTACAAGCTCCGCCCAAATTATAGCTTGCTTAGCTCAATCATGCGGATTGACCGGGATCGAGGGATCTATCTTCCGAGGCAGTCCCGCCTAGCCTTCGATACCGAACCTGAGATTTTGCCGGTTATGGTCAGACGCAGGATGGGTAGAGTAGAGTCAGAGAGTCTGGCGAAACAGGGTGGAACCTTCGTGCCTCTGAGGTTGGCTTCAGCGGCTTGAATGCATGTTATGAAATTCCTCAATCAGCTCAGAGATTGGCTAGAAACCCACTGGATATTTCCGGCTGCCAGCGGTTGGCTGATGGGGGGCTTGGCCCTCTTCTTTTTCGCGGCTGCAACCAACACCATGGCCGGCTGGCTCTACGTGATCAGCGGAGTCATGGTGGCAATCCTGGCATTAGGGAGTGTTTTACCCTGGTATACCTTACGAGGGCTCAAGCTACAGCAGTTGCCGATCGCACCTGTAACAGCCGGTGATCCCCTCCCGATCGAACTGGTGGTCGAAAACCTCACACCCCAGACCAAAACCTTAGTGCAATTGCAAACCCGTCTGCCTGCTCCCCTCCCCACAATTCGCACTGTAATCGAGCAAATTCCAGCGCACCATCAGGAAGCGTGGATGGCGATCGTGCCGACGATGCAACGCGGCATTTACCGCTGGCAATCCGTCGAACTACGAACGGCCGCTCCTCTAGGGCTGGTTTGGTGTCGGCGCAGTCAGCCCGTTCAGGCCAGAGCGATCGTCTATCCTCAAGTCCTTTCCCTCGCTCAATGCCCGATCGTGGATGAAATGGGGCAACAAGATCACCTCCATCTCAGCAGCCTGTACCGCAGCAAGCTGGCTACGGAAGGGCTATCGCGGGGGCTTCGTCCCTATCGCTGGGGAGATGCAACCCGGTTCATTCATTGGCGCAGTAGTGCTCGTTATGGTGAATTACGAGTCCGGGAATTGGAAACCTACCTGGGGGGACAAGAGCTAATCGTGGCCCTAGACGGCGCGGGTTGGCCAGTAGACTGGTTTGAACAGGCAGTGATTGCGGCGGCATCCCTCTATTTTTATGCCCTACGCCGCCAAATGCGGGTCAGCCTCTGGACGGCGGCAACCGATCAGATTCAAGGCGAACAGCGGATCCTCGAAACCCTGGCAGGCATTCAGCCGCAAACAACTTCAGTGACCATAAACCGACCGCAATCGGCAATCCTCTGGCTGACTTCATCCATACCCAGTTTGGCTGATTTGCCGACCGGCAGCCGTTGGTTACTCTGGAGTTCGCCAACCGAGCCGATCGATCAACCCATCGCCTCCATAGGGCTACAACTGTTTGCCGATCGATCGCTACCACTGCAACTACAACAACCTCCCACTCAAGTTCCTGCCACCAGCCCCCAACCCGGAGCACCCCTCCATGACTGAACATCCTCTAGAAGCAATGCCACCGGCATACTGGCAAGGCATTCAAGAATTCAATCAGCAGCAGTTCTATGCCTGTCATGACACCCTTGAAGCAATCTGGATGGAATCCCTAGAACCAGAAAAAACCTTCTATCAAGGGTTACTGCAAATTGCGGTCGCGCTTTACCACTTGGGCAATCACAACCTGCGAGGAGCAATTATTTTATTAGGAGAAGGCACAAATCGGCTGCGGCGCTATCCGGATGATTTCGGAGGGATCAACCTCGATCGCCTGCGACAAGAGGCTCGATCGCTGCAAAGTAGCTTACAGTCCCAATTCATCCAGGAACCCAAGTCGGAGGTTACCCATCCTACTGATCAGACGCACGATCAGCTCGCCTGGATTCTGCCCACCATCGAAGTATGGTCTGCTGAAGGATTGTCCGCTGAAGGATTGTCCGCTGAAGGATTGTCCGCTGAAGGATTGCCCGCAGCCGAGCAGCCGGAGCACCAGTCCTGAACGGAGGCAACCTCTCTACCAGGCTAAATGGACAGGTTCATCTACTCTATGGCAGGATAGAAGCTTAAATTTAGCGAATCAAATTCTAGCCTCAGACCTGTCTAGCCTCAGACCTGTCTAGCCTCAGACCTGTATTCATTGTTCGATTCCTGGGTTTTCGATTCCTAGATTAACGGGCTGAGCAGTTCAAGTCGCTGTCTCTGGGTCAGATGAATTCCTTCCACAGAAGGGGCAAATCAGTTCCCATCCCTCGCCTGAGCCCTAACCTGAGCCCTGACCTGAAACCCTGTTTTGAATCGTATCGTTTCAACACCTTTTTATTTCCACAATCCTTATGGTGTCTGGATCCCAATTTCTCTCTACTTGCTGCCGCCGCCTGAGCCCGATCGTGGTCACCGCAGTACTGGCCAGTCTAGCTAGTCCAACCGCCTCGAACTCTGCCTTGGCTCAAACCGCTGGTGCCGGGCAGTCTCTCACCCTGCGGGCAGATGTGCAAGAAGCCAACGCCATTACGGGTGTAATCACTGCTCGCGGGAATGTGCAGATTAACTATCCAGCCCGGCAAATTCAAGCGACTTCTGTACAGGCGCAATATTACAGCCGAGAAAAGCGGATCGTCCTACAGGGCGATGTCTATGTGTTACAAGCGGGCAACAGTCTGCGGGGAGAAACGGTCACCTATTTGATCGATGAGG
This sequence comes from Elainella sp. Prado103, assembly GCA_025454395.1. Classification (GTDB taxonomy): domain Bacteria; phylum Cyanobacteriota; class Cyanobacteriia; order Elainellales; family Elainellaceae; genus Elainella. Next base: position 23,285 of record JALOOM010000030.1, read on the forward strand.
GGCGATTTGTGGCCTTGCCCAACGGGGGGCAGCAGGTGGAATCCATCTATCTAGTGCAGGATAATCCTCCCCCTTCAGGAACTACCCCCCCTGGAGAACCGCCTTTCAATCCCAAACCAGAATTTAAAGCACCCCTTAGCGCTCCCTAGAGTCTCTTCAGCAGCCGTGTCAGCAGAAATCAACAGGTAGAAGTCAGCAGAAGGAGGCTGCTAGGGGAGGCGGCCTTTGATACAATCAAGACCATTCTTGCCTGCCACAAGCCCGGAGTAAGTCCTTGAAGATTGTGCTGGAAAATGTGCATAAGTCTTACGGAAAGCGCGTTGTGGTCAATCGCGTTCATTTGTCGATCGCCACAGGTGAGATTGTCGGGTTATTGGGCCCCAACGGAGCGGGAAAAACTACTACGTTTTATATCGCCACTGGGCTAGAGAAACCCGATCAGGGGCGAATTTGGCTCAACGATCGGGATATTACCGCCCTACCCATGTATGAGCGAGCCCGCTTAGGAGTTGGTTATTTGGCTCAAGAACCCAGCATTTTCCGCAACTTGAGTGTGCGTGACAATATTCGCTTGGTTTTGCAACAGACCCAAGTCCCAACCAACTTACAATCAGAGCGATTAAGGCTGCTACTGAAAGAATTTCGGCTGGAGAAAGTCGCGAACACCCTCGGGATCCGGGTTTCGGGTGGAGAACGCCGTCGCACTGAAATTGCCCGGGCGCTGGCTGCCGGACTCACGGGCCCGGAGTTTTTGTTTCTAGATGAACCATTTGCGGGAATCGACCCGATCGCAGTTGCAGAAATTCAGCACATTATTGGGGGGCTGCGGGAGCGGCAAATGGGCATCCTGATCACCGATCACAACGTCCGAGAAACCCTCGCTATTACCGATCGAGCCTACATCATGCGAGACGGCCAGATTTTAGCGTCTGGCAGCGCCGAAGAACTCTATGCCAACCCACTGGTGCGGCAATACTACCTAGGAGATAGTTTTCAGATTTAGCCAGCCTCGCTCTTCCCACCGGATGCCACTTCAGCAAGATTTCACTGCATCTATGAATCTATTACTGTATTTCTCCTGACTCTGACTTGATACTTATGGCAATTGGCTTTCCAAAATCACCTCGCCTCTCAATGCCGAACTGGAAGGGAATTCCGCAGTTGCCGGTGATGGATCGCTATATTGCTAGTGAGTTAATTCCGCCTTTTCTGTTTGGAGTCGGAGCGTTTTCTTCACTGGGGGTATCGATCGATGCCCTGTTTGAACTGATTCGACGGGTGACAGAATCGGGGCTGCCCATTTCGATCGCCATCCAAGTTCTACTGTTAAACCTACCTGAGTTCATCGCCTACTCCTTTCCGATGTCGATTCTGCTGGCGAATTTGATGACCTATAGTCGGCTGGCCAGTGATAGTGAATTGGTGGCGCTGAAAGCTTGTGGAGTCAGCATCTATCGCATGGTGGTGCCTGCTTTACTGGTTTCCCTCCTCGTGACTGCCCTCACATTTGCCTTTAACGAGCTGATTGTACCTTCCGCCAATTATCAGGCCACCCAAACGCTGGCAGCCGCCCTGAATGATGAAGATCCATCCTTCCAGGAACGCAACATCCTTTATCAAGAATTTAGAGCAGTCAAGCAGCCAAACGGCAAAAAAGAAGATGCCCTTTCCCGCATGTTTTACGCCAAAGAGTTTGATGGCAACCAGATGCGGGGGCTGACGATTCTGGATTTTTCCCAGGACGGCTTAGACCAGATTGTCAGTGCTAAAGCCGCCGAGTGGAATCCGCAAGAAAAAGCCTGGGATTTTTATGATGGAACCATTTATGTTGTTTCGGCCGATGGTTCGTTCCGCAACATCATCAAATTTGCCAATCAGCAGTTGAAACTGCCTCGTGGTCCTTTGGACTTGGCTTCCCAGCCCCGGGATTATAACGAAATGAATATTGCCCAGTCCTATGAATATCTCGCTCTACTGGAACAAAGCGGGGACGAAGACAAAATTCGTAAGCTGAAAGTACGCATCCAGCAAAAATATGCGCTTCCTTTCATTTGTGTCGCTTTTGGTTTAGTCGGAGCCACGCTAGGAGCTAGGCTGAATCGCGGCGGGCGATCGACCAGCTTTGCCATTAGCCTGGTGATTATCTTCAGTTACTATCTGCTCGCGGTCATTTGTGGTTCGATCGCCCAACTCGGCATCATTCCGCCCGTTTTAGGAGCATGGTTACCCAATCTGTTTGGTCTAGCCGCCGCCGCCTGGCTCTTGATCCGGTCTTCCCGCTAGTAACCCCAGGATAATTTCAGGACAATTCTAGGGCCATTCCTCCGATCCAGTTAATCAAGCTGGCAACCCTGCCATAAATCAGCATTTTCCACCCTTCACCTGCTGGGGATGCCAGTCTAAAATGGAGGCATTCAGCGCTTTCCGGAAGGCATCATGGCGGATCGACAATCGTCGGCAGCAGCCCGAATTTTTAAAGCCAAGCTCCAACTCTTGAAACGCCCTATGGTATGGGGTGCGGGGCTAGTATTATTCTTACCGCTCCTCTTTTTGGCTGATTACTGGCTGCATCCAGAGCGATTTTTGAGCCGCCCGCTTAGCGCTAATCCTCCCGTCAATCCTGAACTAGAGGAAACCGCAACCGCAACGATCGGTGACCCGGATAGTGGCGAAGTGACCGATCCCAGTAGCCTGCTGGAAACCCCTAACCCAACCTTGGAACCAGAACCCGATAGCTTCTTGCTACAAACCGACTTACTCGATTCGCTGCTGGCGGTTCCCATTCTCGACAAAAATGCCAATCGATCGGCTCAAGCCAAATCTGAAGCGCAAGTGATAACTGGACAAGAAGTGACCGTAGATGCAGCAGTACCAGCACCCTCCAGTTTATTCTCCTCACCCTCCCTATTCTCATTAACTCAACCCAGTGCCAGTGCCAGTCCACTACCAGGATCACCAGGCTCAGCGCTGAGTTCTTCAGCGACTCCTGCTTCTCAGCCCACTCGCTCAACCAATCCCTTGCAATCTGCCTTGGATCGATCTCGTCAAGGCCAAACTGCGGAACCCTCTTCATCGACTGCTACCCCGCCGACTGTCAATCCCACAGATTCCAATTTTACGGCAGCCAATTCTACCGATGCAAATTTGGCCAACCCCAACGCATCAAACGCTTCAGCCATTCCCAATTTATATGGGCAAGCCACTCCCCAGTCTGGCAATCCGCCTCAGAGCTTCACCGATCCCAGGCTCGGTTCATCGCGGCTGAACTATCCACTCTATGTACCCCGAACCTCCCCCAATCCTGGCACAACAGGCTACACCCTGCCGCCAGCCCTGCGTTCACCCACCAATTCTGCTAACCCAGCCTTCACTCAGATCGCACCTGCCATTCAACCCCAGCCCTTACCAGGCTATCGCTCACCGACAACGAACTCGATCCAACCAAGCTATCCCTTGCCAGCCTACACCCTGCCTTCACCTCAGGTACAAGCCTCACCGTTTTCAGTTCCACGCATGCCTCCCGGTCAACATATTGGTGGAGGCGAAATCAATACGTTTTCAAATCCCTGAACCTGTTGATATCGCAATAGGCTAGCCAGCAAAATCGATCGAGAGATCGACAGAGTAAAGTCTCTGACCCGAACACTCGATCGTGCCACTCTTGGCTGAATTGCGCCTTCTACAGCAACTGAAGCAGGAACCGAGGGCCTTCCTCCTGCCGCCCAGCAGGAACCAGAAGCCACCTCGGAATGACCTGGAATCCCAGAAATTTAATCATCAAAATGCCGCACAATTGCTGCTGCAAACTCAGAACACTTCAGGGGCGGTTCCACCGGCGGTTCCATCAGGCGGGCCAAATCATAGGTCACTTCTCGCTGCGAAATGGCGGCTCCGATCCCTCGCTTAATCAGATCGGCAGCCTCTTGCCAGCCTAAATACTCCAACATCATGACACCGGACAAGATCACCGAACCTGGATTGATGCGATCGAGTCCGGCATGTTTGGGAGCAGTCCCATGGGTGGCCTCAAAAATAGCGCAGGAATCGCCAATATTCGCGCCTGGGCCCATCCCCAGTCCACCTACGATCGCTGCGGCCGCATCCGAAAGATAATCTCCATTCAGATTCATGGTTGCCAAAATGGAGTACTCATCTGGGCGGGTTTGGATTTGCTGGAAAATGCTATCGGCAATCCGATCATTCACCATCACTTTTTGCTTCCATTGCCCCTGCCCATGGGTTTCCCAAATCCCATCCAAAACCGCTTGCACTTCAGTACAAACCTGCTGTTTCTTCTCATCCGTGAGCGCATCATAACCAGGTTCAATTTGGCGAGCATTATCTTCAATACTCAGATCCGGGTGACGCTCCCGATTACTCAAAATCCAGGATTCACGCTCCGTAATACACTCTGCACGAAACTCACTCGTAGCCACCTCATAGCCCCAGTCTCGGAAAGCGCCTTCGGTGTACTTCATGATGTTGCCTTTATGCACCAGAGTAACCATTTGCTTATGGGGTGGCAATCGTAGGGCATGACGAATGGCCCGCCGCACCAACCGTTGCGATCCGGTCTTGCTGATTGGTTTAATCCCGATACCCGCATCTAGAGGAATTTGCTTTTTGCCATGTTCGGGCGTGGCAGGGATCAACTCCTCATTCAGGATTTTGATCAGGCGATCAGCAATTTCACTGCCCTGCTTCCATTCAATTCCGAGGTAAATATCTTCCGTATTTTCCCGATAGACAATCACATCGAGTTTTTCTGGACTGCGATGGGGAGATGGGGTGCCCGTGTAATACTTGCAGGGACGAATACAGGCATAGAGATCAAAAATTTGTCGGAGGGCCACATTTAGCGATCGAATTCCCCCACCGATCGGAGTGGTCAATGGCCCTTTGATCGCCACACCATACTCGCGGATCGCCGTCAGGGTATCTTCTGGCAAATACTGATAAGTGCCATACCGCTCACAAGCCTCATCGCCTGCATAAACTTTGCACCAAATGATTTTACGCTTGCCTCCGTAGGCTTTTTCTACGGCTGCATCAAAGACATGCTGAGCAGCAGGCCAAATATCTACTCCCGTCCCATCTCCGCGAATAAAGGGAATAATAGGGTCATCTGGAACCACTGGTTCGCCTTGATTAAAGGTGATGCGATGGCCTGTGGTGGGTGGAGTAATTTTGTCATACATAGCGACGGCAGCTCCTGTGCAGCGCGATCGGTTCAGACAGTAGATTACCGGATCTGATGACCCAGAATGATCTATTTTGAACAATCTGCTGGGCAGCCCTCAGTCACTTAAAACTTGAAAACCTGTGATTTCATTTAAGTTAGCTGTTTTAGCTGATATTAAGTTCAGAATCTTGTCAAATTGTTATGCTGAAGAGTCGTGCTATCACGAAATAGGCATGGAATGATTCCAGAAGCTGTATTGGGCTGTGCGAGAGAGGAATGAAAAAGATTCTGATTGTTGATGACGACATTACCTTGAGAACTGCGCTGATCCGCTACCTGCAAAACCGGGGCTACTCTGTGCAGGAAGCCACTTCAGGCATGGAAGCCCTTTCCCTATTTGAGCAAAATCCACCAGATGTGGTCGTCTCAGATGTGTTGATGCCAGAAATGGATGGCTTAGAGTTTTGCCGTCGGCTGCGAGCGACTCGATCGGGGCAATTGGTGCCGTTCATCTTTCTCTCTAGCCGCAAAGAAGTAGACGATCGGATTCAAGGTCACCAAATGGGGGCAGATGACTATTTGGTGAAGCCCTTTGATCCCAAGGAACTCGTTGCCAAAATTGAAGCCCAATTAGAGCGATCCCGCCGGATTCATGCCGAAATTATTCGTTTGATGCAGCAAACCAACCTGCCCAATCCCTCGCCCTCTGCCCCAAGTGAGGAAGTATCCGTGCCCCCTCAACCCTTGCCCCTGACCCCGGCCGAAGAAAAAGTGTTTCTAGAAGTGATCCAGGGTTTAACAAATAAGCAAATTGGCGATCGGCTCTTTGTCAGCCCGCGGACTGTCCAGACCCATCTCAGTAACATTTTGAGCAAACTCCAATTAGAAAGCCGATCCCAACTGATCCGCTATGCCTTTGAGCGTGGCTACCGCCCGCCGTCCGAGAAAAACGAAGACTCTTAAGCGCATGATGGACGAGACGGCTTCCCCTTACAATGGACAGTTGTGCCCTTGTGCGCCTGAACGATGCTGGTGCAGGTTTAGACTGTCCAATCTGGGTCTAGTCTGGGTCTAATCTGGATCTGGTCTGGATCTGGTCTGGAGCTAGTCTGGAGCTAGCCGGTCTGGATCATCACCTGCTCTAGCCACACCAACTTTCTGTAGATTCGATCATGCCTGACGCGCAGCCATCCCCGCTCACTTCTACCGAACTGCCTACTTCCGCTGGCTCTAATGCTGAAGTTGCCACCTATATTGCGACATTCCTCGATCGCCTCAAGTCTGAGTCGCTGAAAAATCAATTTCAGTTAGTCAGTGAATTAGCTGATTCTGAAGCCGGTTTAGAGGTGCTCATGCGCTTCCTGAGCGATCGAACCCCCGCAACGATTGGTGTGATTGAAGGTAAGGTTTATCAAACCCTGATCCAAAGTGCCAATCCAACCGTTACCACATTTCTGCAAACCCACTTCCCAACCGGCATTGTTCCTCTGCAATCTGAGTGCGATGTAGACTATGCCCCTCTACAAGCTTTGCTGGCTCAACAAAACTTTCAAGCCGCCGATCGGCTCACCTTAGAAAAAATGTGTGAACTGGCAGGCGACTTGGCAGTGCAGCGCAAATGGATCTACTTTACGGAAGTCAGCACCTTTCCGATGGTCGATCTGCAAACCATTAACCTGCTTTGGCTCGTCCATTCAGAGGGTAAATTTGGCTTCTCAGTGCAGCGCGAACTGTGGCTGGCAGCCGGGAAAAATTGGGAAAAGCTCTGGTACCAGATTGGCTGGAAAAACGGCAACGTCTGGACTCGCTATCCCCAAGAGTTTAACTGGAGCCTGGATGCCCCGCGTGGACATCTGCCGCTGTCAAATCAGCTCAGAGGAGTCCGGGTAATCGCAGCGCTTCTGACCCATCCGGCCTGGAGTTAACTCGTTAACTTTACTCATTGGGCTTGCTGACTGGCATTCACTGGCATTCACTGGCATTCACTGGTTGCCCATCCTAAGAGCCATGACTTAAATCGCGACTTGCAGCGCAGGATTGGGCGATCGCTTGCCCTGCAATCCATCCCGTTGTCCAAGCACTCTGAAAGTTAAACCCGCCCGTCACGCCATCAATGTCGAGCACCTCGCCTGCCAAATAGAGATGGGGACAGACGCGGCTACCCATCGTTTTAAAATCCACCTGCTTCAGGTTCACGCCCCCACAGGTGACAAATTCCTCCTTAAACTGTCCTTTTCCCTGGATGGGATAACGCCCTTGGTGCAATTGCTGCAAGAGTTGTTGCATCTGCACTTTAGATAGCTCTGCCCAACGCTGCTCTGCCGAAATCTGGGATCGCGCCGTCAGATATTGCCACAAGCGTCGAGGAAGTTCTGCCCACCCTTGAGTTGCGATCGATCGGTTGGGGTAGGTCTGCTTCATCTCCAGCAACCGTTGGTGACTTTGCGCTTGAGAAAACTGGGGAAGCCAGTTAATTTCTAGGGTGGCGCGATATTGGCAATCATGCAGCAATCGGGCTCCCCAAGCAGATAACTTCAGGATAGCTGGCCCACTGACTCCCCAATGGGTGATCAACAATGCCCCCGTTTGCTCCAGAGGTTTGTGATCGAGAAACCGCAAGCGAGCCTGTACCGATTCCACCGCCACCCCAGCCAGCGATTGCAGCGCCGCATCCGCGATCCGTAAGGTAAACAGTGAGGGCACCGGGGGTTCAATTTGATGACCCAGACTCTGAGCTAATGCATATCCTGAAGGACTACTCCCCGTAGCTAGCAGCAATCGATCGGCGATCCACTGATCACCATTTTTCAGAGTTAGGTGAAAGCCGGTTGCAGTCGGTTGGACAGCGGTTAGTGACAGGCTGGTGTAAAGCTGCACACCTGCTTGCCTTGCCGTTTGGAGTAAGCAATCAACGATCGTGCCGGAATCATTGGTCACTGGAAACATCCGCCCATCCGCTTCTGTCTTGAGCATCACCCCATGCTGCCGAAACCAGTCGATCGTATCTTGCGGTTGAAACCGACTAAACGCCCCTCGTAACGCTTTTCCTCCACGGGGATAATGCTGGATCAACTGAGCTGGATCAAAACAAGCATGGGTGACATTGCACCGGCCGCCCCCAGAAATCCTCACCTTGCTTAAGGGTTGCCTGGATGCCTCCAGCAACTTAACCTCAGCCCCCGGACAGGCAGCCGCACAGGTAATGGCTGCAAAGAACCCAGCCGCGCCCCCACCCACAATGACAATCTGTTGACCTTGCCTGATCTCGTCCATTTCATCCTAAAAGCGTGCCAGTAGCTTCAGCGTCTCAATCTTATTAAAATTGCCATAAAGATGCAGATTGTCATCATAACCACGGGAACACTAGCTGCTAGGGTGCTGAAGGATGCACTTGTGGTGGGATATCAGAATATCAATGCCCTATGGCGCAACGGCAGACCACCCACTGATCACGGGTCGGTAGTACCCTAAACCGGACTTGCAGATTTAATTATTTGACCTTTCGCAGAAATCCAGGAAGATTTGAGCATGTCTCTAGAGAAACTCCAGCCTGCTAATCCGCGTGATGTGAGTGTTTATGCTCCCTACTACCAAGGACGGAAACGGAGTGCGTTACCGCTAGCCATCAGCCTTTATCAGACGGGCAATTTGGAGGGTTCTCGCAAAATTGAGGGCGGTGAAAGCATCCCCTTTGTCGCCACCTGGAATATCTCCTCGATCCCAGCCGATCTGACGCGCTGCCGTATGCAATTTGATGGCAATGCTGACCTCAGTTACGAGGTTACAATGGCGAACTTCGAGTTTGTTGATTTCTTGATCGAAGTGCTGTTTATCTTCAAAAGCAGCCGCGTTGCCGACTTCTCACAAGCCTTTTATCGCAAACTACTGCGGCTAGATGATTGACCTCAATCCGCCCAGGCGATCGATCAGTGGGCAGTTCCCTGAAACACTCTACTGAACACTCTACTGAAACAAGCCCCTGAAACACTCCACCAAAACAGCTCACTGAAAAATGGGCAAAGCCTCCTAGAATGAATCCCCAATAAAGTTAGGGAGCAAAACGGCTGATTAGGAACTAAAGTAGGCAAGCTAAGAAATTTTTTTAGCTTGCCAAAAAGTCTGGCAAGTTCCACAGAACCCCAGGGGTTCCTAAGCAGCATTTAAACAGCCTTAGCAATAGTACAAACCTTGCAAGCCTAGATAGCTGCCATAAAAAGTGACATTGCCACCGCCACTGACCCGTTCGCAGATCTGGACAAAATGAGAACCTGGTGAGCCAAAACCACGGGCTATTCTCGTGCTCAGTGTTAGATCACCAGGAAAACCAGCGTTGTAACCCTCTGATGGGGTTGGCGAGGCATCCCACCCCATACCGAATTCAGCAATAGTCCCTGTAGGAGCGTTAGCCCGACTAGAGAGCGTTAAATCGAGCATGGTTGTTCCGAATCCATCAACGATGGTGATCCGGTTGGCGGCTGAGTTATTTTGATTACGCCAACTCGCACCGGAATATTGCCAGCTCGCAGTCGGATCAAAGCGTTGCACCCTACGTGCTAGCTGATTCCAGCCATTGAACAGCAAGCGCTGATTCAAGTCATCCTGCATCCTGGCACTACCAGTAGATCCAGTCGTTTGGATAGTTCCTAGATAGAGCCGGTAATCATCCCCGCCAAAGTCTAGAACCCAGATCCCATCTTTGCGGATCAGCGGTCTGAATCGTGCGGTTGCACTACTCCAGCCTTGAGTGGTGATGAAGAAGTCCGTAACTGAGCTGTCTATTCCAGCGTAAAGATCAAACAGTCCAGGATTGGCGTTGCCGATATTGTGAGGGACACCAGCATCAGGAATCTGACGATAGACCCATCGATCCAGCTCTCGATCCCAGAGCGGAATGATAGAGCCTTCATAGGGAAGGTAGTAAACGATTTGAGCGTTGGTGATGTTGGAAATTACAGCCGTTGGTGATAGGCTGAGTCGGCCTTGAGGTTTGGTAATCGGGATAGGACTGCTAGAACGCAACAGATCCAGAGTGGAAGTGATCGGGTTATCAATGGGCATCAACCGTTACCTGATAGAGCGGTTTTCACATCATCCCATTCATCCGGCTGCTGGGGAGTCCAGAGCCGGAAGCGGATCAGGGACTCTTGCCACTTGTTACCCGATAGATCGGATCGCGATTGCGGATCAACGGTCGGCCGCCGCACCAAGTAGGTAGCATAGCAAGGGAACATGCGAGTCGAATCCTTGCGTAACGCTGGATTGCGGTCACGTTCTTCTGTTACTGACAGGGTTGAAATTTCAGCATCACAAAGTATCAGTAACTCTTTCAGCTTGTCCTGTGCTTCCGCTGGTGTTGCACCATAGACCGCCATTTGCCTACCGTTGGTTAGCTTTGCAGTTGCCCGGAACTTGCCCCATTGGTATGCCTTAGCGGCTCGCTTGATCTGTTCCCAGCTCAGCCCAGACTTAGGATCGGGGATTGAGTAAGTGGCTTCCCGTGGCCGCTTGCCTTGCCGATCACGCCAGGGCGGTTTTTCGATCGAGCGAAAGACAATCACTAACTTCCTCCGCAACGGAGTAGCTCTCAGGTATTCTTCAGCCGGTTGCCCTACTAACTGTCCTACATCGCGGTTGTAGATCAGCTTATGCTGAGCAAGGGTAGTTTGGACAATCGCCTTAGCTTGCCGCTCTGGTGCCACCATGGCGATCGCTTCACCTGGTACATCTTTATCAGGGATGAGCTTGAAGGCTTGATCCGGGCCATCCTGATTAGCGGCTTTGGCGTTAGCGAGCTGGGCATCTAGTTCATAGGCAAAAATGTAGCCTGCTTCAATGAAGCTATCAAAAAACTCATCGGTGAAACCTTCTACAAAGGCACGCAACGCCGGACTTTTGATGTTTTCGATCCGCTCTTCAAACTTCTCAGCCAGTGTCCAACTTGGTGCCGAATCAGGGGGATTGATGCCAGCAAGTTTCCTTAGCGATCGATAGCCGCTGAGGAACAGGTTAGAGCCAATCACTGAGAGCGTGCCCCTAACGGTACTGGTTAGGGTGCCCTGAAACTCCTCAAGCGCCTCTAGAGACACTTTGCCAGCTATCAGCTTGGCTAGTTTGGCAGAGCCAATTACCGGACAGAACACCGTCAACCCATAGCCTAATGCAATCCCAGCGATCCAACCCACACCACTCCCTAGCGCTGAACCCCATAGGGCAGATAGAGCAATGTTATTTGCTTGGATCCGCTGCTGAATCTCCCCATCACCAGCATTCCAATCAAACGTAGAGATAAACTGAGTAGCCTGTATAAAAGTTGAGAATATAGCAGTAACCGATAGATTTATACCAGAGACAATAACTTTAGATAGAAAACCTATCAATCGCTTGCCGATATCTTTAAGAGTTCTAAATACACCAGCAAGACCGCTAGCGCTAGCACTTCCATCACTTTGATTAGATTCAAGCTTACCGCCTAGATCCAGTTTTCTGGTTAGCGAGTTACCCGTAGTTGCAATCCTAATTGTGCGGCTCAGTAATCCGCCGCGCTCGATAGAAATCGCCATTACCTCTCACCCAACTTATCAATTTCAGGTTTCACGGTTGATTCCCGATTGAAGTCACTATTGGGGTCATTCATTTGTCTAACAAACTCATCCCAATTTCCTTCACTAGACTGATCGAAAAACTCCTTAAGTTCGCCCAACATGCGCTCTACATCGTTACGCTTGCGGAAGAAAACCGATTTGATAATTCCAGCGGAAAACATCAACTTCTGGAAATAGTCAAACGCTGATTCACGATCCTGATTCTGCCAGCCTACATATTGCGAGTCGGCTTCAGACAGGATACCCGATAGACTACCGGGTTGATTGGGATTGAAGGCAAAGCGCACATTTCGCTTAACTGGGTTCCCTTTGTAGCCTAGAAAGCTAGCGTTAGCACTGGCATAGTCTTGAGTGATCAGTGTAGCAGTCTTGATAGCCATGGCTTCAGTGGCAAGCCGAATCAGGAAACTGGTGTGAACGTCCGAATCGATCGCAGTCTTGGCCGCTAGTCCATAGATTTCAGCGATCGACTCTGCCAGGTTGGGGAGGTTTACGGTTTTGGCTTGGTTACCGCTGGCGGTGGGATCTTCATCGGCAATCTCTACCTTGACCGGGAATTCCCCGATCAGCGCGTCCATTTGGCGCACAAACCAAGCCTGAAACTGAGTCAGCGATTCAAGATTGACGCTGGCAGAGCCGCGATCTGATAGCAGTGTTTGGGGCACTTTCACCGGATAGTCATCCGTTCCCAAACGACGGGCGATCAGCCTCAGCAATGCCTCTAGCTCATCATTTTGATTGGACTTACAACAACAACTCATAGGACAGCAGCGAGGGGGAGGGGGAGGGGGGGGAGGGGGAAGAATTTTTCGAGGAATACAGGATGAATTTGGAGAAGGTAAAACTCGCCAAATTTTAGGAGCTGGAACCAACCCAGGATCAGCCTCATAAATTGCTGGAATGGACATTTTCAGCTTACCTTGCAGATCCAGAGAGACTAAAACAACAGCCCAAAAAGGGCCAGTTTTGGTGATTTCTCCCTGCGCATTGCGTCGATATTTCGCTGTACTTGTCCAGACTCCGATCGGTGGGCCATTGACAGTTGCATCCATGCCCAACCCTAAACCCACAGGTTGAGTAGAAATCACTTCTTTCAAATCTGGGTTTAGTGGGTCAATCCTCCCAGGGTCAAAGACTTGCCATTGAACTTGCATCCCACACCCGTCACCAGGGAAGCGATCCGGATCATCGTAGGGATCCCAATCCCAGGGCCCAAAATCATCTTGGGGGTTAGGGGGCTCTGGCGGGGTTGGCTGTTGTTCCTCTGGCGGCCGGCATCCTTGCAGTTTCAATCGGTAGCACGCTTCATATAGGGGAAGCGAAATCCAGAATAGCGATGGCTGGATCTCCAGACAGGTTTCACAGCCGCTGGTTCTACCCCAAAACTCAACGCTTACAGGTAATAACTGCAATAGATCGCCAATGTCCACACCAGCACCGCCGCACCAGGGGGATTCTGGGTAACGAGCACAATCCTGTGGATCGGCTGGTGTGTTGGGAGTAACAAAAACTCCTGAGTCTCCTACTGGTTCCAGATAATCACCAATGAGGGGATCAGGCCGGTATTCCCGATCAGGGTTAGTGATTGCCTCCAATAGGTTAAGAATCGGGTTTGACCGATCGGGGTTGTAAGTGTCAAGTAGATCAGTGACAGTTTGCCCTAGATCCATGGTTGCTGCAATTTGGGCTGAACAAAGTTGTAGCTCTCAGGCTTGCGATAGCTGGCTTGGGCAACCCGCTGTCGATGATACTCCCATCGGCTTTGCTGGTAGAGCGGCGGGGTGAGCACAGTAGGAAAGAGACGATCGGCATTTTCACGGCTAGGAGCGATCGGCTCAAAAGGTCGAATCATATACACTCCAGCCCGGTTAGGGTGGCGTTCGCACCATCAGCAATGGCGGTGATGATGCCCGCGTAGGGGTTAGTCTGGTTGATTTCGTAAGAGCCGCCACCCGGCATCAACGCAATGCCCTGCCCAACCTGAGCCTGAACCCCATAGTTCAGAAAAACCGTGGCCGCAGATGAGCGGTTCACTAGCGTGAGTTGCAGCCGGTTAGGGTTGATGGGTAGGAGCTGGGTTGAGTTGGTGCCGACTGTCCAGCTATAGGGAGTACAGGATTGAATCGATCGCGGCTCGTTGGGAAGAACAGTTGCTTCTTCCTTAGCAGAGCCGAAAACTACCACTTCATCAGTGTTCTGTAGAAGTCCATACCCGGCATCGAGGAGCCTAGCCAGGATCCGACTGCCAGCAGCAATATTGATCAGCCCGTTGTCAGTAAAGTAGGGCATTAGGTTGACATGATAGTAAGGCAGCCGATTGACTAAAGACACACTAGCAATGACCACAGCCGGATGAGATGGGGATTCTAGTAGCAACTCTAGCTCTTTACGGGGTGATTTCCATTCCATATCACGAACCGCTGTAATCCGCTCGGTACGGCTAGACTCGATCGACAGTTCAGGAAGCTGCTGTTCTGAGATTGAGCTGATATCAACCTTCATACGAAAGTCAGTGATAAACCCGTAATATCGGACGGTTGACACCCGATCCCAGGGAGTTACAACAGCCGGTTCATAGAGTGAAATCAATTGATTTCCTGATGCCGCTGTAAAGCGTCGCAAAATTTGAGCAGAGCGTGAATAAACTTGTAGTTCCACTGTTTCTGAAGCAATCAATTTCATCATTGTAGAGTTGATGAGGATTGCTAGTAGATTTCCAGCTTTCCAAGTATGACTTGGATCTGTTCAGCAGTGAAGCTCAGCTTTAGATCAGCACTCACCCAGATTTCTATAGAGCCGTTCAATCTGGCACGTCCCAACGCTTGAAACAGAAGATACTCCATTAAAACCCGCTCGCTGGGGGAGAGGGAATGCATTCTATTCCCTAGGTTGGTAGTCGCTGGTTTTGACTAGGAAGCGCTCGATCTGGTTCACTCTAGCAGCTAAACGATCTGAATCGTTTTTAGTCCTAGCTCGCAAATGATTAACCAGCTCTTTATTGCCGTTCACCGCCAAAATCAACTTATCGTTTAGTGCCTCTAATTGAGTACTTCTGAGTTGAGATTGATGGGATAGTTGCCCAATTGCCTGATCCACTTCTCTAATTTGGACTTCTAAACGATCCTCTATTCCCTTAAGTAAGTTAAATAACTTCCAAAGTGCAGCAATTAAGGGAATAAGAAAAATGATGAATGCAAATATTTGAGATTGAATTTCTGGGTTCATTTTAGATTCCTTGTAGCCTATCAAGGACTAATATCAAGGCAATCAATATCATTACCGTTATACTGCCAGACTTCTATAAAAACTTCACGCTGCCATTTTGGAAAGCGTAAGTTTAAAGTGATAGGAGGATTAATTATTTTGGGAAAATCTATGAGTGTGTAACGCCCCAAGCTGCAAACTTTACGCCAAGCGTCGATTGATACCAGAGTAGAACTACCACTAACTGGAGACGGTACAAGCATGGAAGCGTAAGCACCCACAAACCAGCGTGAAAGAGCATATTCACTAGAAACCCCTACCAGTGCAACGTGAGAATTGACTGTAAAGTTCTGTTGCTCAATCTGCCAGTAGCGTAAACCAGAAGGTTGACCGATCAGGGTAGCAGTTGATATCAGTTGCCACTCAGACGGCAAATTCAGATCCGGTAAGCGCCTGGTCATGCTCTAGATCGTTAAAGTCAAAAGCTTCTTCATCATCATCTATCGTTGCTAAACGTTCATCATACTCACCACCTTCTAGATACTCATCTAGTTCGGCAAAGGAGCATGGTTCTAGCAAGCCAGACTCAGCCCGCACGATAAAGGCAAACTCCCCCCCCCACCTGGCGGCCTCTTGCTGCCAATTTGGGGGGGGAGTTGCCAGAGCCAAATTAAACTCTGGATCACCAGGCAAGATCAAATTACTCTTCTTCACCACCAACTAGGGCCCAACCGGCCGGAAGTTCAGCATCAGATCCAGCAAAGGTGCTGATCGTGGTTCCGTCAGCATTCCGCTTATAAGCCTTGGTAGGTTTAGGGTAGCCACCAAAAACCAGATCAAAATTATCATCTGTGGTAGCAATATCCCGAATCCCTAATCCAGTTCTAGCAGTACCGATCGCGGTGTAGGTGTCTAAGGGCATGTTCCAGGCATACTTGATGTTGACTGCGCCAACCCCGGATCCAGTTTCAAACAAGACGTAAACTGGCTTGGAAAATGCACCCGATCCTTTGCCGCGTGCCTTGGCTCGCTTGCTGATTCTCCAACCGGCTGCCAGCGCACTTGTGCGACTGCCAGCATCAACAAAACTTGAAACAGTGCGGCCGGTAGCTCTAACCTTGAAGGCACGGGCAGGTTTTGGAGAGTTCACACCAAACATGACACCCGCAGCGAGCGCACCTACGATCGGGGTATGGCCCAATTGGGTGCGCTCATCGGAATCAACTTGAGTGATGAACCCATAGCTGAAATTGGAGCGAGCAGAAGCTTTAACCGATACGCGGGTTCCCGCCATAATTTATGCCTGATATTTCACTAAAGTTTAGAGTGCTGGATCTGCAATTGCATCCACAAAATCGCGGTTGATGTTCATTCTCACTGAGAGTGTGTAGTTAAACACTGAATACCAAATGCCGGATGAATCACGAACCGGAGCACCGGAGGATGGAGCTGGGTAAGAGCGCAAATCTTGAGCATTTGATGGGTTAGCGTTGTAGTCATCCTGAGCACGGTTAGCGGCTTCAAGCAACTTTGAAAGTGCTTCGGCCACTTTTTGATCAGTCAGAGCAACAGTTGTCTCACCCATTACAGCCCTCAGTGAGATTGTCACATCACCCGATGCTGAAACGATCGAGTTTGCTGGCAATCTAGACTGAAGCTGAGTAAACGTCAAATCTGGCATAAAAAACCCCTCTCTGAACCTTACAATACCCAATCTTTAATCAGCTCACCACTGTCACTTTTAGGTAGAAGTGGCAGTAAGCTAAATTAAGGGAAAGCTTGTACTGCAAGGGTTTGAAAAACTGAGGAGATTTATAAAGATATCAGTCCTCTCAGTTTTGTGGAATAGAGTATCTAAATTGAGAGGTATTGAAAGTGAAAAATAATCGACATGGACAAGCGGCGATCATGACCGATCGTGATCGATCGCTCATCCGTCGTCAGCTAAACAATGATTCTCACAAGCTGTTTTTTGATATCGCCTGTTGGACTGGTGAACGATGGGGGGCAATTGCTCAATTACAGGTGGGTGATGTCTATGCCGATCCGGTTCTATCAGTACCGCATGAGCAAATTACATTTAGGCGAGCCACTCGTAAGGCTTCACCCAATGGTGAGAGGTTTACTCGCCAAGTGTGGATTCACCCACATCTGCAAGATAGTTTACTGGCTTACAACCCAACCCTCAAAGGGTCGGATTGGCTTTTCCCGTCGCCATTGGGCAATCGGCCGATCAGCTTTAGCGCTTGCGACAAATGGTTTAGAACGGCTGTTCTAGAAGCAGGGTTAGACCACAAAGGGTTTTCGACACACAGCACCCGTCGCACGCTGATTACTAAGCTGAGTGAGCAGGGAACTGACTGGAAGGTGATCCAGGCTATTACTGGACATCGCGATATCAAAACTTTGGCCCGATATATCGAAGTTGACACCAAACGAGTGAGCGCTGCACTTTCCGCAGTTTCGTAAATGGTTTGTGAAGCAGGCCACCAGGCAGCGGGATCCAGCATCCCGATCTTCATCTTCTGTCCAACAATGAGCGAGGCAGCGAGCCATAAGAATAGAGGTAGATCTAATGTACTTCCTAGATCTAGCGTACTATTCACATGATGGCGGATCTGATCCGCTGTCGGTAGCTTTGCCCAAATAGCGCGATCGAAGCTTGCCACCTTCCCGCCAACGTTGGTAAAGGTAGGGGCCACATAATTCCTTCCCGCGCTTGATATACTTCGCCTCAACCCAGCTTCCCGGCATGTTAGGGAGCAAATTGGAGGATGCACCCTCTTTATTGCTCCCTAACATGGTGAACAAATCTAGCTGATTGCCAACATAGGGATTTTCAAGTTTTTGGGGCATGGTGACACCCTAGCCAAATCACAGGCATACCCTGAAACGGGTGTAAAGGTCTATGGTTCTTCATCGTTGCCGAGTTCATCAACAACGGATTGCTGCAACGCTTCTAGCTCTATCAGCCATTCATTCATTTGATTAAGAAGGTCGGTTTGGGCTGCAATCAAGTGTCGCAATCGCTCTACTTGATTGCCGATAATTCCCCCATCACTGAACGATCCTCCCTTGCAAACCGCTCTACCACTTCTGACATGCTGATGCCCAAAGCTTGAGCTTTGGACTGTAGCAGCCGCTTTGCCGTTGGTGTCAGCAATGCCTTGACTTGCTCGGTTTTCCCTTCCCCATAAAGGTTGTCTCTGATTTTCGGCATCTTGGTTAGGCATATAGGTGAATAACTCCCTGATTTTAGGTGAATAACAGTTGCATCGTTCTTCACCTAACTGTATTTTAGATCCTAGTTATTCACCTAACTACAGTAAATTATGACTAACAAACCTTGGACAATTTTCACCACTGTTCCAAACTCGATCAGCCCTCAACCGATCGCTAGCTATACACAGCGGGCCTGTGCAGAGCAGGCTTGCTGTTCCATCCGCCGTAAACTACCTTCAACGATCAGCGTATTTGTGGCATGGAACACCGAGGGGAAAACCCATGATTGATCCATTAGCCTTGGACTGGGAAAAAGACGCGGTTAAGGAACTTGCAGATATGCTGAACTTGCTGGCTCAGGGTGAATTCGAGTCACCAGAAGCATTCTGTAACCGGATGGATGCCAGCAAAATGATGATTCTTACGATGTGGGGAGTTGCAACCGAAAAAACAAGACAGGATCTATGGAGTGCCAAACTTGCCATAGAGTCTGCCTTTAATCCGCCTGACGAGCTAGCCTAACGCCCTAGCGAAACGGAGGGTTGCCCCTCCGTCGCGGTAGCGTTGCAACCTATCGCACGTTGATCGGCTACTGTTTAGCGCTTCCAGAATGAAGCAAGCTTCAAGCTTCTGTTTATTCCCAAGCGCGGCATTGTCCGATCAACAAACCCTTCCAAGCCTTCAGAGTGAAGTAGACGACTTTGGGTGATTCTTAGGCGGGAAGGGTCTTAAATTGCAGTCGATCACCCGTACTACAAGAGAATAGCCTATGACAGACCGCGTTCTAGGGGTTGATATTTGTCGCGGCCGTGTTGTCGCGTGCCTATTAACCGAACTGCCGATCGAACCTCATGAAACCTATCAAGATTATGAGTTTTTCGAGTTTCCACTAACCAGAGATGGTGTTCAAGCGCTACTAGACCTGGAACCCACCACTGTAGTGTATGAGCCAACCGGCGTAGCCTACAGCCGCGCTTGGGTAGCTCGGATTGAGGAATCAGGCATTGAAACAATGGCCGTAGACCATGCCAAGCTGAGAGCCTATCGCAAGGGGCTAGGATTGCCTGATAAAGACGATGAAGCTGATAGCCTGGCCCTGGCCTGCTACCGGCTTGATCCAATGAAACAAGGGAGAGCAGCCTTTTTACGGAAAAAACCACCGATCGTTTTAGAAGTGCGTCGTCTTTCCCTCAGACTGCAACATCTCGATCGCCGTAAATCTCCTATCATCAATCGATTGAAACAGGATCTAGAAACTTGCTTTCCTGAGCAAGCAACCAAGGATTGTGATAAAGCACCTTTATTTTGGGGATGGCTAGCTGGTGAGCGCAAAAGTGCCAAGTATGACCGGCTACTAGAACAAACGATCGGGCTAGGGCTCTATCCTGAGATCCGAACTGAAGCCCAGGCACTTACCCAATGCCTACGGGAAGAAACCGAGATCGAACGTCGGCTAGAGCTGCTGATCAAAACCCATGATGAGTTTAGACCTTACCTGAGAGTGCTGAGCAGATGGGGATTTGGGCTAAGGCAGCAAGCCATCCTGATGACTCAGATTTTCCCACTAGAGGACTTTCTTAAAGATGGGAAGGTGGAAGTTAGGCAACGCCGATCTCGCAAAACCGGCAAGAAAATTACCCAGCATCGTAGTTTAAGACGGTTTCAGAAAGCGATCGGGGTTGCCCCTACCCGTGAGGATTCTGGAGATGTTCAAAAACGACGGCGATCAGGTTCCTCCCTGTGTCGCAAAACTTTGTGGCAGTGGCAATTTACCCGAATTGAGAACCTGTCGATCAAAACCAGGAATGCAATCGTACTAGAGTTTAGAGAAATATTTCGAGAGGCATCAGCCCGATTTTCGATCGCAGATGTCAGCCACCTGGTAGACCGAACACAGTTGCAGAACTCTACCAAGTTGAAGGGGGTCAGACTGAAACTGGCAAGAGCATACATACGTCGGAAGGTGTCAATCCGCCTATTTTATGATTTAGTGAATGAACTGAGGTCTGATTAGGCTTTCTCAGGCAGGTAGGCGATGGCACTAGAGGTCATCGCCTTTGGTTTTTCACCAAAAAGTCTTAGAGTGAATAAACGCACCCCATTGTGTTGAATGTTAGGAGCAGGAATGTGCCAAAGACCGCCAAATTTCTCTTGATTGGGTCTTCTGAAGCCTACAGCGGCAAA
This sequence comes from Elainella sp. Prado103, assembly GCA_025454395.1. Lineage (GTDB taxonomy): Bacteria > Cyanobacteriota > Cyanobacteriia > Elainellales > Elainellaceae > Elainella. The sequence continues at coordinate 43,679 of JALOOM010000030.1, forward strand.
TCCGCAATCGTGCTAGGCATGGCGCATCAACTGCAATTGCAAGGCCTCGACATCGCCTATGGAAAACCGATCGGCACTTGTCTGCAATCGAGTCAGGCTGAGCTGACTGAGGAGGATGTCCAATTCATGGCCCAAACCCTGAACCTCCCCAACGAGCGGTTGCTCCCGATGTTACTTCCCCTTGATGAAACCACGATTACCCGCCGAATTCGAGGTGAAGATACCATCAACTACCAGCAGCGGCTGCAATCCTATCAGCAGTTTGTCTCCGGCGATCTGGTTTTGCTGGAAGGGGCGGGCACGCTGGATGAAGGTCGGCTCTTTGATCTGTGCCTACCCCAAATTGCTGAGCAACTAGATGCCGCCGTAATTCTGGTGGCTCGATTCCACTCCCCCTTGATTGTGGATAGTCTGATTGCAGCTCAACAGCAATTGGGGGAACGTCTGCTGGGCGTTGTGATCAATGACGTACAGCCCACTTGGCTGGAGCAGGTGCAATCGCAGGTGAAGCCCTTTCTGGAGCAGCACCAGATTGAAGTGTTAGGCATTCTCCCCCGCAACGATCTGCTGCGTAGCGTTAGTGTCAGGGAATTGGTACGGCAGTTGGATGCAGAGGTATTATGCCGTCGCGATCGATTAGATCTGATGGTCGAAAGCCTCAAGATCGGGGCGATGAATGTCAACTCAGCGCTGGAATATTTCCGGAAAGCCCACAATATGGCGGTGGTGACCGGCGGAGATCGGGCCGACATTCAATTGGCCGCCCTAGAAACCTCAACCCAATGTTTGATTTTAACTGGGCATATTCCCCCTTCTGCCACGATCCTCAGCCGCGCCGAAGATCTGGAAATTCCTATCCTGTCAGTTGATTTAGATACTCTTACAACCGTTGAGATTATCGATCGGGCCTTTGGCCAGGTGCGCCTGCATGAGCCGATCAAAGTGCAATCTGTGTTCCAAATGATGAACAAGCATGTGCAGATCGATCGACTCCTGAGCAAATTAGGATTGACCCCGGCAGAGGTGTCCTCCAGTCTTGCCTGATGGCTACCCAGGGAGCATTCAGATCGAGGAGTCGCCTTAATCACTGGTGATATTTAATCACTGGTGAATCAGCCGGTTCCGCTGCTTCCGTTGGTTGCTTGCCGGTAAAATAGGTTTCCAGCACCTGACGCACCATCGGGGCAGCCACTTTCCCACCCCCACCACCGGAGTTTTCGCCAAACGCCACCACCACAATTTCCGGTTGATCGATCGGGCCATACCCACCAAACCAACTGTGGGAAAGCCGAGGTGGATCTTCTGCTGTGCCAGTTTTACCCGCCACAGGAGGCAGGTTAGGAGCCGTACCAGCCTGTCCGGTACCTGTCGTTATCACCATGCGTAAGCCTTGCTGGAGGATTTTGAGGGTGGTTTCACTGATATTCAGTGATTTACGCCAGTTTTGCGCATCTTGGTTGTCCAGCATCAAGTGGGGTTTCACCCGATAGCCTCCATTGGCCGGAACAGCAAACATGACAGCCACTTGCAGCGGTGAAGACTGCATATAGCCTTGCCCGATCGACATATTCACCGTGTCCCCAACATACCAGGGCTCTTTCAGCTCAGCCTGCTTCCAAGCTTCATCTGGCACCAACCCTGCCGATTCCTCTTTGGCAATCTCAATGCCCGATTTTTCACCGAAGCCGTAGCGCCTTGTCCATTGGATCAGATTTTTCTCACCCATGCCGATCGCCGTCTGGTAGAAGAAAGTATCACTGCTCCAGGCCATGGCTCCCTGAAAGTCAAGCGGGCCAAATCCAGCCCGATTCCAGTCCCAAAATTGAATGCCGCCCACTTCCAAAAATGGAAAAGTACTGAGCACTGTACCTGGTGCATATTTCCCAGACTCGATCGCCGCAGTCGTGGTAACAATTTTAAACGTACTGGCCGGTGGATAACCCTGTAAAGCCCGATTCACGAAGGGAAATTCCTTGCTCTGCAACTGTTGCCACTGCGCATCGGTAATGTGGGTTGAGAACAGGTTAGGGTCAAAGGCAGGGCGGCTCACCATTGCCAACACCGCTCCATTGCGTGGATCGATCGCCACAATTGCCCCTTTACGTTCCCCTAGGGCTCGTTCGGCCGCTCGTTGCACATCCAGGTCAATCGTTAATTGCACATCATTGCCCGATCGAGCCGGTTTTTCTCCCAGCACCCGCAATACGCGACCTGCTCCATCCACCTCAACCTGCTGTCCACCCCATTCTCCGCGCAACTGCTGCTCAAAGGCCGCCTCCACCCCCATCTGGCCAATAATATCGCCCAGCCGATACCCTTCATCTTGACGGGCTTTGAGATCTTCATCACTCATCTCGCCGGTGTAACCCAAGACATGGGCTGCTAGATCGCCATAGGGATAGTTCCGAACCGCCTCCGCCTGCACCTGCACCCCTTTCAGCTCGTGGCTAAACTCCGCCAAAGCCGTCACTTGAGCCGGACTTAATCCCCTAGCAATCCGTACCAGCACTGGCGAGCTATACCCGGCTTGGTTCAATCGATCGCTAATATTTTTTTCCGGAATATTCAAAAGCTTGGACAACCGAGGCACGATCGCTTCCCATTCCGCTTTGGAATTAGAAATGGGCCAGAGAAATACGGCGTAGGACAGCCGGTTACCAGCCAAAATCCGTCCTTTGCGATCGAGGATATTGCCCCGTTCAGGCTGACGCGGAATCAGCCGAATTCGATTATTGTCTGCCAACTGCCGGTTGCGTTCGCCCTGAAAAAGCTGAAGATAAGCCAGACGAGTACCAATGCCTCCCAGCATGGCGATCGAGACAATCAGCATCAACATTAAGGATTGATAACGCCGACCCACGGTACGAGCATTAGATTGTCGTGATTGCTGAGACAACGGTGAGTTCTGGGTGAGCGTCATAGATCGGCGCAGAATAGCTAAACTAAATGACTGAACTAAATGATTGAAGACAATCCAGGGAGCAAGTTTGACGATTCAGCTTTCTACTATAGGGTGGTTTGCATCGAATTGCCCGTGATCAACTTTGCCATCTCCATTTGCCATCTCCATTTGCCATCTCCGCTGCAGAAAATGACTGGACATTTACGGGGTCTCAACGGGGTCTCAACGGGGTTCCAACTGAAATAATGACAACCCCCAGGATGAGAAATGCCATAGAAAACACCCTAGAAATTGTCAGCCGAATTCGATCGGGGTATGCTAAGGGACAAAACAGGCTACCCAACGCGCTGCCTTGATGTCGCTATTCTACCAACCGAGTCTCAGGGAATTTGCTGATTATGTCTCAGACCGTTACTCAGCCGCGAAATGTTTCTGACACCGATACCAAGCTCGATGTTGAACTTCGGAAAGTCTTTAAGGTATTCAACGGGGAAACAGCCGTTCGCGGGATCGATCTAGAGATTCGTCAAGGCGAATTCTTTAGCATTCTGGGCCCCTCTGGCTGTGGCAAAACCACCACATTGCGCATGATCGCAGGCTTCGAAGAACCCACGGGTGGGGAAGTGCTGCTGCGAGGCAAGTCTATGTTGAACGTACCTCCCTATCGTCGTCCCGTTAATACTGTGTTTCAAAGCTATGCCCTGTTTGGTCATATGACCGTTTGGGACAACATTGCGTTTGGGCTGCGGTTGCAAAACTGCCATAAATCTGAACTTCAGCAGCGGGTTCGCGAAGCACTGCAACTCGTCAAAATGGAGGGATTTGCGCGTCGTTATCCAGCCCAACTTTCGGGGGGGCAACAACAGCGAGTGGCGCTCGCTAGAGCATTGGTGAACCGTCCGACCGTGGTGCTTCTAGATGAACCTTTAGGCGCGCTCGATCTGAAGCTCCGCAAAGAAATGCAGATGGAACTGTCTACCCTACATCGAGAACTGGGAGTAACCTTTGTGATGGTTACCCATGACCAAGAGGAGGCCTTGAGTTTATCCGATCGCATCGCAGTCATGAATGGAGGGCGGATCGAGCAGATCGGTTCTCCCAGCGAAATCTATGAACATCCTCAGACCGCTTTTGTCGCTGATTTTATTGGCGACACCAATCTATTTCAAGGCCGGGTCGAATCATCGCAGCAGCCCCATCTTCAGATCACCACCCATCATGGACTCAAGCTGTGGGTAAAGCCAAGCAGTTCTTGGATCGAGTCTCCCTCTACGGAGGTGGTGGTGAGCGTGCGGCCAGAAAAAATTCAAGTTGGCAGTCCAGCAGGAGATACTCCCCTCAACTGTTGTGATGGCATCCTCAAAAATGTCATGTATTTGGGCACCCATGTGCATTACGTTGTGGAGTTAAGCAGTGGCGAGACGGTAACCGTGATGCAGCCCAATCGATCAAGGGAGCTACCCAATCTCGACTCGTCAGTGCAGGTCTATTGGCAGGCGATCGATGGTTTAGCCCTTCCCGCTCGTAGCCCCGAAAAGTAGTTGTCTGTCGCACCTTTCGCTATTCTGAAGGGTGTAGGTTATCCAGTAGGAGCTAGGAGCCAATGCCTCCGACTAATCTGCGCAATTCCCGACTGCTGCATCGTGCGTCTTTAGGTTCTGCTACGAGCAGACGGCATTTTTTGCAATTTTCTGCGGCTGCCTTATCTGGGGTAGCCCTGTCAAACTGCGCCCGCAATCTTTCAAATGCTGGATCAAGCCCCGCGAGTTCACCCACCAATTCAACCGCGAACAAAACCCTACATATTTATACTTGGGCCAACTATACCGACGATGAGTTGCTGCGAGGATTTCAAGATCGCACCGGCATTCAAGTCGTCGTCGATACTTTTGACTCCAACGAAACCATGCTCACCAAAATGCAGGGGGGTGGAGGTAAAGCCTACAGCATCATCTATCCCTCTGACTACATGGTGGAAAAGATGATCGCTGATGAGATGGTAGCCCCACTTGATCAATCCCGCCTGCAAGGAACCGATCGATGGCTACCGCAGTGGCAAGATCCGGTTTATGACCCAGGCAATGCCCATAGTATGCCCGTAGTTTGGGGTACCACAGGCTTAATTTTTGATCCAGGGCGAGTCAGCGATCCCATTAAAGGTTGGGATTATATCTGGCAAAATGTCGATCAACTGTCTCGACGAATCACCTTGATTAATGACGTGCGAGAGGTGATGGGAGCCACCCTCAAATATTTGGGATATTCCCTCAACTCCACCAAACCCGCCGAGATTGAGGCCGCCTACAACGAATTGCTGAAACTGAAGCCTGCGATCGCTTCTTTTATCACCAATGGTTGGGAGGATCAGTTAGCGAGTGGAGATCTCACCGTGTCAATGGCCTATTCCCAAGATGCCATTTATTTGATCGAGGAGAGCCCCAACCTGCAATATATTGTACCGGAAACCGGCTCATCCCTGTGGACGGATACCATGGTGATCCCCAAAACCGCCCCCAATGTCGATGCAGCCTATGAATGGCTCAACTACATGCTCGATCCAGAAAATTCTGCCAAGATGGTGGAACGCTTAAAGATTGCCACCCCCAATGAAGCTGCGTTTGAAAAACTGCCAACCAATTTACAGCAAGATCAAAATCTCTTCCCTTCCAAGGCCATCTTGGCCAAATCGGAAGGCATTGCCCCAGTTCCCCAGGCGATCACCGATCTCTACGAGCGTTACTGGACTCAATTAACCAGTTCTTAATCTTGCTATTCAATTCTAATAGGATGCGGATGTGTTCAGATGCAGCCGTTTCCCATGCTAGGGTTTTCATCTCGTTTTTCATGCCATGGCAATCAGTTCTTCTACCGTTGAGCCACCCGCTCCCGCTCACCCTGGCTGGCAACGCCATTTAACCAAGCTGCTCCAACCCTTCCTATTGCTGGCACCTTCCGGCCTATGGTTGGTGATGCTTTTGGTCGTTCCCACCGTGCTGATCCTGGAACTCAGCTTGATCCCAGGCTTTCGGTTGGGTCAGCCTGCGGGCGGCTACGGGCTCGGCAACTATTTGCAGATTTTCCAGATTGTCTATTTGCAAGTGGTGTTGCGATCACTCTATTTTGCCACCGGAGCCACGATCGCTTGTCTATTACTGGGGTTTCCAGTTGCTTATTGGATCGCTATCAAAGCCCCTAAACGGTGGCGGAACCTGCTGCTCGTTGGGTTCATCTTGCCACTTTGGACTTCTTCTCTATTACGGGCCTATGCCTGGATCACGATCCTGCGCCCCAGCGGGTTGCTCAATTCTCTTTTAGGGGCGATCGGGCTACCGGGACAAGATTGGTTATACCGCAGCCCCGCCGTATTGATTGGCATGGCCTATAGCTTTCTACCCTACATGGTGCTGATTCTCTACGCCTCGTTGGAGAAGCTCGATCGGCGCTTATTAGAAGCCGCCGCCGATTTGGGAGCCACTCCTCAACAGGCATTTTGGAAAATTACAGTGCCACAGACTTTACCCGGAATTGCAGCAGGCGGGCTACTGGTTTTTATTGCTAGCCTGGGTGACTTTGTCGTACCCGATCTGCTCGGCCCACCCAGCATGACCCTATCTCGACTGATTTACGATCAATTTCTCCGCTTTCGCAACTGGGGGTTTGGTTCCAGCCTCAGTCTAATTTTAATTTTTGCGGTCAGTGTTGCGATTGCCCTCCTGATTAAATATGGTGATCGCAATGCAGCCCAGTCCTAGTTCCGCCCTCCGGATGTCTCAACTATTTGATATCCCAACACCTAAGGAGCACTTGTGAACATTGCCCCCTCTGCTGCAAAACCCAGCTTTTCCTGGCAGTTTGTGGTCACACTGCTAATGTATGGGTTTATGTATATTCCCATTTTGATCCTGGCGTTTTACAGCTTTAATGCGGAGCGATTTAGCGCCAATTGGGGTGGGTTTAGTCTGCGCTGGTATGTGAGTTTATTGAACGATAGTCGTATTCAATCTGCTCTGTTAGATAGTTTACGAGTTGCCTTCACTGCGGTGGCAGTTTCTGCCGTGCTAGGAACCATGATGGCAGTAGGATTAGCCAAATATCGCTTTCCAGGCAAAGGCTTATATCGAGGCATTTCCTATCTACCGTTAATTATTCCAGATATTGCGATCGCCGTTGCCACACTGGTATTTTTAGTTTCCATTGGGCTGTCCCTCAACATTTGGACGATCATTGCTGCTCATATTGTTTTTTGTTTAGCCTACATTGCAGTCGTTGTTTCGACTCGTTTAACGGGACTGAATCCCCATTTAGAAGAAGCTGCTTTAGACTTAGGCGCGACTCCGTTACAGGCTTTCATGAAAGTCCTCCTGCCCGAATTAATGCCCGCCATCTTCTCTGGCTGTTTGCTGGCGTTTGTCCTGAGCATGGATGATTTGTTAATTGCTAGCTTTACCGCAGGTGACGGAGCCAACACTTTGCCGATGGAGATTTTCAGCCGTGTGAAAACGGGAGTTAAGCCAGATATTAATGCCTTGAGCGTCATTTTGATTTTGGTTTCAGGCTTTTTGGCGTTTCTGTCTGAATACATTCGGTTTCGTAGCGAGCGTCGCAGGTTCAGACAATAGAGAAGACTGCTTAAATTCACTTTAAATTCGCGGCTTCAGGAGTAGAACTGACTTGACAGGACGAACGATCGCATCTCTATCGCGATAACGTCCATAGATAGTTATGCCAGAGATAGCCGTGTCCACAGACAGTAACCTATCCGTAGACATATAATTCAATGTAATAGGATTCGCTCTCAGATAATCAGCAATCCACAGCGCCGAGGAACTTCCTCCATCAAGATTCATCGCTTTCACAGCCCCCTGTTGCCGTAGATAATCCGTTAACTCTAGCAACGTCATTCCAGACTCAGCTACCTCCGGCTGTTGTGCCACCATCACCCAGAGCAGATCTCCCGTCGCTGTAATCCCGATCGCAGTTCGAGCATTCGGTTGCTGACTGCCCAGAGCATCACGGACGATCGTCCCAGTGTCATCCATCGCCAGAAATCCTTCCGTTTCAGCGGTGAATTCAGGCAGCAATTGAGGCCCAGCCCCTAGCGACTCCAACAATTCACAGCCATCCGGAATTGCAGCTCGATGACGGGCAATGTCATAGCGGAGATTGGATCCACACTGATAGCGTCGAAACTCACTGCGATCGAGAATCCGATCCAAATAGGTCGCTAAATCCGGATTTTGCATTAAACGATCATTCTGAGCTGGATCGGCCACCAATTGCCCCTGCAACCGGATATAAGAAGTCGTCTGCTGATTGTGTGGATCAAAAAAGCCCCCATTCAGCACCGCCAGCACCTGAGGCATTTGGGCAAACACTTCGGGTAAAGCCGTGGTTTCCGACACCGCAGGCACCACCTCAAACCGATCGATCGGAATCTGCAAGCGATGCACCTGACTACGAGATAACCGATCGACCCGATAGCGTAATTCAGGCTGGCTGGTCAGCGACGCAGCACTGTCCGCCGGAATGCTCGTCTCAACCCCACCCGCAGCCTCAGGAGCAGTCCTCACCTCGATCGATGGAGTCACAGCTTGATGCCGAAATGGTCTTAACGCTTGGACAACAAGATAAACACTACCGATCGTCAAAAAGCTACCTAGAACGATCGATTTAATCATCGGTCTAACCACGATCCCACTCCTCCAGGTTGACTGGTCAATCTTAGCGAGCCAAAGCCGCCAGGTTTCACGGCTAGGTTTCACAATTAGGTTTCACAATCCGCCAGATTGACAGTAGGGGCATTCGGAACGGGATGCGCGGCTTGAGCCACCAGCATTATCCGACCCTGATCATCCTGAGTCCAACCTTGGGCTTCCACGATCGGTCGATCGAAGGTAGGCAAATGAGTGGCTGGTAAGGCTGATGTTGCCGGTAAGGTTGGCATCTCTGATGTGTCTGATATTTCTGGGCTCTCTGATATTCCTGATATTCCTGATGTCTCTGATGTGTCTGATATTTCTGGGCTCTCTGATATTCCTGATATTCCTGATGTCTCTGGTATCTCCGATATTTCTGGGCTCTCTGGCATGACTGATCCTAGTTGACTCGATCCCTCTGGTCGTTCTGATTGATCCGAAGGTGCTGTACCCGATCCAGCAGGCAGCCTTACCCAATCAGTAAACACCGGGGCATTACTGCGCAGATCAGCCGGTGTAGCAGGCAGTCCGCCTCGACCTGTGATCAAAAATTCGCCGAGATCATCAGCCGTCGCCATTTGACTACGAGCCCGACAGCCTTGCGCAATCAGCCGGGCTGCATCCACGGGGGTACTGGGCAACTCGACAATACCCCGCGTGGGATCGATCGCTGGCGTACTGAGGCTAATTTCACCCGCCACCCCAAATCCCGATGTCGCAGTGACATCACTGTTCGGAGTTCGCTGGTTGCGATCGGTAATTCCGATAATTCCTTGTGCAGCAATGTCAATACTGCCCCCGTCCCCTTGTCCAGCATCGGCATCAATATCGCTATTTTCGGCAGGAGCCACCAACATAAAACCCGTGTCAATCCGGATATTGCCCCCATCTCCTCCCCCTTGCAGTAACCCAGCCGAGGTTGAGATTTTACTATTTCGCCGCAAGAACAAGAAGTCAACCTCTTGCAAATTAATTTCTGCTCGGTTGCCGGATTCCGTTTGTGCATTCAACGATCCTTGTTGATCCAGCCAGACCCGATCGGCTTGAATCCGCATTGTACCGGCTCCCTGGCTTTCTGGATTTAAGCTATTGACTGCGATCACTCCCCCCGACTCCACCGTCAAAGCAGGGGTATGGATAGTTAAATCCCCCCCTCGCCCGGTTGCTTGCCGCGATCGACGGTTACTAAATTCTCGAATTCCACCCGATGTCGCTGCGATCCGGGCCGGAATCCTGCCCTGCTCCGATCGACCCTGCACCACAATGGAGTCACGGGCCCGAATTTCGATCTGTCCCGCATTTCCTGATCCATACGTCGTAGCCTGCAAAATTGCACCATCCCGAATTCTCAAGCGATCGGTTTCGATCGTCAACCGCCCCCCATTCCCCACTGAATCTAAATCGGTTCCTACAAACAATCCTCCGGATACGGGCAAGTCGTTGACTAACAACAACCGCCCATTGTTTAATACCAAACCGACCAAATCAATCTCCGTGGCTTGAATTTGCATATTGCCCGCATTTCCGCTGCCAAACGTGGTGGCACTAATTTGTCCGCCAGGCAGCACTTGCAGCCGCTCAGTGCGAATTTGCATATTGCCTGCGTTACCCTGCCCCAGAGATTGCGTGAAAAGTAAACTGAGGGGATCGCCGCGATCCTGAGAGATTCCACTGAGCGTAATCGATCGGGCAACCACGCGCACATCCCCCCCCCTACCCCGTTGGCTCCCCGTCGAAGAACCAATCCGTCCTCCATCTCGAATCACCAACCGATCCGTACGAATATTCACCTGACCTGCGGGTTGATTACTATCCGTGAGCGTTGCCAGGGTACTGCCATTCGCCACTTCCAGCGATTGGGTTGCTCGCACCGTCAGATCACTGCCAGGTTGGGACTGGGCGGAGGAGGTAATCGTGGAAAACCCATCTAACCCAATCTGCCCGCCTTGGAGCTGAATCTCGCCCCCCCGATCACCACTGGTGATAAGAAAGGCATTATTCAACCGGATCTTCCCAAACCGCCGTAGATCACCATAATCCACCTGCCACCCTGAATCCAGCGGGATCAGTTCAACTCGTCCTGCAGTTACACTACCAATCTCCAACCGATCGCCCACTGTTTCTAGCAGGCTATTGGTAAAATTGACCTCACCGCCAATCAAGGCCCAGGTTTCACCCCCCTGTACCGGATCTCGCGCCAGATCAGATCGGAGCAAACCCGTTCGCACCGTAATCTGCCCCCCAGTTCGGATCGAACGATCGCTAAACTGCAACCCACGCGGCACACTGACCGTCAACAACCCATGCAATTGGGGCTGCACTGCACTGAAGCGCGTGCCATCAGCAAACTCTACCCGATCGGCTGTAGTCGCCATCAATGAGCCACCGAGTCGGAGCACCGCATTCCGGCCCAACCGGATTCCATTGGGATTTAGCAAAAAAAAGTCGGCTCCACTGACTCGTTGGTTGACCCCCAACACCTCCAGTGTGCCGTTCAAACGGGAGATTTCTCGACCCGTCACCCGCACAAACACACGAGTTACCGAGTCATCCATCATTTGAAAACTGGCAGTTTCGCCAGACTGAATCGAAAACCGCCGTAGACTATGAAACAGGTTTCTTCCCCGTTGGGTGCCCCCCGTGATAGCAGTGCGATTACCCGATCGTCTGACCTGAGAAGACTGGGGTAAGGTGCGATCGGGCTGGATCTGGGCCCATGCGCCTTCCACCCATGGATCGCCAATCAGCACCGTACTGAGAACGGCGATGCCGATCGCCCCTGCCGCCATGCGCCACGCCGAAATGAGGCATAACACTGCCCATAGACTAGCCGAGCCCAATATTCGGCTGATGAATTGGGAATCACTCATCAAACTAAGCAACCGAGAGAAACCTTTCATCACCATTGTGGGTTAGTGGGAAGCGAATGGGGGCTAACGTCTTCCCATCTTCAGTCCCCAGTTCCCAGTCCCCAGTTCCCAGTCCCCAGTTCCCAGTTCCCAGTTCCCAGTCCCCAGTTCAGCTCTCAGCCCAGTTCCTCAACCGGGAGAAGGCTTCGCCAGAGGCTTACGCGCTCCACACTTGGAGCAAACTCGCCTCGATGCTGACAGGGACGAGCGGCAGCAGGTTTTCTTTGATTGTTTGCAGAATTATTCTGAGCAGATGGCATGACTCAACCCTATTTAATGATAAGTTTGTCTATCCCTAGTTAGACTGATGCACCCTAGTCTCGTCAGTACCCACATGGGTAATTTCATCCCGGTGGTGAGCAGGGTTTGAACTTCAAACCGACCTGTCCACCTGGCTGGCAAAAAATCTTCTGATCGCTCAAACGCTCATGAAAATTGCAACCTGGAATGTCAATTCAATCCGCTCTCGCCTTGACCATGTGGTGCAATGGCTAGGGGCAAATCCGGTCGATGTGCTTTGTGTTCAGGAAACCAAAGTGACAGATCAGGAATTTCCGCGATCGGCGATTGAAGCGATCGGCTATCAAGTTTACTATTCAGGGCAAAAATCCTATAACGGCGTAGCCCTGATTAGTCGCGCTCCTCTAGAAGAAGTACGCGCCGGATTTGCCCCTGTCGTGGGATCGATCGTTGGAGAAGCAGTCGTCGGAGAACTCGATGAACAAAAGCGAGTGATTAGCGGACGGTGGGACAATTTACAGATCGTGAATCTCTATGTCCCCAATGGATCAGAAGTCGGTAGTGAAAAGTATGCCTATAAGCTGCGATGGCTGTCAATGCTCCGTGATTATTTGCAAACCCTGCTGCTGCAATCACCCCATGTGCTGGTGTGTGGGGATTTTAACATTGCGCCTGAGGATCGCGATATCTACAATCCCACCGGGAAAGCGAATCACATTATGGCCTCGCCTGCGGAAAGAACCGCTTTACAACAAGCCATTTTGGAACTGGGATTTGTCGATACCTTTCGCCAATTTAGCGAAGAACCTGAACAATTTACCTGGTGGGATTACCGAGCGGCAGCTTTCCGGCGCAACATGGGCTGGCGGATCGATCACCACTATCTATCCCCCCAGCTCAGTCCTGTCGCGATCGGCTGCGTAATCGATAAAACCCCCCGCACCTGGGAAAAGCCCAGCGATCATACACCAGTCATCGTAGAGCTGAATTTGAGCTAATTTTCACCCAAGCCCTCAACCTCTAAAACCCTACTAAAACTGATCTTTCATACCCCGTAATCGGGCAAAGGTTTGGATCGGATCCATGCTTTTCACTCGATGTTGCAAAGTTGGTTGATCCCAACGCAAAAAAGGATTCGTTTGCTTTTCCTCTCCCAACAGCGAGGGCACTGTTGATTCCGATCGCTGGCGCATCTGAGTCACCCGTTGATAACGCTGGTGCAACTGCGGGTTATCGGGATCAACACTCAGGGCAAATTGAAGATTTTTCAAAGTATATTCATGCGCACACCAAACTCGCGTTTGATCAGGCAAGTTGCGCAGCTTAGTCAGGGAATCAACCATCTGATGCGGTGTGCCTTCAAATAAACGCCCACAGCCACCTGCAAAGATAGTATCTCCACAGAACAGTTCTCCGGTTTCCGCTTCGCGATGGGGCGGGAAATAGTAGGCAATATGGGCGCGAGTATGCCCTGGGACAAAAAACACCTGAGCATGTCGATCGCCAAACTGGATTTGATCTCCTTCCTGTAAAAACACCTGCTGTCCTGGGATGCGCCCCCGATCAACCGCTCCCCCATGTACGATCGCCTCCGGAAAGTGATGCAGCAAACGAGCATTCCCTCCCACATGATCGCCATGATGATGCGTGTTGAAAATGGCAACCAATTGAGCAGATAGCGCTTGGAGTTGAGTCAGCACAGGAGTGGCTTCTGCTGGATCCACGACAGCGGCAATCTGATGCCGGGGATCATGCAGGAGAAACACATAGTTATCTGACAGGGCTGGGAGGCGATGGATCTTCATAGTCAGTCTTCATGCTCATGCTGGTTACTCCCTACTGATTATGATGGGTGCGGCTCAGGAATGCATCCTTCTGAAAGCCATTAAAAAATCCGGAAAATACGGAGAGCTGATCCGTATTTTTGGCATGGCGATCGAACTAAATTTTGCCTATGAGTCAGCCCAAGAATTTGCTGATTTTTCACAAAATTCATCATACTTCCTTCGTGGCAGCCAGGGCATATTGGACAACAACAGGAGATGAATGAGCGACGGCTAAATATAGCTGAACGAAATCATCCCGCAATATTTGGAGGGATACACTATGGTATGGAAAATTGAAAATCACTCAGTCGCATCAATCCAATCTTTCATGCAGCAAATTTTGGCAACCGGGAAGTTAAGCCGTCGCGACTATATGCATCTGACAACTACTATTTTGGCTGACTATCACCTCTCCGATCGGGATCGCTGCCAAATTAACCGGGTACTGGACTATGTGCAGATCGGTCGCCTCAAACTGGTCGATTAGAAACGGGAGATTAGATGAAACAGCAACTAGATTAAACACAACTAGATGAAGCAGCAACCGGCCAGGGTGCTGTTGCGCAACTCCAGGTTAGGGGAACTCTACAAATGCCCCTATTCAACCCATGACATGAAGAGAGAATATGGCATGGAAGTCGCCAGCAGGCAACCCAGGGGCGTTGATCACCCTTTATGAGCCAGTAACCATCTGAAGTTATGAGTCTGTCATTATCCCTATCCTCCCAGCCCTTCGCTGGCCCGATCCCTGCTCCTAAAATTTCGATCCTGGTCAGCGATCTATCCAGTAGTGGGGCTGGGCGTTGGGGAGGGGCAGTCCGTCCGTTCCTATTAGCTCAGGCTTTACAGCAGATTGGCTACCCCGTCGAGCTGGTTGGATTTACCTGCGATGGCGCACCAGCCGTACAATCCACTCCAGAACTGCCGATCAAAACTGTAGTTGGCAGCACCTACCCTTCCTTCGTTCAGTCCATTCAGCAACTACGCCAGCAGATTGACGGCGATATTCTCTATGCTTACAAACCCAAACCCAGCAGTTTCGGCGTGGGGTTACTCGATCGCTGGCACACCAAGCGTCCGCTATTACTGGATATCGATGACTGGGAGTTGAGCTGGCATGGGGGCGATCAATGGCGCTACCAACCGACTCCTAAGCAGTTATTCAGAGATCTCGGAAAAGCGAACGGGGCATTACGACAACCGGATCATCCCCTTTATTTAGGTTGGCTGGAGCGGTGGATCTGCCAGGCTGATGCCATCACCACCCACACCCAATTTCTCCAGAACCGCTTTGGGGGTGCCTACGTTCCCAACGGCAAAGATGTCTCCCTATTCGATCCGCAGCGGGTCACTGGTCGATCGATCAAGCAGCAATATGGTCTGTCTGACTACCGGATCCTGATGTTTCCGGGGGCTCCCCGTCCCTACAAAGGGGTTGAAGATGTCCTAATGGCACTCGATCGATTGAATCAGCCTAACTTACGCCTCGTAATTGTGGGCGGTAGCCCCTACGATGATTATGACCAGCAGTTGCTCTCCCAATGGGGACGCTGGATCGTAAAGCTGCCTAAAATTCCTCACCACCAAATGCCGGAAGTGATTGCCGCCGCAGATGTGATCGTAGTTCCTCAGCGCGATTCTGCCGCCGCTCAGGCCCAATTTCCGTTAAAACTCACGGATGGCATGGCCATGGCCAAACCCATTCTGGCCACCCGCGTTGGAGATATCCCCAAGATTCTGGCGGATACAGGCTATCTGGTCGATCCAGGCTCACCCGATCAACTGGCGACCACGATCGAACAGATCTTTGCTAACCCGACGGTTGCCACTCAACAAGGACAGCGAGCCCGACAGCGATGCATTGAGTATTGCAGCATTGAAACCATGGCAGCCAATCTCGCTCAAGTTTTAGCAACCGTGATCCCAACCTAGAGCGGTGTTACGGTTCATCTTGCACCTAGAACTCGATCGCCCCTTTGGTGCAAGACTGGGGTTTTCGGGAATTCTACATCTGGAATGAATTGAGTTTTTTATCGATCGCGCTATCCTTCCCGCCGCCACTCTCCTATTTATCCTTGTTGTCTCGGAGCGCCCGCATGTCTTCCCGTTATTTGCTGATTAACTTAGCTAAGCGGCATCCACGCCTTGTCATCCTCAACATTCTTTTTGGATTTTCTGGAGCATTATTTAATGGTATTAGCACTGCCCTGATTATTCCAGTCTTACTGAGTTTTCTAGGGCAGTCGATCGCCACCAAAGGGGCACCTCCTGTCATTCAAGCTCTCCTTAGCCCTTTCCAAAGTAGCTCTGGCGATTACAACCAACTGCTCATGACCGGAGCAATTTTGCTGATGATTGTCCTAAAGAATGCTGCCGCTTACAGCAATGCTCTCGTAGCAGGCATCCTCAAACGCGCTACGGCAAACGATCTCCGCAATCAGGGGCTGCGAATGTTGCTTGAAGTTGACATTGAATATTATGTCAACATGGGAATTGGGGATATTATCAATCGATTAAATAACGAAGTCTCACGGGCAGCCAGCGCAATTAGCACGATTACTCGCACAGTCACAATTGCGATTACAGCCCTGGTATTTATCGGCTTACTTCTCTCCATGAGTTGGCAGCTCACAATCCTGACGACCGGCTTGCTAGCAGTGGTTGCTTTCGTCAATCAATACAGCATTGCTCGCTCTAAACTCTTTGGTAAACAGCTCTCGGAAACCTCACGCCATTATTCCACTGCCGTTTTAGACTTGCTCTCAGGAATGCGCTTGGTGCGATCGACCGCCAATGAGCAAGCCGAATATGAAAAAATTCATCAGTATATTTTGAAACGGGAACAGGCTGAGTTTAGATCGCAAGCCACTTCCGCCCTGATCGAACCCGTCAGTGAAGTAACGGGCATTGTCGCCCTGCTGTGCATTGTGTTCATTAGCCGCCTATTCCTCAGCCAGCAGATTGAAGCCTTTTCCACCGTTTTACTAACTTATTTATTTGTCTTATTTAGAACCCTGCCCTTAATTGCCCAGCTCAATGGAGCCCGCAGCCAATTCGCCAACATTTCCCCCAGCCTGGAAATTGCCCGCGACTTCCTGCGCCGAGATAACAAATCCTTCATGGTCAACGGCACCGTGCCTTTCACCTCCCTACAAGAAGGGATCCACTTTCAGCAGCTCAGCTTCTCCTATCCAGGGCAGAAAAAACAGGTGCTGAAATCGATCGATCTTTACCTACCCCGCAACCAAACCTTAGCGCTGGTGGGAGCTTCGGGGGCTGGAAAATCCACCCTGGCCGATCTGCTGCCCCGCTTTTACGACCCGACCGGCGGGCGAATTTTGATCGATGGGCAAGATCTACGCAGCTTAGACTTTCGGACATTGCGGCGATCGATGGGCATTGTCAGCCAGGATACCTTCTTATTTAATACTACCGTGCGAGAAAACATCGCCTACGGGTGTCCCACTGCCACCGACGATCAAATTATCACAGCCGCCAAACAGGCCAACGCCTACGACTTTATTATGCAGTTGCCACAAGGCTTCGAAACCCAAATTGGCGATCGAGGGGTGATGCTTTCGGGCGGCCAACGGCAGCGACTGGCGATCGCGAGAGCCTTGGTGCAGAATCCAGAGATTCTCATTTTAGACGAAGCCACCAGTGCATTGGATACGGTTTCCGAACGATTAGTGCAGGAAGCGATCGAGAATTTGAGTCGAAATCGCACCACATTGGTGATCGCCCATCGCCTCTCCACCGTCAAAAAAGCCGATCAAATCGCCGTCATGGATCAGGGTCGGGTGGTAGAACTGGGAACCCATGCCCAACTGATTGCCCAGAATGGTTACTACACGCGGTTGTGTGAAATGCAACTGACGGATCTATCCCACTCGCGCACCGACTTGCAGCAACCCCAATTAGCCCGCGTTTCCTACGAAGTCCGCTCTCTGCTCAGCAGCCTGGTGGGTGCCCTCAGCTTATTAGTAAATGATGCTTTAGATGAACCCGAAGAAAAACAGGAATTCACTGAGGAAGCCTATACCTCAGCCCTCCATCTCTTGAAAACTCTGGAACTCCTGGAGAAAGAGTCGGTTACTCCTGTCGCTCCTACCCTGGAAGCCACCCAATCGACCCAGCCGATCGCCACCGTAGGATTGTTTTAAGCCACCTGAGCCCTGCTGATTAGCCTTGTTGAGCAACCGTGAACCCCTGAAAATAGCATGACTTCTGAGCTACCGTGACTCTAATTTACCAACCATGAAACACTATCTGTTCTTCACCCGCAATGCCCTGCCCCAACCACGAGCCGATCTAGTTCAAGTAGCAAACTGTGCCAATGCCGCCGCCAATTTAGGGTATTCAGCCGTTCTAGGCTATTTGCGCCCCAATAGCCGCAATCCACTGGAGTGGTTACATCCATTTTGCCCCCAACCGCCAACCCCTGAACTGAAGCAATTTTATAATCTGCAAGATCGGCTCCAAGTAGCAGCACTGCCGATCCCCTGGTTGAGCGATCACCATAAAAATACCTTTACCCATCCTAGTACGATTATTTCCAAATATTATTTTCCAGTTCATATTCGCAGAAATACTAAAATTGTTCACACTCGTGATTGGAATTTCGTTAAAGCCGCAGTTCGATCGGGCATTCCCGCCATTTATGAACATCATCATCACGAAGCCAAGCCCTTTGAACCAGAGATCGTTCAGCATCCTCTGTTCCAAATCGCCATCACCGTTGTAGATACCGTGCGAGAGAGCATGATCCAACAGGGAATGCCCCCCGACAAAGTTGTCACCTTGCACAATGGGTTCAATCAAGCTTTTTTAACCCGTCATCCAGTTGCAGCCGAGGCTTGGCGTAACCAGTTATTAACCCAACATCAATATTTAGCCGTTTATTCAGGTGGATTATATTCTTTTAAGGGCGTAGATCTACTGATCGAAGCAGCCAAACTACTGCCCAGCGTCCAGTTTGTCTTTGCAGGAGGTAACGACACTCAAGTTGCAACCTATCGCCAGTTCGCGATCGATCATCAAGTCGAGAATGTCCAATTTTTAGGTTACCTGCGCCACGATCAACTTGTGAGTTTGCTGCAAGCGGCTGATGTGCTAGTCCATCCTCATCGTTTGACGGAAGAAGCCACCTACACCTCACCCCTGAAATTTTTTGAATATATGGCATCGGGAACTCCGATTGTGGCCACCAAAATTCCACCGTTGATGCCGTTCCAAGCCTCTGGTGTAATCGCAGGCTGGTGTGAGCCGGATCAGCCGCTTCAACTTGCCCAAGGCATTCAACAAGTTTTAACGACCCATCCACGCCGCACCACAGGCTATACCGGGGGTATGGAATTTGTGCAACAGTTTTCCTGGGAGAACCGGATTCGTAAGATTTTAAGCTACGTTGAAACCGCCTACCAACCCGTTTAGAGGCAGACTTGGAACCGAGCTGCCAGCCAACTGCTAACCAACTACTAACCAACTGGCAGCAAATTTCTCCCGCAGCAACAAGGTTCAAAGCGCTGCCGAAATCGTTGAGGCACCGTCTGCCAGTCCTATACAGAATCGTAAATTCGCCAGTTATTGACTTTTTATGCTTCCGGTTCGGGAAGTGCGATATTTCAGGTATCCAAAACCGAACCTGTCGATCGCTCAGCTTCGCTATTCTAGTGAATGTAAGGGTCAATCGTTTCAAAAGCAATCAAAGGAGGTCATCGGTATGGCACTCATGCGCTGGCAGCCCTTCCATGAAATTGATGCGCTTCAACGTGAAATGAACCGTTTGTTTGATGACGTGTTAGCGCCCAGCACCCGTCGCGAACCAGGTATGGCATTTGTCCCAGCCGCAGAAGTCAAAGAAACTGAAGAGGCGATCCATCTACGGTTAGAAGTGCCCGGACTGGAAGCCAAAGACCTAAATGTAGAAGTCACCAGTGATGCGGTTTCCATTAGCGGCGAGCGGCAATCCAAAACCAACGTTGAAGATGGTGGTGTGATGCGAAGTGAGTTCCGCTACGGTCGATTCCAACGAGTGATTCCCCTGTCTACCCCGATCGACAACCAAAATGTCCAGGCTGAATACAAAGATGGTATTTTAGCACTCACATTGCCAAAACGGGAAGACGAACGCAAAAAAGTGGTAAAAGTGAATCTTAACTAGAACTAGAACTAGAACTAGAGCCAACTGACTCACCCCATAGCAAGCAGAGCGTTTAGTCATTGATCCAGTAATGAATCATTAGACTACCGATTGACTTGCTCGATCGCCCACCATTGCTAAAAATATTGCGAAAAAATGAGGACAGGTAGAGCGGAAGTTAATCCCCTAGCCTGTCCTTTTTGTTTCTCTGCCTTGCTATCCTTCAAGGGTTAGCCGATGAGGAGTTACGTTAAAGCTCCTTAACACCACCCACCAGTTTCGCCACCATGTCTTTAGCACTACCGAATAGCATGACCGTTTTATCCTGGTAGAATAACTCATTCTCCACCCCAGAAAATCCAGCATTCATACCACGTTTGATCACGATCGCATGTTTTGCCCGATCCACTTCCAGAATCGGCATTCCATAAATAGGACTGCTGTGATCATGGCGAGCCGCAGGATTCACCACATCATTCGCACCAATCACCAGTGCCACATCAGTGCGTTCAAACTCCGGGTTGACATCTTCCATATCATACAGTTGGGTATAGGGCACATTCGCCTCAGCCAACAGCACATTCATGTGACCTGGCATTCGACCCGCTACCGGATGAATGGCATATTTCACCTCCACCCCTAACCGTTCGAGTTGATCAGCCAATTCCCGAACTGAGTGCTGCGCTTGAGCCACCGCCATACCATAACCCGGCACAATCACCACCGATCGAGCATAGCCCAACATCATTGCGCCTTCTTCCGCGTCGATCGATCGAACGGTCTTATCCTGTACTGCCCCACCCGCAGCGCTCAGGGTCGTCTTCGAGCCAAAGGCACTAAACAACACATTGGCCAAGGTGCGGTTCATGGCACGACACATGATTTCGGTCAGGATAATTCCTGATGCGCCGACCAATGCCCCAGCAATGATCAGCATGTTGTTCATTAACACAAAGCCAGCCGCACTTGCCGCCAAGCCAGAGAAGGAGTTGAGCAGCGAGATCACCACTGGCGTATCTGCCCCCCCGATCGGCAGCACAAACAACACCCCCAACACAAGGGAGAAGCCCAGCATGATCAGAAAAACCGTGGTATTGGTGGGATCGAGCACCAAGTAAACACTGCAAACCAGAAAGCCAATGAGCAGGCTCAAGTTAACCGGTTGCTGAGCTGGAAAGGTAATCGGGGCTCCAGGCATCAGTTCCTGTAACTTTGCAAAAGCGAGCAAACTGCCCGTGAAGGTAATCCCACCGATTAAAACACTGAGCACGATCGTAATCGTGTCATCCAGTGGCGGCACTAATCCAGCATCCAGCACTTTCCAAAATTCGCCGATCGCCACTAAGGCGGAAGCAGCCCCACCAAACCCATTCAGCAAACCTACCATCTGCGGCATGGCCGTCATTTCGACCCTTTGTGCCATCAAGGTACCGATCGCACTTCCTAAAACCATGCCCACCAAAATCGTCGAGTAGTTGAGGATCTCACGATCCAGCAGGGTCGCTACGATGGCGATCAACATGCCGATCGCACCCAGCAGGTTACCTCGTCGAGCCGTCGCTGGAGAACCCAACTGTTTCAAGCCCAAAATAAATAAAGAGGCCGCAATCAGATAGCAAATTTGAATTGCCGAAGGAATCCACTCAGTCATGCTTTAACCTCTTTTTTCTTGAACATTTGTAGCATTCGATCGGTAACGAGAAAGCCGCCGACCACATTAATCATCGCTAACACAACTGCAATGAATCCGAGAATCACCGAAAGATGCCAATTTTGTTCTCCGGCAACCAACAACGCCCCAACCAAGGAAATACCAGAAATAGCGTTGGAACCAGACATCAGCGGTGTATGCAACGTGGGCGGAATTTTGTTAATGACTTCCACTCCGATAAAAGTCGCCAACACAAAGACGACGATTCCGGTCATTAAACCTTCGGTCATGATCACTCCTTAGCTGAATGAATTGACATCTCAATATCCACGACTTAATGCACTTGCAGGGCTTGTGTTACCAGCTCTTGAACACGATCGTTACAAATAGACTGATGATGGCAAACACAGGCTTCACGAGTAATCTCATCCGCAAAGTCGAGTTGCAAAGCTTGTTTAGGGGCTAAATGCTGAACCAGGGTTAATAAGTTGCGGGCATACATCTGGCTCGCATGGATTGGCATAGCAGAAGGCAGATTGATCGGGCCAATTTGCGTCACCCCATAATGGTTAATGTCTTTACCAGGCTCAGTACCTGCACAATTCCCTCCCTGCTCTGCCGCCAAATCAACAATCACAGCACCGGGCTTCATCGTACTGATCATTTCATCCGTCACCAGTAGGGGAGCCTGCTTACCTGGCACCTGGGCCGTTGTAATCACCACATCTGCCAGTTGCACATGCTCAGCGATCGCCGCTTGAGTCCGCTGTTTCGCTATGTCAGACACTTCACGTGCATAACCACCGGCTGCTACTGTTTCCTCCTCAAGCTTGACTTCCACAAATTTGGCCCCCAAGCTCTGGACTTCTTCCTTCACCGCAGGGCGGATATCAAACGCTTCCACCATGGCTCCTAATCGTCGAGCCGTGGCGATCGCCTGCAACCCAGCTACACCCGCCCCAATCACAAACACTTTAGCCGGTGCGATCGTGCCCGCCGCAGTGGTCAACATGGGAAAAAACTTAGGCGATGCCGCAGCAGCCAACAACACCGCCTTATAGCCTGCCACAGAGGCCTGGGAAGACAGGGCATCCATACTCTGAGCCCGGCTAATGCGAGGGATTAGTTCCATACTGAAGGCAGTTACACCCCGATCGGCCAACTGTTGAATCAAGGTGGGACTACCGAGCGGATCGAGAAAACCGATCAACACACTGCCCGATCGGAGCCAATCCATTTCATGTTGCCCATTTTCTCGTTGTTGAGGGGGTTTCACCTTCAGTAAAATATCCACCTCATGCCAAAGTCGCCCGGGATCAGATTCGATCACCGCACCCACCGCTTCATACGCTGCATCCGAAAAAAAAGCGCCTTCACCGGCTCCTGCCTCTATCCAAACCTCAAACCCTTGCTTCACTAAGCGACCCACAGCATCGGGGATCAACGCCACCCGGCGCTCTCCCATTTCAATTTCCTTAGCGACCCCTATTTTCATGAAGGCTCCTTACATCTTCAAATGAACCAGACAGGTGTTGTGGTGGCTAGACAGGGTGCTAGGCAAAATCGCATGAAATCACCGCAGTACTATTTTCTAGCAGGGCTACTTTCCAGCAGACTCGCAGGCGCACTTCAAGATTTACCCCTTTCAGCCACCTTAAGCCACCTTAAGCCACCACCTAATGGGCATGGCACTGGTTAGACTGGTTAGATAGTCCTGATTGGACAGTCCTGGTCGGATAAACCTGACTGCGATTCTGAATCCCCTAGCACGGCTCCACAAGAGTTTCCTATTGATCTATGAGATAACGCCTGCCTAATAGAAATGGGGAAAAGATCAAACAAACTTTAGAAACGCAAAATCTGATGACACAAACAGAGATAAACCGTATTGATCGAGTGACTTTCTTAACACTCCGTTAATTTAGCATTCTTGCGCTTTCAACTATATTAATCAGCGATCGATTCAGTATATTTATCTACAATTTGCATCTAGATTGACCTAAAAATGATTGAAATTCATCAATCTTTCGGTTGTTTTAATCTTATTTCAGCCAGCCGCAATTTGTAAGACAAACCAGTGATAGAGCGCTACCATAAAACTTAAAGCCAAATCAAAGCCAAATCATTGTACCAGCCTGCCTGGTGCCTGCTCATGACTCTCTCCTTAGAAAAACACGCAAGCCTGTGCATCCGATCTAGTTCTATATCGCGGTGAAAACATTCCCAAATGGCAGCCAGGTGAGCCACGTCGGATTGATTTATCACGGCATCGTCAGCCCGACCTGGTAGGAGAAATTGCCAATACAACGCTGAGTTTAGACCTGGATGAGCAGAAGCAGCTCTATGCCAGTTTGGGCATTTCTGAGTATTGGGTGATTGATGTTAAAGGGATGCGATTGTTTGCGTTTAGCTTAACGGCATCGGGTATTTATGAAGTAATCCAAGCTTGACTGCAAGTATCAATGATCAAGTATCAATGATCAAGTATCAATGATTGAGCTGATGGCGACCTAGCCCATATCAATCCACCATATAAATCCCTATAAAGTCTTGCAAGCAATTATCGGTGGCGCGTCACATGCAGCACAGATTGCATCAGCCTGCCATATTCCTGCTGCTGAATTTCTCCGCGATTACAGAGTTCAAATAACCAGAGATCAAGAGCACTAAAAACCCCTTCTGCATTAATCCAGAATTTGCCTTGGCTCAGAGCTTGCTCACAGGTGAGGTAATGTTGGTTGGAAGTAACCGTGACTCCGATCGGCAGCAAGACTTGCCACCTCCATCGATTACCCACTGCTACCACACCAATTTTTAGCCCATAGTAGTTGTCAGACATCCAAACATCTTGTCCAAAGCTTAAGGTTATTTTAACAATTATAGACAAGTGATTGTTTCGATCGCCAGAGGTAGACCGTAGCAAAAAGCACTTTTATACCGAAAAATTACGTTTTGCCTGGAACGATTGAGAATTTGCACTGCCTGATCTGAACTGATACCACTCGATCCTGCCGCCAGTAAGCTGATTTGCCTGATTTGCCTGATTTGCCTGATTTGC